>JAMHWF010000108.1:0-1437 GCA_035911095.1 Ideonella sp. | reverse complement strand
GATCGAGGCGGCGCGCCTCTATTGTGAGCCGTCGCGGCTGGCGGCGCGCCTGGCCGCGGGCGGCGAGGAGCCGCTGGTGTTGCTCGACGTCGGGCTCGGGGCGGCCTCCAACGCGATCGCGGCGTGGCAGGTGTCCGAGGCGCTGCCGGCGACGGCGCGGCCGCTGACGATCGTGAGCTTCGAGCGCAGCCTCGACGCGCTCTCGCTGGCGCTGCGGCCCGAACACGCGGAGAGCTTCGGGCTCGCGGGCAGGGCCGGGGAGGCCGCGCGCGCGCTGCTGGGGCGCGGCGAGCATGCGACGGCGCGGACACGCTGGCGCCTGGTGCCGGGCGAGCTGCCCGACACGCTGGCGGGCGAGCCCGAGGACGCGGCGGACCTGGTGTTTTGGGACCCCTACTCGGCGCGGCAAAACCCGACGCTGTGGTCGGTGGCCGCGTTCGCGGCGGTGCGCCGCTGCTGCCGGGTCGGGGTGACGCTGCACACCTACAGCGGCGCGACGGCGACGCGGGCGGCGCTGCTGCTGGCAGGTTTTTTTGTCGGCGCCGGCGATGCGAGCGGCGAGCAGCGGGTGGGCACCTGCGCGGCGCTGCGGCCCGAGGATCTGGCGCGCCCGCTGGACCTGCGCTGGCTGGCCCGGCTTGGGCGCTCGTCGGCGGCGTTGCCGGCGGACGCGCCGGCGGACGCGTTGACGCGGATCTCGCAGCACCGGCAGTTCGCCGGCTGATCGCTCATTCGCTGGCGAAGCCGACCTCGACCTCGGGGCGCTCGCCGAAGCGGCCGAACGAGACCCGGGTCCACGCGCCCGCGGGTGGCTCGATGCGCAGCTGCCAGCGATCGCCGACGAGTCCGCCGAGGAACTCGTCGGCCGGAAAGGCGGGTGTCGCCACCGGCTTGCCGCCAGCGTCGACGATGTCCTTGCGGGCGGTGAAGGCGGCACGCGCCAGGCGCGAGGCCTCCTGACGCGCCTGGCCGAGGTCCAGCGGCCGTGTGATCGGGTCGGGGAGGAGCTCCTCTGCCGCGGCCCTGGCTGGTGGTGTCGGCGTGGGTCTTGTGGGTGCTGTCACGGGCTCCGCGCCGGCGCAGGCGAGCAGGCAGGCGAGCGGCGAAACGAGGCACATACGAACGAGCATACATTCATCGTATCAACTCTGGCGGTGCACGGGCAGGCGATGCATCACGCGGAAGAACAGGTGCGGCGTGAACTCGGGCGGGCCCGCGAGGCGCATGTTCGGGAGATGCTGCAAGATCGTCGGCACCACGACCTCGGCCTCGAGGCGGGCGAGGTGGGCCCCGAGGCAGGTGTGGGGCCCGAGGCCGAAGTTGTGGGTGGCGTCGAGGTCTGGGCGGTGGAGGTCGAACACGTCCGGGCGGGCGAACACCTCGGGGTCGCGCGAGCCGGCGGCGCGCATGGGCAGGAGGGTCTGGCCGCGGCTGATG
>JAMHWF010000107.1:0-60308 GCA_035911095.1 Ideonella sp. | reverse complement strand
GGTGCCGCCGCCTCCGCCAAGCCGATGTCGGACGTGTTTGTCACCAGCGAGAACCTGCTCAGCGTGATGGACCGCGTCACCGAGCTTTACGCCAACCTGAAGTCCTGATTACAGAGAAAGCCCCATGAACATGAGCCAATGGACCCCCATCTGCCAGGTTGACGACATCCCCGTGCTCGGCTCGCGCCGCGTGGCGCGCGACCAGGGCCTGGACGTCGCGATCTTCCGCAACGACCAGAACGAGGTGTTTGCGCTGCTCGACCGCTGCCCGCACAAGGGCGGCCCGCTGAGCCAGGGCATCGTCTTCGGCAGCAGCGTGGCCTGCCCGCTGCACAACTGGACGATCGGCCTCGACGACGGCTGCGCGAAGGCACCCGACGAAGGCTGCGTGCCGAGCTTCGCCTGCCGCGTGGAGGAGGGTGTGGTGATGCTGGACAGCGAGGAGCTGGCCACGCACGCGATCGACCTCGTTGCGCCGCGGGCCGGCCCGGGCGCGCCCGCGCGGGGCGGCGCGCTCGGTGACGAGAGCTTCGAGGTCCAGGCGCCGCACGGCGCCTGAGCCTCCCCGCCCGACGCTCACACCAGCCCTGACACCCGACGGCAAAGGCAGAAGCAGGCGATGGAGGAGACACGCTCGACCTGCCCCTATTGCGGCGTGGGCTGCGGGGTGATCGTCGAGACCGAGGGCGGCGCGATCACCGGCGTGCGCGGCGACCCTTCGCACCCGGCCAACTTCGGCCGCCTGTGCACCAAGGGCTCGACGCTGCACCTGACGGCGACCGCGACGCTGACGCGCCAGACGCGGCTGCTGCAGCCGATGCGCCGCGCGCGTCGCGGCGAGGCGCCGCAGCCGCTCGGCTGGGATGCCGCGCTCGACGAGGCGGCCGAGGTCTTCGCGCGCGTCATCACGCAGGACGGGCCGGACGCCGTCGGCTTCTACGTCTCGGGCCAGCTGCTGACCGAGGACTACTACGTCTTCAACAAGCTCGCCAAGGGCCTGGTCGGCACCAACAACATCGACACCAACTCGCGCCTGTGCATGAGCAGCGCGGTGGCCGGCTACAAGCAGACGCTGGGCGCCGATTCGCCGCCGGCCTGCTACGACGACGTCAACCACGCCGGCTGCCTGTTCATCGTCGGCAGCAACGCGGCCTGGGCGCACCCGATCCTGTTCCGGCGCATCGAGGACGCGAGGCGCGCGAACCCGGCGATGAAGATCATCGTCGCCGACCCGCGCCGCACCGACACCTGCGAGATCGCCGACCTGCACCTGCGCCTGCAGCCCGGCACCGACGTGATGCTGTTCCACGGCATGCTGCACCTGATGCTGTGGGAGGGCTGGACGCAGCCCGAGTACATCGCCGCCCACACCCAGGGCTTCGACGCGCTGAAGGCCCTGGTGCGTGACTGCACGCCGGAGAAGGTGGCCCAGGTCTGCGGCATCGAGCAGGCCGAGCTGTTCGAGGCGGCGCGCCTCTTCGCGACCTCGCCCGCGACGCTGAGCCTGTACTGCATGGGGCTCAACCAGTCCTCGTCGGGCACCGCGAAGAACGCCGCACTGATCAACCTGCACCTGGCCACGGCGCAGATCGGGCGGCCCGGCGCCGGGCCGTTCTCGCTCACCGGCCAGCCGAATGCGATGGGCGGGCGCGAGGTCGGCGGGCTGGCCAACCTGCTGTCGGCGCACCGCGACCTCGCCGATCCGGCGCAGCGCGCCGAGGTCGCCGCGCTCTGGGGCCTGCACGAGGTGCCGGCCCGGCCCGGCAAGTCGGCGATCGAGATGTTCGAGGCCGCGGCCGACGGCCAGGTGAAGGCGCTGTGGATCGCCTGCACGAACCCCGCGCACTCGATCCCCGACCAGGCGATGGTGCGGCGCGCGCTCGAACGTGCCGAGTACGTCGTCGTGCAGGAGGCCTACGCGACGACCGCGACCTGCGCCTACGCCGACCTGCTCCTGCCGGCGACGAGCTGGGGCGAGAAGAGCGGCACCGTGACCAACAGCGAGCGCCGCATCTCGCGCGTGCGCCCGGCGGTGCCGCCACCGGGCGAGGCGCGGCACGACTGGTCGGCCGCGGTCGACTTCGCGCAGCGCCTCGAGGCGCAGCTGCCGAGGCGCAGCGCGACGAGCCTCTTCCCGTACGCGCTCGACGGCGATGCCGGCGCCGAGGCGATCTGGAACGAGCACCGCGAGAGCACGCGCGGGCGCGACCTCGACATCACCGGCCTGTCCTGGGCGACGCTCGACGCGCAGGGCCCGCAGCAGTGGCCGTTCCCGGCGGGGGCCATCACCGGGCGCGCGCGCCTCTACGAGGACGGCCGCTTCGTCACCGCCGATGGCCGGGCGAAGTTCGTCGCCACGCCGTACCGGCCGGTGGCCGAGCCGCGCGATGCGCGCTTCCCGTTCTCGCTCGTCACCGGGCGCCTGCGCGACCAGTGGCATGGCATGAGCCGCACCGGCACGATCGGTCGCCTGTTCGGCCATGTCGCCGAGCCGGTCGTACAGATGCACCCGCAGGACATGCTGCGCCGCCAGCTGCGCGACGGCGACCTGGTCTCGATCGCCTCGCGGCGCGGCGCGATCGTGCTGCCGCTGCAGGGCAGCACCGAGGTGAGCCTGTCGCAGCTCTTCGTGCCGATGCACTGGGGCCCCGAGTTCGTCGGCGGCACCGGGCTGAAGGGCGAGCCGCTCACCGGCATCAACGCGGTGACCACGCCCGCCTTCTGCCCGGACTCGAAGCAGCCCGAGCTGAAGCACGCCGCGGTACGGGTCGCGAAGGCCGAGCTGCCCTGGTCGCTGCTCGGCCTGGCCTGGCTGCCCGACGCCGAGGTGATGGCCGTGCAGCGCGCGCTACGCGAGCTGATGCCGTCCTTCGGCTTCGCGAGCTGCGTGCCCTTTGCCAGCGCCGGCTCGCTCGCCGGCGGGCAGGTCGACCGCAGCGGGCTGATCTTCCGCGCCGCGGCCGCGGCACCGGTGCCCGCCGCGCTGCTCGAACGCATCGAGGCGCTGCTCGGCCTGGCGGTGCCCGGCAGCCTGCGCTATGTCGACCCGCGCCAGGGCCAGCACCGCGCGGTGCGCCTGCTGCGCGCGGTGGAGGCGGGGTTGGCCGATGCGCCGCCCGACGAGGCGCGGCTCGAAGGCTTCCTGCTCGCCGGTGACACCAGCGCCGAGGCCTGGATCCGATCGCTGCTGCAGTCGCAGGCGCCGGCGCAGGCCTTCGGGCGTCAGCTGCTGCGCCCGGGCGCCGCCGCGCCGGCCGGCATCGTGGCGCGCGGCAAGGTCGTCTGCAGCTGCTTCGGCGTCGCCGAGACGCGGATCACCGAGACGCTCGCGCGCTGCCACGGCGACGCCGACGAGCGCCTCTCTGCGCTGCAGGGCGCGCTGCAGTGCGGCACCAACTGCGGCTCCTGCCTGCCCGAACTGCGCCGCCTCGTGCGGGACACGCCGGTCGAGGCGGCGCAACTGGCCGGTTGAGCCCGGCGCCCCACAGACCCGAACCCCGAACACAGAACAGGCAGAGCCGCAGCATGAGCGCCGACCGCACACCCCCTTCCGTCACGCCGCTGCCGCGTTCGCCGCTGCACGCCAGCGTCCCCGCTCGCCGCGGCCCGATCGGTCGCCTGCCGCTGGCGGGCGGACGCTGCACGCTGGTCGGCGCCGGCCCCGGCGACCCCGAGCTGCTGACGCTGAAGGCGGTGAAGGCGATCGCGGAGGCGACGGTGATCTTCGTCGACGACCTGGTCGGCGAGGCCGTCCTGGCCCATGCCCGGCCCGGTGCGCGCATCGTCCACGTCGGCAAGCGCGGCGGCTGCCGCAGCACGCCGCAGGCCTTCATCGAGAAGCTGATGGTGACGGCGGTGCGCGAGGGCGAGACCGTCGTGCGCCTGAAGGGCGGCGACCCCTTCGTCTTCGGTCGCGGAGGGGAAGAGGTCGAGCACCTGCGCGAGGCCGGCATCGACTGCGAGGTGGTCAACGGCATCACCGCCGGGCTGGCCGCCGTGACCTCGCTCGGCGTGCCGCTGACGCACCGCGACCATGCGCACGGCGTCGTCTTCATCACCGGCCATGCGCGTGCCGATGCGGACGGCATCGGCGGCACCGACTGGCCGCTGCTCGCCGACACCGCCTGGCGCGCCTGCCTGACGCTGGTGATCTACATGGGCGTCTCGAGCCTCGGGCAGATCCGGCGCGGGCTGCAGCAAGGCCTGCCGGAGGACACGCCCTGCGCCGTGGTGCAGGACGCGAGCCTGCCGTCGCGGTGCGAACTCGTCACGACGCTGGCGCGTCTCGAAGAGGACGTCGGCGCGTCGGGCCTCGGCAGCCCGGCGGTGATCGTCGTCGGCGACGTGCTGCGCGGGCTGGCGGCAGCGCGGGCGCAGGACGCGCCCGCGGTGGCGGCCGTGGGCTGAGAGCCTGAGAGGCAGGGCCGCGCCTGGCAGGCAGGGCGGGCGTCAGTCGGCCGCGAAGCAGTAGAACAGCCCGCTGCCGCCGGTGCCGCGTAGCGCGTCGAGGCTGCAGCCGCGGCTGCGGTGCGAGGCGTTCCAGGAGCGCGCGGCCTCGCTCGCGTCGAGCCCGGTGCGGTCGTGGTGGCCGACGACCGCCGAGCCCGCGTCGCTCGAGGTCCAGTTGGCGCAGGTCGCGTCGGGGTCTGCCTGCAACGCGCGGCCGGCGGGCGAGGAGCCGGTCAGGATGTCGTGCGCATTGACCGGGTCGCCCCGGCCGCTGACGACCTGGCCGCGCTCGTCCAGCGCCGTCTCCTTGTTGATCGCGTTCTGCTCGTGCAGCGCCTCGAGAGTGCTCGCGATCAGCACGCCGCGCGCGTTGTACCAGGGGCCGTTGCCGATGCGGTCGCGCGCGTTGACCGCCAGCGCACGGCCGGTGTCGCTGGTGCTCAGATAGGCGCGCCAGTCGCGGTGGCCGGCGCCCACCTCGGTGGCGAGCGCGCGGCAGAACTGGTCGGCGCCCTCGAGCCCGCCGAGGTCACCGCCCTGGCCCGGGTTGCGGCTGGTGACGAAGAAGCCCAACGGCGCCGCCGCCGGAGCGGCCGCGGGCGCCGCGGCCACCGCTGGCGCGGCCGGTGTCGGTGGCGGGGGCGCCACGACCGGCGCCGGGGCAGGTGCGCTGGCCGGCGCCACCGGCGGCGCCGATTGGCAGGCCGCGAGTGTCAATGCAGCGCCGACGGCGAACAGGGTGAGCAGCGGTGAAGCGGAAGGGCGGCGGTCGGCGCGGCAGGCCATGTGCGGGGTCCGTGTCTGTGGGCGAAGCCCCGCACGGTAGACGAGCGACCCGGCAGCGGCAAGCGGTGTGTCACCACACCGTGTTGGGCGACGTCGCCCGCAGGCCCGCCATCTGCAGCCTCAGCCCGCGCGTGCGGCTGCGCTCGGTCGCGACGGCCTGCAGCTCGGGCCCGGCGCCGATGTCGCGCAGCGTCCGCGCATCGAGGTCGAGCAGCGCATGCAGCCCGGCGCGCTCGCGCCGCCGGGCAGCCGCGTGCCGGGCGCGGCCGGCGAGGGCCGCGAACCACGCGGCGAGGGCCCGGCGCGGCGCGCCGGTAGGGGTCTGGCCGACGAGTGCAAACGCGAATTGACGAGAGAAGAAGTTCATTGCAGTTCCTATGGGTACTGGTAAGCATAGGCCTGCATTAAGCGGATAGATGTCGATATCATCTGGCCATGCTGGTTCGAAAAACTTACCAGACACGCGCTCCATCCGATCCGCCCCAGTGAAATGGCGCATCTGCCGCTCCACGTGCTGCCCACCTTCCGCGTCGTCGCGCGGCTGCAGAACCTGCGCGCCGCGGCGGAAGCGTTGCATCTGACCCACAGTGCACTCAGCCAGCAGGTCCGCCTGCTCGAGGCGCAGCTCGGGCATCCGCTGTTCGACCGCCGTGGCCGGCGGATCGTCCTCAACGCGGCGGGCGTCGCGCTGCTGCAGGCGGTGGAGCCGGCGCTCGACCTGATCGACGACGGCGTGCGTGCCGCTGCCGCGGTCGCCGCGGGAGGCGAGCAGCAACTGCGCGTCACGCTGCTGCCGTCGTTCGCCCAGCGCTGGCTGCTGCCGCGGATGGCCAAGTGGCGCGAGGCCCATCCGTCGGTCGTGATCGACGTGCATGCCTCGCAGGACATCGTCGACCTCGAGCGCGAGGGCTTCCACGCCGCGGTACGACAGGGCGGCGGCCACTGGCGCGGGCTCGAGGCGGAGGCGCTGATCGACTCGCCGCTGGTGCCGGTCGGCTCGCGCGCCGCCGCGGCGCGGCTGGCCGGCAAGCCGGCCGAGGCGCTGGCGCGCGAGCCGCTGCTGGGCGAGGCGCGGCTGTGGCAACGCTGGTTCGCGCTCGCAGGCATCGCGATGCGCGCGAACCCGGTGGCGTCCTTCAACGACGCCGGCCTGATGCTGCAGGCGGTCGAGCAGGACCTGGGCATCACGCTCGCCCGCGGCCTGCTCGCCGCCGACGCGCTGCACGACGGGCGGCTGGTGCAGCTGTCGCCGCTGGCGCTGCCGGACGAGGAGGTCGAGGTCTACTGGCTCGCCTACCCGCCCGCCTTGCGCGAGTGGGCGCCGCTCACGGCCTTCCGCGACTGGCTGCTTGCCGAGCTGGCCCTGTCCCGCAAGGCCCTGGCGGCCACGCGGGGCGTCCGCCTTCCGCGCTGAGGAGCCCTCGCGGCCACCGGCCGAGGGCCCGCGACCTGCGTCACGGCCCGCTGAGGGCGCAGGTTTCGGCCTGGATCTGGGTCGCATTCACCCCGTCTTTTCCCCTCTTTGGGGTGATCTGCAGCCTTGAATAGTCGCGCCTACCGAAAGGCCCGTGGGGTGACAGGCGTGCGTGTATCCATCTTTGCCATCGTGATGACGGTCTTGCTGGCCCTCGGCCAGGGCCCGGCCTTTGCGCAGGCGCTACCCGACGCCGGCGCGCTGCGCCAGCAGATCGAGCAGCAGCTGCAGGAGCCTCTGCCGCCGCGTGCCGAGCCGCTCGCGCCCGCCGAGCCCGCGTCGCTGACGCTGCCGGAAGGCGCGACCCTCACCGTCCAGGCCTTCCGCTTCGCCGGCGCCGTGCTGGTCGACGAGGTGCGCCTGCGGGGCGTGGTCGAGCCCTACATCGGCCATCCGATCGGCTTTGCGCAACTGCAGGAGGCCACCCGCTCGGTGGCGGGCGCCTACCGCGAGGCGGGCTGGATCGCGCGCGCCTACCTGCCGAAGCAGGACGTGACCGACGGCATCGTCACGATCCAGGTGGTCGAGGCGCGCTTCGGCGGCGCCCGGATCGAATCGGCCGACGAGGCGAACCGGGTCGACCCGGCGCGGATCCTGGCGATCGTCGACGCGCAGCAGGCCACCGGCGAGCCGATCGCCGCGGCCGCGCTCGACCGCGCGCTGCTGCTGGCCGACGACCTGCCCGGCGTGGCGGTCAGCGGCGCATTGGCGCCCGGCGCCACCGACGGCGAGACGGCCCTGGTGCTGGCGGTGCGCGACGAGCCGCTCGCGGGCGGCGAGATCGGCGTCGACAACGCGGGCGCGCGCTCCACCGGCACCGCCCGCGTGCGGGCGACGCTGCGCGTCGACAGCCCGCTGCGTCAGGGTGACCAGGCGCGCGGCGACCTGCTCCACAGCCGCGGCAGCGACTATGTGCGCGCCGGCTACAGCGTGCCGATCGGGTCGAACGGCCTGCGCGGCGGCCTCCACGCCTCCTACCTCGACTACCGCCTCGTCGGCGACGACTTCAAGCGGCTCGATGCCCACGGCGATTCGCTCGCCGCCGGGGCCGACCTCTCGTATCCGCTGCTGCGCGAGCGCTCGCGCAACCTCTACCTGACGCTGGGCTACGAGCGCAAGCGCTTCCGCAACCACGCGCTCGGCTCGGTGCAGTCGCGCTACGGCGTGGGCGCGCTGACCGCGGGGATGAGCGGCAACCTCTACGACGACCTGGGCGGTGGCGGTGCCAACCGTTTCTCGCTCGGCTGGACCCAGGGCCGGGTGACGCAGGGCGCGCTCGAGCCCGGCGAGAACCCCGCGCTGGCCGGCAGCTTCGGCGTGCTGCGCGGCGCCGTCGCGCGCCAGCAGACCCTCAAGCACGGCCTCACGCTGCAGGCGTCGGTCAGCGGCCAGTACACGAACAAGGACCTCGACTCCTCCGAGCGCCTCTACCTCGGTGGGCCCGAGGGCGTGCGTGCCTATCCGGTCAACGAGGCCGGCGGCAGCCGCGGCGCGCTGGCCAGCCTCGAGCTGCGCTGGCGCGCGCACCCGGCGGTGACGCTGAGCGGCTTCGTCGATGCCGGCCGGGTGAGCCAGGCCGAAGTCGGGCCGCGCCAGACGCTCAAGGGCGCCGGCGTCGGCGCGAGCTGGGACGGCCCGCGCGGCGTGCGCGTCCAGGCCGTGCTGGCCCACCGGATCGGCCACAACGCGCTCGCCGGCCCCGACGGCAAGGACGCCGACGGGACCTTGAAGCGCAACCGCCTCTGGGTCCAGGCCAGCGTGCCGTTCTGAAGCGACCTCCCAGCTCCGATCGTCCCGGCCCCACCCCTGGCGGCAGCGCGCCGGCATCAGCCTCCTCTCGAGACTTCGCATGAACAAGACCTACCGACTCGTCTGGAACGAGAGACTCGCCTCCTGGGTGGCCGTCGCCGAGCGGGTGCGGGCCTGCGGCAAGCGCGCCTCGGCCGTGCTGGCGCTCGTCGGGTCCATGCTGGGGCTGGCGCTCGGCCTGGCAGGCATGGCCAGCGCGCAGACCGCGCCACTGCCGCCGGCGCCCACGGCGCTGCCGAGCGGCGGCCAGGTGGTGGCCGGGCAGGCGGGCATCGCGCAGTCGGGCGCGACGATGACGGTCACGCAGCAGAGCCCGCGCGCGGCGATCGACTGGCGCAGCTTCGACGTCGGCGCCAAGGCCCAGGTCGACTTCGTGCAGCCTTCGGCCGACGCCGTCGCGCTCAACCGCGTGCAGGGCGGCGAGGCGAGCCGCATCTTCGGCCGCATCAATGCCAACGGGCAGGTGTTCCTGTCGAACCCGAACGGCGTGTACTTCGCCCCCGGCGCCAGCGTCGACGTCGGCGGCCTGGTCGCGACCACGCACCGCATCAGCCTCGACGACTTCATGGCCGGGCGCGCCAGGTTCGAGCGCCAGGGCGCCACCGGCAGCGTCGTCAACGAGGGCGAGCTGCGCGCCGCGCTCGGCGGCTACATCGCGCTGCTCGCGCCCGAGGTGCGCCACCAGGGCGTGATCCTGGCCCGCATGGGCACGGCGGCGCTGGCGGCGGGCGAGGCCTTCGAGCTGCAGTTCGACGGCAAGCACACGCTGGCCGGCCTGCGCGTCGAGCCCTCGACGATCCAGGCGCTGGTCGACAACCGCAGCGCCGTGCTCGCCCCCGGCGGGTTGATCCTGCTCAGCGCGCAGGCGGTCGACCGGGTGCAGGGCGGCGTGATCCGCAACAGCGGCCGCCTCGAGGCGACCGGCCTGTCGCAGCGCGGCGGGCGCATCGTGCTCGATGCGTCCGACCGCATCGAGAACAGCGGCCAGATCGTCGCCAATGCCATCGCCGACCGCAGCGCCGAAGGGCCGGCCGGTCAGGTCAGCCTGAGCGCGCCCGAGGTCGTCAACAGCGGCCTCGTCGAAGCGCGCGGCGTGGTGGCGCCGAGCCAGGAAGGCGGCGCGATCGCCGTCGCCGCCGGCCGCTTCACCCAGGCCGCGACCGGCGCGCTCGACGCCGGCGGGGCCGCGAAGGGCGGCAGCGTGCGCGTGCGCGCGAGCGGCGAGGTGGCGGTCTCGGGCCGCGTCGTCGCGGCCGCGAGCCCGGCGCCTGCGCCGGCCGCCGCCCCCGCGGCAGCGCCGGGGGTGGATACGTCGGTCGTGGAGGCCCCGGCACCGGTCGCCGACGGCGGCCGCATCGAGATCCAGGCCGCGCAGATCGAGGTCACGGGCGCCACGCTCGACGCCTCCGGCGCACGCCACGGCGGGCAGATCCTGCTTGACGCCAGCAGGCCGGCACCCGCAGCGCCGCCGGCGCCGGTGCCGGCGCACGACCCGGGTCAATTGATCCTCAACGGCGGCACGCAGCTCAGCTCGCGCGGCCGGCGCGGTGTCGGTGGTTCGGTGACACTGCTCGGCGACGACATCGGCCTCGGCGGCACGACCGCCGTCGACGCCCGCGGCGAGGCCGGCGGCGGCACGGTGCAGGTCGGCGGCGGCTGGCAGGGCACGGGCGGGCTGTACCAGGCGACCACGGTCGGCCTGGCCGAGCACGCGCACATCGACGTCTCGGCCACCGGGGCCGGCAAGGGTGGCACCGCGGTGCTCTGGTCCGCTGTCGGGCGCGACGGCTCGCACACCCAGGTCGAGGGCACGATCCTCGCCGGCGGCGCGGGCGGCGGTGCGGGCGGCCAGGTCGAGACCTCGGGCCATGGGCTCGGGGTCAGCGCCAGCGCCCGCGTGCAGACGGGCGCCGGCGGCCTCTGGCTGCTCGACCCGACCGACGTGACGATCTCCGGTGGCAGCAACCAGAACATGTTGCTGAACGCCGGCGTCATCGCGCCGCACGACAGCAACAACAGCGGCACGGTGAACGCCGGCACGGTGGTGGCCGCGCTCAACAGCGGCGACGTCACGATCACGACCCGGAACGCCTCCGGCGCCGGCTTCGGCGACATCTCGCTCAACGCCAGTCTCACGAAGACGAGCGCCACCGAAAGCACGCTGACGCTGCTCGCCGAGCGCGACATCAGGGTGGCGGGCGGCGTCTCGGTCACCTCGACGCAAGGCAAGCTGAACCTGGTGCTGATCTCCGACTTCGACTCGGCCGGCGCCGGCGCCGTGTTCTTCGACGGCAGTGCGAGTGCGATCACCGTCGACACGCGGGGCGGCCACGTCTGGATCGGCGGCAACAGCTACAACGGGGCCTACGGCGGCCTCGGCTACATCACACGCGAGTGGAAGGGGTTGCAGGTCGGCACCGGCTACGGCGGCGCGAACGACGGCAGCGTCTACGAGGGTGTGCGCATCGCGGGCACGACGATCCGCACGGGCGGCGGCAGCGTCTACGTCGGCGGCATGAACGCCCGCACGGTGAACGGCGAGATCCGCTATGGCGTGCGGATCGACACCGGCAGCCTGATCGACAGCGGCAGCGGCGACATCGAGATCGAAGGCCGCCTCCAGGGGCGCATCGCCTCGGGGGTCCAGGCGATCTACGGCGTCGAGCTCAATGGCTCGGCGCTGACCTCGACCACCGGCGACATCCACATCACCGGCGCCGAAGGCGCCACCGACGATTCCAGCAACCTCGGCGGCGCCGGGGTGCGCCTGTACAACAGCAGCGTGCGCACCACCGGTGCCGGCGGCGACATCGTGATCACCGGCACGACCGGCGTCAACAACGGTGACGCCGGCAGCCTGCGCGACGGCGTGCGCCTGCATGCCGACGGCAACAACAAGTCGACCGTCGTCCAGACCGACAGCGGCGCCATCACGATCACCGGCACCTCCAACGTCACCAGCCGTGCCGAGGGCAGCGGCCTGCGGCTGATGACCTCCAAGCCGGTCAACGACGACGCCAACCATGCCGTCGTCCGCGTCCATTCCGCCACCGGCAACATCACGCTGGTCGGCGACAGCCCGAACAACACCGAAACCGGCAGCGCCGGCGTGCGCTTCGACGGCGCGTACTTCGGCCGCTTCTACATCGGCCAGTACGGCGCCACGGTCCACAGCGGCAACACGACGATCCGCGGCCGCTCGGTGGTCGAGCAGAACCTGGCGCAGGGCTACCTCGAACTCGCGGGCAGCGGGGCGCTCGCGATCGAGCCGACCGGCACCAGCTTCGTCCGCGGCGCCTCGACCGCGCAGTCCCTGGACCTGAACGGGGTCTGGCGTTTCGGCACCGCCCACAGCGCGATCGCCATCGGCAAGGACCAGGGCACGGCCGGGCGCAACGACAGTCTGAGGGTCTCCGCGGCCCTGACCACGGCGGGCGCGATCCGCCTGTACGCGAGCTACGTCGAACTCCACGCCGACCTGACGAGCACCCTGGCGGGCGCGCCGATCCTGGTCAAGAGCACCGGCGACATCATCACCACCGCCGGCCGCAAGCTGCAGACCGACGGTGGCGACATCAGCCTGTGGGCCGACTCGAACGGCTCGGCCGCCGGCTACATCCTGCTCGGCAACAGCAACACGCTGGACACGCGTACCCAGGCCGCGCGCGGCAACGCGCTGACCACCACCGCCAGCGGCGGCGGCGACATCACCCTGGGCGGCGGCGACGGAGCCACCGCCGCCGACGGCTACGCCATCTCGGCGTCCAACAGCGAGCGTGGCGGCGTCAACTTCGGCGACCAGACCGTGGGTGGCCACGCGAACCAGCTGTCCCTCCAGTCCGGCGGCGGCGACGTCGTCGTGCGCGCCAAGACCTCCAGCGCCATTGCGCTCAACTGGGTCGATGGCGGGCAGATCAACGCCGGCAGCACCGGCACCGTCCTCCTCGAAGGGGTCGCCACCGGCGGCAGCCACGGCATGGAGCTCGGCTCCTGGCGCAACGCGGCGGTGCCGCAGCCGACGATCATCGCCGGCGGCGGCGACGCCGGCACGCCGGCGATCCGTCTGGTCGGCACGAGCGCGGTCAGCAAGGGTATCCAGGCAGGGTCGAGCAGCCTGCAGGCGACCGGGGCAGGTGGCATCTCGCTTGTCGGCCGGGGCGCCACGGGCAGGGTCGGGATAGGGGTCGGGGGCATGGACATCCTGACCGCCAGCGGCGCGATCCTCGTCGACGGCGGCGTGGGCGGCATCTCGTACACCGGCCGCCTCGGTCAGACCGGCACCAGCGGCTCGATCACCCTGGCCGGCGACGAGGTGGCGTTCGGGAGCGGCTCGTCGGCGACGACGACCGGCACGCTGACGGTCCAGCCCTCCAGCGCGAGCTTCGCCAGCCCGCTGACCTGGCCGATCGGCAACTTCACGATCGACCCGGCCGTGAGCGGCCTGACGCTCGGAAGGGCCGGCAACCATGCCGCGATCACGCTGGCCAGCACGACCAGCATTGCGGGGCCGATCGCGGTCTACGCCGGCGACATCACCCTTAACGCCGACCTCGCCAGCACGCGGGCCGGCGCCGCGATCCTGCTGAAGGCCAACGGCAACATCGTCGCCGCGCCCGGCGTGGCGGTGCGCACGAACGGCGGGGACCTCACCGCCTGGGCCGACAGCGACGGCGGCGGTGGCGGCTACATCCTGCTCAAGGACAGTGTGAAGCTCGACTCGCGCACCCAGGCGGCGCGCGACGCCTCGCTGACCAGCACGGCCAGCGGCGGCGGCCACATCACGCTCGGCGGCGGCAACGGCGCCAGCGCCGCTGATGGCTACGCCTTCTCCAACGGTACCGTCGACCGGGGCGGCGTGAACTTCGGCGACCAGGTCGAGGGCAGCCATGCGAACCAGCTGTCGATCCTGTCGGGCGGGGGCAATGTCGTCGTGCGCGGCAAGTCGACCGGCACCATCGCGGTCAACTGGGTCGACGGCGGCACGATCGACGCCGGCAGCACCGGCACCGTGCGCATCACCGGCCTCAACGAAGGCGGCAGCCACGGCATCGAGCTCGGTTCGTGGCGCAACCCGGCCGTGCCCCAGCCGGCGATCGTCGCGGGCGGCGGCGACGCCGCGACGCCGGCGATCCTGCTCTCGGGCACGAGCACCGGCACCGGCCGGGGCATCCTGGCCGGGGTGGCGAGCCTGCAGGCGACCGGCGCGGGCGGCATCACGCTCGTCGGCCGGGGCGTGAGCGCGGCGGGCCTCCGGCTCAGCGGCAGCGTCGACATCCTCGCCACCAGCGGCGCCACGCTGCTGGATGGCGGGACGACCGGCATCGAACACAACGGGCGCATCGGTCAGGCCGGCACCACCGGCACGATCACCTTGGTCGGCGACAGCCTGCAGGTGAGCGACGGCCTGACGGTGACGACGACGGGCGCGCTGACGGTCCAGCCCTACGGCGCGAGCTTCGCCAGCGCCTTGAGCTGGCCGCCCGGCACCGTCACGATCAGCCCGGCGATCGGCGGCCTGACGCTCGGCAAGCTCGGCAACAGCGCCGACATCACGATCGCCTCGGCCACGACGGTGGCGGGGCCGGTCACGATCCATGGCCGCAACCTGGCGATCGACGCCGCGTTGACGGCCAGCGGCCAGACGGTGACGCTGGTGTCCAGCGGCAGCGTCACCGACGGCGCGAACGGGCGCATCACCGCCGGCGGGCTGCGCCTGCTCGGCGGCAACGTGACCCTCGACGGCAACAACCACGCGGTCGACACGCTGGCCGCGGCCGGCGTCGGCAGCCTGCGCTACGTGGACGGCGACGCGCTCGCGGTCGGCAGCGTCGGCGGCACGCAAGGCGTGTCGGCGAGCGGCGCGGTCGACATCGCGACGCGCAGCGGCCACCTGACGCTCGCCGAGAGCGTCGCGACCACCGACACGGGCAACGCGGCGCTGGTGCTGAATGCCGGGCGCGACGCCGCCGCGGGCACGGCTGCCGGCGGCGACCTGCTCGTCCAGGGCGGCGCCAGCCTGGGCGTCGGCGCCGGCGGGCGCGTCACGCTCTACAGCGGCAGCGTGGCCGGCAGTGCCGGCATCGCGGCCCGCGTGGGCAGCGGCAGCGGCCGCTTCCGCTACGGCAGCGACGAATCGGCGAGCCACTACTCGCTGGCCCTGGGCACCGGGCTGCACCTGATCCACCGCGAGCAGCCGGTGATCACGCGCGTCGTGGGTGACGCAAGCGTGGTCTACGGCGACAGCTTCACGCCGCAGATCGCGCTCAGCGGCCAGGTCAACGGCGACAGCTACAGCCAGGCCTTCGCCACGGGGCCGACCGCGTTCGGCGTGGGCGGCTCCGTGTCCGGCGCAGGGCATGCTACCGCCGGCACGCATGCGATCACCGCCTCCGGCGGCAGCGCGACCAGCCAGCTCGGCTATGCGGTCGCCCCGAGCATCCAGGCCGGCACGCTGACCGTCGCTCGGCGCACGCTGAACCTGAGCCTCGCCGGCCAGGGCAAGGTCTACGACGGCACGACCACCGCGACGGTGGCGATCGGCAACGACGGGCTCGTCGGCGACACGCTCGGCGTCGCCTACGACGGCCAGTTCGCCGACGCCAACGCCGGCAGCGGCATCGCGATCGGCATCACCGGCCTGTCGATCAACGGCGCGGACGCGGCGAACTACCAGCTGTCCGGCACCACCGGCAGCAGCTCGGCCACGATCTCGCGGCGCAGCGTCACGGTCACCGGCTTCGTGGCCCGGGACAAGATCTACGACGGCAGCAACGCCGCCGGCGTCGCCGATTGGGGCAGCGTCTCGACCGGCGTCGGCAGCGAGACAGTGGCGTTGAGCGGCAGCGACGCGCGCTTCGACAGCGCCGATGCCGGCAGCCGCAGCGTCACCGCGACCGGCTACGTGCTGGCCAACGGCAGCCACGGCGGCCTGGCCGCCAACTACCAGCTGACGGGCACCAGCGCGACCGCCGCCGCCACGATCGCCAAGGCCGAGCTGACGGTGATCGCCAACAACGACGCGAAGTTCGTCTCGATGGCCGACGGCGCCGGCTATCACGGCGTGAGCTACAGCGGCTTCGTCAACGGCGAGACCGACGCCGTGCTCGGCGGCGGCGCGACCGTCAGCCGCCGCAACGCGGGCGTCCACCAGGCCGGCACCTACGCCGGCGTGCTCGAGGTCGACACAGACGGCCTGGTCTCGAACAACTACCGCTTCGTCTCGCAGACCGGCAGCTACACGATCGTGCCTTCGGACCAACTGCTGGTGCGGGTGGACACCGCCACCACCGGCTACGGCGCGACGGCGGCCTACGTCATCGGCAGCGCCTCGTACTACGACGGCAGCACCGTGCACCAGCTGTCGCTGGTCGGCGTCGCCGACGGGGGCAACCGCTTCACGCTGCGCGACGGCGCCGGCGGCTCGGCCAGCTTCACGCTGGTGCCGCAGGCGGTGCAGCTGTCCGGCGCCGGGCTGCTGCGCGTCGGTGCGTACCAGCTCGCCGGCAGCGGCGTCACGACCACCAACGCGCAGAACTTCAACAACACGCTGACCGTGATCGGCAGCCACAGCGTCACGCCGCGCGCGCTGACCGCCAACGCCAGCGCCGGTGTCAGCAAGGTCTACGACGGCACGGTGGCGATGAACGACCTGCAGATCGGCCTCGACGGCCGCTACGCGGGCGATGTCGTCACCGCCCAGGGCCTGGGTGCCTTCGACAGCCGCAACGCCGGGACGAACCTCGGCTACTCGGTCAGCCTGGTCGAGCTGTCGGGCGCGGACGCCGGCAACTACGTGCTGCAGGGTGGCAGCAGCTTCACCGGCCAGAACGGCACGATCACGCCGCGGGTGCTGCATGTCGACTACCAGGGTGTCGACCGCGCGTACAACGGCGGCCGCGTGGCGACCGTCACCGTGCAGGACGACCGCGTCGCCGGCGACGTGCTGACGGTGAACCGCAACGCCAGCTTCGCGGACAAGAACGTCGGCCAGGGCAAGCTGGTGACGATCGACGGCGTCAGCCTGTCCGGCGCGGACGCCGGCAACTACACCGTCGGTTCGACCGGGCAGACGCAGGCGGACATCACGCGGCTCGATTCGGTCGAGTGGATCGGCGGCCCGAACGGCAACTGGTTCGACCCGGCCAACTGGGCCGGCGGCGCGGTGCCCGACCTGGCGAACGTGGCCCATGTCGTGATCCCGACGGGCAGCGTCGTCAGCTTCGACACGGCGGGCGCGGTCGCGCCGGCCCAGACCGGCCCGGTGCAGATCGACGGGCTGGGCAGCGGCGGCGGACTCGAGCAGCGCGACGGCGTGCTCGAGATCGGCGGCGGCGGCCTGACGCTGGACGCGTTCCACCAGTCTGGCGGCAGCCTGGCCAGCATCGGTGACATCGAGCTGCACGACTTCGTGCAGAGCGGCGGCACGACGAGCACGCAGGGCGACTTCGGCGTCGAGGGCAACTTCGCGCAGAGCGGCAGCGGCCAGGTGACGGTCGGCGGCGATGCCGTGATCCGCGACACCGACGGCGGCGCGACGATCGGCAACTTCAGCGCAGGCGGCGACCTGACGCTGGTCAGCACCGACGGTGCGATCAGCCAGCAGCCGGGTTCGACCCTCAGCGTCGACGGCACGACCTCGGTCGATGCCGGCACCCACGACGTCACCCTCGACGGCGCGAACAACGACTTCACCGGCCCGGTCAACGTGACCGGCGGCGATGTCACGCTGGTCGACGGCCACGGCGGGCTGGTGCTCGGCGACGTCACGGCCAGCGGCGACTTCGACGCGAGCAGCAGCGACGGCGCGATCCAGCAGCAGCCGGGCACGACGATCAGCGTCGACGGTACGACCACGGTCGACGCGGGCGGTGACGACGTGACGCTGGATGGGGCGAACAACGACTTCATTGGCCCCGTCAACGTGACCGGCGGCGACGTGACGCTGTTCGACGGCCACGGCGGCCTGACGCTGGGCGATGTGACCGCCAGCGGCGACTTCGACGCGAGCAGCAGCGACGGCGCGATCCAGCAGCAGCCCGGCACGACGATCGCCGTCCACGGCACGACCACGGTCGATGCCGGCAGCCACGACGTCACCCTCGACGGCGCGAACAACGACTTCACCGGCCCGGTCAACGTGACCGGCGGTGACGTGACGCTGGTCGACGGCCACGGTGGCTTGACGCTCGGCGATGTGACGGCCAGCGGCGACTTCGACGCGACCAGCACCGACGGCGCGATCCAGCAGCAGCCGGGCACGACGATCAGCGTCGACGGCACGACTACGGTCGATGCCGGCCGCCACGACGTCACCCTCGACGGCGCGAACAACGACTTCACCGGTCCGGTCAACGTGACCGGCGGCGACGTCACGCTGGTCGACGGCCACGGTGGCCTGACGCTGGGCGACGTGACGGCCAGCGGCGACTTCGACGCGAGCAGCAGCGACGGCGCGATCCAGCAGCAGCCGGGCACGACGATCAGCGTCGAGGGCACGACCACGGTCGATGCCGGCAGCCACGACGTGACGCTCGATGGAGCGAACAACGACTTCGCCGGCCCGGTCAACGTGACCGGTGGCGACGTCACGCTGGTCGACGGCCATGGTGGGTTGACCCTGGGCGACGTGACCGTGAGCGGCGACTTCGACGCGACCAGCAGCGACGGCGCGATCCAGCAGCAGCCCGGCTCGACGATCAGCGTCGACGGCACGACCACGGTCGATGCCGGCCGCCACGACGTGAGCCTGGATGGCGCGAACAATGACTTCCGCGGCCCGGTCAATGCCACCGGCGACGACATCAGGCTCGTGGACGGCCACGGCGGGTTGGTGCTCGGCGACGTCACGGCCGTTGGCGGCTTCGACGCGAAGAGCACCGACGGCCCGATCAGGCAGCAGCCGGGCTCGACGATCACTGTCGACGGCACGACCACGGTCGATGCGGGCCGCCACGACGTGAGTCTGGAGGGCGCGAACAACGACTTCCGCGGCCCGGTCAATGCCCATGGCGGCAACATCACGCTGGTCGACGGCCACGGCGGGCTGACCCTCGGCAACGTCCGCGCCACCGGCCACCTCGCGGCGACGAGCCACGGCGGCGACATCACGCAGGCCCCGGGTTCGCGCCTCGACGTGAACGGCAACGCCCGGCTCGACGCGCCCGGCGCCACGGTGCGCATGGGCAGTGGCAGCAACCGGATCGGTGGCGCGCTGGTCGTCGTCGGCGCCCCGGAGGCGCTGCAGAAGGGTCGTCTGCCGGTGCTGCCGCCGCCCGCGCCGCCGGTCGTGCTGCCGACGCCCGACACCGCGCCGCCGCCCCTCGGCGAGGCCGTCACGCCGTCGAGCCAGGCGCAGGGCCGCAGCGGTGCGGCAGCCGTCTCGCAGGGCGAGGGCAGCAGCAGCGGCGTGACCGTCAGCGTCGAGCAGCTGCCGACCGACCAAGATGCCGGCCTGATCGTGGCCATGGTCTCGATCGACCGCGTGGCCGAGGGCTTCAGCTTCGAGCTGCCGGCAGAGCTGGTGCGGGACCTGCCGCCGGGCGCGACGATCGAGGTCTCGCTCGAGGACGGCCGCGAACTGCCCGAGTGGCTGGTGTTCGACGGCAGCGCCTACCGCTTCGTGGCAACCGCGGTGCCGCCGGAGGCCTTGCCGCTGCGCGTGCGGGTGCGGATCGGCGGCCGCAGCGTGGTGATCGTGATCGTCGCCGAGGGGGCCTAGCTCAGCGGGCGACCGTCGCGTGCGGATGCTGCGGGTGTTCGAGCGTCTCGGCGATCAGGCGCAGCGCGGCATCGCAGTCGTCACGCGCGAGCGGGCCGCCGAGGCAGATGCGCACCGCGTCCGGCGGGTTGGCATCGGTCGCGAAAGCCGCGCTCGCGACCACCGCGATCCCCTGGGTGCGCAGGAAGGACGCGAACTCGACGGCGCTCCATGACGAGTCGAGCGGCAGCCAGAGGTGGAAGCCGTCCGGGTGTGCGAGGGTGCGGCGCCCGGCGAAGTGCCGCGCGGCCAGCAGCTGGCGGGCGGCGGACTCGGCGCGCACCGCGTTCAGCATCGCCTCGGCGAAGCCGTCGCGCACCCAGCGCGTGACGAGCAGCGTCGTCAACGGCGAGGCCATCACTGTCGTCGCGCGCAGCGCGCCGGCCAGGCGCTGCGCCTGGCGCGCGCTCGGTGCGGCGACATAGGCCGCGCGCAGCCCGGCGCCGAAGCACTTCGAGAAGCCGGTGAGGTAGTAGGTCAGCTCCGGCGCCAGCACCGCCAGGGGCGTGAAGGCCTGGCGCGGCAGCATCGCGTAGGCGTCGTCCTCGATCAGCGGCACGCTGTAGCGCAGCGCGATGTCCGCCAGCGCGGCGCGGCGATGCTGCGGCATCGTCAGCGTGGTCGGGTTCGAGATCGTCGGGCAGCAGTGCAGGGCCTTCGGGCCGACCGTGCGACAGGCCTGCTCGAAGGCCTCGGGCACGATGCCGGCGTCGTCCAGCGGCAGCGGGTGCAGCTGCACGCCGAGCTGCGCGGCCAGGGCCTTGATGCCGGGATAGGTCAGGGCCTCGACGCAGATCGTCTCGCCCGGCCGCGCGAGCAGCGAGACGAGGGCGGCGAGCGCCGCATGGATGCCGGGGCAGACGAGCACCCGCGCCGCATCGACCGTGGGCAGCCGCCGGCGCAGCCACTGCACGCCGGCGTCCCGCTCCTCGGCCGTGCCGCCGAAGTCCGCGTAGCGCAGCAGCTCATAAGGGTCGACGCCCTCGAAGACGGCGGCGCTGCTCGTGCGCAGGCGGTCGAGCAGTGCGGGCTCGCGCGGCTCGGGCGGCATGTTCATCGTCATCTCGGCGCCGCTGCCGCCACGCAGCGGCAGGCCCGGGCTGCGCCCGCGCACGTAGGTGCCGAGGCCGGCGCGGGTGTCGATCAGCCCGCGGCCACGCGCCTCGGCATAGCCGCGCGCGGCCGTCGTGTAGTTGAGGCCGAGCGCCGCCGCGAGCACGCGCAGCGGCGGCAGGCGGTCACGGGGTGCCAGGCGGCCGCTGGCCAGGTCCTCGGCGATCAGGTCGGCGATCAGCAGGTAGGCCGGCCGGTCGGCGGCGGCCAGGCGCAGGCGCCAATGCTGGGTGCGGTGGGGCATCGGAGGCTCGGGTGGCGGGGTGCCCAGGCGGATCGCATCGTGCGTGCCAGCGATCGCATCGGCATCGGCAGTGATCGCATCCCGGCCCGCACGCTGATCGCATCACCCCGTCCGCCACGGCCGGCGTTGCCCCTTCGCGGCGGCGCCGGCACCGCCGGCGGGGCGTGGCGCTCCCGCATGGGCGGCCCCCGGCGGCGCACCAGGGCGTCGCGCGATCACGATGCGATCACCGCCCCGCCCGTCCCAGCCGGGTGCATGAGCGGGCGGCCGGCACGCCTCAACACGGTGCGGCGCCGAGCCGTCGCAGCCGGCGCCGCCGTGCCGCCCGATGGGCCCGATGCGGGATGACGGCCCTTTGATCGGCACTTGATCGCATCGCACAGGCGGCCGGGTGGCACGCCCGATGCAGACGCCGGGTCGCGTGGCGCCCGGCGCCGTGTTCGATGACATCCCGCGGCTCGCGGTACCTGGAGGCCGGCCATGACACGCATCGCCCTGTTGACGCATTCGGTGAACCCGCGCGGCGGGGTCGTGCACGCGGTCGAGCTCGCGCAGGCGCTGCACGACCTCGGCCACGATGTGACGGTCCTGGCGCCGGCCCTGCCGGGCGAGCGCCTGTTCCGCCCGCTGCGTTGCGGGCTCGAGCTGATGGACATCGGGCCGGCGGGGACGACGACAGGGGACGGCGCCGACCCCACGCCGCACGAGGGCCGCCTGCGCCGGCGCGTGCGAAGCCGCATCGACGCCTGTGTCGCGCATGTGGCCGCCTGGTCGCGGCGGCGCGAGATCGAGGTCTGGCATGCGCACGACGGCATCGGCGGCAATGCGCTGTCGGAACTGCGCCGATGGGGCCTGCTGGCGCCGGCGAGCGTCTTCCTGCGCACCGTGCACCACCTCGACCAGTTCGACGACGCGGTGCTGATGGGCTGGCAGGCGCGTTCCTGGCGTTGCGCCGACCGCGTGCTCTGCGTGAGCCGCCTGTGGCGCGACCGCCTGGTCGACGAGGAGGGCGCGTCGGCGCACCAGGTCGCCAACGGTGTCGACCTCGCGCGCTGGCGGCCGCCGGCGGCGCTGGCGCCGGCGCAGCGCCGCGAGGAGGCCGCGCTGCACGGCGCCGGGGGTGCGCTGGGCCGGCTCGGCCTGCGGGCCGACGGCCAGGTGGTGCTGGCGGTCGGCGGCGTCGAGGAGCGCAAGAACACGCTGCGGCTGCTGCAGGCCTTCGCCGCGCTGCAGGCGCAGGACCCGGCGCCGCGCCAGCTTGTGATCGCCGGCGGCGCGAGCCTGCTCGACCACGACGCCTATGCGCGCGATTTCCGCGCCGCGCTCGCCGCGAGCGGCCTCGCCTGGCGCGACGCGGCTGCGGGCGGGCGGGGCAGGGGCGAAGCCCACGGCGCCAAGGGACGCGACGGCGAAGGCCCGGCCGGCGGCGTGGCCCCGGACGCCACGGCCGGTGGTGCTGTCGAGGTGCTGCTCGCCGGCACGATCGATGACGCGCTGATGCCGGCCCTGATGCGGCGCGCCGATGCGCTGGCGATGCCTTCGCTGCGCGAGGGCTTCGGCCTCGTCGTGCTCGAGGCGCTGGCCTGCGGCACGCCGGCGCTGGTCGCGAACCGGGCCCCGTTCACCGAGCACCTGGACGACACGCTCGCCAGCTTCGTCGACCCGCAGTCGGTGCCGGCGATCGCCGAAGGCCTGCGGCAGCTGCTCGCCCGGGGCCGCAGCGCCAGCCGCCGGCCCGAAGTGCAGGCGCTGTGCGAGCGCTACGACTGGTCTTCGAGCGCGCGGCGCCACCTGAGGCACTACGCCGAGGCGCTGGCCCTGCGCAGCACGCTGCCCGGCGCGCGCCCGGCCCCGGCCCCGAAGCCGGCGCCGCCGGCCGGCACGCGGGCGCAGCCGCCGCGCGAGCCTCGTCTTCACCCGGTCGCGAGCCTGCGACCCGCCTGGCCGCAGCCCGGCCTGTCGCTTCCCCGCTGAGGCCGCCGGAACGACCCGAGGGCGCGACTCCGACTTAAGGACCCGACATGCAAGTCTCCGAGTGCAATGCGCACTACCCGGTCGTCATCGTCGGCGGCGGTCATTCGGGCCTGTCGCTCAGCGTGTGCCTGCGCGAGCGCGGCATCGACCACCTGGTGATCGAGAAGCGCAGCGTCGTGCACAGCTGGCGCACCCAGCGCTGGGACTCGTTCAGCCTCGTCACGCCGAACTGGCAGTGCCAGCTGCCGGGCTGGCCCTACCGCGGCAGCGACCCGCACGGCTTCATGGTCAAGCACGAGATCAACCAGTGGCTCGCCGGCTTCGTCAAGCATGCGGCGGCGCCGGTGGTCGAGGGTGTCGCCGTCACGCGGGTGGCGCCGGCGCCGGCCGGCTTCGTCATCGAGACCTCGCAGCGCAGCTACACCGCCGACCAGGTCGTCGTCGCCTCGGGCGGCTGTCACAAGCCGATCGTGCCGCGCCTGGCCGAGCGCCTGCCGGCCTCGATCGCCCAGTTCCACTCGGCCGAGTACCGCTCGCCTTCGAAGCTGCCCGAAGGCCGCGTGCTCGTCGTCGGCAGCGGCCAGTCGGGGGCGGAGATCGCCGAGGACCTGCACCTGGCCGGGCGCGGGGTGGTGCTGGCCACGGGTGACGCGCCGCGCTGCGCGCGCGTCTACCGTGGCCGCGACGTGACCGACTGGCTGCACGACATGGGACACGTCGACACGCCGGGCGAGTCGCATCCGCTGCGCGAAGGGCTGCGCGGCGACACCCGTCACCCCGTGACGGGCCGCGATGGCCGGCGTGACCTCGACCTGCGCCGCTTCGCGCTCGAAGGCATGCAGCTGTACGGCCGCCTGGAGGCGGTCGACACCGGCCCGGAGGGCGAGGCGCTGCAGTTCCAGCCGAACCTGAGGCGGCATCTGGACGCGGCCGACGCGGCCTACAACGGCCTCAATGCCTTGATCGACCGCTGGGTCGACGAGCAGGGCCTCGAGGCGCCGCCGGCCTCCGTCTACACGCCGGTGTGGGCGCCGACCGAGGAGCGCCGCACGCTGAAGCTGCGCGGCTCGGGCATCACGAGCGTGGTCTGGTGCATCGGCTTCGCGCCCGACTTCGGCTGGGTCGATGCGCCGGTGTTCAACGGCCGCGGCCACCCGGTGCACCAGCGCGGCGTCACCCAGGTGCCGGGGCTGTACTTCCTCGGCCTGCCGGGGGGGCTGCAGACCTGGGGTTCGGGGCGCTTCCCGGGCATCGCGCGCGACGCCGAGCACCTCGCGGCGAGCATCGAGGCGGCACAGCGGCCGGTGCTGGCCGCCGAGCGCGAGGGCGAGGCCGAGGCCGAGGCCGCCTCCGCGCCGGTCTTCCGGGTGGCGCGCGCCGCCTGAGGGCTAGACGCCGCCGCCGCCGCCGCCGCCGCCGTCGCGGCCGAGCCGCTTGCGCGCGTACATGTCCTCGTCCGCGCGCTTGAGCAGCGTGTCGATGTCGCGCCCGTCGTCCGGATAGACCGCCATGCCGATCGAGGCGCCGGCCGAGGGCCCGTCGGCCAGACCCTTCAGCGATTCCAGCGGCAGG
This sequence comes from Ideonella sp., assembly GCA_035911095.1. Classification (GTDB taxonomy): domain Bacteria; phylum Pseudomonadota; class Gammaproteobacteria; order Burkholderiales; family Burkholderiaceae_C; genus JAMHWF01. The sequence goes on along the minus strand of JAMHWF010000107.1, from coordinate 36,131 downwards.
CGCAGCTTCTCTTCCAGATGGTCGCGGGCGCGCTCGCCGTCGCGGCGCTGGTTGACCGCCTCGATCATCACGAGGAACTCGTCGCCGGCGAAGCGCGCGACGAGGTCGTTCGAGCGGACCCCGTCGCGCAACCGCAGCGCGAGCTCGCGCAGCACCTGGTCGCCGACGTCGTGCCCGTACTCGTCGTTGATGCGCTTGAAGTCGTTGAAGTCGGCGAACAGCAGCACGAAGGGGCGCGCGTCCTCGCGCCGCCGCTGCTGGTGGATGCGTTCCTCGATGCGGCGCACGATCGCGGCGCGGTTCGACAGCCCGGTGAGCTGGTCGGTCAGCAGGCGCGACTGCATGTCGTTGAAGCTGCGCGCGAGCTGGCCGATCTCGTCGGTGCGCTGGGTGCTCGGCGGTGAGCCGAAGTCGCCCTCGCCGATGCGGCGCGCGGCCTGCGCGAGCGCGCGCAGCTCGTTGGCGATCGTGGCCAGGATCCACAGGCCGAGCGCGACGACGCAGAGCGCCGCCAGGCCCGCCAGCACGACGCTGGTGCGGAAACTCGCCTCGACGCCCTGCAGGAAGTCGCGCCGCGGCACCGCGACCATCACGACCCAGTCGAGACCCGAGTCGTCGCGCAGCCGCGAGTAGCCGACCTGCACCCGCTCGCCGTCCGGCAGCGAGAAGACCGCAGTGCGCGAGGTGCCCGCGGGGGAGGTCTCGAGCAGGTGCGAGACCGCGCGATAGGTGTCCGCCACCAGCGGCTCCGGGCTGTCCTTGGCCTGCAGGCGCTTCGGCTGGCCGTCGGGCCCGGTGGTCAGGTGCGAGCCCCGCGAGACGCCGATCAGGTCGCCGTTCTGCTCGACCACGAGGGCGACGCCGTTGGTGCTGAGCGCCAGCCCGCGCAGGAAGGTGTCGATCTGGCGCAGCGACAGGTCGGTCGCGACCACGCCGCCGAAGCCACCGGCCGGGTCGTCGACGCGGCGGGCGCGCGTCGCGACCAGCTCGAGCGTGCGGAAGTCGAGGTAGATCGAGGTCCAGATCGAGCGCGAGCGGGACTCGCCGGCCTTGAACCAGGGGCGCTCCCGCGGCTCGAAGACGCGCTCCTCGACGGCCGGGGTGCCGAGCGCTCCCTTGATGCCGGTGAAGCGCTGGATCGTGCGCGGGCCCTCGCCCGACAGGCGCAGGCGCAGCTCGCCCTCGGACTCGGAAAGTCGCATCAGGCCGAAGAACTGGCCGTCGCGGTCGCCGTAGTAGGCGTAGTTGTTCGGATCGCGGTGCACCGAGGTCGCGAGCCAGAAGCGGGTGCGCAGCGCCTCGAAGTCCGAGGACACCGAGACCGGCGCCGACAGGCCCTGCGGGAAGGCCACTTCGAGCACCGCCGCCGAGCCGGCGACGTGGCCGTTCACGGCCTGCTTGATGCGCTCGACCGTCTCGATCAGCAGCTGGTCGGACCAGGTGTTCACCGCGTCCCGGCCGGCGTGGTACATCAGCCCGCCGATCACGCTCGTGAGCGCCAGCATCAACGCCACGTAAGGCAGCGTCAGCATGTTGCGCAGGGACAGGCGAGAGATGAAGTTCATGGAGTGGCGATCGATGCGGCGGTCGGTATTCTCCACGCCGCTCCGTAGGAACCGCCGTCCGGGGCCGGCAGCGCGGCGTTGCACGTTGCAGCGTGCACGAGTTGTGCCCCGCCGGACGGACACATCCGGCCACGGTTGAAGGCCCTTCGGACCCTCAGGCCCGTGGCTGCCGGTCGGTGCGCCGCAGGCTCCAGTGCGCCAGGGCAACCGCGGCCAGCAGCATCATCGCCACCGCGACGAGGCTGCTCAGGCCCATCGCCGCGGCGAAGGCATGGCGCGCGGCATCGGCCCGCGGCAGGGCAGGGCCATCACGCCGAGGCCGATCCACTCGCGGCGGTGGCCTTGCGGAACGAGGGGGCGACGGTGTCCATCGGGGGCATCCTTCACGTTCGCGCGACTTGCGCGGGGCTCGAAGCGCCAGGCGATCGCAGGGGGTGAAATTCGACAGCGGCATGCGAGGACGGCTCGCGCCTCGGCGAGCACAATGGCCGGCATGTCCAGCCGCGAGTCGATCTCGATCCCGCTGTTTCCGCTGCAGACCGTGCTGTTTCCAGGCGGCGTGCTGCCGCTGCGCGTGTTCGAGGTGCGCTACCTCGACATGGTCGGGCGCTGCCTCAAGGCGGGCACGCCGTTCGGCGTCGTCGGCCTCACCGCCGGCAGCGAGGTGCGTCGCCCGGCGACGGCCGAGGCCGGCATCACCGACGGCTTCGCGGTCGAGGACTTCCACGACATCGGCACGCTGGCGCGCATCGAGTCGGTCGAGCGGCCGCAGCCCGGGCTGATGATGATCCGCTGCGTCGGCACGCAGCGCTTCCGCCTCACCTCGCGCGAGCTGCTGCGCCACGGCCTGTGGACCGGCGACGGGCAGCTGCTGCCCGAGGACCTGCCGGTGCCGGTGCCCGAGGACCTCGAGTCGATCACCCAGACGCTGCGCGAGGTGGTGCGCCAGATCGGCGCCCGCACCCCGGAGCCGACGGAGATGCCGCTGCAGCAGCCCTACTGCTGGGACGACTGCGGCTGGGTCGCGAACCGCTGGGCCGAGCTGCTGCCGGTGGACGTGTCGATGAAGCAGCGCCTGATGGCGCTCGAATCGCCGCTGCTGCGGCTCGAGCTGGTCGCCGACCTGATCGAGCGGCTGCGCGCAGCGGCGGCGCGGCCGGAAGGCTGAGGGCGGCCCTTCGTCAGCGCCGCCGGTAGAGCCACACCGTCAGCGGCGCGAGGAGCAGCGTCAGCAGCATCGGCATCACCAGGGCCAGCCCGAGCTGGGTGGGCGTCGCGGTGCCGGCCATCAGGCCGCGCAGCGCGGTGGTGGCCAGCGAGACGGGGTTGACCTCGACGAAGGCGCGCAGCCAGGACGGCATCGTCCCCGGGTCGACCATGATGTTGGAGGCGAAGACGAGCGGGAACAGCAGCCCGAAGCTCAGCGTCATCACCGTCATCGGCGTGCGGATCAAGAGGCCCGCGACGATGAACACCCAGCCGATGCCGAAGCCGACCGCAAGCAGCAGCGCGAAGCCCGCGACGACGCCGGGCAGGCCCGCCTCGGGCCGGAAGCCGAGCGCGAGCCCGATCGCGAGGATGATGCTGCCGGCGATCACGTGACGCAGCACGTCGCCCACCATCAGCCCGGCGAAGGGCGCGAGCGACCAGATCGGCAGCGAGCGGAAGCGGTCGAAAAGGCCCTTGCCGAGGTCGGTCGACAGGCCCATGCCGGAGTAGACCGAGTTGAACATCACGGTCTGCACCAGGATGCCGGGCAGGAAGTACTGCAGGTAGCTGTCGACCGATCCCGCCAGGGCGCCGCCCAGGATGAAGGTGAACAGCAGCGTGAACATGATCGGCGTCATGACCAGGTCGAACAGCTGCTCGGGCATGTGCTTGAACTTGAGCACCGCGCGCCAGCCGAAGGCGAGGGCGTTCGACAGCGGCGAGGCCGGCGCGGGCCGGGCCACCGGCTCGAAGCGCAGCCGCGCGGGATCGTCCGGCGCTGGCGCGTGGTCTTGCTGCGCCGGGTTCATCGCCGGGCCTCGTCTTTCTCGCCTGGTGCTCTCTGCTCGCCTTTCGTGAGCGCGAAAAACACCTCCTCCAGGCTCGGGCTGCCGAGCGAGAAGTCGGTCGGCGCGATCCCGGCGGCCAGCAGGGCCGCGATGGCTGCGTGGGCTGCGCCGGCGTCGTGCGCGGCGATCGACAGCGCCGCGCCTTCGGGGCTGCGGTGCGCCCGGGCGCCCAGCGCGGATTCGAGCAACGCGGTGGCTTCGTCGATGCGCGCCGCATCCGCCAGCGCGAGGTGCAGCGTGCCCGAGCCGGTGGCCGCCTTCAGCTCGCGGCTCGTGCCCTCGGCGATCTTGCGGCCGTGGTCGATCACCGCGATGCGCGCGGCGAGCTGGTCGGCCTCCTCGAGGTACTGCGTCGTCAGCAGCACGGTGACGCCCGAGCCCGCCAGGCTGCGGATCAGCCGCCACACGCCCTGGCGCGCGACCGGGTCGAGCCCGGTCGTCGGCTCGTCGAGGAAGAGCACGCCCGGCGTCACCAGCAGCGAGGCCGCGATGTCGAGCCGGCGGCGCATGCCGCCCGAGTAGGCCTTGACCTGGCGGCCCGCCGCGTCGGCCAGGTCGAAGGCCGCGAGCAGCGTGTCGGCGCGGTCCTTCGCCGCGCGGCCGCGGAACCCCCAGAGCCGCGCCAGCAGGAGGAGGTTCTCGCGCCCGGTCAGGTCTTCGTCGAGGGAGGCGAACTGACCGGTCATCGCGATCGCGCCGCGCACCGCCTGCGGCTCGCCCACCAGGTCGTGCCCCATCACGGTCGCGCTGCCGCCGTCGGGCTGCGCGAGCGTGGCGAGCATGCGCATCAGCGTCGTCTTGCCGGCGCCATTGGGCCCGAGGATCGCGAAGATCATCCCGCGCGGCACCTCGAGGTCGATGCCGTCGACCGCGCGCAGCTCGCCGAAGCGCTTGACCAGGCCGCGGGCGCGGATCGCGAGCCCGTCCGAACGGTCGGCGGGATGGGAGGCGAGGACTGGGCCGGACATCGTCAGCGCCGCGTTCGCCGGGTCGGGGGATGCCTTCCGGTTCAACGCGCGAGCAGCGCCTCGACCGCCTGCAGGTCGGCCGGCGTCAGTCGCCCGACGGCCTGGCGCAGCTGCAGGGTGCCGACCAGCACGTCGTAGCGGGCGCGGGCGAGGTCGCGCCGCGTCTGGAAGAGCTGCGTCTGCGCGTTCAACACGTCGAGGTTGACGCGCACACCGACGCGATAGCCGAGCTGGGTCGACTCGAGCGCGAGCAGCGAGGAGCTCTCGGCCGCCTCCAGCGCCTGCACCTGCGCGACGCCCGACTGCACCGCCAGGAAGGCCTGGCGCGTGCCGAGGTGCACGCTGCGGCGCGCGCCGTCGAGATCGTTGCGCGCGCGCTCCTCGAGCGCCAGCGTCTCCTTGATGCGGTTCTGCACCGCGAAGCCGGAGAACAGCGGCAGGTTCAACTCGACACCGACCGTCGCCTGGCTGGTCGTGCCCGGCGAGGTGGCGAAGCGGCCGGTGTCGCGGCCGGTGCCGACCGAGCCGACCAGGTCCACCGTCGGCAGGTGCCCGGCGCGCGCCTTCTCGGTCTCGAGCTGCGCGATGTCGAGCCCGAGCTGGGCCTGGCGGATCAGCGGGTGCTCGGTCTCGGTCTGGGCGAGCCAGTCGTCGACGCTGCCGACCAGTTCGGGCAGCTTCACCGGCGTCGCGAGCGGCTTCGGCGCCACGCCGCTGCGGCCGACGAGCTGGTCGAGTGCCGCCTGGCGCGTGCGCAGTTCGTTCTCCGCCGCGATCTCCTGTGCGGTGGCGAGGTCGGAGCGGGCCTGCGCTTCGCGCGTGTCGGTGATCGTCGCGGTGCCGACCTCGAAGTTGCGCTTGGCGGCGGCAAGCTGCTCGCTGATCGCGGTGCGGTTGGTCTGGGCGAAGGCCACCGTGTCCTGTGAGGCGAGCACGTCGAAGTAGGCCTGCGTGGCGCGCACCAGCAGGTCCTGCTCGGCGGCCTGCAGGCTGGCGCGCGCGATGTCGAGGCTGCGGTAGGCCTGGTCGATCGTCGAGCTGCTGGCACGGTTGTAGAGCGACTGGCGCGCGTTGATGTTCGCTTCACGCGTGGTCGTCGATCCGCTGCCGAGGCGGCTCGAATCGATCTGCGAGCGGTTGACGCCGGCGACCAGGCCGGCGCTGGGCCGGCGCAGGGCCTCGGCCTGGGCGGCCGCGAACTCGGCGGACTCGGCCTGGCTGCGCACCGCGAGGTAGGCCGCGTCGTAGTCGTGGGCCGCCTCATAGACCTGCACCAGCGACTGCGCCGATGCGGGCCCGGCCAGCGCGCACTGCAGCGCGGCGACGGACACGAGCACCTGCCATGCACGGGGTCGCGGTTGGCGTCCCGGTGCCGGATGGTTCGGGCGCTTCGTGCGGAGAAACGGCGCTGCAGGCATGTGAGGTCCTCGATTCCGGGTGCGCCGGAAGCCGGCGCAGGAAGGGGTGGAACGGCGTGGATCGGCTGCGGGCCGCCCGACGGCACCGGCGGTGGCGTCGAGCCGGGCCGGGCCGGCGTGGCGCGTGGGTGCTTCAGTAGCGCGGCACGGCAGGGTCGACCGCGGTCGACCAGGCGTCGATGCCACCACTCAGGTTGTAGACGGACGCGAAGCCCTGCCCGTCGAGGAAATGCGCGACCTGGCGGCTGCGCGCGCCGTGGTGGCACAGACAGACCACCGGCCGGGCGGGGTCGAGCTCGCCCAGGCGCCCGACCAACTCGCCCATCGGGATCGCCCTCGTCTCCAACCCGTCGAGCCGCAGCGAGGCCAGCGCGAGCTCCCAGGGCTCGCGCACGTCGAGCAGCAGCGGCGGCGGCGCCGCGGCGAGCGTCGCGAGGGCGGTGACGGGCAGTTCGTGGACCATGCGTCGTCGTGGGAGCCTGAAGGGTGATGCCTGCCGTCGCCGGGTGCTCGAGCGGCGGGGTCTCAGAGGCGCATCACAGATGGAAGTGCGAAGGCTCGTCGAAGCCGAGCAGGCGCGGGGCGACGGTGTCGAACAGCTCGACCACCTTCAGCTCGTTGGGCCCTTCGCCGACGCGGGTGACCAGCGTGGCGCGCATGATCGGGTCGGAGCCGACGATCGCGGCGAGTCGGCCGCCCACCTTCAGCTGGTCGACCAGCGCCTGCGGCAGCGTCGCGACCGAGCCCGACAGCAGGATCACGTCGAGCGGCGAATGCTCCGGCAGGCCGCGCGCGCCGTCGCCGGCGATGACGCGCACGTTGCCGATCGAGGCGCGCTGCAGGTTCTGCTTCGCGGTGGCCGCCAGCTCGGGCTCGAGCTCGAAGCTCGTGACCTCGCGCGCGCGGTGGGCGAGCAGCGCGGCCATGTAGCCCGAGCCGGTGCCGATCTCGAGCACCTGCTCGTGGCGCTGCACGGCCAGGTCCTGCAGCAGCCGCGCCTCGACGCGCGGTGCGAGCATCGACTGGCCGCGCGCGCCGCCCTGGCGCAGCGGCACTTCGGTGTCGACGAAGGCGAGCGAGCGGTAGGCGGGCGGGACGAAGTCCTCGCGGCGCACGACGGCCAGCAGCGAGAGCACGTCCTGGTCGAGCACGTCCCAGGGACGGATCTGCTGCTCGATCATGTTGAAGCGGGCTTGTTCGACGTTCATCGGAAGCTCTTGGCGTAGGGTGGTCGGCGGCAGCGGATTCTAGGCGTCGGCCCGCACCCGCAAGCCCTCGACGACGAGTTCGACGTGGCGTTGCATGAACTGGTGCGGATCTGGGAGCGCCTCGGGAGGCAGGCAGGCGCCGAGCGAATGCTTGTGCAGGCAGAGCATCACCATCGGCAGCAGCAGCGACAGCACCGTGTGCGGCACGTCGACGGGGCGGAAATCGCCCTCGCGGACACCGCGCGCGATCAGTTCGCCGACCAGTTGCTTGCCCGGCTCGGCGACCTCGCTCGCGTAGAAGGTCGCGATCTCGGGGAAGTTGCGCACCTCGGTGACGACCAGCTTGAAGACGGCCGAGGTCGGGCTGTCGTAGATGCGCCGCCACCAGGCGGGCAGCAGCTCGAGCAGCACCGCGGCGGCGCTGCCCGGGTGCTGCCGGACGCGGGTCGCGACGCTGGTGATCTCGGCCGACAGGCGCTGCTCGATCACCGCGCGTAGCAGCTCTTCCTTGCTCGGGTAGTAGAGGTAAAGCGTGCCCTTCGAGACGCCGGCCCGGCGCGCGACCTCCTCCGAACGGGTCGCGGCAAAGCCCTTCTCCGAGAACAGCTGCAGCGCGGCGTCGATCAGTTCGTCGGGCCGGGCTTCCTTGCGCCGTCGGCGCGGCGGCGCCGGCGTCGCGCCGGCGGCGGCGTCGCCGCCGGTGTCGGCGGGCGGGGCGGTGGGGGCGTAGACGGACAAGGCGGGGCAGGGGGGGCGGAGGCGTCGTGTTAATGACTGGCGGGTCAGTAATGTACCGACGCCCGCCGTCACGAACAAGCGGATCATGGCCGTTAAAGCCCCCGTTGGGTCGTCGATCGCCCCGGTGCCGGGGTGTCCGGCGGGGTCGGCGTATTCTTCGACGCCCCGATCCCCTGCGCCGGCCTCGCCCCGCCCGATACGCACCGAGCCGCTCGATGCCCGCCACCACTGCCTGCCGCCCGCCGCCCCCCGGCCCGACGCGCCGTGACGCCCTGCGTCGGCTGCTCGCCCTGCCGGCCGGCGCCGGCCTGCTCGCCGGCTGCGACCGCATCGCCTTCGACGGCAGAACGATCCACGTTCCGCGCGCCCAGGTCGAGAAGGCATTGGCGAACCGCTTTCCGGTCCAGACGCGCTGGCTCGGCCTGTTCGACGTGACGGTCGAGAAGCCGGTCATGCGCCTAGAGCCCGATCGCAACCGGATCGCGGCCGAGCTCGACCTGCTGCTGAAGGAGCGCCTGTTCGACAAGGACTTCCGCGGCCTGGTCGGCTTCGACGGCGCGCTGCGCTTCGACCTCGCGGGTGAGAGCCTGAAGCTGGCCGACGTGCGGGTCGACCGGGTCGCCGCCGCCGGCCTGCCGGACGGGGTGGCGGCGCAGACGGGCCGCCTGGGCGTGCTGCTGGCCGAGCAGTGGCTCGAAGGGCTCGAGCTCTACCGGCTCGACGAGCGCCAGCGGGAAGAACTGCGCCGGCGCGAGCTGCGCCCGGGCGCCGTGACGGTAAAAAGCGACGGTCTCGAACTGGCGCTGGAGCCTCGGGCAGCGCCTTAACTCCCGCGTCAGGAGCGGCCGCTATCATCCGCGGCTTCAAAGAACTAAGGGGTTACCCGATGATCGATCTGGCGTCCCGCGCCGGCGCGGCCGTAGCCAAGCGCGCATGACCGGTGGCATCGGCTGGCTCGAGGCCGCCTTCCTCGGCCTGGTCCAGGGCCTGACCGAGTTCCTGCCGATCTCGTCGAGCGCCCACCTGCGCATCATCGGCCCGCTGCTGCCCTCGGGCGGCGACCCGGGCGCGGCCTTCACCGCGATCACCCAGATCGGCACCGAGGCCGCCGTGCTGCTGTACTTCCGGCACGACATCTGGCGCATCGCCAAGGCCTGGTTCGCCGCGATCCTGGGCCGGGGCACGCCCGAGGGCGCGGCCGACGCGCGCATGGGCTGGCTCGTGATCCTCGGCACATTGCCGATCGCGATCCTCGGCCTCGCGTTCAAGGATGCGATCGAGACCTACCTGCGCAACCTGTACCTGACGGCGACGATGCTGATCGTCTTCGCGCTGCTCCTTGCGCTGGCCGACCGCCTGGGGCGCCGCGAGCGCACGCTCGACCGCCTGACCTGGCCGCACGGCATCGCCTTCGGCTTCGCGCAGGCGCTGGCGCTGATCCCGGGCGTCTCCCGCTCGGGCGGCACGATCACCGCGGGCCTGGCGATGGGCTACACGCGGGAGGCGGCGGCGCGCTACTCGTTCCTGCTCGCGATCCCGGCGGTGCTGGCTTCCGGCTTCTATCAACTGCTGAAGACCTGGGGCGTCGCCGGGCCGGTGGCGCCGGGCCCGACGCTGCTCGCGACGGTGATTGCCTTCATCGTCGGCTACTGGGTGATCGTCGTCTTCCTGCGCATCGTCTCGACGCGCAGCTACATGCCCTTCGTCTGGTACCGGCTGGCGCTCGGCGCGCTGGTGTTCCTGCTGCTCGGCATGGGCGTGCTGCAGCCGCACTGATGGGCGTCGGAGGGCACTGACGGGCCCTTGCCGCCGGTTCAGGCCCGGCGGCGGAACACCAGGTCCCAGACCCCATGCCCGAGGCCCAGGCCCCGGCGCTCGAACTTGGTCTCGGGCCGGTAGGCGGGCTTCGGCGCATAGCCGTCCGCGGTGTTGACCAGCCCGGGCTCGGCCCCCAGCACCTCGAGCATCTGCTGCGCATACGGCTCCCAGTCGGTCGCGCAGTGCCAGTAGCCGCCGGGCGCGAGGCGGCCCGCGACCAGTGCGGCGAACGCCGGCTGCACCAGGCGGCGCTTGTGGTGCCGCGTCTTGTGCCAGGGATCGGGGAAGTACAGGTGCACCCCGGCCAGCGAGCCCGGCGCGACCATCGACTGCAGCACCTCGACCGCGTCGTGCTGTACCAGGCGCAGGTTGGCGAGGCCCTGCGACTCGATCTGCATCAGCAGCGCGCCCACGCCCGGCGGGTGCACCTCGCAGGCGAGGAAGTTCTCGTCCGGCCGCAGCGCGGCGATGTGCGCCGTGGCCGCGCCCATGCCGAAGCCGATCTCCAGCACGGTCGGGGCGGCGCGACCGAAGGCGGTGGCAAGGTCGATCGGCGCGGGCTGGAACGGCAGCAGGTAGCGCGGGCCGAGGGCCTGCAGCGCGCGAGCCTGGCCTTCGGTCATGCGGCCGGCGCGCAGCACGTAGCTGCGGATGCCGCGGGGAAAGACAGTGGGGGCGTCGGCGCTCATGGGCGCGGGGCAGGGGCCGGAGGGCCGCCATTCTGCCCGCCTGCCGAAGGCTCTCGCCTGCCGATCAGCCGCGAGATCGAAAGGACCTCAAGCGTTCAGCCCGCCAGCAGCGAGGCGTAGCGGGCAAGGTCGACGTTGCCGCCGCTGATCAGCACTCCGACGCGCAGGCCGCGCAGCGAGGGCGCCCGGGCGCGGGCCGCGGCGAAGCCGAGGCAGCCCGTCGGCTCGACGACGAGCTTCATGCGCTCGGCGAAGAAGCGCATCGTGTCGACCAGTTCGGCGTCGCTCGCGGTCAGCACGTCGTCGACGTCGCGCCGGATGATCGGGAAGGTGAGGTCGCCCAGCTGCGGCGTCTGCGCGCCGTCGGCGATCGTCTTCGGCACCTCGATCGCCACCAGCTGCCCGCTGCGGAAGGACTGCTGGCCGTCGTTGCCGGCCTCGGGCTCGACGCCGTAGAGCTTGCAGCCAGGGGCCAGCGCGCGCGTGGAAAGGGCGGTGCCCGAGAGCAGGCCGCCGCCGCCCAGCGGGACGAAGAAGGCGTCGAGCGGCCCGGTCTCCTCGAACAGCTCCTTCGCCGCCGTGCCCTGGCCGGCGATCACGTCCGGGTGGTCGAAGGGCGGGATCAGCGTCATGCCGTGGCGCTCGGCGAGGTCGCGGCCGAGCTGGAGGCGGTCCTGGGTGTAGCGGTCGTAGAGCACGACCTGGCCGCCGTAGCCGCGTGTGGCGGCGAGTTTGGCGGCCGGCGCGTCCTGCGGCATCACGATCGTGGCCGGGATGCCGAGCTCGCGCGCCGCGAGCGAGATCGCCTGCGCATGGTTGCCCGAGGAGAAGGTGACGACTCCCGCGCGGCGCTGCGCGGCGTCGAAGCGCGACAGCGCGTTGAAGGCGCCGCGGAACTTGAAGGCGCCCATGCGCTGCAGGTTCTCGCACTTGAAGAAGACTTCGGCGCCGAGCGCGGCATCGGCGGTGCGCGAGCGCAGCACCGGCGTGCGGTGGGCGTGGCCTTCGATGCGGCGGGCGGCTGCGGCGACGTCGTCGTAGCTCGGGAGGGCGGACGTGGTCATCGTGTTGCGGACGGGTGGCCGGGGTGGTGGCGATTGTCCGCCTCCGGGCACCGGCCTCGCCCGCGTGTCGACGATGCGTCAGTCTTGCGCTGGAGGCCGAGTGGGAGAGGGCGGCCTCAACTGGCCCGAGGGGTCGGCGACGCGACCGGCGCTGCGCGTGTGCTGCCCGAGGGCTGGCGGTCGCGGGTCGGGCCGGCCGGGCGGATCGAGGTCCGCGGGCGTTGCCCGCCCGTCGCCCGGCGTCACCGGCGCGGTGCCGCGCCGGATGGGTCTGTCAGCAGAGGCGCACGGCCGGCACGCTGAACTCGCGGCCGATGCAGGTGCGTGCGTAGAAGTAGTTCGCACGCGCGCGTTCGCTCAGTCGGTCGAGGTCGACGTGGCCTTTCGCATCGCAGTCGAAGGCCAGCCCGCGGCCTTCCTGGAACAGCGATTCGAAGCGCAACTGGTAGTGCGCGGGCGTCGAAGCGGAAGAGGTCATGTCCATGATCGTCACGCCTTGTGGGTGGATGCCCGGCCCTCTTCGATAAGGCCTCGGGCCATGACGTGAACGTATGCGACGGGGCGGTGCGCCGCAAGGAAGCGGACACCCCTCGTTCGTGGAAAAGCAGCGCCCGTCCGCTTGGCGTGCGCACGCTCTCGTCGGCTGCGTGAAATACCGAGCATTTGAAGTTTTTGCGACAAGCATCGGCGCTGCCGTGGCAGTCGCCGCGCAAGAGCGTCTCGATGCGCTTTGCGGCGACGTTCCAGGTTGCGTTCGTTGCAAGCGATCGGTCGCCATGTTTCATCGCGAGCTGCCGTCGACGAGGGGGGACGCGCAGGCAGGCGCCACCAACACCCGATGGCTCGCCCCATTGGATGAAGGACGCTTCGATGGCCATGCCTCGACCGGCGAGGCCAGTGGCTGTTCAGCGCGACTGCGGAGCCGTGAACAAGGTCGCGGCGCGAGCCCGCGCCCGCTCGGGTACCTGGCCTGCGAGCCCGACGGCGCCGGTGCTCCCGAGCATCCGCTCGAACACGCCGCGCACCGACTCGGCCGGTGTCGCGTCGAGCTGCGCGAGCCACTCGCGCGCATCGCGCAGGCGGCCGAGCGTGAACAATTCCAGCGCTGCCGATTCAAGCCGCCGGCCGGGTTGCTCGAGCCCGCGCAGCGTGCGCACCGCGATCTGGTTGCGCGCGCGCTCGAGGCCGACGGCGTCGATGCGCTGGGCATGTTCGCGCAGCATCACGGCCACCGCGTCGAGCAGCGCCTCGGCCTGTTCGGGGTCGGTCGCCGCCTCGACGACGAACTGCCCGGCCACCGGCAGGATGTCGGCCGAGCAGGCTGCGTGGTACGCGAGCCCGCGCCGTTCGCGGATCTCGTCGAGCAGCGGCGAGCTCATGCCCTCGCCGAGCAGCGAGGCCGCAAGCACCCAGGGCCCGTGCGCGTCGTCGCCGAGCGCCGGCGCCTCGTAGCCGAGCACCGTGTGGCACTGGGCGGCGCCCGACAGGCGGCGCAGCTTGACGCCGCCCAGCCAGGCCGGCGCCGGCACCTCGTTGGGCGTGCCGCGCGGCATGCCGCCGAAGGCCGCCTCGACCGCGCGCACGAAGGCGTCGACGTCGATCGCCCCGGCCGCGCCGACCACGACGTTGCAGGCGGTGTACTGGCGCTGCACGTAGCCGAGCAGGTCCTCGCGCGTCAGGCGCTTCAGGTTGCCGCGGTTGCCGATCACCGGCTGCCCGGCCGGGTGCATGCCGTAGCAGGCGCGGTCGAAGAGCTGGAAGGCGGTCGTCTCCGGGTCCTCCTCGACCTCGGTGAACTCGTGCTCGATCACGCGCCGCTCGCGCTCCAGTTCCTCCGCCGGGAAGCTGCCGTGCTGGACGATGTCGGCGAACAGCGCGACCAGCGCCCCGAGGTCGCGCGGCAGGCCCTCGACGTGGAAGGCGGTGTGGTCCTTGTCGGTGTGCGCGTTGACCTCGGCGCCGAGCCGTTCGGCGTCGAGGTTGATGCGCTGGCAGTCGCGCGTCGCCGTGCCCTTGAAGGCCATGTGCTCGACGACGTGGCTGATGCCGTTCAGCAGCCGCGGCTCGTGCAGGCTGCCGGTGCGCACGAAGACGCTCAGGCTCGCGGTGTGCCGCCAGGGCATCGGGATGGCGACGACGCGCAGGCCGTTGGGGAGCGTGGCGAGGGTGGGGGTGGGGAAGAGGTCGGGCACGGGGCGGGGAGGGTAGCGCACTACGGCCGGCGGCGTGTGTCGAGCGCGGGCCGCCGGGCGGAGCTTGCCCGGCGGCCGAGATCGCGCCGATATCGGGTCATCGGCTGCGACGCTTTCTCAGGTAGCGTTGCTCGGTGGCTCGTGCCCGATCAACGAGCGCACTTCCTTCAACAGTGCGGCATCCGGCGGTTGCGACGCGGCTTCGGCGTGTTCGAGATGGGCATGCCCCAAGGACAAGGCCAGCGGGCGCAGTGCCGCTGGATAACGGCGCAGCAAAGGCAGGAGCAGCTTCAGTCCTTCGGCAGCGGCGGCGGCGGCCTCGGCCAGTCGATCCGAGGCGGCCAAGACCATCGATCTGGCGCACAGGCTCATCGCCAAGTCGGGCAGGAAGGCGTCGGGGCGGCTTTCAGCGAGCCGCCGGAAGATCATCACCGCTTCGTCGGCCGTGGCAAGCGCCGGCTCGCGGCGGCCGAGGGCGGAGAGCCTGTTGCCCAGGTTGTTCAGGCTCATCGCCAGGTCAGGCAGGAAGGCGTCGGGGCGGCGCTCGGCGAGGCGGCGGCGGATGGTCATCGCCTCGTCGGTGGCGACGAGCGCCTGCTCTCGGCGTCCGAGGTCGGAGAGCAGCTTGCCCAGGTTGTTCAGGCTTGTCGCCAGCGCAGGCAGGAAGGCGTCGGGGCGGTGTTCGGCGAGCTGGCGGCGGATGGTCACCGCTTCTTCGGCCGCGGCGAGCGCTGGCTCTCGACGGCCGAGGGCGGAGAGCCTGTTGCCCAGGTTGTTCAGGCTCATCGCCAGGTCAGGCAGGAAGGCGTCGGGGCGGCGCTCGGCGAGGCGTCGGAGGATCGTCACCGCCTCTTCGGTAGCGACGAGTGCCGACTTGCGTCGATCGAGGGCGGAAAGACCGTTGCCCAGGTTGTTCAGGCTGATCGCCAGGTCCGGCAGGAAGGCGTCGGGGTGGCTGGCGGCGAGCCGGCGGGAGATCACCACCGCCTCGTTGGCCGCGGAACAGGCCAGTTCGCGTTGGCCGAGGGCGGAGAGTCTGCTACCGAGGTTGATAAGTAGGCGGGCGATGACCGGCCACTCGGGAGACATGCTGGCCGAGTGCTGAGACGCGCTTCTGGCTTGCAACTCGTCCAGCAATCGCTGCGCGACGGCTGCGCCGAAGCGGTCCAGTGCGATCGATCGATGCGGCAGACGCGCTTCCAGCGCCGTCAGCGTCGCCTCGTCGAAGTGCGGTAGCCGGTGATCGAGGCGAGCCGCCAACGCACCCGACGTGTCAGCCGCCGTCGCGAGCACGGGCGCGGCCCAGGTCGACACGTGGCATCGCAACAGACGGTCGATCAGCCTGGTCGCCCCAGCGACCGCTGCGGGGCCATGCTGAGCCTGCGACGCGCGCTGGAGCACCGTCACCAGCGCGTGCCGACTGCGTCCGTCGCCGCCCGCGGCTCCCCCTTCGCCGGCGGCGCCGGCGTCGAGCCAGGCGACACACGCGTCGAGCAGCGCGGGGTCGCCGACGCAGGCCACCCAGTGCTCACCCAGCAGGTCCGGCTCCAGCGCCGCGAGGCCGCCTTCGCCTTGCCCGTACAACCGTTGCAGCCGGCGCAGCGTCGGCGCGACGTCGGCCAGCGCGGTGCGGCGGCCGGCGTAATAGCCATCCAGCCCGAGCAGCCTCTGCGCGCCCTCGTCCGTCGGCACCCCTTGCACCAGGGTTGCCTGCGCGACGCCGCGCTCCAGGGCGACCGTGTCATCGTCGCCGAGCGGGCCGAGCGCGCGTTGCCAGTACTGCCGTTCGATGCCGCGCATGCGGTCGAGCAGCGCGGCGATGTCGAGGTCGGCGCTGTTGGCGCCGTCGCCCACGAGCCATACCAGCGCAGCCATCTGGACGGCCAGCGGTCGCTCGTGGTCGTCTTCCCGGGCGATGCGTCGGCGCAGGGCCTCGGGCGGATCGGCCTTGCCGCGCAGCAGCCCCAACGCCTGCAGGTGCGGCCGGTAGGCGCGCAGGCTGGCGTCGAACAGCGCCAGGCGGGCATCTTCCCCGCTCAAGGCCGGGAAGGCCACGACCGGGGGAGCGGGCGCCGGCCCGACGCTGGAGAACAGGCGCTCCAGCGCCTCGTGCTCGCTGCGCTGACGCTCCCACCACTCGCCGGCGCTGCGTGCCAGCAGCACGAGGCGGATGGGGCGCTGCGCGGCTTCGGGTCGCGACTCGATCCAGCCAGCGATCTGCACCAGTTCGTCCTGCCGGCCTTCGGCGTAGTCGAGCACCAGCAGCAGGCCGGGCTCTTCGCCCAGCTCGATCAAATGCTTCAGCGCCTGGGCGTGCTGGCGCCGCGTCGCGTCGTCGGCCTGCGCCGGCACGCGCTCGACGAAGCCGGCCATCCAGCCGTGTGCGCAGCGCAGCGCGGCGGCGGCCTCGATCAGCAGTCGGGTCTTGCCTATGCCGCCCGGCCCGTGCAGCAGGCGGCCGGCAGCGCGGTGCGGGTGGTTCAGGGCCCACTGCAGCAGGTCGGCACGCAGGCCGGTAGCGTCGACGTAGTCGACCTGTTCGTAACGTGCCTGCAGCAGCTGGCTGGGGCTGACGTCCAGCGCCCGGGCCGGCAGCGTCGAGCGCTTCGGGTCGACGATGCGCTGCCCGTGCTGGCGCCAGTACAGCTCGTGCAGCGGCACCCGCGTCGGGAGCGCGCGCCCCGCCATCACGCTCGCGATAGCGCTCAGGAGGCGCTCGGCTTCTGCCGCCTCCTCGATGTGGTGGATGTTGAAAGGCTCCGGGATCTGCGCGAAGGGCGTCTCGGCCGGGCGCAGGTTGACCAGCTTGTGCGCAGCGTGCGCGCTGACGGCCTCGGCGTAGACGTACTCGGAGACGAGCGCTCCGCTGGTCCAGATCACGACGACGCAGCGCGCCGCCTCGAGCGCGGCGCGGATCTGCTCGTGGTACGGGCCGCGCGCCTCCAACTCGCGGTCCCACCACACCGAGCCCGCGCCGTATTGGGCCTCGATGCGTGCGACCAGCTCGCGCGTCAGCTCCCGGTGCTTCGACGAGTAGCTGATGAAGATCTCGTGCACGTCCCTCACTCGCCGCTGCGCGTGTCAGGCAGGCAGTATCGGGACAGCCTGGCGGCAGGGCAACCGGGCGTCGAGGCCGGCCGGTGCGCGGGTCATCGACTTGCCGGAGGCCCGCGGGAGGCGAGGAAGGGCCGCGCGCGCCGCATGCCGGCGGCATCGCAGGGCCGCCGCCTCGCCCCTGCGGCGGCTACAGCGGCTTCTTCAGCCGGTGCGCGATCTCGCCGATGATCCCGCGCCGGAAGGCCAGCACGCACACCACGAAGATCAGCCCCTGCACCACCGTCACCCAGCCGCCGAGCTGGGCCAGGTAGTTCTGCATCGTGACGATGACCGTGGCGCCGACGACGGGGCCGAAGAGGGTGCCGAGGCCGCCGAGCAGCGTCATCAGCACCACCTCGCCGGACATCGACCAGTGCACGTCGGTGAGCGATGCGAGCTGGAAGACCAGCGCCTTGGTCGCGCCCGCCAGGCCGGCCAGGCCGGCCGAGAGCACGAAGGCCAGGTGCTTGTAGCGGTCGGCGTCGTAGCCGAGCGAGGTGGCGCGGGCCTCGTTCTCGCGGATCGCCTTCAGCACCTGGCCGAAGGGCGAGTGCACCACGCGCCAGATGAAGAGGAAGCCGGCGATGAAGATCGCCAGCACCAGCCCGTACATCGCGGCCGAGGACGAGAGGTCGATGACGCCGAAGAGCTTGCCGCGCGGCACCGACTGGATGCCGTCCTCGCCGCCGGTGAACGGCGCCTGCAGGCAGAAGAAGAACACCATCTGCGCCAACGCGAGCGTGATCATCGCGAAGTAGATGCCCTGGCGCCGGATCGCCAGCTGCCCGACGACGGCGCCCAGCACCACCGCGCAGAAGGTGCCAAAGAGGATCGCCAATTCGGGCGTGAAGCCCCAGACCTTCGCCGCGTGCGCCGAGGCGTAGCCGGCCCCGCCGAGGAACATCGCATGGCCGAACGAGAGCAGGCCGCCGAAGCCGATCAGCAGGTTGAAGGCGCAGGCGAAGAGCGCGAAGCACATCACCTTCATCAGGAAGACCGGGTACACGAACAGCGGCGCGACGGCGAAGAACAGCACCATCACCGCGAAGGCGATGCGCTGGTGGCCGGTCGAGGCGGGCGCGCGCGGGGTCGCGGCCTGGCGGGATGGTGCGGCGGGGGCGGTCATCGCGAGCCTACTTCTGGGTGCCGAAGAGCCCTGCCGGCTTGAGCAGCAGCACCACGACCATGATGACGAAGATGACGGTGTTCGAGGCTTCGGGGTAGAAGACCTTGGTCAGGCCCTCGATCAGGCCGAGCCCGAAGCCGGTGACGATCGAGCCCATGATCGAGCCCATGCCGCCGATCACGACCACCGCGAAGACGACGATGATCAGGTCGGCGCCCATCTGCGGGCTCACCTGGTAGACAGGTGCGGCCATCACGCCGGCCAGCGCGGCCAGCCCGACGCCGAAGCCGTAGGTCAGCGTGACCATGCGCGGCACGTTGATGCCGAAGGACTGCACCATCTTCGGGTTCTCGGTCGCCGCGCGCAGGTAGGCGCCGAGCTTGGTCCGCTCGATCACGTACCAGGTCGCGACGCAGACGATCAGCGAGGCAACGATGATCCAGGCGCGGTAGTTCGGCAGGAACATGAAGCCCAGGTTGCGCCCGCCGAGCAGCTGCTCGGGGATCGCATACGGCTGGCCCGAGGCCCCGTACTCGTTGCGGAACAGCCCCTGGATGATCAGCGCCAGCCCGAAGGTGAGCAGCAGGCCGTAGAGGTGGTCGAGCTGGTACAGCCGCGAGAGCATCAGCCGCTCGATCGCGACGCCGAGCGCGCCGACGATAAGCGGCGAGACGATCAGCGCCCACCAGTAGCCGATGCCCAGCTTCTCGAGCAGCAGATAGGCGACGAACGCGCCCATCATGTAGAGCGCGCCGTGGGCGAAGTTGATGATGTTGAGCAGGCCGAAGATCACCGCCAGCCCGAGCGACAGCAGCGCATAGAACGAGCCGTTGATCAGCCCGATCAGCAACTGGCCGAAGAGGGCCTGCGTCGGGACGCCGAAGATGTCGGTCATGGCGCGAGGGCTGGGGTGAGAGGCGGCAGGCGGGGAGGGCTGCGTTGCTTGCGGTGTCGGCGGGGCCACTGGCGCGTCTTGAGCGCCGCCGGCCCCGCCGGAGCGGTCACTTCACCAGCGAGCAGCCGCCGTCGGCCAGCGGCCGGAAGGCCTGTTCGGCCGGGATCGTCGCGCGGATCTTGTAGTAGTCGTAAGGCCCCTTCGATTCCTCGGGCTTCTTGACCTCGACCAGGTAGACCGGGTGGATCTTGCGGCCGTCGACGCGGATCGTGCCCTTGCCGAACAGCGGGTCGTCGGTCGGCGTCGCCTTCATCTGCTCGACCACCTTGACGCCGTCATCGGTCTTGATCGCGTCGACGGCCTTCAGGTAGTGGAGGGTCGAGGCGTAGACGCCGGCCTGCACCATCGTCGGGTACTTGCCGCCGTTGGCCGCGGCGAACTTCTTGGCCCAGGCGCGCGTCTGGTCGTTGAGGTCCCAGTAGAACGACTCGGTGAAGATCAGCCCTTGCGCGGTCTTCAGCCCCAGGCCGTGCACGTCGGTCAGGAACACGAGCAGGCCGGCCAGGTTCTGCCCGCCCTGGATGATGCCGAACTCGGCGGCCTGCTTGATCGAGTTGATCGTGTCGCCGCCGGCGTTGGCCAGGCCAATGATCTTCGCCTTCGAGGCCTGGGCCTGGAGCAGGAACGACGAGAAGTCGGTGCCGGGGAACGGGTGGCGCACCTTGCCGAGCACCTTGCCGCCGTTCTTCAGCACCACGGCCTCGGTGTCGCGCTCGAGCGCGTGGCCGAAGGCGTAGTCGGCGGTGATGAAGAACCAGCTGTCGCCGCCGGTCTTGACGATCGCGCTGCCGGTGCTGTTGGCGAGCATCCAGGTGTCGTAGGTCCAGTGCACCGTGTTCGGGCTGCAGGACTTGCCGGTGAGGTCGGCGGTGCCGGCGCCGGAGTTCAGGAAGACCTTGTTCTTCTCGCGGGTGAGCTGGTTGATGGCCAGCGCGACCGAGGAGGTCGGCACGTCGAGGATCGCGTCGACCTTCTCGACGTCGTACCAGGTGCGCGCGATCGTCGAGCCGACGTCGGGCTTGTTCTGGTGGTCGGCCGAGACGATCTCGACCTTGAGGCCCTTGGCCGCGGCGCCGAAGTCCTCGACCGCCATGCGCGCCGCAAGCACCGAGCCCTGGCCCGAAAGGTCGGCATAGACGCCGGACATGTCGTTCAACACGCCGAGCTTGACGATGCCGTCGGACACCTGCGCGCTGGCGGGGCCGGCGGCGAGGCCGATCGCGGCGGTAGCCACCGCGGCGCAGAGGGTTCGGATGGTCTTCATCGGTACTCCTGAGGGTGAGGGAGGCAAAGGAGAGTCAGGCAACGGAGGCATGCGGTACGAGGCCGGTGGCGTCAGACGCCGAGGTACTCGTGCAGCATGTTCATCTTCGAGGACAGTTCCGCGGCGGCGAAGCCCTCGACGATGCGGCCGTGCTCCATCACGTAGAAGCGGTCGGCCAGGGGCGCGGCGAAGCGGAAGTTCTGCTCCACCATCACGACGGTGAAGCCCTTCTCGCGCAGGGTGCGGATCATGCGCGCCAGGGCCTGCACGATCACCGGCGCGAGGCCTTCGGAAATCTCGTCGAGCAGCAGCACGCGGGCGCCGGTGCGCAGAATGCGGCCGACCGCGAGCATCTGCTGCTCGCCGCCGGACAGGCGCATGCCCGGGCTGGCGCGGCGCTCGCGCAGGTTCGGGAACATCGCGTAGATCTCTTCGACCGGCATGCCGCCTTCGGCGATGACGGGCGGCAGCATCAGGTTCTCCTCGCAGGTGAGGCTGGCGAAGATGCCGCGTTCCTCGGGGCAGTAGCCCAGGCCGAGCCGCGCGATGTGGTGGGTCGAGAAGCCGATCGTCTCGGTGCCGTCGACCTGGATCGAGCCGGTGCGCCGGCCGACGAGGCCGAGGATCGCCTTCAGCGTCGTCGTGCGGCCCGAGCCGTTGCGCCCGAGCAGGGTCACGACCTCGCCGCGGCGCACCGTCAGGTCGACGCCGTGGAGGATGTGCGATTCGCCGTAGTAGGCCTGCACGCCGGCGAGGCGCAGGACCTCGGGCGCGGGGGAGCTGCCGTTCTTAGCCATCAATGCGCTGGTCAGTGGCCGGCCAGGGTTTCTTCGGCGCTGCCCATGTAGGCCTCGAGCACCTGCGGATTGGTCGAGACCGTCGCGTACGGCCCTTCGGCGATCACCTGGCCGCGCTGCAGCACGCTGATCGCGTCCGCGATGCTCGAGACGACGTTCATGTTGTGCTCGACCATCAGCACCGTGCGGTTGGCCGCGACCTTCTTGATCAGCTGCGTGACGCGCTCGACGTCCTCGTGGCCCATGCCCTGTGTCGGCTCGTCGAGCAGCATCAGTTCGGGCTCGGTGGCCAGCGTGGTGGCGATCTCGAGCGCCCGCTTGCGGCCGTAGGCCAGCTCACCGGTCACCCAGTCGGAGAAGCCGGCCAGGCCGACCGTCTCGAGCAGCGCCATCGCGCGGTCGTTCAGCGCGTCGAGCGTGCGCTCGGACTGCCAGAAGTGGAACGAGGTGCCGCTGGCCCGCTGCAGGCCGAGGCGCACGTTCTCCAGCACCGACAGGTTGGGGAAGGTGGCCGAGATCTGGAACGAGCGGACGATGCCGCGCCGGGCCGTCTGCGCCGGCTTCTCGCGCGTGATGTCCACCCCGTTGAAGAGGATCTGGCCGCGCGTCGGGATCAGGAACTTGGTCAGCAGGTTGAAGAACGTCGTCTTGCCTGCCCCGTTCGGCCCGATCAGCGCATGGATGCTGCCGCGACGCACACGCAGGTTCACGTCGTTGACGGCCACGAAGCCCTTGAACTCCTTGACCAGCCCGCGTGTCTCGAGGATGAAGTCGTCTTGCGCCATGGGGTCCGGAAATCGATGGGGCGCGATTATTGAGCCCGTTTTGCGCTGCGCCATCCGGAGAAACGTTTGGGAACGTTCAGGCAGCCCCGGGGGGCGCCGGTTGGGTATAAGGCGGCCCCGCAGTGCCGTCTTCGGCCTGCAGCCCGCGCCGTCGCAGGGCGGGTGTCGGCTGTCTTTGCGGCGGGCTCGCCTGCCCCGGGCGGACAGTGCTGTCCGCGGGCACGGGCCATGCATTGAACTCGCAGGCCTCGGTCGGTTCGCATGCGGGAGGCATGCGGGTGGTGAACGGGCGACTTGCGCACCGATGCCGTGCCGCCCGCTGACGCAGGGCTGACAGCCGCGGTCATGAGGCCGCCACCTTGGGTCGCTAATGTGGCGCAGGGCGCCCTGCTGTCGCGGCGAGCCCTGCAGGGGCAGGTTTCTTCATCACGACAAGGGACGGATCGGGAGGATTGGGGAATGAAACCGTTGATCGACCTGAGCGGGCGCCGCGCGCTGGTGGTCGGCGTGGCGAATGCAGACTCGATCGCCTGGGGCGTCGCGCGCGCGCTCGCCGACTGCGGGGCGGAGCTGGCGATCACCTACCTGAACGCAAAGGCCGAGCCGCATGTGCGGCCCTTGGCCGACGCGCTGGGCGCGCGCATCGTCGCGCCCTTCGACGCCGCGGAGCCGGCGCAGCAGGCGGCGCTCTTCGCCGCGATCGCCGAGCAGTGGGGGCGCCTCGACGTGCTGGTGCACTCGATCGCCTTCGCGCCGCGCGAGGACCTGCACGGGCGCGTCGCCGACAGCTCGGCCGCCGGCTTCGCGCTGGCGATGGACGTCTCGGTGCACTCGTTCCTGCGCCTCGTGCGCGCCGCCGAGCCCCTGATGACCGACGGCGGCTGCTGCCTGACGATGAGCTACTACGGCGCGGAGAAGGTCGTCTCGCACTACAACCTGATGGGCCCGGTGAAGGCCGCGCTCGAGGCGGCGACGCGCGAGCTGGCCTCCGAGCTCGGGCCGCGGCAGATCCGGGTCAACGCGCTCTCGCCGGGCGCGATGGCCACCCGCGCGGCCGGGGGCATCGCCCACTTCGACGAGGTGCTGGCCGACGCCACCGCGCGTTCGCCGCTGCGCCGGCTGGCGACGATCGACGACGTCGGCGCCGCGGCCGCCTTCCTGGCCAGCGACGCGGGCCGCAACATCACCGGCGCCACGCTGCACATCGATGCCGGCGCCCACATCATGGCTTGAAAGGCATCGATGCTTGACACCACCCGAGTTCGCAACGTCACCTGGTCCGAGCTGCAGATAGGGCAGAGCGCCTCGATCGAGCGCGAATGCCGCGAGCAGGACCTGCTGCTGTTCGCCCACGCCTCCGGCAATGCCAACGCCGCGACGCTGCCCGACATCACCACCGACGCCGACGACGCGACCGTCGTCGCGCCCTCGCTCTGGATCGCCTCGCTGATCTCCTCGGTGCTGGGCAACCTGCTGCCCGGCTCCGGCACGCTGTACCGCAGCCAGACGCTGCAGTTCGGCGAGCGCGTCCACGTCGGCGACCAGCTGACGGTCTCGGTCACCTGCATCGGGCGCGGCAACGCGCCGCTGGCGAGCTTCGAGACGCGCGTCTCGCGCGCCGACGGGGCGATGGTCTGCGAGGGCATCGCCGAGGTGCTGGCACCGATGGAGCCCTGCCACACCGAGGCGCGCCACCTGCCGGCGCTGATCCTCGACCAGCACGACCATTTCGCGCGCCTGATCGAACGCGCCGCGTCACTGCCGGCGATGCGCACCGCCGTCGTCTGCCCGGACGACCACAACTCGCTCGCCGGCGCGCTGCTGTCGGCCCAGAAGGGGCTGATCGAGCCGGTGCTGATCGGCGATGCCGGGAAGATCCGCGCCGCCGCGCAGGCGTTCGGCGCCGACCTCGCCGGCCTGGCGCTGGTCGACCTGCCCGAGTCGCGCGCCGCGGCCGCGCACGCGGTGGCGCTCGCGCACCGCGGCGAGGTGGCCGCGGTGATGAAGGGCAACCTGCATTCCGACGAGCTGCTCGCCGAGGTGGTCAAGAAGGACGGTGGCCTGCGAACCACGCGCCGGCTCAGCCATGTCTTCGCGATGGATGCGCCGACGCTCGCGCACCTGATCTTCATCACCGACGCGGCGATCAACATCGCGCCCGACCTGACGACCAAGGTCGACATCGTGCAGAACGCGGTCGACCTGGCGCGTGCCTGCGGGCTCGAGCAGCCGCGGGTGGGCATCCTCTCGGCGGTCGAGACGGTGAACCCGGCGATCCCGTCGACGCTCGACGCCGCGGTGCTCTCGAAGATGGCCGAGCGCGGCCAGATCCGCGGTGCGATCGTCGACGGGCCGCTGGCGATGGACAACGCGATGGACGTCGAGGCCGCACGCACCAAGGGCATCGTCTCGCTCGTCGCCGGCCGGGCCGAGGTGCTGGTGGTGCCGAACATCGAGGCCGGGAACATGCTGGCCAAGCAGTTCACCTTCGTCACGCGCGCCGATGCCGCCGGCCTGGTGGTCGGGGCCCGCGTGCCGGTGATGCTGACGAGCCGCGCCGACAACGACCGGGCGCGCCTCGCCTCCTGCGCGCTGGCGCTGCTGTACGACCACTGGCTGCGTCATGGCCAGGCGGCGGGGGGCTGACCGCATGCCCGCGCATCTCCGGACGAACGACCCGGCGGGCGAGCACCTGCTCACCGTCAACGCCGGCTCCTCGTCGGTCAAGTTCGCGCTCTTCGCCGTGCCTGCGGCGGGCGACGGCGAGGCGCTGCGCCTCGCCGCCTCCGGCCAGGTCGACGGGCTGGGTGCCAGCCCGCGCCTGGTCGCGAAGGCCGGCGCCGGCGCGCTGCTGCACGACACGCCGCTGCCGCAGGGCACGGCCTGCACCCATGCCGATGCGCTGAGCGAGATCTTCGGCCTGCTGGAGCGCGCGCTGCCGGCGGCGCGGGTGGCGGCCGTCGGGCATCGGGTGGTGCATGGCGGGGCCCGTTTCGACCGCCCGGTGCCGGTGGACGACGCGCTGGTCGCGACGCTGCACGAGCTGGCGCCGCTTGCGCCGCTGCACCTGCCGCACGGCATCGCGGGCATCGAGGCGACGCGGCGGGTGTTCCCCGGCGTGCCGCAGGTGGCCTGCTTCGACACCGCGTTCCATCGCGGCCAGGACTTCCTGCGCGAGGCCTATGCGCTGCCGCGGCGCTTCTACGACGAGGGCGTGCGCCGCTACGGCTTCCACGGCCTGTCCTACGAGTACATCGCGCGCCGGCTGCGGCAGCTGGCGCCGGGCGCGGCGGCGGGCCGCGTGGTCGTCGCCCACCTCGGCAACGGCGCCTCGATGTGCGCGATGCGCGGCGGCCACTCGGTGGCGTCGACGATGGGCTTCACCGCGCTCGACGGCCTGCCGATGGGCACCCGCTGCGGCGCGATCGACCCCGGCGTGGTGCTGCACCTGACGACCCACTACGGGCTCGACGCCGACGCCGTCTCGTCGCTGCTCTACAAGGACTCGGGGCTGAAGGGCCTGTCGGGCCTGTCGCACGACATGCGCGTGCTCGAGGCCTCGGAAAGCCCCGACGCGCAGCAGGCGATCGACTACTTCTGCAACCGTATCCGGCATGAAGCCGGCGCGCTCGCTGCCGAACTGCAGGGGATCGACGCCTTCGTCTTCACCGCCGGCATCGGCGAGCACTCGCAGCGCGTGCGGCGTTCGGTGCTCGAAGGCCTCGGCTGGCTCGGGATCTCCCTGGACCGCGAGGCGAATGCGGGCCGCGGCGACCGGCTGGTCTCGACGCCGGGCTCGGCGGTGCAGGCCTGGGTGATCGCGACCGACGAGGAGGCGATGATCGCGCGCCACACGCTGGCGGTCGCCGGCCTGGTGCCCGAGGCGCGAGGCGTACCGGCATGAAGGTGGCGATCTCGCCCGATGCCGCGGCTGCCCTGGTGCCCGATGGCGCCAGCCTGATGATCGGCGGCTTCGCGGTGGTCGGCACGCCGCAGCGGATGATCGAGGCCCTGGTGCGCGCTGGCCGGCGCCGGCTGACGGTGATCGCGGTCGACGGCGGGCGCGACAACCTCGGCATCGGCCGTCTGGTGCACGAGGGCTGCGTCGAGCGGGTCGTGGCCTCGCACATCGGGCTCAATGCCGAGCTGCAGCAGGCGATGGTCGCCGGCCGCATCGCGGTCGAGCTGGTGCCGCAGGGCACGCTGGTCGAGCGCATCCGCGCCGCGGGCTGCGGGCTCGGCGGCGTGCTGACCAAGACGGGGCTCGGCACGCTCGCGGCCGAAGGGCAGCAGGTGGTCGAGATCGGTGGCGAGCCCTGGCTCTGCCTGCCGCCGCTGGCGGCGGACTTCGCGCTGATCTGCGCCGACCAGGCGGACCACCTCGGCAACCTCACCTACCAGCTGACCGCCACCAACTTCAACCCGGTGATGGCGATGGCGGGCAAGGTCGTGATCTGCGAGCCGCGCGAGATCGTGCCGGTCGGCGTCATCCCACCGGACGCGGTGAAGACGCCCGGCGTCCTCGTCACCCACCTGCTGACGAGGGCGACATGAGGCCGAACGACGGAGGGGGCGCGCTGACGCCCGAGCAGGTCATCCAGCGGCGCGTCGCGCGCGAGCTGCTCGACGGCAGCCTGGTCAACCTGGGCATCGGGTTGCCGACCGGCGTGGCGGGCTGCGTGCCGGCGGGGCGCGGCATCTTCTTCCAGTCCGAGAACGGCATCATCGGCATGGGCAGCCGGCCGCCGGAAGGCATGGAGTATCTTGAGCTGACCGACGCCGGCGGTGGCTGGGTCACCGCGCTGCCGGGGGCGGCGACGATCGACAGCGCGATGTCCTTCGGCCTGATCCGCGGCGGCCATGTCGACGCGACGGTGCTCGGCGGCCTGCAGGTCGACGAGGCCGGCCGCCTCGCCAACTGGATGGTGCCCGGTCGCATGGTGCCCGGCATGGGCGGCGCGATGGACCTGGTGACCGGCGCCAAGCGCGTGCTGGTCGCGATGCAGCACACCGCGCGGGGCAAGCCGAAGATCGTGCCCGCCTGCACCCTGCCGCTGACCTCGCTCCGGCGCGTGACCCTGGTCGTCACCGAACTCGCCGTGATCGAGCCCACCGACGAAGGCCTGCTGCTGCGCGAGCGCGCGCCGGGCGTGGCGGTCGAGACGATCCTCGCGCAGACCGAAGCGCGCCTGATCGTGCCGGCCGAGGTGGTCGAGATGAACCTCGCGCCGCGTTACGCGGGCGAGCCCTGAGTGTTCTTCACATCGATGCAGTCCCGATGAAAGCCATCTCCATCTTCAACGAGTCCCTGGCCGCGGCTGGTGCCGTCAAGGCCCGGCTGGGCGCGCAGACGCGCCTGATGAACGAGGCGGCCCGCCGTCGAGGCGAAACCCTCGCCGAGGACCTGGGCAGCCGCTCGCGTCGCCGCGGCAGCGAGGCCCACTCGCTGTGGCACGCCTTTGGCGGCCTCGACGGCCGCGCGCTGGCCGCGCAATGGCTCGCCTACTGGCAGGACAGCCTGCAGCGCGGCCTGCTCTTCGCCGACGCGCTGCGGGCGCGCGGGAACGACGACGACGCCCACGAGGCCGCCGGCACGCCCCCGCTGCTGGCCTACGACCACGAGACGGTGATCGACGGCCGCGACCTGCCGCGGCCGACCAACTACCGCCTGCTGCGCATCCTGCCGCCGGCCGACCTGGCGACCGACGACCGCCTGCGGCCCTACCTGATCATCGACCCGCGCGCCGGCCATGGCGCCGGCATCGGCGGCTTCAAGGACGACAGCCAGGTCGGGGTCGCACTGCGCGGCGGCCACGTTGTCTACTTCGTCGCCTTCGGCCCGCACCCGGAGCCGGGCCAGACGATCGCCGACGTGATGCGGGCCGAGGCCGCGTTCGTGCGCGAGGTCAGCCGCCGCCATCCGCAGGCGCCGAAGCCGATCGTCGTCGGCAACTGCCAGGGCGGCTGGGCGACGATGCTGATGGCGGCGGTCAACCCGGACATCACCGGGCCGCTGGTCATCAACGGCGCGCCGGTGGCGTACTGGTCGGGCCGCGTCGGCGAGAACCCGATGCGCTACCGCGGCGGTTTGTCGGGCGGCATCGTGCCGGCCCTGCTGCTGGCCGACCTGGGCGGGGGCGAGTTCGACGGCGCCTACCTGGTCGCGAACTTCGAGAACCTGAACCCCTCGCGCAACCACTTCGGCAAGTACTACGACCTGTATCGCGACGTCGACCGCGGCCGCGAGCGCTTTCTGGAGTTCGAGCGCTGGTGGGGCGGCATCCACTTCATGGCGCGCGACGAGATCCGCTGGATCCTCGAGCAGCTGTTCGTCGGCAACCGGCTCTCGCGCGGCGCCGCGCAGATCGAGCCGGGCTGCACGGTCGACCTGAAGCAGATCCGCTCGCCGATCATCGTGTTCTGCAGCCGCGGCGACAACATCACGCCGCCGCAGCAGGCGCTGAACTGGATCGTCGACACCTACGCCGACGAGCAGGAGATGACGGTGCGCGGCCAGCGCATCGTCTACGCGATCCACGACAAGGTCGGGCACCTCGGCATCTTCGTCTCCGGCGCGGTCGCCAAGCGCGAGTACACGCAGTTCGAGGAGACGCTGAAGATCATCGAGGCGCTGCCGCCCGGTCTCTACGAAATGAGGATCGACGAGACGCCGAAGGCCGACGGCACGCCGCAGGTCAGCGTCAGCTTCCATGAGCGGCGCCTGGCCGACCTGGCGTCGCTCGACGACCGGCGCGACGACGAGGCCCCGTTCGCCGCCGTGAACCGCCTGTCCGAGCTGACGAGCGAGTTCTACGAATTGCAGCTGCGCCCGGTGGTGAAGGCGGTGGCGACACCGCGCACCGCGGCCGCGCTGCGCGATGCGCACCCGATGCGGATGCAGCGGCGCTTCTGGTCCGACCGCAACCCGTGGATGCGGCCGGTCGCGGGCTGGGCGGCGCGCGCGCGCGACGAGCGCCGTGCCGTCGCCTCCGACAACGTGTTCGTCCGCGCCGAGGCCTTGTGGGCCGAGCGGGTGCTGCAGGCGATGGACCTCGGCCGCGACCTGCGCGATGCCTTCGAGGAGCTGAGCTTCCTCGGGGTCTACGCGTCGCCGGCGATGCGCGCGCTCGGCGAGCGCGATGCTTGGCAGCGCCGCCAGCCGACGCCGGTGGAACTGCGCCTTCAGCCCGAGGTGCAGGCGCTGCTGCAGCGGCTCGACCAGGGCGAGCTGCCCGAGGCGGTGGTGCGCATGCTGCTGGTGCTGGCGACCACGCGCGGCACCGTGCGGCGCACCCGCCTGGCGCGCTCCGCGAAGATGCTGAACGACACCGAGCCGTTCCGCTCGCTCGGCAGCGAGGCGCGGGCGCGCCTGATCCACGAGCAGGCCGTGATCGTCGAGTTCGAGCGCGAGGCGGCGATCAGGGCCTTGCCGCGCCTGCTGCAGACGCCGGCCATCCGCGCGCAGGCCATGGCCAAGGTGGAGCATGTGGTCGGCGATCCGTCCGAGCGCGGCGCTGTCACGCTCGAGGTGCTGGCCCGGTTCCGTGCGGTGCTGGGCCTGGAGATCGTGCCGACCGGCGCGCCGGGCGCCGGTCCGGCGCAGGCGCCGAACGCCGACCCGGCTCAGGTGCCCGGCATCGAGCGGTAGCCGGGCAGGGCCTTGATGCGCCCGATCCAGCGCCCGACGTGGGCGAAGGGGGCGAGGTCGATTCCCCCTTCCGGCGCCAGCGCGACGTAGGGATACACCGCGCAATCGGCGATCGTCGGCCGCCCGAGGGCGAGCCATTCGCGGCTTGCGAGGTGCGCGTCGAGCAGCGGCAGGATGCGCGCGGCCTTCGCGAGGGTGCCTGCCTTGTCGATCGGGTAGCCGAACTTGTCGACCAGCCGCGCGGCGCCGGGTCCATGCTGGATCTCGTTGGCCGCGGTCGACAGCCATTGCACGATCTCGGCCTGGGCTTGCGCCTCGGCCGGCCACCAGTTGCTGCGGCCCTGGCTGCCGGCGAGGTAGACGAGAATCGCCTGCGAGTCGCGCAGCACGACCTTGCCATCGACCAGCACCGGCAGTTCGCCCAGGGGGTTCAGGTCGGTCAGCGGCGGACGCTTGTGCTCGCCGCCGAGGAAGTCGACCGGCACGATCTCGAGTTCGATCTTCGCCAGCGCGGCGAAGAGCCGCACCTTGTAGCAGTTGCCGGACAGTTCGAGGTCGTAGAGTTTCATGTCTTGTCTCCTGGGTGGTCGATCAGCTGGTTGAACTCGAGCACGTTGCCGTCCGGGTCGCGGATGAACAGCGCCACGCGGCGCGGGCCGATCGCGTGCGGCCCTTCGGTGATCGCGATGCCCCTGTCGTGCAGCCACCCCACGAGTGCCTCGAGGTCGTCGACGACGAAGGCGGGGTGGGTCACGCCGGGGAGCTTGACCGGCTCGTCCAGCAGCACGTTGCGGGCGTCGGGCCGCGGCACGGCGTTGAAGATCAGGTTGATCCGCACGCCGTGCGCGCTGAGCATCTCGTTGGCCTGGAACTCGGGGAAGCTCGCGCTTTCCTCGAAGCCCAGCGCCTCGTAGAACCGCAGCGCACGCGCGCTGTCGCTGACACGGATCCCGACGTGGTCGTACGCCACGATGCGGGCCGGGCTGGGGCGGGGCGGGGCGTGCGTGGCGGCGGGAAGGGGCTCGGTGTTCATCTTCGGGCCCAGCGGGAAGGGCCGCGGGGAGGGCCAGTGTCGGCATCTCCGCCCGCCGCGACCATGCCAGCCGGCTGACTACACCCTTGCATTCAACGCACAGATCGGAGCCGATCGATGGACCGCCTGAAAGCCATGTCGACCTTCGTGCGCATCGTCGACAGCGGCAGCCTCAGCGCTGCGGCCGAGGCCGCGGGCCAGTCCGCCGCCTCGGTGGTGCGGACCCTCGCGGCGCTCGAGAAGCACCTGGGCGTGCGGCTGCTCAACCGCAACACCCGGCGCCTGGCGCTGACCGACGAAGGCGCCGAGGTGCTGGCCTGGAGCCGCCGTGTGCTCGCGGAGTTCGAGGCCGTCGAGCACAGCTTCGAGGCGCGCCGCAGCCAGCCCGAGGGTGTGCTGCGCATGACCGCGCCGGTGGAGTTCGGGCGGCGCCACGTCGCACCGCTGGTCAACGAGTTCCTCCGCGATCACCCGGCCATGGACGCAGAGCTGGTGCTGCTCGACCGGGTGGTCGACCTGCTGGAGGAGGGACTCGACCTGGCGATCCGCATCGGGCAACTGCCGGACTCGACGATGGTCGCGCTGCCGCTGGGCAGGACGCGTGCGGTGGTCTGCGCCGCCCCCGGCTATCTCGAAACCTCGGGGCCGGTGCCGCACCCCTCCTCGCTGAGGGAGCACCCCTGCGTCGCCTTTCTGCCGCAAGGCCGTCAGTGGCATTTCCAGGAGGCAGGCGAGGGCATCGCGCAAGAGATCCGCGCGCGGCTGGTCGTCAACCAGGTGCAGACCGCGAGCCTGGCCTGCCTGCAGGGCCTGGGGGTCGCGCGACTGCTGCACTACCAGGTCGCCGACGAACTCGCAGACGGTCGCCTGGTGCGGCTGCTGCAGGCCTTCGAGCCTCCCGACCTGCCGATCCAGATGGTGTATCCGCACTCGCGGCTGTTGTCGCCGCGTGTGCGCCGGTTCATCGACTGGGCCGCGCCGCGCTTGCGGGCCTCGGTCCCCGACCCGGGGTGAGGGCGGACCAGGAAGCGCGCATCTCCGCGCTTCGCCCGGCACGCCGCGAGGTCACTGCGGCGCGCCCGATCGGTCAACGGTGCGATGGGCATGGCAAGGCCCCAGCACGGCGGCGGCGACCACGACGTCCTGGACCGTGCGGCGGTTGCCCAGCAAGGCGTGACGCGAATAGCGTTTGACCGCACGCGCGCGAGCCTGCGGGCGCAGCGCCGGCGCCGCGTCCACGACACCTGACGACGACGACGACGACGACGACGACGACGGCGATGACGTGGCAATGGACGGCGTCGGGGGCGCAAGGACGCTGCGGTCGACGCGCTCGGTGGGTACCTGCAGGGCGCGACTGCGCAAGAACCGGATCGCCCACTGGATCAGCAGCGCGACACCGAACAGCGCAAGGAGGACGAGTTCAAGTGAAACGCCGCGCATGAGAGGCCCCTGTCAAGACTTGCGTCCGCCCGCGCCGTCCGCGCCCGTGCCGGCGATCTCGTCGCGCATCGAGGTGTCGGCCTGCATGTTCTGCATCCGGTAGTAGTCCATGATGCCCAGGTTGCCGCGGCGGAAGGCCTCGGCCATCGCGCGCGGCACTTCGGCTTCGGCCTCGACCACGCGCGCACGCATTTCCTGCTCCTGCGCCACGGCCATCGCGCGGCGCTCCTCGGCCTTGGCCTGGGCGATCTGCTTGTCGGCGTTGGCCTGGTCGATCTGCAGCTTGGCGCCGATGTTCTCGCCCACGTCCACGTCGGCGATGTCGATCGAGAGGATCTCGTAGGCGGTGCCCGCGTCCAGACCCTTGGACAGGATGTGCTTGGAGATGTGGTCCGGGTTCTGCAGCACGTCCTTGTGGCTGGTGGCCGAGCCGATGGTGCTGACCATGCCTTCGCCGACGCGCGCCATGATGGTCTCTTCGCCGGCGCCGCCCACCAGGCGGTCGATGTTGGTGCGCACGGTCACGCGCGAGACGGCGATGAGCTGGATGCCGTCCTTGGCCACGGCGGCGATGCGCGGGGTTTCGATGACCTTCGGGATGACCGACATCTGCACCGCCTCGAGTACGTCGCGGCCGGCCAGGTCGATGGCGGCCGCGCGCTGGAAGTTCAGCGGGATGTTGGCCTTGTCGGCCGAGATCATCGCGTTGACCACGCGCGTGACGTTGCCGCCGGCCAGGAAGTGGGCTTCCAGGTCGTTGACGGACAGGTCCAGCCCCGCCTTCACGGCACTGATGCGCCCGGTCACGATGGTGGAGGGCGGCACGCGGCGCAGGCGCATCGCGATCAGCGTGAAGAGCCCCACATAGGCGCCCGAAGCCCAGGCCGCGATCCACAGCGACAGGGGCACGAGGTAGAGCACCAGGGCCAGCCCCAGCACCACCACGACCAGCAGGCCCAGGCTTCCGGCCAGGGCGCCGAGCATTTCATTCATCTCGCTTCCTCGGTTATCGGCGGCGGGAGGGCGTGGGCACTGCGCCGCACGACGATCCGGTTGCCGTCCACTTGCACCACTTCGATCGACGTGCCGGGCTCGATCAGCTCGCCGTCGGAGACCACGTCCACGCGCTCCCCGCCGATGTCGGCAATGCCGGCAGGTCGCAGGGCCGACGCGGCCCGTCCGTGCCCGCCCAGCCAGCGCTGGTCGGACAGCGGCGCCGAGCCATGCGCGGGGCCGGTGCCCAGATCGGCGTCGAGCACCATGCCGCGCGCGAAGGGCAGGCGGGGCACGAAGCGCAGCAGGACCAACCCGGCGAGCAGGGCCACCAGCAGTGCAGTGCCGACACGCCAGACGGACTCGACCATGACCGCGGCCGTGTCGCCGGAGCCGGTCATGCTCCACACCATGGCCCCCAGCAGCGCGGCGATGCCCATCGCGCCGGCCACGCCGAAGCCGGGGATGAGGAAGACCTCGGCCGCCAGCAGCGCGACGCCGGCGCTGGCCAGCAGCAGCTCCTCCCATCCCGCCAGCTGCACCAGCCAGTGGCCGCCGAAGAACAGCGCCAGACTCGTCACGCCCAGGGCGCCGGCAAGGCCCAGGCCGGGCGCGCGCATTTCGAGCATGATGCCCAGCATGCCCACGCTGATCAGCAGCGAGCTCACCACGGGATGGGTCAGGAAGCGCACCACGTGCTCCGCCCAGTGGGGAGAGGTGGGGCGAAGCTCGGCGTCCGCGAGGCCCAGTTGCCGCAGCGCGTGTTCCAGCGTGTCGGCCCGCAGGTCCGCCACCTTGTGCGCCAGGGCTTCTTCCGTGCTCAGCGTCAGCAGCTTGCCCTTGGCGGACAAGCCGGGCACGACCACGTCGCTGTCCACCATCGCCTCGGCCAGCCGCAGCGGGCGCTGGCGCGCTTCGGCGGTGGCCCGGAACTCCTTGCGCAGGTAGGACACGGTCTTCTCGCCGGCGGGCTGGGCCTCCATGCCGGGCGCGCCGGCCAGCACGGGCGCGGCGGCACCGATGGTGCCTCCGGGCGCCATCACCAGGCTCCGGGCGGACAGGGCGATGAGCGCGCCGGCCGAGATGGCGCGCTTGTTGACGAAGGCGACGGTGTGCAGCGGGGTGTCCAGCAGCGCGTCGCGGATCTGCACCGCGGCATCGACGCGTCCGCCGAAGGTCTCGATCTCGAAGACCACCGCCGCCGCGCCCGCCTGCGTGGCTTCGGCGAGCGTGCGACGGACGAAGGGCGCCAGACCCAGGTCGATCACGCCGCCGATGGGGGCGACGAAGACCAGCGGGCGTTCAGCCTGAGGCTGCGCGATCCCCAGGGGGACCAGCGCGCCGCAGGCCACCAGGGCCAGGCCCGCCAGCTGGCGGCCCACGCGCCCCCACATCGCAAGCCTCTCGGGGATCGCGTGTGGATGAAGGCGGGGGCCAGCAGACATGCGAGCGCCCAACATAGGCCGATCGCACCGCCTCGTCTGTGCGGCAGCGCACCCTCGCAGCCGGTGGGCGCTGGCCCGTCGCGGGGCGCAATGGCGTTGGCGTAGGACTACGCGCGGTCCGGCGGCGGCGCGGCGTTCGCGGTCGAGGAAAAGTGATCGCCACGCTCGACCAGGTGGAGCATGCGGGCCGACGCCTCGATCGTCAGGGGGTGGGGCGTGGCGCCCGCCCGCGGGGCGATGTAGGACGCCATGTCGCGGACCTGCCCCCGCTGGTCACCGGAGGCCTGCGCCAGCAGCGCGATGACCAGGTGCTCCAGCGCGATGACGCGGGCGTGCAGTCGCGCGGTGTCCCCATCCTTCGATGGCGGCATCCGGCGCGCGCCCGACTCGGGGGATGCGGCGGCGACCTCGGCGCCGCCTTCAGAGCCGGCGCCGCCTTCATCGTCCCAGCGCCACAGCGCGTCATCGTCCTGCGCGGCCTGTCCGGCGCTGCGGTCGGCTGCGTCGGCGGCAGGTGCCTGCAGGGTGGCGGGGGTGCTCAATGGACGCGCTCCTTGTCCCCTGCGCGGCAGAAGGTTCGGCGCAGCGCCGGCACGCGGCGCTGCGCGAGGGCAGGGGTGAGTCCAGCGTAGGCCGCCGTGCCCTCGCCGTCGGTTCGCTTCCGCACACAAGCACGCGGCGCCGGGGCGGGGGTGCGCGCGGCAGGGACGACCGGGGTTCCGGCGGCGCTTTCCGGGCGTGGAGTGGGGCATGGAGGCCATCGGCGGGCACGTCGTGCAGACTCCCGGGACGCCGACGAAGGTCCGAGATGCCCCCATTGCCGCCGAAGCCGCCTCCGCCGCACCGGGCTTCAGTGCCCCGGCATACGCCGCCCCGAGCGCTCACCGCGCGGGAAGCGAAGCTCAACCGCCTGCTGGCAGCGCTGCCCGAGGCCGACCTGGAGCGCTGGCTTCCGGCACTCGAGCGCTTCGATCTTCCGCTGGGGAGAGTCCTGTACGAGTCCGGCACGACCGAGCAGTACGTGTACTTCCCGACCACGGCCATCGTGTCGCTGCTGTACGTGATGGAGAACGGCGACTCGGCGGAGATCGCGGTCGTCGGCAACGAGGGCATCGTCGGCATCGCCCTTTTCATGGGCGGCAACTCGACGCCCAGTCGTGCCGTGGTGCAAAGCGGCGGGCAGGGGCTGCGGCTGAACGCGAAGGGCCTGAAGCAGGAGTTCGACCATTGCGTCCCCGTCATGCACCTGCTGCTGCGCTACACACAGGCGCTCATCACGCAAATGGCGCAGACGGCCGTGTGCAACCGGCATCACAGCCTGGACGAGCAACTGTGCCGCTGGCTGCTGCTGAGCCTCGACCGGCTGACGGGCGACGAACTGGTCATGACGCAGCAACTGATCGCCAACATGCTCGGCGTGCGCCGCGAGGGGGTGACCGAGGCGGCGCTCAAGCTGCAGAAAGCGGGCTTGATCGAGTACCGGCGCGGTCACATCAAGGTGCTGGACCGCGCCGGCCTGGAGCGCCGTTCCTGCGAGTGCTACGCGGTGGTCAAGCAGGAGTACGGCCGGCTGCTGCCGATGGTGACGGCGGTGTAGGCCAGGGCGGCGACACCGCGACGCGGCGAGATGTGGAGCGGGTGAAGGGAACAGCACCCGGTTTCTAGCTCGTTGATTACGCACGTCTTTTCCGATCCGGGCGTCACGGAATGGACTCGATTGTGGACTCAAATCTTCGGCCTGGTCAACGCAGGCCGTTGCGGGTGATCCAAAGCGAGCCAAGCACATCCATCGACAGCCAGAGCATCGGATTCATTCTGAAGTTTATCTG
>JAMHWF010000106.1:0-1524 GCA_035911095.1 Ideonella sp. | reverse complement strand
TGGCAAGCGGTGATGCTCAACGCCGACACCAGCGGCCTGAACAGCCAGGCCAACTGCCCGACTGCACTCGACCGCAACCTCCAACTGGCGCGACAACTCGGCGTCAACGGCACGCCCACGATGTTCTACGCCGATGGCACGCGGACCACCGGCTACGTCCCCGGGACCGAGGTCGAGCGCCGCATCGCCGCGGCGGCTGCCGTCGGCTCACCCGTCGCGACCTCCAAGGCCATCACGCAGGAGAAGGCGCCATGAGCAGGTTCCTCATCGTGGTCGGCGGCGTGATCGTCCTCGCGGCCGTACTGCCGGGCTGCGCGATCACCGGCCTGGACGGCGAGTCCAAGTACGCATGCAAGGCCCCCGAGGGCGTGCGGTGCGACTCGGTGTCCGGCACCTACTACAACGCGCTGCAGAACAACCTGCCGTCGCAGCGCCGCTCCGCTGCGCCTCCCGTGGACACGTCTCCCCAGGGCGCTCCCGCGGGCAGCCCGCCTCGTGCCGCGCCGACGATGCTCAACGCCTCCACGCGCCCGGCCACGGGCGACGAAGGCGCCGCCTACGTGGCCGCGCCGCTGCGCGCCGCACCGCGCGTTCTCCGGCTCTGGATCAAGGCCTGGGAGGACGCCGATCGCGATCTCGTCGGCGAGAGCCTCGTTTACGTCCAGGTCGACAACGGCCGCTGGCTGGTCGACCACGTGCAGCGCCAGCAGCGCGAACCCTTCGTGCCGATCCGCGCGCCGCGGCCGCCGGCAGCCACCAAGTCAGCCGGCGCGGCGGCAGGCCCCAACGGCCCGTCCACCACGCCGACCGAGGACCCGCCCTCGCTCACGCAAGCCCTGCGCGCGCTGCAGAACCGCGCGCCCGCCGCCGACCAATGACCTGAGAGGGCACCTCCATGCTCGAGTCCCTACGCCTCAACCTCTTCGGCGACGCGTCGCCGGCGGGGTCCAGCGACAAGTCCGGTCCTGGCCTGTTCTCGTTCGGGCACAAGGACGAATCGCCCGCTGACCAGTTCGCCAGCTGGCTGCCCTACATCTCCTACCTCGACGAGGAGCAGCTGTTCGTCAACAAGGACGGCATGGGCTTCCTCCTGGAGGTCATGCCGCAGAGCGGCGCCGACGACCGCATGGTCGACGTGCTGGTGTCGCTCTACTCGAACTGCCCGCCCGACACCGGCATCCAGTTCCACCTCTTCGCCTCGCCCCACGTCTGCCCGCCGCTGCGCCGGTACGCCAACCTGCGCATGGAAGACCGCGACCAGATCCAGAAGGCCCAGACGTTCGGCCGGCCGGCGCGCAACGACAACCTCTACCGCAAGCTGGCTCGGCGCCGCTACGCGCACCTGTCCCACGGCGCACACCACAGCCTGACCCAGGGCTTCCACTACACGATCCGCGACTTCCGCCTGATGGTCAGCGTCTCGGTCAAGGCCGATCCCGCCAACCTGTCCGACCGCGAGCGCATCGTCGGCCTGCGCGACGGCATGGCGACCACGCTGCGCTCGGCGTCGTTGCCCAACCGCGT
>JAMHWF010000105.1:0-122005 GCA_035911095.1 Ideonella sp. | reverse complement strand
GGCGGACACGTCGGTGTCGCTCACGCTGCCGACGTCGAACTCGTCGACATCCGTCAGGGCGATCGTGAAGCCCTGCGAGCGGGTCGAGCCGTCGGCCGAGGTGGCCACCACGGTGATCGTGTGGCTGGTCGCGGCCTCGTAGTTCAGCAGGCTGCCGTTGGCGACCGTGACGACGCCGGTCGTCGCGTTGATCGCGAAGCGACCGCCGGCGGTGTCGCTCAGCGAGTAGGTCACAGTGTTGGTGCTGCCATCTGCGTCGACCGCCTGGGCGGTGATCCCGACCGCGGTGCCGTTGGTGGCGTTCTCGGCCACCTGGTCGGCGGCGACATCGGCGTCGGAGACCGGGCCGACGTCGAACTCGTCGACATCTGTGAGGGCGATCGTGAAGCTCCGCGAGCTGGTCGAGCCGTCTGACGAGGTGGCCAGGACGGTGATCGAGTGGCTGGTCGTCGTCTCGAAGTCGAGCAGGCTGCCGTTGGCGACGGTCACGACGCCGGTCGTCGCGTTGATCGCGAAGCGCCCGCTGGCGCTGTCGCTCAGCGAATAGGTGACGGTGTTGTTGCTGCCGTCGGCGTCGACCGCCCGGGCCGTGAGGCCTACGGTGCTGCCGTTGCTGGCGTTCTCGGCCACCTGATCGGAGGCCGCGTCGACGTCCGAGACCGGGCCGATGTCGAACTCGTCGACATCGGTGACCGCGACGGTGAAATTCTGGGTGCTGGTCGAGCCGTCGGACGAGGTCGCCTGCACGGTGATCGTGTGGCTGGCATTGGCCTCGTAGTCCAGCAGGCTGGCGTTCGCGACCGTCACCACGCCGGTCGTGGCGTTGATCGTGAAGCGGCCGCTGGCGGTGTCGGTCAGCGCATAGGTGACGGTGTTGTTGCTGCCGTCGGCGTCGACGGCAAGTGCGGTGATCCCGACGGCCGTGCCGTTGGTGGCGTTCTCGGCGACGCTGTTGGCGTTCCCGTCGGTGTCGGAGATCGTGCCGACGCTGAACTCGTTCACATCCGTGACGGTGACGCTGATCGCCTGGGTGTCGGTGCGCGTGCCGTCGCTCGCCTGGACGACGACCTCGTAGACGTTGTTCGTGCCGCTGTCGTCCGGGTTCTCGAAATCGGGTGCGACGATGAAGCGCAGCGCGCCGGTTGACGGGTTGATCGAGAAGCGCGCCTGGTCGGCGCCGCCGATGATCGAGTAGCTGACTGTCGAACCGGCGTCGGGGTCGACCGCCACGACCGTGGTCACCGCGGTGGCGTTCTCCGCCACGTTGACGTTCGCGGTCGCGCCGCCCCCATCGGAGGTGATCACCGGGGCCTCGGCCACGTCGGTCAGCGTCACCGTCAGGTTCTCCTCGTACCAGAGGCCGTTGGAGTCGGTGGCGCGCACGGTCAGCACCCAGCTGGCGCTGCTCTCGTAGTCGAGCAGGCTGCCGTCGGCGACGGTGATGACGCCCGTTGCGCTGTCGATCGCGAACCGGCCGCCGGCGTTGTCGGTGAGCGAGTAGCTGTGGCCTTCGCCGAGATCGGCGTCGGCCACGCCGAGCGCCTCGGCGACGCGCGTGCCGTTGGCCGCGTTCTCGGCCACGGTGGCGTTGCCGGTCGCCATCACGCGCCGCGCCACGGCCAGCCCGCTGCCGTCGAGGTTCTCGCTCTCCCAGACCAGGATCACCTCGCCCGAGCGGGAGACCGCGGCCTCGACCAGCTGCTGGCCACCCGCGACCGTCGTGTTCACCAGCGTTTGCGCCGAGACCGGCGTGCCATCGGCGGCGAAGCGGCGGGCGACGACCGCGGTGTCGGAGCCATCGCCGCCGGGCACTTGCCATGCGACGACGAAGCCGACGCCCGAGTGCGTGACCGTCGGGTTGCGCTGGCCGGCCACCACGCTGGAGCTGACCGTGAACTCCGAGCCCACGGCCGCGCCGGCGGCGGAATACAACCGTCCCTTGATTTCGTCGCCGGTCTGGTAGACGACCACCAGGTTGCCGTTGCCCAGCTGGTCGACGTCGGCGTAGCCCGTGGTGCCGAGGGTGATGACCGAGCTGCGGACCGAGGCGTTCGCGTTCAGCACCCGGAACTCGGAGGTGACGGTGGTGGCGTTGACATAGCGCTGCCAGGCCACGGCGAACCCGCCGTCGGCCAGCGCCGTCACCTCGGGGTCGGCGCTGAACTTGCCGGCCGCCGGCAGGCTGCTGATGCTGAACTGCGAGCCCTGCAGCGTGCCAGCACGGCTGTAGAGCCGGCCTGCGATCTCCGCCGTGGTGCTGGTGGGCTGGTTGCCCCAGACGACGACGAAGCGCTGGTCGGCCAGCACCTGCACCGCAGGCAGGTAGCCCTGGCTGTTGGCGTTGGTGCCGGGGCTGACCTTGAACTCGGCACCGGTCGCCGTGCCGTCGGCGTTGAACAGGCGTGCTTCCACCCAGGCGTACTGGCCGGGGATCTCGTCCTGCCAGGCGACGACGAAGCCGCCGTCCGCGAACGCCGAGACGGACGGGTGCGAGGCGCTGTTGGTGGCCGAACTGGTGACGCGGAACTCGGCGCCGACCTTCGCCCCCGCCGCGTTGTAGCGCTGGCCGTAGACGCCGGTGCCGTCGCCATCCTGTCCGACCGAGTGCCAGACGACGATCGAGCCGCCGTCGGCCAGCGCCGCGACCGCAGGCCGCATCTGGTTGCTGGTGGTGTAGGTGTTGACCTGGGACTGTGGCGATCCCTCGGAGTCGAAGACGATGTCCGTCGGCGTGGTGCTTGGCTTGACCACCCGAATCGAGAGGCTTTCCTGCGTCTGGACCGTGCCGTCGGAGACGCGGATCACGACCACGTAGACGTTGTCGCCGTTGGTGTCGGCGGGTGCGTCGAAGTCCGGCGCGGTGACGAAGGTGAGCGCGCCTGTCGACGGGTTGATCGTGAAGCGTGACGCGTCGTCGCCGCCGTTGATCGTGAAGGTCAGCATGTCGCCGTCGGCGTCGGTCGCGATCACGCTGCCGGCCGCGGTCCGGCCCTCCGGCACGACCAGCTCGGTGGTCCAGATCACCGGTGCATCGTTGACGCCGGTGACGTTGATCGTCACGTCCTGGTCGGCGCTGGTGCCGCCGTCGCCGTCGGTGAGCACGAAGCGCAGGCTTCGGCTGGCAGTGCTCGGCGCGTCGGTGTCGAGGTTCGTGTAGGTGATGTTGCGCAGCAGGGCGGTGGCCGCGGCCGGGGTGGCGTTGGCGTTGAAGCTCACCACCAGGTCGTCGCCGCTGCTGCCGCCGGTGAAGCTGCCGATCACCACGCCGCCGTAGCTCAAGGTGCTGCCGCTGACGCCGATCTGCCCGCCACCGTTGCCCTGGTGGCGGATGCCGAGCACGTCCTCGGCGCTGTTGCTGCCGCTCTGGAACGAGACGGTGAGCGTGCCCCCGTTGAAGTTCGCCGAGTCGGCGTCGGTGACCGTGGCATTGCCGCCCTGGTCGATGATGACCGTGCCGCTGCCTTCGGCATAGTTCAGCGTGTCGCCGGACAGGCCGGAGATGACGGGTGCGTTGTTGACCGCGTTCACGAAGATCGAGGCGGTTGCCTGCCCCGTGCTGAACGCGGTGCTGCCGCCGTTGCCGTCGCTCGACACCTTGCTGCCGGCGCTGCCGCTGTCCTGGTCCCAGGCGCGGAACGAGACCGTGGCCGTGCCGCCGTTCACTCCGTCCGGCACGAAGCGCAGGTGGTCGGTCGCGCGCAGCAGCAGCGAGGCGTTGCCGGCGACGGTCCCCACCGCGGTCCAGCTACTGCCGCCGTCGAGCGAGTACTGCCAGGTACCGTGGGTGCCGGTCGTGCCGGTGATCGCGATGCCTTCGAGCGCGCCCGCGTCGACGTCGGTGATGCGGTCGCCCCCGGCCGAGGCGATGATCGCGGCGACGCTGTCGCCCGGGTTGTCGAGGTCTTCCTCGGTGATCGTGGTCAGCGTCATCGTGCCGCTGGCGTCCAGCACGGGCGCGTCGTTGCGGTTGCCGACCGTGATCGTCAGGTCCTGGGTGTCGAAGCCGCCGCTCGGGTCGTCGACGCGGACGGTCACCAGGTAGATGTTGTCGCCGTTGCTGTCGGCCGGGTTCTCGAAGTCGGGCTCGGTGCGGAAGCTCAGCACGCCGCCGGCGCTGATCTGGAACAGGGAGGCGTCGACGCCGCCGCTGATCGAGTACGTGAGCGTCTGCGCAGGCAGGTCGACGTCGGTCGCGGTGACCGTCGTCGCGGTGGTGCTGAACTCGCTGGCCGAGACGCTGCCGGTGGCACCGCCCCCGTTCGAGGTGATGACCGGGGCGTCGTTGACGTCGCTGACGGTGATCGACGCGGTGTCGGTGGCGCTGCTGAACGCGGAGCTGCCGCCGTTGGTGGATGTGTCCACCTTGCTGCCGGCGCTGCCGCTGCTCTGGTCCCAGGCGCGGTAGGTGACCGAGCCGCTGGTGCCGTTCTGCCCGTTCGGCACGAAGCGCAGCAGGTCGCTCGCGCGCAGCAGCAGGGCCGAGCCGCCGCTCACGCTGCCCACCGCCGTCCAGTGGCTGCCGCCGTCGGTCGAGTACTGCCAGGCGCCGTTGCCGTTGGCCGTTGCGGTGATCGCGATGCCGCGGACGGCGCCGGCGTCGATGTCGGCGATCGAGCCGCCGACGATCGAGGCGACGGTCTGCCCGCCGTTGGCGGTGTCGTCCTCGGTGAGGGGGGCGAGCGTCGGCGCCGCGGGCGTCAACACCGGCGCATCGTTGACCGCCGCCACGGTGATCGCCAGGGTGTCGCTGTCGGTGCCGCCGGTGCCGTTGGTGGAGAGCAGGCTGAGCGTGTCCGCGCCGTTGTAGTTGGCGAGGCCCTGGTACACGAGGCTCGCCAGGGCCGCGTTGATCTGCGCCTGCGTGCCGCGCAGCGTCAGGCCGGCGCTGCCGCTGCTGCCAGCAGAGATCGTCGCGCCGGCCGCCAGGCTCACGGTCAGCGTGCCGTGCAGCACCGAGAGCTGTACCGACGACAGGCCGTCGTCGATGCCGGCGACCGACAGGCCGCTGATCGCGTGGGGACTGTCCTCGCTCGGGTTCTGTGCCGCGGGCAGCGTGTGGACGGGCACCGACAGCGGCACCGCCGCCGAGAACTCGGAGGTGCTGCCGTAGCTGCCACCGCCCAGGTCGACCGTCGCGGTGGCGGTCACCTGCCAGCCGGCGGGGACGCCGACCCCGGTGAACAGCGTGGAGAACCTGGCGCGGCCGCTGCCGTCGGTCGTGATGGTCAGGAAGCCGAGGTAGCTCTCGCCTTCGCCGTGGCCGGAGGCGTCGGCCGAGCTCGAGGCGAAGAACTCGATCCGGTAGGTGGTGTTCGCGTTGCTGTCGATCAGGCCGCCGACGCTCGTGTCCGTGCCGTTGGAGCTGGCGCTGCCCAGCACGGGGAAGTTCTGTCCGTCGTTGCTGCCCGTGTCGGCGTCGCCCGCATCGTTGGCGCTCACGGCGCCATCGCCCTTCAGGTCGATGCCGAGGCGGCCGTTGGCCTGGATGGCGTTGCGAAGGAAGGCGTTGCCGGCGCCCGCATCGGAGGCGAGGGCGATGCCGTGGTCGCCGTTGCCGCGGATCAGGTTGCCTGCGCCGTTCGCCGCGCCGCCGACGAGGTTGTTCGCGGCACCGGTGCCGATGTAGACGCCGGAGCCGAGGTTGGCGACGACGGTGCTGCGGTCGGCCGACATGCCGATGACGTTGCCCTGGATCCGGTTGCCGCTGGTGCCGCTGTCGGCCAGCGCGATGCCGTTGCTCAGGTTGCCCGAGATCACGTTGGCGGCTTCGACGGTGGTCCCGCCGATGGTGTTGCCGCTGGCGCCGGCGATGAGGACGATCCCGCTGGCGTCGTTGCCCAGGGCCGCGGTGCCGAGCCGGTTGGTGCCGATCCGGTTGCCCTGGATCAGGTTGCCGGCCGTGCCCGCGTCGGCGAGGACGATGCCGTGGCCACGATTGCCCGAGATCACGTTGCCGGCGCCGGCCGCCGTGCCGCCGACAACGTTGTTCGCCGCGCCCGAGAGGACGATGAGCCCGCTCAGCTGGTTGCCGAGCGCGCCGGTGCCGTCCTTGTGGGTGCCGATCAGGTTGCCTTCGACCCGGTTGGCGGTGGTTCCGGTGCCGCTGATCGCGACGCCATGCTGCTGGTTGGCCGAGATCACGTTCGCCTGCACGGCCAGCGTCCCGCCGATCGTGTTGTCGTGCGCGCCGTCGTACAGGTGGACGCCGTCGCCGGTGTTGCCACGCGCGAGGAGGCCGGTCGAATCGGTGCCGATGTAGTTGCCGGCGATCAGATTGCCCGTCGCCTCCACGCCTGCCAGCTGGATGCCCGTCAGGTTGCCGGAGATGACGTTGCGCTCGGCCGCGTCGTTGAGGCCGTCGCCGTCGGTGCCGACGATGTTTCCGACGAGGTCGGGCGCGCCGACCTCCAGGCTCCGGATCAGGACACCGAAGTTGCCGCCGAGCACCGTGCTGCCGTCGGCGCCCAGGCCGATGTAGTTGCCCTGCAGGCGGTTGTACTGCGAGCCATTGCCGATCAGCACGCCGTAGCTGCCGGGGCTGATCACGTTCCCGGCCCCGGCCAGGCCGCTGCCCACCTGGTTGTGGTGGGTGCCCAGCCAGAACGAGACCCCGCCGTTGCCGTTGCGCAGGCCGACCAGGCCGGTTCGGTCGGTGCCGATGTAGTTGCCCTGGACGACGTTGTTCCGTGTCTGGGAGCCGACCAGCTCGATGCCGAACCAGTTGTTGCCGGAGATGACGTTGCGCTCGGCGGCATCGTCGACGCCGTTGGCGTCGGTCCCGATGCGGTTGCCGTTCGCGCCGTCGGTGATCACGATGCCGCTTCGACCGCTGACGGCATCGGTGCCGTCGATGTCCCCCGTGCCCTCGGCGTTGGTGCCGATGTAGTTGCCGATCACCACGTTGCCGGTGGCTCCGGCGCCGATCATGTGCAGGTTGTGCCCGGTGCTGCCGGAGATGACGTTGCGGTCGGCCGCGGCCGTGCCGCCGATCGTGTTGTTGGCGGATTCGACGAGGTCGACCCCGCGGGCGTTCGCTGCCGCGCCGGTGCCGGCGGCGTTCAGGCCGATCCAGTTGCCGGCGATCCGGTGCCCCCCGCTGTGGTCGGCGACGATGCCGGTCTG
Source organism: Ideonella sp. (assembly GCA_035911095.1). Classification (GTDB taxonomy): domain Bacteria; phylum Pseudomonadota; class Gammaproteobacteria; order Burkholderiales; family Burkholderiaceae_C; genus JAMHWF01. The sequence continues at coordinate 114,883 of JAMHWF010000105.1, read as the reverse complement.
CGTAAAGTTCTGGATCACGAAGCCGCGGATCGTGCTGCCGCTCGCGCCGGCGCCCAGGTTGAACCCCGTGCCGACCAGGCCTTGCCCGTTCAGCACGATGGCCGGCCGGTTCCCCGTGGCAGCGTAGCTGTCGTCGGTGGACGCGTCGATGGTCACCGCGCCGGTGATCGTGGGCAGGCTCGTACCGAGGGTGATCGTGTGCAGCCCGGTGCCGGTGATCGCGAAGGTGATGAGGTCGGCTTGGCCGCCGACATTGGCGGTGTTGTTCGCCGCCACGATCGCCTCGCGCAGCGAGATCTTGCCGTCGCTTCCCTTGTTGGCGAGCAGCGCGGCGATGCTCGTCACCGTGCCGTCGGAGACGTCGGTATCGGTGTCGACGACGAGCTGCCGCAGCGCGGTGCGCGAGAGCGAGAACTCGGAGGTGTTCGTCGGGTTGTTGTAGCTGCCGTCGGTCTGCGTCGCGGTGGCCGAGATGGCGGCACCTGCGGCCACGTTGGCGGTCAGGGCGGTCGAGAAGCTGGCGTTGCCGCCGGCGTCCGTCGAGACGTTGACGAAGCCGAGGTAGGTCAGGCCCTCGCCATAGCCGGTCGCGTCGGCGGCCGGAGAGGTGAAGAATTCGATGCGGTAGTGGCTCAGGCTGGCGCTCGCGAGCGTTCCCGAGACGTCGAGCCGGTTGCTCGCGTTGGTGTTTGCCGCGGTCAGCAGCGGCATGTTCTGCAGGCCGTTCGGGCCGCTGTCGAGGTCGCCGGCATCGTTCGGCTGGGCCGCCCCGTCGTTGCCGAGGTCGATGCCGAGCGTCGCGTTGGTGTCGATCGAGTTGCCGAGGATCGCGTTGCCGTTCCCGGCGTTGGCCGCGAGCGTCACGCCGGCGCCGGTGCTGCTGTGCCGGATGATGTTGTTGTCGCTCGCCCCGGTGCCGCCGATCTGGTTGCCGGCGGCGCCCGCTTCGATGAAGACGCCGTGGCCGTTGCCGAGCGCCGCGTTGTTTTCCGAGTTGCGGCCGATCAGGTTGAACCGCACCAGGTTGTTGTCGGTGCCGGTGCCGCTGATGACCACGCCGTAGGTGTTGCTCGAGATGACGTTGCGAAAGAAGTTGGTCGTGCCGCCGATGGTGTTCAGGGTGGCACCGCCGTCGATCCGCACGCCGGTGGGGTTGCCCAGGGCGGCGTTACCGGCTTGCGTGGTGCCGATGCGGTTGCCGGCCACGATGTTGTTGCTGGTGCCGGTGCCGGTGATCCGCACGCCAGCCACGGTGTTGCCCGAGATCACATTGCGCTCGGCGGCGGTCGTGCCGCCCATGGAGTTCCCGGTGGCCCCCGCCTCGATCAGCACGCCGGTGCCGTTGGCCAGGGCGGCGGTGCCGTTGGCGGCGGTGCCGATGTAGTTGGCCGTGAGCGAGTTGCCGCTGGTGCCGACGCCGCTGATCCGCACGCCGGCGCCGCTGTTGCCCGAGATGAAGTTGCGATAGTCGGTGAGCCCGCCGCCGAGGGTGTTCTGGCTGGCGCCACCGTCGATCAGCACGCCGGTGGCGTTGGCCAGGGCGGTGCTGCCGGTGATGGTGGTGCCGATGTAGTTGGCGCTGACCGTGTTGCCGGTGGCGCCGGTGCCGGTGATGCGGATGCCGGACCCGGCGTTGCCCGAGATCACGCTGGCGTCGGCGACGACGCCGCCGATCGTCGAGTTCGCGCCCTCCAGCAGGATGCCGATGCCGTTGCCCTGGTTCGTCCCGCTCGTGCCCGCCGCGGTCAGGTTGCCGATGTAGTTCCTGCGGATCGTGTGGCTGTCCGAGTTCGCCTGGACCCAGATGCCGGCGTTCGTGAAATGGCGGACGACCAGACCCTGGACGATGCTGCCGTCGGCGGCGTCGGCCAGCACCAGGCCGTTGGCGACCGTGCCGCCGCCGTCGAGGATGATCGCGGGCTTGTTCCCGTTGGCCGCGTAGCTGTCGTCGCCCGTCGCGTTGATCTGCACCTGGCCGGTGATCGTCGGCAGGGCGCTGGCGAGCGTGATCGTGTGGATCCCGTTGCCACTGATGTTGAAGTTGATGGTGTCGTTTCCGGCGTTGGCGTTGGCGTTGAGAATCGCCTGGCGCAACGAGTTGGCCCCGCTGTCGGCCGTGTTGGTGACGGTGTAGGTCGCCAGCAGGTCGTGCCAGCCGGCCTGGCGCATCACCGCGCCGAGGCCGCCGTCGTCGACCCGGCCGGTGCGCGCCTCGAGCGTCCAGTTGCCGCCGATGGCCTCGTGGCCGGTCGCGTCGATGCTGGCCGCCACGTCGGCGCCGCTCAGCTCGGCCAGGCGCCCGATGAAGGCGGCGCCCTGTGCGCCCTGGGCCACGTCGCAGCCCCAGATCAGCAGGTCCGCGCCCTCGTTCAGCGCGGTGCGCCAGGCGCCGATCTCGCCGGCGCGGCGCTCGAGCGTGGCGCCGTCGACCTCGCCGTCGCCGAGCTGGAGCCGCCCGGCGCCGCCGTGGGAGACGAGGTGCACCGCGTCGAGGCCGCGCTCGTCGGCCAGCACCTCGCCGATCTGCGTCAGCCCGTCGGCGTCGGCCCTCAGCTGCACGATCTCGAGCTCGGTGCCGTCGGCTCGCTCTTCGAGCAGCTGGTCGATCAGGCGCTGGGCGTCGTCGACGCCGGCGTCGACGAAAACGATCTCGCGCCGGCGCGTTTGCTGCTGCACGGCATCGACGACCGCCGCTGCGGCGGCCGGGTGCGCCGGCGCTGCAGGGTCGGCCGCGCCGACCTGGGCGCTCCCGCCGGCGGCCCAGGCCGCCGGGTGCAGGTCGGCGCTGTAGAGGATGCGCGGCTCGAGCTCCTCGACAACCGGCGCCGCGGCGGCGGCCGGACGACGCCGCAGCGCCTTGGCCAGTCCACGGCAGCCGCGCAGCAGGGTCTCGATCGGGCGCATGGTCAGGGGTCTCTTCAGCGGCGGGCGACGGTGGCGCTGATCGGGGCGGTCGAGGCGCCGGCGACGGCGGCGCCGCCGGGGGTCGGTGCGGCGGGCGCAGCGACCGACGCCGCAGGGCCGCCGACGGCCGGCAGGCCCAGGTCGACCCGGCAGCGCAGGCCGGCCGGCAGCGCGTTGTCGCGGTTGGGCAGCTCCAGTCGCACGCGGAAGGTGTTGGTGGCCGCGTCGATCACGCCGTCGACCGACCGCACACTCGCCTCGTGGCGGCTGCGGCTCAGCAGTTCGGGCATCACGACGCCCTTGGCGCCGGGCGCGATGCGGCCGAAGTACACCGCCGGCACCAGCACGTCGACCCGCAGCGGGTCGAGCGCCGCGATGCGCAGGATCGGCTTCTGGTCGACGAACTCGCCGGGCGACATGAAGCGCTCGACGACGACGCCGTCGATCGGGGTGCGGATCGTGCGCTGCGCGAGCTGCGCGGCGGCCAGCGAGAGCTCGCGGTGGGCGAGGCTCTGGCGCTCCACCGCCTGGTCGCTGCGGCCGACGGCGACTTCGGCTTCGGCGCGCTGCTTGTCGAGGTAGGTGCGCGAGACGAAGTTCTGGTCGTAGAGCTCGCGGGCACGCGCGAACTCCCGCTTGGCGAGGTTGGCCGAGCTGTTGGTGGCGGTGACCTCGCCTTCCTGCTGCGCGCGTTCGCGCGCGACGGCGACCGCGGCGCGCTCGACACCGGCGGCCAGCTGAGCGACGACCTGGCCGCGCGTGACGCGCTCGCCCCGCTCGACGCCGACCTGCTCGATCACGCCGGCCACCGGGCTGCCGATCTGCACGACCTGGTACGGCTGGATCATGCAGTCGAGCGCGCCCGAGGCTTCGGGTGGAGCACTCGCGGGCGGCGCAGCCGGCGAATGGAGGGCGACGAGGCCCAGCGCGGCGGCGACGCCGAGGCGGCGCAACGGCTGCAGGGCAGGACCGCCGGCCGGGCCGGCGGCCGCGAAGGCCTTGGGGTGGAGCGGGGTGGTCATGGTCTGACGTCCTCTGAAACTCATTCGGTGCCGCCGGCGAAGGCCCAGGCCTCGGCCTGGTGGCGGTCGACCAGGCGCAGGCGGCGGCGCAGCGCGCGGTCATGGGCTTCGGCGCGCTGCTGGGCGCCGGTGGCGAGCAGGCGTGTCAGCAGTCGGGGCAGTTCGGCGCCGCGCGCGCCGCGGGCGGCGGCGGCGCGCAGCCAGCGCGGCCAGTGGGCAGTGAGCAGCGGGTCGTCGAGCGCGAGCAGCCGCTCGGCCGAGCCCGGGTCGCCGTGGCGCGCGGCGCGGCCGACGAGCTGGCGGTCGATGCGGCGCGAGCGGTTGCGCATCGTCGCGATCACGTGCAGGCCGCCGGCGGCGCGCGCCGCGTCGTCCAGGCGGATGTCGGTGCCGCGGCCGGCGATGTTGGTCGCGACGGTGACGGCGCCGGCACTGCCGGCGCGCGCGATGCGCTCGGCTTCGGCGCCGTCCTGCACCGCGTTGAGCAGCTCGTGCGGCACGCCGGCCGCGTGCAGGCGCTGCGAGACGCGCTGCGAGGCGGCGACGCTGTCGGTGCCGACGAGCACCGGCCGGCCGACGGCGCGCAGCGCGACCACGCGTGCGACCAGGGCGGCGTCGCGCGCCGGGGTGTCGGCGAAGCCGCGCTCGCCGAGCCAGCGGCGGCGGTCGGGGCGGGCCAGTGGCACGCGGGCGACGCGCGGCCCGTAGAGCACGCCCAGCTCGAGGCGAGCCTCCGCCAGGGTGCCGCTCATGCCGCCCAGGCGCAGGTAGCGCGGGAAGAAGCGCTGGTAGGTGATCTGCGCCGCCGGCTGCGTCGGCACGCTCGGCTCCAGGCCTTCCTTCAGCTCGACCATCGCCTGCAGCGGCCCGGTCCACTGGCGGCCGTCGGCGATGCGGCCGGTGACCTCGTCGATGTGCTGCAGGCGCCCCTCGACGACCGCGTAGTCGCGGTCGCGCTGCATCACCAGGCGCGCCGAGAGCGCCGCCTCGACCAGCTCCTGGGCGCGGCGCAGCGGGCGCAGGCACCCGCCGGCATCGGCCAGCGCGCGGGCCACCGCGTCGCGGCCGGCCTCGGTCAGCTCGGCGCGGCGCTGCGCGGGCAGCAGGCGGTAGTCGGCCCCGCGCTGCAGGCGGCGCGAGACGGCGAGCGCGCGGCGGTAGCCGTCGGCATCGATCGCGCCGACCGGCATCGCGACGATCAGCGGCATCGTCGCCTCGTCGAGCAGGATGCTGTCGGCCTCGTCGACCAGGGCCAGGCGCAGGCCGGGCAGCGCGGGACGCGGTGCGGTGGCGGCGGCCGCGATCGCACCGCCGGACGGGCCGCCGGTCGCGCAGGCAGCGGCCTCGGTCGCGCCGATCTCGCGCGCGGCGAGCAGGCGCGGGTCGCGCTGGCCACGCAGCGCGAGGTGGTCGCGCAGGTAGTCGAAGCCCAGCTCGCGCGCCGTGAGGTAGACGATGTCGTGCGCATAGGCGGCCGTGCGCTCGTCGCGCGACATCGCCGGCAGCACGCTGGCGCTGCCGAGGCCGAGGGCGTCGAACATCGGCGCCAGGGTCTCGCGGTCGCGCTGCACCAGGTAGTCGTTGGCGGTCAGCACATGCACCGGGGTGCCGGTGAGCGCGGCAGCGGCCGCCGCCAGGCCGGTGGCCAGGGTCTTGCCCTCGCCGGTCGCCATCTCGGCCAGGCGGCCGTCGAGCATCAGCCAGGCGGCCAGGCACTGGGTCGGGTAGGGCGTCTGCCGCAGGTGACGCCGCGCGGCGTCGGCGGCCAGTGCCAGGGAACGGGCCGCGGCCGTGCCGCGCGGGTCGTCGGCGCGCAGGCGGGCACGCAGCGTCGGCAGGGCGGCGGCGAGGGTCTGGTCGTCGAGGCCTGCGAAGTGCCGGGAGGCGGAGGCGAACGCCCGCTGGAAGCGCGCCGGCCACTGCGCCGGGCGCGGCGGCGAGGCGGCGCCGCGCAGCCAGCGCCACAGGTCGCGCAGCCGCGGGAAGGGGCTGTCGGCGTCGCGCTCGGCGTAGTGCACCGCGGCCAGGGCGGCCGGCGGGAGCAGCGCCGGGTCGCCGGCCCGCGCCGCGGGTATCGATGCCGGGGCGGTCGCGGCGGCGGAGGCACCCGCTCGGCCGGACGCATCAGAGGGCGCCAGGCCGCAAGCCGGGCCTGGCGCAGGGCCCGCCACGGGCGCGCGGGCCCGGCGCGGGCCCGCGAGGGCGGCGAGGTCGAGCGGCAGGCTGTTCATCGCTCGAAATGGCGCAGGAAGGTGCGCCTCAGCGCGCGCGCCGCGAGGCTGACGAGCGTCGTTTCGCCCTGCAGGAAGGTCACCAGCGCCCGCGTGCCGATGTGCGCCGGCGTGCCGGGCGGCAGGCGCAGGTCGACTTCGAAGCGCGGCTCCGCCGTGGTGCGGCCTTCGGGGTCTGCCGGGTCGAGCGCGAGCGGCCCGCCCGCTGCCTCGCCCAGGGCCGGTGTCGGCAGCGCGCGGCTGGCGCGCGGCACGTAGCGTTCGATCGTTGCCAGCACGGTGCCGCCGCCGTCGTGGGCCAGGCTCACCCGCGCGCCTTCGGCGGCGTCGCGCACCAGCTCGATGTCGTCGTTGGCGACCAGGGCGCGCACCAGCGGCGCCTGCGCCGGCAGCACGTGCGCGACCACCTCGCCCTGGGTCACGAAGCGTCCGCGCAGCAGCCGGTGCTCGTCGAGGGCGACCCGCCCGGCGATGCCCGCACGCAGCTCGAGCGCGGCGACGCGCTGCGCGAGCCGGTCGCGCTCGGCCTGCGCCCGCTGCAGGCGGTCGGCGGCCAGGCCGCGCCGGGTCGCGTCGATGCCGAACCAGCCGGCGGTCTCGACCTCGTACTGGCGCACCTCCGCTTCCAGCCCGGCCAGCTGCACCCGCAGGGCCTCGTTCTCCAGGCGCAGCAGGGGTGTGCCGGCCTCGACCGCGTCGCCGTCGCGCACCAGGTGCTCGACCACGAAGCCTTCGGTGTCGGGCCGCACGACGGCCTCGTCGGGCAGCCACACCAGCCCCGGCGCGTGGGTGCGCTGGGGCAGCGGCATCGCGACGACGATGGCGCCCGCGAGCGCGGCGGCGCAGCCGGCGGCACCCCAGGCGCGGGCGCGCTGGCCGTGCAGCTCGGCCGCCTCGGTCAGCCACTTGAGCAGGCCGCCGAGCGGCTTGGCCAGGCAGAACCAGATCCCGAGCAGCAGCACCGTCAACCCGAGCAGCGGGTGCCAGGCCGCCGCCGCGACCGAGAAGGTGGCCAGCAGCGCGCTGCGGTAGAGCCAGGACAGCGGCGCATAGGCCAGCAGCCAGCCGGTCTCGCGCGGGGCGACGTGCGGGCGGCGCAGGCGCTTCAGGCCGAGCAGGCGCTTGAGCTGGTACTGCAGGAACTGGTTGCTGCGCAGGGCCAGGTTGGGCGTCTCCAGCGCGTCCACCAGCGCGTGGTAGCCATCGAAGCGCAGCAGCGGGTTGCCGTTGACGAGCAGCGTCGAGATGCCGCCGACGAAGGCGACCGCGAAGGCGATGTCGTTCAGCAGCCCCGGCTCGGAGAGCAGCCACAGCACCAGCGCACCGGTCGCCAGCAGCGCCTCGACGGCGATCCCGGCGACGGCGACGGCGAAGCGGTGCTGCCTGCGGGCGAAGGCGGTCGAGGCCGAGGCGTCGACGTAGGGCACCGGCGTCAGCATCATCAGCGTGATGCCGACCTCGTGCACCTCGCCGCCGTACACCTTGACCGCGAAGGCGTGCGCCGCCTCGTGCACCGCCTTGATCAGCGGGTAGACCAGCCACATCGCCACCAGCAGGCGGCCGCTGCCGAGCTCGTTGTGCGCGAACTGGGCGAAGGCCTCTGCGTTGACGACGAGCAGCAGCGCCCCGACGGCCACCAGCAGCGCGATCGCGCGCCGGGCGTTGGCGGTGAACAGCCAGCGAACCTGGTCGACGTGGCGCCGGAGCAGCGGCTCGGGGTCGAACAGCGGCACGCGGAAGGCGAAGGGGTTGAGCGCGGCGCGCAGGCGCTGCGCGCGCTGGCGGTCGTGCATGCGCATCGCCGCGCGGGCGTCCGGCGCGACGTCGCCGGTGAACAGGTTGGCGGCGAAGGCCCGGGCGTAGACCTCGATCGCCTGCGACTGGGTCGGCGCGGCGTCGCCCTCGGCCTCGACCCGCATCGCCCAGACCTCGTCGATCGAGCGCCGGCCGTCGCAGCAGGCGATCAGGCCGTAGGCCGCGGCGTTGAAGCGGTGGTGGCGGCCGGACAGCGGGTCGCTCAGCACGTACCAGGTCTCGCCGCGCGCGAGCTGGCGCGTGACGCGCACGCCCGGGCGCATGCGCGGGCGCAGGAAGGCGACGCGGTACCAGTCGGACGAGAGCAGCGGCAGGCGGTCCATCGCAGCGGGCCCGTTCTCAGCCCAGCAGCCGCCAGGACAGCCGGCGCACCGCATTGGACAGGCGCTCCCACCAGATCGCGCCGACCGCGGCCTCGCCGACCTCGATGCGCGCCACGCCGCGCATGCCGGGCCGCAGCGCGGGGCCACCCGCGGCCTCCGGCTCGGCCTCGACCTCGAACACGTTGCGGCCCTCGGCCTGCGAGGCGACCGGGGCGATGCGCGTCACCGCCAGCGGCAGCGCGGCGCCGGGCAGGGCGCCGAACAGCACCTGCACCGGCTGGCCGGCGCGCAGGTGCGCGATGTCCTGCTCGTCGACCTCGGCCACGACGCGGAAGTGGTCGGCGCTGGCCACCGTCATCAGCTCCTGGCCGCGCCGCACCGGGGTGCCGATCGACTGGCTCAGGTCGCCGGCGATCAGCACACCGTCCACCGGCGAGCGCAGGTTGGCCCGGTCGAGCTGGCGCGTGGCCAGCGCGACCTGGCTCTGCGCCTGCTCGAGCTTGGCGCGCCCGGTCACGATCGCGGGCGCGTCGTCGAGCGACAGGGCCTCGCGGTACTGCTTGTCGACGTAGGCCGCCTCGGCCGCCCACTTGTCGCGTTCCAGCAGCAGTTCGCGGTCGTCGAGGCGGGCCAGCACCTGGCCCGCGGTGACCGTCTCGCCGGGGCGCACCGCGACGCTGCCGATGAAGCCGTCGGCCGACGCGACCAGCAGGTGCTGCTGCGCGCCCTCGACCCGCGCCGACGCGATCACCCGGTGGGGCACCGGGACGAAGGCGGCGAGGGTCAGCACCAGCGCGCTGCCGAGCGCGATCGCACGGCGCGCCGAAGGCGCGAGGCGGCCGCGCGGGGGCGCCTCGCCGAAGCCGAGCCAGCCGGCAAGCCGGTTGCGCTGCCCGTCCGCGCGGTGCTGCAGCGCGAGCACCGGGGCGACGAACATGGCCGCGTCGCGTGCGCCCTGCAGTGACGCGGCGTCGAAGCCGCCGCGGCGCTCGAACAGCATCGCGCCGATCGGCAGCTCGCGGCTGGTGACCGGGATCGTGTAGATCGAGAAGCCGCCGTTGACGCGCGCCAGGTCGCCGTGGGCGAGGGCGACCACGGTCGAGGTCGCCATCGGGTGGATCACCGGGCTGCGCTGGTCGATCGACTCGTTCATCGCCGCGGCGAGCGGCTGCAGGCCGGCCTGGCGGCGGCGCAGGTCGCCGGCGCCGGAGACGGCGGCCACCAGCAGCCGGCCGGAAACCAGCAGGCCGAGGCTCACCCGCTCGCAGCCCAGGCTCTGGGCCAGCTGGTCGACGACCGCGCGCCCTGCGGCATCGGGCCTCTCGTGCATCAGGGCGCGGGCCTGCAGGCCGAGCACCGAGGCGCCGCGGGAGGCCTGGCGGCGGCCGTCGCCCGTGGCGGCCGCGGGGGGGGCCGCCACGGGCGGCGGCGTCGCCGGCGGCGGCGAGGCGGAGTCGCTGGCCGGTGCCGGAGCGCTCGACGCGGGCACCGGGCCGGGCCGCGCCACCCGCGCTGGCGCCGGCCGGGAGGGCGCCGTCGCCGGGGGGGGGCGCGCGAGCACAGGCGTGGCAACGTCACCGTCGCTTGCCGGGTCGGTCTCGCGTGGCTTTGCACTGGCGTGCATGCGCTCCTCGTGTCTCGAATCTCTCTATGGCTGCTCAAAGCGCTGCAGCCCCAGGGTCGACGCCGATGCTGAAGCAGCCCCGGCGGCCCGATGGATCGATATCGGCAGCGTTTCGCCAAGCAGTTCAGGGGATCGCCCGCCGCGCGTGACATCCGTCGCGGTTTGGGCGCGGCATGGCCCGCGGCGCGTCTTGAGTCGGCCTCCCGGCTGCCGAACGGGGCCCGCCGGGCCGCGGCGACGCGGTTGCCGACCCTTGGGGCGACGGCGGGCGCGGCGGTCGTGGAGCGCGCCACGAGGTCGATCGGGCGGCCATTTGAGTTCGCGGGCGGCAACGCGGACACTGGGCATGCGCCCGGGCACCGGCCCGTGGCGCGCCCCTTCGCCAGCCGCCGCCACCATGTCCATCAGCGCCCTCGACCTGTTCAAGATCGGTGTCGGCCCGTCGAGCTCGCACACCGTCGGCCCGATGCGGGCGGCCGGCGACTTCGTGCAGTCGCTGGCCTCACGGGTCGAGCTCGGCGCGGTGCGCCGCGTCGAGGCGCGGCTCTACGGCTCGCTGGCCGCGACCGGCATCGGCCACGCGACCGACCGCGCGGTGGTGATGGGCCTGATGGGCGAGCGCCCGGACACGGTCGACCCGGACGGCATCGGCCCGGCGGTCGAGGCAGTGCGGCGCGAAGGGCGCCTGCGCCTGGCCGGGCGCGTCGAGCTGCCGTTCGACTGGGCGCGCGACCTGCGCCTGCTGCCGGTGAGCCTGCCGCGCCACCCGAACGCGCTGCGCTTCGAGGCCTGGGGCGAAGACAGCGCCTCGCTCTACCGCAACACCTACTACTCGGTCGGCGGCGGCTTCGTCATCGACGAGGCGCAGGCCGAGGCCGGCGGCGACGGCAGTGCCGAGACGGCGCTGCCGCACCCGTTCGACAGCAGCGCCGAACTGCTCGCCGCCTGCCGCGCACAGCGTTTGCGTGTCAGCCAGCTGATGCTCGCCAACGAGGCCGCCTGGCGGCCGGAGGCCGAGACGCGCGCCGCGCTGCTGCGCCTGTGGCAGGCGATGCGCGACTGCGTCGACCGCGGCCTGGTGCAGGAGGGCACGCTGCCCGGGGGCCTGGGCGTGCGGCGGCGCGCGGCGGCGCTGCACCGCAGCCTCGCGACGCGCGAGGCGGGGCGCCGCAACCTGATCACCGACACCCTTGGCGCGCTCGACTGGGTCAACCTCTACGCGCTCGCGGTCAACGAGGAGAACGCCGGCGGCGGCCGCGTCGTGACCGCGCCGACCAATGGCGCGGCGGGGATCATCCCCGCGGTGCTGCACTACGTGATGCGCTTCCAGCCCGGCTTCGGCGACGACGATGTGGTGGCCTTCCTGCTCGCCGCGGCGGCGATCGGCACGCTGTTCAAGAAGAACGCCTCGATCTCCGGCGCCGAGGTGGGCTGCCAGGGCGAGGTCGGCTCGGCCTGCGCGATGGCGGCCGCGGGCCTGGCCGAGCTGCTGGGCGGCACGCCCGAGCAGGTCGAGAACGCGGCCGAGATCGGGCTGGAGCACAACCTGGGCCTCACCTGCGACCCTGTGGCCGGCCTGGTGCAGCTGCCCTGCATCGAGCGCAATGCGATGGCCGCGGTGAAGGCGATCAACGCCGCCCAGCTCGCGCTGCGCGGCGACGGCCGGCACGCGATCTCGCTCGACCAGGCGATCCGCACGTTGCGCGACACCGGGCGCGACATGCTCGACAAGTACAAGGAAACCTCGCTCGGCGGGCTGGCGGTGGCTTACGCCGAGTGCTGATGCGGCGGCGCGCGCCGGCGCGGCACCGGCCGGCGCGCCCGGGGTGATGGCCGGCCGGCGCTGGCCTGGGTCGTCGCCTTACTTGCCCTGGGTCAGCATCGTGTGGCTGGTGATCAGGTTGCGGTAGTCCGGGATGTGGTTGGAGAACAGCGTGCCCAGCCCCTCCACGTCGTTGCGCCAGTCGCGGTGCAGCTCGGCGGCGGCGCCGAACCAGCTCATCAGCTGCACGCCGGCCTGCGCCATGCGGTTCCAGGCCGCGTCACGGGTGATCTCGTTGAAGGTGCCCGAGGCATCGGTGATCACGAACACGTCGAAGCCTTCCTCGATCGCGGACAGCGCGGGGAAGGCCACGCAGACCTCGGTCACCACGCCGGCGATGATGAGCTGCTTCCTGCCGGTGGCCTTCACCGCCTGGACGAAGTCTTCGTTGTCCCAGGCGTTGATGTTGCCGGGCCGGGCGATGTAGGGCGCGTCCGGGAACTGGCCCTTCAGCTCCGGCACCAGCGGGCCGTTGGGGCCGCTCTCGAAGCTGGTGGTCAGGATCGTCGGCAGCTTGAAGTAGGTGGCGATGTCGGCCAGCGCGAGCACGTTGTTCTTGAACTTGTCCGGGTCGATGTCCCGCACCAGCGACAGCAGGCCGGTCTGGTGGTCCACCAGCAGCACGGCGGCGTCGTTCTTGTCGAGGCGGACATAGGGCTTGGTCATGGCGTGTCTCCTGCAGGGTTGCCCGTGAAGGGCGAAAGGAAGGCCCCGCGGTCGGGGCCTCCGAAACTCAGGCCGTCATGCGGCCGAAGCGGCCGCTGTTGAAGTCGGCGATGGCCTGGCGGATCTCGGCTTCGCTGTTCATCACGAACGGGCCGTAGCCGACCACCGGCTCGTCGATCGGCTCGCCCGACAGCCACAGCACGGTCGCGTCGCTGTTTGCCTCGATCTCCACGCCGCTGCCGGCGCGGTCGAGATGCACCAGTTGCCCTTCGCGGGCGACCGTGTCGCCGTTGACCAGCACCGTGCCGTGCAACACCACCAGCGCGAGCGTGTGGCCTGCCCTGGTGTCGAACCGGCCGACGGCGCCCTGGCGGATGCGCAAGTCCCACACGTCCATCGGCGTGAAGGTCCGCGCCGGGCCGCGATGCCCGTCGAAGTCGCCTGCGATCACCCGCACCCGGCCCGCGCCGTCGGGCAGGTCCAGCGAAGGGATCTGCGCGTCCAGCAGCGTCTGGTAGCCCGGCTCGGTCATCTTGTCCTTCGCGGGCAGGTTGACCCAGAGCTGCACCATCTCGATCGTGCCGCCGCTTTCGGTGAAGGCGCGCGAATGGAACTCCTCGTGCACGATCCCGCCGCCGGCCGTCATCCACTGCACGTCGCCGGGGCCGATCAGGCCGCCCGCGCCGGTCGAGTCCTTATGTTCCAGCGCGCCCTGGTAGACGATGGTCACGGTCTCGAACCCGCGGTGCGGGTGCTGGCCGACGCCGCGCGGACGCGCCGCCGGCTCGAAGCGGGTCGGCGCCGCATGGTCGAGCAGCAGGAACGGGCTCAGGTGCTTGCCCAGCCCGTCGTAGCCGAAGAGCGAGCGCACCGGGAAACCGTCGCCGACCCAGTGCGGGCGGGGGGCGCTGTAGACGCCGAGGACCTTCTTCATACAGACCTCCATTCATCACCAAGGGCAAGGCTTGGTCGATGTCTGAAGGATAGGAATGGAACGATGATTCCGGTAGTCAGCTAGATTTGCCGAGATAGTTCTATTAAAAGAACGATGAGGTGGGTGGCGGATGAAGGACCTGAACGATCTCTACTACTACGTGCAGGTGGTCGACCACGGCGGCTTCGCCCCCGCCGGGCGGGCGCTGGGCGTGCCCAAGTCCAAGCTGAGCCGGCGCATCGCACTGCTGGAAGAACGGCTGGGCACGCGCCTGATCCAGCGCAGCACCCGTCGCTTCGCGGTCACCGAGATCGGCCAGACCTACTACGGCCACTGCAAAGCGATGCTGGTGGAAGCCGAGGCCGCCGACGAGGCCATCGCGCTGAGCCAGGCCGAGCCGCGCGGTGTCGTGCGCATGACCTGCCCGGTGGCGCTGCTCGATGCGCGCATCGCCGGCATGGTGGCGGCGTTCATGGTCATGCACCCCCGCGTGGAGATCCACCTGGAGGAAACCAACCGCCGCGTGGACGTGGTGGGCGAGGGCATCGACGTGGCCATCCGCGTGCGGCCCCCGCCGATCGAGGACAGCGACCTGGTGATGCGCGTGCTCGCCGACCGCAGGCAGTGCCTGGTGGCCTGTCCGCAACTGCTGAAGAACGGCGTTCCCCAAGTGCCTGCCGACCTGGCGGGCCTGCCGAGCATGGACCTGGGCCTGCCCCAGCACGAGCACGTCTGGAACCTGATCGGCCCCGACGGCGCGCAGGCTGCCATTCGCCATCAGCCGCGCCTGATCACCCGCGGCATGTTTGCGCTGCGGACGGCCGCGGTCGCCGGCGTGGGCGTCGTGCAATTGCCTTTGATGATGGTGCGCGAGCAGATCCAGCGCGGCGAGCTGGTCCACGTGATCCGGGGCTGGGCGCCACGGCGCGAGGTGATTCATGCCGTGTTCGCGTCGCGCCGAGGGCTGCTGCCGGCGGTGCGGGCGCTGGTGGACTTTCTGGCGGATCGCTTTCAGGTGTTGAAGGAGGACTGACCGGCCACTGGGCCCGCTGACGTGGCCCCGGCCGCTCAGCCCGACGCGTAGGGCTCGGCCGAGCGCTCGTCCTCGTCGACCCGCAGCGGGCGGCCCAGCGCGGGGAAGGCGCGCTGGCCGCAGCCGCGGCGCTCGCAGACCTTGCAGCCGGGGCCGATCGGCGTCGCCGCCGCCAGGTCGGCCAGGTCCAGGCCCTGCGCATAGACCAGGCGCGAGGCGTGCTGCAGGTCGCAGCCGATGCCGATCGCGAACAGCCGCCGCGGCGAGCCATAGCCGCCGGCCTGACGCAGCACCGTGCGCGCGACCCAGAGGTAGGTGCGGCCGTCGGGCATCGTCGCGAGCTGGGTCGAGATGCGGCCCGGCTGGGCGAAGGCCTCGTAGACGTTCCACAGCGGGCAGCTGCCGCCGGTGCGCGAGAAGTGGAAGTCGGTCGCCGACTGGCGCTTCGAGATGTTGCCCGCGCGGTCGACGCGCACGAAGAAGAACGGCACGCCGCGCGCCTGCGGCCGCTGCAGCGTCGACAGGCGGTGGCACACCGTCTCGAAGCTGACCTCGAAGCGGCGCGCCAGCAGCTCGATGTCGTAGCGCGCCGCCTCGGCCGCCGCGAGGAAGGGGCGGTAGGGCAGCACCAGCGCGCCGGCGTAATAGCTCGCCAGGCCGATGCGTGCGAGGGCGCGCGCCTCGGCGCTGGCGAAGGCTGCGCTGTCGACCAGGCGGTCGATCGCGGCGGCGGCTTCCAGGTGGGCGACCTGGGTGGCGAGCTGGAAGGCCCGCCGGCCGGGCGAGAGCGCGGCATCCAGCCGCAGCACGCCGGCGGCGCGGTCGAAGCGGCGCAGCGAGCCTTCCTCGGCCCCAGCGGGCGCGGTCAGCGTCGCCACGCCGTGCGCGCGGCGCAGGTGCGCTTCGAGGCGGGCGGCGAGCACGCCGCCGGTGGCCGGGCCGGGTGCCGCGCTGCCGCCCGCGTCCTGTGCCGCCTCGCCGGCCAGCGCGGCATGCCGCGCCTCGGCCGCCTCGTCGAGCTCGGCCATGTGGTTGTGGTGGGCGTAGAAGAAGTCGCGCACCTCCTCGTGCGGCTGCGGCGGCGCGAGGCCGCTGGGCGTGGGGTCGCCGAGCCGGTCGGCGAGCAGCGCCAGCCGGTCGCGCGCGTCGCCGGCCTGGCGGTGCAGGTCCAGCAGGCGGTGCGCCAGGCGCGGCATCTGTTGCGCGAGCGCCTGCAGTTCGGCCTGCGGCACCGGCTCGGGGCCGGCGCCTTCGGCCAGCGCGTCGCGCAGCTGGGCCATCAGCCGCGCTTCCTCGTCCTCCGAGAAGAACTGCAGGTCGGCGCCGAGCTCGGCCTGCAGGCGCAGCAGCACCGCCACCGACAGCGGGCGCTGGTTGTTCTCGAGTTGGTTGACGTAGCTGGGCGAGAGCGCCAGCCGCTGCGCCAGCGCCGCCTGGGTCAGGCCGCGCTGCTCGCGCAGCGTGCGCAGGCGCACGCCCATGAAGGTCTTGCGCATCGTCAGGTGTTATTCGCAAACTTCGCAAATTGACGGAGGGGGTTCGCATTCATCTGCAAATTTAGGCCTTCTGCTGGGCGGATCGGATTGCGAAGATTGCGATTATCGCTTCCGAGCCCAGGAGAACGCGCATGACCCCCACCCTCGACGCACCGTCGAAGCCGAAGAAGTCGGTGGCGCTGTCCGGCGTCACCGCCGGCAACACCGCGCTCTGCACCGTCGGCCACAGCGGCAACGACCTGCACTACCGCGGCTACGACATCCTCGACCTCGCCGAGGCCTGCGAATTCGAGGAGGTGGCGCACCTGCTGGTGCACGGCAAGCTGCCCAACGCGGCCGAGCTGCGCGCCTACAAGGCCCGGCTCGCGTCGCTGCGCGGCCTGCCGGTCGGCGTGCGCGCCACGCTCGAGAAGGTGCCGGCCGGCGCCCACCCGATGGATGTGATGCGCACCGGCGTCTCGGCGCTTGGCTGCGTGCTGCCCGAGAAGGACGACCATTCGGCGCCCGGCGCGCGCGACATCGCCGACCGCCTGCTCGCCTCGCTCGGCTCGATGCTGCTGTACTGGTACCACTGGTCGAACAACGGCCGGCGCATCGAGCTCGACACCGACGACGAGTCGATCGGCGGCCACTTCCTGCACCTGCTGCACGGCCGCCGCCCGCCGCCCGAATGGGCGCGCGCGATGCACACCTCGCTCGTGCTCTATGCCGAGCACGAGTTCAACGCCTCGACCTTCGCCGCCCGCGTGATCGCCGGCACCGGCAGCGACCTGTACTCGGCGGTCGCCGGCGGCATCGGCGCGCTGCGCGGGCCCAAGCACGGCGGCGCCAACGAGGTCGCGTTCGAGATCCAGCAGCGCTACGACACGCCGGACGCGGCCGAGGCCGACATCCGCCGCCGCATCGCCGCGAAGGAGGTCGTGATCGGCTTCGGCCACCCGGTCTACACCGTCGGCGACCCCCGCCACGAGGTGATCAAGCGCGTCGCGCAGCGGCTGTCGCAGGCCACCGGCTCGACCCGCCTGTTCGACATCGCCGAGCGCGTCGAGCGCGTGATGTGGGAGGACAAGCGCATGTTCCCCAACCTCGACTGGTACAGCGCCGTCAGCTACCACCTGATGGGCGTGCCGACCGCGATGTTCACGCCGCTCTTCGTCGTCGCCCGCAGCAGCGGCTGGGCGGCGCATGTGATCGAGCAGCGCAGCGACAACAAGATCATCCGCCCGAGCGCGAACTACGTCGGACCTGATCACCGGCCCTTCGTGGCGCTGGCCGAGAGGGTCTGAGCCATGTCCTTCGTCAACCCTTACCTCCACTTCGAGGACCTCTTCATGTCCACCGACGCACGTTCCACCGCCCGCCCCGAACCCGACCGCGTGCTGGTCGACATCGCCGACTACGCGAGCAGCTACGCCGTCGACTCGGCCCTGGCCTACGAGACCGCGCGCCATTGCCTGATCGACACCCTGGGCTGCGGCCTCGAGGCGCTCGAGTACCCGGCCTGCACCAAGCTGCTCGGCCCGGTGGTGCCCGGCACCGTGGTGCCGAACGGCGCCCGCGTGCCCGGCACGCCGCACCGGCTCGATCCGGTGCAGGCGGCCTTCAACATCGGCGCGATGATCCGCTGGCTCGACTTCAACGACACCTGGCTCGCCGCCGAGTGGGGCCACCCGAGCGACAACCTGGGCGGCATCCTCGCCACGGCCGACTGGCTGAGCCGCGAGGCGGTGGCCGCCGGCCGCCCGCCGCTGCGCATGCGTGAGGTGCTGACGGCGATGATCAAGGCGCACGAGATCCAGGGCTGCCTGGCGCTCGAGAACAGCTTCAACCGGGTCGGGCTCGACCACGTGGTGCTGGTCAAGGTGGCGAGCACCGCGGTCGTCGCGCAGCTGCTGGGCCTGACGCGCGACGAGATCGTCAACGCGGTGTCGCTCGCCTGGGTCGACGGCCAGAGCCTGCGCACCTACCGCCACGCGCCCAACACCGGCAGCCGCAAGAGCTGGGCGGCCGGCGACGCCACCAGCCGGGCGGTGCGCCTGGCGCTGATCGCGCGCAGCGGCGAGATGGGCTACCCGAGCGTGCTGAGCGCGAAGACCTGGGGGTTCTACGACGTGCTGTTCGGCGGCCGGCCCTTCGCCTTCCAGCGCCCCTACGGCAGCTACGTGATGGAGCACGTGCTGTTCAAGATCAGCTACCCGGCCGAGTTCCACAGCCAGACGGCGGTCGAGGCGGCGATGACGCTGCACGGCCGGCTCGCGCGCGAGGGCCTGCGCGCGGCGGACATCGAGCGCGTGACGATCCGCACCCACGAGGCCTGCATCCGCATCATCGACAAGCACGGCCCGCTGAACAATCCGGCCGACCGGGACCACTGCATCCAGTACATGGTCGCGGTGCCGCTGCTCTACGGGCGCCTGGGCGCGGCCGACTACGAGGACGGCGTCGCCGCCGACCCGCGCATCGACGCGCTGCGCGAGCGCATCGTCTGCGTCGAGGACACGCAGTTCACGCGCGACTACCACGACCCCGAGAAGCGCAGCATCGCCAACGCGCTGACCGTGGAGCTGCGCGACGGGCGCCGGCTGGAAGAGGTGGTCGTCGAGTACCCGATCGGCCACAAGCGCCGCCGCGCCGAGGGCGTGCCGCTGCTCGAGGCCAAGTTCCGCCGCAACCTGGCGCGTCGCTTCGCGCAGAAGCAGCAGCAGGCGATCCTCGCCGCCTCGCTCGACCAGGCGACGCTGGAGGCGATGCCGGTGCACGAGTACGTCGACCTCTACGCGAGCGCGGCATGAGCGCTCCCGAGGCTGTGAACCCGCGTCGGCGCCTGCGCGCGCTGGCTGAGGCGCGGCGCGGCGTGATCGTGCCCGGGGCCTTCAATGCGCTGTCGGCGCGGGTGGTCGAAGACCTGGGCTACGAGGCGGTCTACGTCACCGGCGCCGGGGTCACCAACATGTGGTTCGGCCTGCCCGACCAGGGCTTCGTCGGGCTGGCCGAGATGGCCGAGCACACCGCGCGCATCCGCGACGCGGTCAGCCTGCCGCTGATCGTCGATGCCGACACCGGCTACGGCAATGCGCTCAACGTGCGCCACGCAGTGCGCGTGCTCGAGCGCGCGGGCGCCGACTGCATCCAGCTCGAGGACCAGGTCGCGCCCAAGCGCTGCGGCCACTTCGCGGGAAAAGACGTGATCGCGCTAGACGAGGCGGTGGCCAAGATCGAGGCCGCGGTCGACGCGCGCCGGGATGAGGGCCTGCTGATCATGGCGCGAACCGATGCCTGCGCCACGCAGGGCTTCGAGGCCGCGGTCGAGCGCGCGGCGCGCTTTGCCGAGGCCGGCGCCGACATCCTCTTCGTCGAGGCGGTGACCCGCGCCGACGAGATGCGCGCGCTACCCGGCCGTCTCGCGACGCCGCAGCTGATGAACATGGTGATCGGCGGGCGCACGCCGATCCTCGGCGCCGACGAACTCGCGGGCCTGGGCTACGGCTTCGTGCTCTATGCCAACGCCGCGCTGCAGGGCGCGCTGGCCGGCATGCAGAAGGCGCTGGGCGCGCTGCGTGACGCGGGTCGGCTGGACGAGGACCCGGGCCTCGTCACCCCCTTCGCCGAGCGCCAGCGGCTGGTCGACAAGCCGGGCTGGGACGCGCTGGAGCGGCGCTATGCGCGTTGAGGCCGCTGCGGCATCTGGCGCCGACACCGCGGCCGGTGCGGCCCGCGTGTCCCGCAGCGAGGCCGCCGCCGAGGGCGCCATGCCGGCGCGCCAGGCTGCCGCGCCGCTGCTCGCGCGGGCGCTGCACGAGGTGCTGGCCGACGACCTGCGCGACCAGATCCTCGATCACCGGCTGCCGCCCGGCACGCCGATCGACGAGCTGCGCCTGGCGCGCCACTACGGCGTGAGCCGCACGCCGGTGCGCGAGGCGCTGAAGCTGCTCTGCCACGAGGGCCTGCTCAGCAACCAGCTGCGCCGCGGCACCACGGTGACCGTGCTGGGCGAGGACGAGATCGACGAGGCCCGCGCGCTGCACGAGCTGCTGTTGGCCCACCGGCGGCACGTGCTGCCGGCCCGGCCGGCGGTCTGGGGCCGTTTCGCGGAGAGCCTGCTGCACCTGGTGGAGCGGCGCCTGCGGCTGGGGTGCGGCCCGTCGGTTTCGTGCTCCGACGCGGTGCGTGAGCGGCGCGGATAAGATGACATCGCGACCGTGCAGCGAGACCGCCATGAACTGGAAAGATCACATCACCACTGATCCCCGCGTCCTGCACGGAGCGGTCTGCTTCGTGGGCACGCGCATTCCTGTGACGGTCGTGCTTGACAACCTGGCGGACGGCGCAACGCCTGCGGAGATCCTGAGCCAGTACCCTGGCTTGCGCGCAGAACACGTCCCCGCAGCGCTGGGTTATGCGGCAGACCTTGCGCGTGAGCGCGTGGTCCCGATCCCTGCGTGACCCTTTCCTGTGAAGTTCAAGCTCGACGAGAACCTGCCTCAGCTCGTCCGCGAAGCGCTGAGCGAGTTGGGGCATGACGCTCACACGGTTGCGGAGGAACGGCTCTCCGGCTCTCCGGCGCTGCGGACGAGGCGGTGCTTCGGGCCTGCATCGCGGAAGACAGAATCCTCGTCACCCTCGACCTCGATTTCTCCGACATCCGAGCCTACCCGCCGGGTAGCTATCCGGGCATCTGGATCCTCCGGCCACCGAAGCAGACCTTCCAGGCGATTGCGGAACTCGTGAGAGCGGGCCTCCGGCTCACCACGATCGAGCGGGTACGCGGCCAGCTCTGGGTCATTGACGAAACGCGGGTCCGCATCCGCGACGGCGACGGCTGACCCCAGCTGCGCCCGGCGGCGCCGGGTTGGATTGGGTGGTGGGAACCGACCCGTCCCGTCCCACGCGGCTGCGCAACGGCGCCCGTCAGGCACTGATCAGGCTGACCCCCGGCAGCTGCCGCAGCGAGGTCTCGCGCATCAGGCGGACGAAATCGAGCAGGTAGGGGCGGGCGGCCAGGCGCTCGGGCACCACCGCGTAGAGGCGCCCGGTGAGGCCCTGGTCGCCGATGCGCCGGCTCGCGACGTAGCCGCGTTCGAGGTAGCCGTGCACCGCCCAGTGCGGCAGCGCGGCCAGGCCGCGGCCGCTGGCGACGAGCTGCAGCATCGCCGCCGTCAGCTCGGTGGTGCGGCGCGGCGGCTCGATGCCGGCCGGGCGCAGCACGCGGCGCACGAGGTCGAGCATCTCGTCGGGCACCGGGTAGGTGATCAGCGTCTCGGCGCCGAAGTCGGCTGCCTCCACCTGCAGCCGGCCCAGCAGCGGGTGGCCGTTGGGGAGGAGGGCGACGATCTCGAACTCGAACAGCGGGTGCACGACGATGCCGGCCTCGTCGCGGTCGACCTCGGAGACGACCGCCAGCTCGGCGCGGTCCTGGTGCAGCAGGCCGACCGGGTCGGCGTGGAAGCCGGAGACGATGTCCAGCTCGACTTCGGGCCAGTGGCCGCGCATCGCGTCCATCGACGGCATCAGCCAGTCGAAGCAGGTGTGGCACTCGACCGCGATGCGCAGCGCGCCCGCCGCGCCGCTGACCAGGCGCTCGATGTCGCGCTCCGCCTCGGCCACCTTCGGCAGCACCGCGTCGGCCAGGCCGAGCAGGCGCTGGCCCGGCGCGGTGAAGGCGACCGGGCTCGACTTGCGCTCGAAGAGGCTCGCGCCGTAGTGCTCCTCGAGTGCCTTCAGCTGATGCGAGAGCGCGGACTGCGTCAGGTTGAGCAGCTGCGCCGCGCGCGAGAGGGTGCCGGTGTCGCGCAGGGCCTGCAGCGTGCGCAGCTGGCGCAGGTCGAGCGGGGAGTTCGTCATGAACAGGGCTCAAGATGATCAGAAGATATTTTCGTTTGAATCATGTGACGTCGACCATCAAACTGAGAGATCTTCATACGAGACAGATAAGCACATGATCCAGACTCATGTTCTAGGTTTCCCCCGCATGGGCCTGCAGCGCGAGCTGAAGACGGCGCTCGAGCGCCACTGGAAGGGCGAACTCGACGAAGCGGCGCTGCAGGCGGTCGGCGCGACGCTGCGCCAGCGCCACTGGGCCGCCCAGCGCGACGCGGGCCTGGCCTGGGTCACGGCCGGCGACTTCGCCTACTACGACCACGTCGCCAACCACATCGCGCTCTTCGGCTGCGAGCCGGCGCGCTTCGGCTTCAGCGGGCAGGAGAGCGCGCTGGCGCGCTACGTCACGCTCGCGCGCGGCGTGGCGGCCGAGGCGGGGCACGCCGCCCACGGCGAAGGCTGCGGCTGTGGCGCCGAAGGCCAGGTGCAGGGCGGCCGCCCCGCACTCGAGATGACCAAGTGGTTCGACACCAACTACCACTACCTCGTCCCCGAGTTCGGTCCGGAGACCAGCTTCCGCCTCGCCTCGCGCCGCCTGCTCGACGAGGTGGCCGAGGCGCAGGCCCTCGGCCATGCAGTCAAGCCGGTGCTGCTCGGGCCGTTGAGCTTCCTCTGGCTCGGCAAGTCCAAGGTCGAGGGCTTCGACCGGCTCGAACTGCTCGACGCGCTGCTGCCGGTCTATGCCGAGCTGCTCGCGGCGCTGGTGGCGCGGGGCGTCGAATGGGTGCAGGTCGACGAGCCGATCCTCGGCCTCGATTTGCCCGGCGCCTGGGCGCTGGCCTTCGATCGCGCCTACCACGTGCTGGGCGCGGCCGGGCCGAAGCTGCTGCTGGCGACCTACTTCTCGCCGCTCGAAGACCACCTGAGCCTGGCCTGCAAGCTGCCGGTGGCCGGCCTGCACGTCGACGCGGTGCGTGCGCCGCAGGAGCTGCAGGCGGTGCTCGACTGGCTGCCGGCCGACCGCCTGCTCTCGGTCGGCGTGGTCGACGGCCGCAACATCTGGCGCTGCGACCTCGACCGTGCGCTGGCGCTGCTGCGCCCGGCGCTGGCGCGCCGCGGCGGGCGGCTGCTGGTCGCGCCCTCCTGCTCGCTGCTGCACGTGCCGATGCGCCTGGCCGACGACGCGGCGCTCGACGCCGAACTGCGTGGCTGGCTCGCCGGTGCCGAGGAGAAGCTCGGCGAGCTGAAGCTGCTCGCGCGTGCGCTGGCCGACGGTGATGAGGCGCTGCACGAGCCCCTGGCCGCTGCGCGCGCGGCGGTTGCCACCCGTGCCGCCAGCCCGCGCGTGCGCAACCCGGCGGTCGCGGCACGGGTCGCCGCGCTGCCCGCCGGGGCCGACCGCCGACAGGCGCCGTTCGCGCGCCGCCAGGCGCTGCAGCGCGCGCGCTTCGCGCTGCCGGCTTTCCCGACGACGACGATCGGCTCCTTTCCGCAGACGGCCGAGATCCGCGCCGCGCGCGCCGCCCACAAGCGCGGCGCGCTCGACCGCACGGCCTACGAGCAGGCGATGCGCGGCGAGATCGCGCATGCGGTGGCCGAACAGGAGGCGCTGGGCCTGGACGTGCTGGTGCACGGCGAGGCCGAGCGCAACGACATGGTCGAGTACTTCGGCGAGCAGCTCGCCGGCTTCGCCTTCACCGCCAACGGCTGGGTGCAGTCCTACGGCTCGCGCTGCGTGAAGCCGCCGCTACTGTATGGCGACGTCTCGCGCCCGCAGCCGATGACGGTCGACTGGACGGTCTACGCGCAGAGCCTGAGCCGGCGCCCGATGAAGGGCATGCTGACCGGGCCGATCACGATCCTGCAGTGGTCCTTCGTGCGCGACGACCAGCCGCGGGCCGAGACCGCGCTGCAGATCGCGCTGGCGATCCGGGACGAGGTGGTCGACCTGGAGGCGGCCGGCATCGGCATCGTGCAGATCGACGAGCCGGCGATCCGCGAGGGCCTGCCGCTGCGCCGCGCGCAATGGAAGCCGTACCTGCAGTGGTCGGCGCGCGCGTTCCGCATCGCCGCCTCGGGCGTGCGCGACGAGACGCAGATCCACACCCACATGTGCTACTCGGAGTTCAACGACATCCTCCCCGAGATCGCCGCGATGGACGCCGACGTGATCACGATCGAGACCAGCCGCTCCGACATGGAGCTGCTGCGCGGTTTCGGCGACTTCCGCTACCCGAACGAGATCGGCCCCGGCGTCTACGACATCCACTCGCCGCGCGTGCCCTCGACCGACGAGATGCTGCGCCTGCTGCGCAAGGCGGCCGAGGTGGTGCCCCCGCAGAACCTCTGGGTCAACCCGGACTGCGGCCTGAAGACGCGCGGCTGGCCCGAGACGCAGGCGGCGCTGCGCCACATGGTCGAGGCGGCGCAGCTCATGCGGGGCTGACGCCGCGCGGCGCAGCCTGCTGCGTTCGCAGCAGGCCGGCGCCGGCGCGCTGCTGTTGCAGCAGATCCACCCACGGCCACGCTGCCTGCGCAGCAGCGGCCGCATGGCGGAAGGCCGTTGCGCGGGCATGCCCTTCGCAACGCAGGGGCGGTCCGCTGCCCTCCGGCAGCCCGTCACCTGGATGGATCCATGAGTCGAAAGCTGAAAGTCGTCGCCGTCTCCGGCAGCCTGCAACGCCCCTCGCGCACGCTGGTGCTGGTGCAGGAGCTGCTGGCGCGCCTGGGTGAGGCGGTGCCGATCGACACGCACCTGATCGAGCTCGGGCAGATCGGCCCGCAGCTGGCCGGCAGCCTCTACCGCTCGCAGCTGCCGCCGGCGGTCGAGGCCGAGCTGCGCGCGATCGAGGGCGCCGACCTGCTGGTCGTCGGCACGCCGGTCTACCGCGCGACCTACACCGGCCTCTTCAAGCACCTGTTCGACTTCGTCCACCACGAGGCGCTGGTCGGCGTGCCGGTGCTGCTGTCGGCCACCGGCGGCAGCGACCGCCACGCGCTGGTGATCGACCACCAGCTGCGCCCGCTGTTCTCGTTCTTCCAGTCGCACACGCTGCCGATCGGCGTCTACGCGTCGGAGAAGGAGTTCGACGGCTACGAGGTGCGCCACGAGGCGCTGCGCGCGCGCATCGCGCTGGCGGTCGAGCGCAGCCTGCCGTTCCTGCAGCCGGCCTTGCTGCGCGCCGGCGCCGACCGGGTCGCGCTGGCGGCCTGAGGGCGGCGCCGGCCCGGGCGCGCAGTTTTCACGGCCGCCGCCGGGGCGCGGTGGCGGCAGCGCGACGGCCGCCGCGGGCCGGGCGTGCACTGTTGGACGGAAATGTCGGGTGGCTGGATCGGTGACGCCGTTCAGCCCGGGGCACTGATCTAGATTGCCGCCCCATGACCCGCATCCGCACCGCCGCCGCCTGCCACGCAGACACTTCGGTCGCCATCGAGCAGCTCGGGCGCGAGCTCGGTCCGGCGGAGAGGCCCGCCCACATGGTGCTGGCCTTCTACGACTGCCGCCACGACGACCACGCCTTGCAGGCCTGGCTGCGGCAGCGCTTCCCGGGGGCGGCGCTGCTCGGGGGCAGCTCTTCGGGTGGCCTGGTCACCGAGCGGGGCGTGTTCGGCGCCGGCGGCGTCGGCCTGCTGGTGATCGACGACGAGGCCGGCAGCTACGGCACCGCCGCCGGACCGCTCGGCGACGACCCGGCCCGCGCGGCCGAGGCGCTGCTGCAGCGCGCGCTCGCCAGCTGCGGCTGCGAGGGCGAGCTGCCCGAGCTGATCTGGGTCTACCAGTCGCCGGGGCGGGAGGAGGCGGTGATCGAGGGCCTGCGCCGCCTGGTGGGCGATGCCTGCCCGATCGTCGGCGGCTCGGCCGCGGACAACGACGTCAGCGGCGCCTGGCGCCTGCTCGGCCCGGACGGCACGCTGGGCGACGGCCTGGCAGTAGGCGTGCTCTTCCCCTCGGCGGGGGTCGGCTGCGCCTTCCAGGGCGGCTACGAGCCGGCCGGCCCGAGCGGCGTCGTGACCGGCATCGGCTACGCGCCGGCCGGCGCGAGCGGCATCGTCACCGCGACCGCCGGTCGCGAGATCCTCAGCATCGACGGCGAACCTGCCGCCGAGGTCTACAACCGCTGGCTCGACGGGCGCCTGGACCGGCAGCTGCGCGAGGGCGGCGGCAGCATCCTGGTCGAGACGACGATGCTGCCGATCGCCACCGACGTCGGCCGCACCGACGGCGTCACGACCTACCTGCTCGTGCATCCCGAGGCGGTGGGCGCGGGCGGCGCGCTGCGCACCTTCTGCAACCTGGAGGTCGGCAGCCGGGTCTACGCGATGAAGGGCGACCGCCAGCGGCTGATCGCCCGCGCCGGACGCGTCGCGCAGCAGGCGGGGCGGGCCCTGGGCGGCGCACCGCTGGCCGGCGGGCTGGTCGTCTACTGCGGCGGCTGCAAGATGGCGGTGGCCGACGAGATCGAGCAGGTGGCCGCCGGCATCGACGAGGCCTTCGGCGGCGCCCCCTTCATCGGTTGCTTCACCTTCGGCGAGCAAGGGCGCCTGATCGACCGCAACGTGCACGGCAACCTGATGATCTCTGCCGTGGGTTTCGCCGCCGGCTGACGGCGGCGCGACGACGATGGACACGGCGCAGGCCGGCATCGAGAGCGCCGAGGAGCTGCGCGAGGCGCTCTTCTCGCTGCGGCGCGAGCACGCCGTGCTGGCCAAGGCCGGCCAGCAGGCCCAGCACCTGCTGGACGCGCTCGAATCGCTGCTCGGCGTCGAGATCGAGGACGACCCCTTCGCGCGCGTCTTCTCGTCGCTGCGCAAGGTATTCAGCTTCTCGCAGGCCATGATGCTCAGCGAACGCGACGCGGGCGAGGCGGACGCCGAGGCCCGGCCGCTCGAATGCATCGTGGCCGACCCGGCGGGCCTGGTCGGCGCGCACTGGCCGGTGGGTGCGCTGTTCGGCAAGGTGATGGCCGGGCGGGTCGTCGCCACCTTCTCCAACGCCGGTGCCGAGGAGTGGGCCGGCGCCCTGCAGGCGCGCGCGGTGCTCGGCCCGCGCTGGGCAGAGCAGTCGGCGCTGCACGTGCCGGTGCGCACGCGCGAGCGGCGCGGCATCCTGGTGCTGCTGCGGGAGGCCGGCGCCGGCGGCTTCGACCGCGGCGACGTGGCCCTGGCGCGTCGCTTCTCGGTGCTGGCCTCGCATGCCTTGGCAGCGCGCTACGCGAGCCGGACCGAGGCCGAGGGGCGCCGCCTGCGCGAGCTGACCGAACAGCTGCGCAGCAGCGAGCAGTCGGCACGGCGCGGCGCCGAGTTGCTGCGCGAGCTGGTCAACGCGCTGCCGGTCGGCGTCTCGGTGCGCGACGCGGGGGGGCGCCTGCTGCTGGCCAACGACGTCATTGCCGAAGTGCTGGAGCAGGCCGCCGACCAGCTGCTGTGGTCGACCACCGGCCCGCCGCCGCGCGACGACATCCCCGCCGACGACGAGCTGCGCCGGCAGATCTCGTTCCAGGCGCGGCTGGCTGCGGGCCGCCAGCGCTCGCGCGAGCAGGCCTTCGAGCTGGGCGGCACGTCGCGCACGCTGCTGGTGACCGACAAGCCGGTGCGCATCCTCGACGAGTCGATGATGCTGTCGACGACGCTCGACATCAGCGAGCGCAAGCGCCTCGAGCAGGACCTGGAGCGGCGCGCCTTCCACGACGCGCTGACCGGCCTGCCGAACCGGGCGCGCATGCAGCAGGTGGTGGCCCAGGCGCTCGAGCGCCGGCGCGAAGGCGGCATGTTCGCGCTGGCCTTCATCGACCTGGACAACTTCAAGCAGGTCAACGACTACTACAGCCACGCGATCGGCGACGGGCTGCTGAAGGCGATGGCCGAGCGCATCGAGCGCGGCCTGCGCCCGGGCGACACCCTGGCGCGCATCAGCGGCGACGAGTTCCTGCTGCTGATCGACCCGCTGGAGCGGCAGGAGGACCTGGCGCCGCTGCTCGACCGGCTGGCGCAGCGGCTCAAGCAGCCCTTCGTCGTCGAGGGCCGCCAGCTGATGACCTCGGCCTCGGTGGGCGGCAGCATCTTCCCGCTGCACGGCGACAGCTATGAGTCGTTGTGCCGCAGCGCCGACGGCGCGATGTACCGCGCCAAGCAGGAGCGCAAGGGCAGCGCCGCCTGCTTCGACCCTGCGATGGGCCAGGCCCTGACCGCCCGCATGGAAGCCGAGCAGCGCCTGCGCGCGGCGCTGCGCGAGCGGCGCTTTCGCGTCGCCTACCAGCCGAAGCTGCGGCTGGCGGACAGCCGCGTCACCGGCTTCGAAGCCCTGGTGCGCTGGGTCGACGCCGAGGGCCGCGTGCACATGCCGGCCAGCTTCATCGAGCTGGCCTCGGAGCTGGGCCTGCTCGACGAGATCACCGGCGTCGTGGTCGAGAAGGTGCTGGGCCATCTGCCGACGCTGTGCCGGCACTTCGGCGACGAGGTCAGCGTGAGCCTCAACCTCTCTCCCCGCCAGGCCGCCGACACCGCCTTCATGGACCGTCTGGTCGGCACGCTGGGGGCCAGCGCGGAGGGCCGCCGCATCGTGCTGGAGCTCACCGAAGAGGCGCTGCTCGCGGCGCAGCGCTTCCAGGGCCAGGTGCTGCCGCGCCTGCGCACGGCCGGCGTGCGCGTGTCGATCGACGACTTCGGCACCGGCTACTCGTCGCTCTCGACGCTGGCCGACATCACGGCCGACGAGGTCAAGGTCGACCGCGCCTTCATCACCGCCATCCACGAGCGGCCGCGCAGCCAGGGCATCCTGCGGGCGATCGAGTCGCTGTGCACGGCGCTCGGCGTCGAGATCGTCGCCGAGGGCGTGGAGACGGCGGAGGAACTGGCCTACCTGCGGCAGCACACGGCGATCGGGCTGGCGCAGGGGTATTACTTTGCGCGGCCGGAGTTCATCGAGGCGCTGGTGGCCTGGGCTCCGGGCGCCGCGGACCTGGCGCAGCGCGCCTGACCTCGGCTGCGGCCGGCTGGCGCGGGCCGGGGCGCGGCCCTGTGCCGTCAAGGGCTCAGCCTTGCAGCAGCCGCGCGCGGGTCGCGACCAGGCCCTGCCGGGCGGTTTCGCGCTCTGCGTGGTGCTGGAGCGCGACGAGATGCCGCCCGCCGACCCAGGTCTCGCCGATCGCGCTCGTGCGATGGCTGGCGAAGACATGGGCCGAGAGCTGGTCGGCCGGGTCGTCGAGACCGTCGAGCGCCGGGTGCGCCGGGTCGAGCACGACGAAGTCGGCCTGCTGGCCAGGCGCCAGGCCGGCGATCGGGCGGCCCGAGGCCTGTGCGCCGCCGGCCACCGCGGCCAGCGTCATCGCGGTGGCGACTTGCGGCCGCGCGGTGTCGGCGATGACGTTGCGGCGGCCGGTGGCGAGCCGCTGGCCGTACTCGAGCCACATCAGCTCCTCGGCCGCGTTGACGCAGACGTGGCTGTCGGACCCGATGCCCCAGGCGCCCCCGGCGGCGCGCCAGGCCGGCCAGTCGAAGAGGCCGTCGCCGAGGTTGGCCTCGGTGGTCGGGCACAGGCCGGCGACGGCGCCGCTGGCGGCGGCGCGCTGCGTCTCGTCGGCGTCGAGGTGGGTCGCGTGGACGAGGCACCAGCGCGGGCCGACGGGCGCGTGGTCGAGCAGCCAGGCCAGCGGCCGTTGGCCGCACCAGGCCAGGCATTCGTCGACCTCGAGACGCTGCTCAGCGATGTGGATATGCAGCGGCGCCGTCGGGTCAAGGGCGTCGAGGCCGGCCAGCGCCTCGCGCAGCGCCGCCGGCGGCACCGCGCGCAGCGAGTGCGGTGCCAGGCCCAGTCGCGCGCCCTGCGCGGCGCAGAGGGGCTGCAGCTGCTCGAGCAGCATCAGCATCGAGTCGACGCTGCGCAGGAAGCGGCGCTGGCCTTCGTGCGGCGCCTGGCCGCCGAAGCCACTCGCCTGGTACAGCACCGGCAGCAGCGTGAGGCCGATGCCCGCGCGGCCGGCGGCGCGCAGCAGCGCAAGCGACAGCTCGGCGTCGTCGGCGTAGGGCTGGCCGTCGGGCCGGTGGTGCAGGTAGTGGAACTCGCAGACGGCGGTGTAGCCAGCCTCGAGCATCTCGACGTAGAGGCCGAAGGCGATCGCTTCCAACTCGGCCGGCCCGAGCCGCGAGGCGAAGCGGTACATCAGCGTGCGCCAGCGCCAGAAGCTGTCGTCGGCGTCGGAGCCCCGCACCTCGGCCAGGCCGGCGAAGGCGCGCTGGAAGGCGTGCGAGTGCAGATTCGGCAGGCCGGGGAGCAGCGGGCCGCGCGCCTGGGGCGTATCGCGCGGCGGAGCGACGCCGATGTCGACGGCAGTCAGCGTGCCGGCGCCGTCCCAGCGCAGCAGGACGTTGCGCGCCCAGCCGCTGGGGAGCAGCGCGCTGGGCGCGAACAGCGTTCCGCCGGAGGGCCGCATCGCGGGGGCATGGCGATCGTCGAGGCTCACGGCTGCACCCTTGCGTGGCGTGTGGCCTCGCCGAGGGGACGAACGCCGCCTCCGTCGGGCGGCCGCGCGAGGGCGTTCATCTCGCCTGACCCACGGTGCCGCACGCAACCCGCCCCTGCCGCACCACGCAGCGCACCGGGCGTGCGCCGTGCCCGTACCAATAGGCGAGCTCGGCCGCTTCCTGCAGCTCCCAGATCACGAAGTTCGCCGGCTGGCCGACGTGGAGCGCGCCGTGGCTCGCCGCGAGGCCCAGCGCCCGCGCGGCATGCGTGGTGACGCCGGCCAGCGCCTCGGGCACCGTCAGGCGGAACAGCGTGCAGGCCATGTTCATCATCAGCAGCAGGCTCAGCGCCGGCGAGGTGCCGGGGTTGTGGTCGGTCGCCACCGCCATCGGCACGCCGGCCGCGCGCAGCGCGTCGATCGGCGGCAGGTGGGTGTCGCGCAGCGTGTAGTAGGCGCCGGGCAGCAGCACGGCCACCGTGCCGGCGGCGCGCATCGCGTCGATGCCTTCGGCCGACAGGTGCTCGATGTGGTCGCAGGACAGCGCCCCGTAGCGCGCCGCGAGCGCGGCGCCGCCCATGTCCGAGAGCTGCTCGGCATGCAGCTTCACCGGCACGCCCAGCGCCTGCGCGGCGCGGAAGACGCGCTCGGTCTCGTCGAGCGTGAAGGCGATGCGCTCGCAGAACACGTCGACGGCGTCGACCAGGCCTTCGGCCACCAGCGCCGGCAGCATCTCGCGGCAGACCGCATCGATGTAGTCGCCGCTGCGGCCGGCGTACTCGGGCGGCAGCGCATGGGCGCCGAGGAAGCTGGTGCGCACCGTGACGCCGTGGGCCGCGCCGAGCCGGCGCGCGACGCGCAACTGCTTGCGCTCGTGCTCGAGCGCGAGGCCGTAGCCGGACTTGATCTCGATCGCGCAGACGCCCTCGGCGAGCAGCGGCGCCAGGCGTGCCGAGGCGCTGGCAAAGAGCGCGTCCTCGTCAGCCTCGCGGGTGGCGCCCACGGTCGACGCGATGCCGCCGCCGGCGCGCGCGATCTCCTCGTAGCTGGCGCCCGCCAGGCGGCGCGCGAACTCGTCGGCGCGCTGGCCGCCGTAGACCAGGTGGGTGTGGCAGTCGACGAGCCCGGGGGTCAGCAGCGCGCCGCCGCCGTCGTGGACGGGGCCGGCGCTGCGCTCGGCGGCCGGCAACCCCTCCGCCGGGCCCTGCCACTGCAGGCGGCCGTCGCGCACGACCAGCGCGTGCTCGCCGGCGGCCTCGTGGCCGGCCAGCCGGAGGCCCGTCCAGACGCCGTCGGCCGAGGGCAGGGCGTCGGGCGTCGGCGAGCGGAGCGTGTCTGCCATGGGAGCCACTTCCCGTTCAACCAGGGGCATGAGCGCGCGGCGGTGATCCAGCCCTCGCCGCAGCGCCGAAGTCGAGGCACACCACCAGCAACACGGGGTGGTTGGCGTGCAATGCCGGCGCGTTGGCGCTCACGACCGCGGGCGCATCGGTCGGCACTGCACCGACCGAGGGCGGGTCGGCCGCGTCTGCGCCTGTCGGCCTCGCATCGAGCGTCGCTGCCGGCACCTCGTCGCGCCACCACAATCCCTGCCGCGGTCCGCAGACGACTTCGTCGGCGCCGAGCCGGCAGCGCCAGCGGCCGTGCCAGGCGAGCAGCAGGCCGTCGCTTGCGCCGTCGAGCGACGCGGCCTCGCGCAGCACCTGCAGCGTCGCGCGGCCCGCGCCGCGGCACAGCATCAGGTTGAAGTCGGTCGAGGCGCCGCCGAGCAGCGTCGCGTCGATCTCGGCCTCGCCGGCAAAGGCATAGGGCTCGAAGGGCGCCGAGAGCGCATGGTCGATCGCAGGGACGCTCGCGCCGGGGCGCGAGCGCAGTCGAAGCCCCGGCCCGTCGAGCAGCGTGATCCATCGGTCGACGCCGGGAAAGCGCGAGAACGGCCCGTCGGCGGCCACGGTCGCGAGGCTGAGCCGCGCGGTGAAGCCGTCCATCGACGCGCCGGGTGGCCAGCAGGCGAGTTCGCGCGTGGCGCCGCCGCCGTTCCTCCACGGCATCGGCGCGATCGTGTCGAGGTCGAAGCGTTGCCACATGGAGAGGGCCCTTTGGCGTGCAGTGGATTTGCAGATCCAGCCGGGTCGGTTCGGGCGCGTCGCCTCCGCCGTGCCTTCGTCGCGGACGGTTCAGCCGACCATCGGCAGCTTCAGCCCATGCCGCTTCGCCGCCGTCTGTGCCGCCTCGTAGCCCGCATCGGCATGCCGCATCACGCCGCTGGCCGGGTCGTTCCAGAGCACGCGCTCGATGCGCCTCGCCGCCGCCTCGCTGCCGTCGCAGACGATCACGACGCCGGCGTGCTGCGAATAGCCCATGCCGACCCCACCGCCGTGGTGCAGGCTGACCCAGGTGGCGCCGCCCGCGGTGTTGAGCAGCGCGTTGAGCAGCGGCCAATCGGAGACGGCGTCGCTGCCGTCCTGCATGCTTTCGGTCTCGCGGTTCGGGCTCGCGACCGAGCCGGTGTCCAGGTGGTCGCGGCCGATCACGATCGGCGCCTTCAGCTCGCCGCTGCGCACCATCTCGTTGAAAGCCAGCCCGGCCCGGTGGCGTTCGCCCAGGCCGAGCCAGCAGATGCGCGCCGGCAGCCCCTGGAAAGCGATGCGCTCGCGCGCCATGTCGAGCCAGCGGTGGGTGTGCGTGTTGTCGGGGAAGAGCTGCTTGATCTTCGCGTCGGTCTTGTAGATGTCCTCCGGGTCGCCCGAGAGCGCGACCCAGCGAAACGGCCCCTTGCCCTCGCAGAACAGCGGCCGGATGTAGGCCGGGACGAAGCCGGGAAAGCCGAAGGCGTCGGCCACGCCCTGGTCGTGGGCCACCTGGCGGATGTTGTTGCCGTAGTCGACCACCGGGATGCCCATCGCCTGGAAGTCGAGCATCGCGCGCACGTGGGTGGCGCAGCCCGCGGCGGCGGCGGCCTGCAGTGCGGCGTGGCGCGCCGGGTCCTGCTGGGCCTCGTGCCAGTCGGGCACCGACCAGCCCGGTGGCAGGTAGCCGTGGATCAGGTCGTGCGCCGAGGTCTGGTCGGTCACCAGCCCCGGCCGCGGGGCGCCGGCGCGCACGCGGTCGACCAGTTGCGGCAGCAGCTCGGCCGCGTTGCCGAGCAGCGCGACCGAGACCGCCTCGCCGCGCTCGCCATGCACCCGCATGCGCGCCAGCGCGTCGTCCAGGTCGTGCGCCTGCTCGTCGACGTAGCGGGTGCGCAGGCGGAAGTCGATGCTCGTTTGCTGGCACTCGATCGTCAGCGACGAGGCGCCGGCCAGCGTCGCTGCCAGCGGCTGCGCGCCGCCCATGCCGCCGAGGCCGGCGGTGAGGATCCAGCGACCCTTCCACGGCGAGTCCGATGGCACCTCGGGTGCGGCCGGCCGGGCGCCGGGGCCTCCGAAATGCTGTCGGCCGGCCTCGACGAAGGTCTCGAAGGTGCCCTGCACGATGCCCTGGCTGCCGATGTAGATCCAGCTGCCGGCCGTCATCTGGCCGTACATGAACAGGCCCTTGCGGTCCAGCTCGTTGAAGTGCTCCCAGGTCGCCCACTTGGGCACCAGGTTCGAGTTGGCGATCAGCACCCGTGGCGCATCGGCATGGGTGCGGAAGACGCCGACCGGCTTGCCCGACTGCACGAGCAGGGTCTCGTCGTCGGCCAGCGTCTTCAGCGTCTCGAGGATGCGGTCGAACGAGGCCCAGTCGCGCGCCGCGCGGCCGATGCCGCCGTAGACCACCAGGTCCTGCGGCCGCTCGGCCACGTCCGGGTCGAGGTTGTTCTGGATCATCCGGTACGGCGCCTCGGTGAGCCAGCTGCGGCAGGCCAGTGTGGTGCCGCGCGGGGCGCGCACGACGCGGCCCGGGGCGCGTCGCGGGTCGGCGCTCGCGGGGACGGCGAGGGGTTCGGGAGCGTTCATGGTCGTTCCTTTCGGGCGACGGGGTCGGCGTGGCGGCCGTCAGGCGGCCGCGTGGCTGGGCAGCAGGGCGGCGATCGGCGCGGGCCAGCCCTGTGCGGGTTCGTCGGCGGGGCCTGCGCCGGTGGGCAGGTTGGTGATCGGGCTGGTGGTCGCGCTGGCGATCGTTCTGGTGATCGCTCTGGCGGTCGGGCCGGTGCTCGCGGTGCTCGATCCGACAGGCATTCCGCGCAGCGCCCAGCGTCGCATCGCCTCGACATCAGGCGCGAGGTAGCGGTCCTGCTCGACGAAGGCGACGCGGCTGCGGATCGCTGCCAGCTCGGCCTCGACGGCTGCCGAGCTGCGCGGCGTCGCCGGCCCGCGCTTGAGCTCGATGCCCTGGCAGGCGGCCATCGCCTCGATGCCGACGATGACCGCGGTGTTGTCGACCATCTCGCCCAGGCGCCGCGCGGCGAAGGTCGCCATCGACACGTGGTCTTCCTGGTTGGCCGAGGTGGGCAGGCTGTCGACGCTGGCCGGGTGGGCGAGCGACTTGTTCTCCGAGGCGAGCGCTGCCGCCGTCACCTGGGCGATCATGAAGCCGGAGTTGACGCCGCCGTCGCGCACGAGGAAGGGCGGCAGCCCCGACAAGCCGCTGTCGAGCAGCAGCGCCAGGCGGCGCTCGGCGATCGCGCCGATCTCGGCCACCGCGAGCGCGAGGATGTCGGCCGCGAAGGCGACCGGCTCAGCGTGGAAGTTGCCGCCGGAGATCGCCTCGTCGCCGCGGTCACCGCCTTTACCGCTTTCACCGCCGGCAGCGCCTTGCAGCCCGCCGGCGAAGACCAGCGGGTTGTCCGACGCGGCATTGGCCTCGGTGACGAGCACGCGCGCGACGTGCTGCAGGTTGTCGAGGCAGGCGCCCATCACCTGCGGCACGCAGCGGATCGAGTACGGGTCCTGCACGCGGCCGCAGTCGGCGTGCGAGGGGATGATCTCGCTGCCCTCGAGCAGCGTGCGCACCGCGGCGGCGACCGCGATCTGCCCCGGCTGGCCGCGCGCAGCATGGATGCGCGCGTCGAAGGGCTTGATCGAGCCCTGGATCGCCTCGAGCGAGAGCGCGCCCGCGACCAGCCCGGCGGCGAAGACCTGCTCGGCGCCGAACAGCCCCGCCAGCGCGAGCGCGGTCGAGACCTGGGTACCGTTGAGCAGCGCGAGGCCTTCCTTCGGCTCGAGCACGAAGGGCTCGAGGCCGAGGCGGCGCAGCGCGGCCGCGCCGTCGAGCCGCTCGCCCTCCGGCGTCTCGACTTCGCCCTCGCCGATCAGCACGCAGGCCAGGTGGGCCAGCGGCGCCAGGTCGCCCGAGGCGCCGACCGAGCCCTTGGCCGGGATGCGCGGCAGGTAGCCGGCGTCGTGCAGCGCGAGCAGGGCGTCGATCAGCGCCGGCCGCACGCCCGAGTAGCCGCGCCCCAGGCTGACTGCCTTCGCGGCGAGCACGAGCCGAACGACCGGCGCCGGCAGCGGCGCGCCGACGCCCACCGCATGCGACAGCACCAGGTTGCGCTGCAGCTCGGCCAGGCGGCCGGGCGGGATCACCGTCTGCGCGAGCTTGCCGAAGCCGGTGTTCAGGCCGTAGGCGACGTCGCCGTGGTCGAGGATGCGCCGTACCGCCCGGTGAGACGCCTCGGCCGCCTCGCGCGCGGCCGGCGCCAGCGCCAGGCGCAGGCCGCCATCGTGAATGCGGCGCCAGTCCGCCAGCGACACCCGGCCCGGCTCGAGCACGAGCGTCGGCACGACGGCTTCGGTCGCGGCCATGATGTTCAGGCGCCGTGCGGCAGCAGCGCGCCGTCGGCGCGGAAGCGGCTGCCGAGCCGGTAGCGCTGGCCGGGGTGCAGGCAACGCGCCAGCGTCACCGGCGTGCCGTCGGTCCAGGTGCGGCGGGTCAGCATCAGGCAGGGCTCGTGCGTCGTCATCTTCAGCAGATCGGCCTGGCGGGGGGTCGGCAGGATCGCGTCGACCACATGCTCGATCTGGTCGTAGGGGACGTGGCGCAGCAGGTACTCGGAAGGCGCCTCTTCGCGGAAGTCCTGGCGCACGAAGTCGGGCGCGAGGCGCGGGTTGACGTAGCGGTCTTCCAGCTGCACGGGCGTCTCGTCCTCGTAGTGCACGCCTTCGAGGTGGTAGGTCGAGGCGCCCACCGGCAGGTCGAGCGCGGCCGCCACTTCCATCGTCGCCGCGGCGCGGGCCAGCGTGAGGAGCTCGAAGCGGTGGTCGTGGCCGCGCTGGCGGATCTCGTCGGCGATGTTGGCGATGCGCAGCAGGGTCGACACCGGCTTGGCCTCGGCGACGAAGCTGCCGACGCCCGCCACGCGCACCACGCGCCCTTCGTCGGCCAGCTCGCGCAGCGCGCGGTTGACCGTCATGCGCGCGAGGCCGAAGCGCGCCGTCAGCTCCTGCTCGGAGGGCACGCGGTCGCCGGGCTTCCAGGTGCCGTCGGCGATGTGGCGGCGGATGAAGTCCTTGACCTGGCGGAAGCGCGCGGCGGGCGCGGTGCGGCTGTCGGCGAGCGGCGCGGCGTCGTCAGGGCTCGTGGCCGCGCGGGTGGCGGGCGTCAGCGTCATCGGGGGGCTCCGGTCGCGGTCCTTCCGGTGCGCGGGCGGCTGCAGCTGTGGGTGCGGTGGGTCATGGTCGTGGGCCTCGGGCTTCGTCAGTGCGCCGCCGCGGCGAGGGACTCGGCGCGGATCTCTTCGGTCAGGCGCGCCTTCAGGTCCATGAAGGCGGGCGTCGTCTTCACCGTGTAGTGGCGCGGGTGCGGCAGCTCGACCGGCACGTCGGCCTTGATGCGGCCCGGCCGGGCGCTGAAGACGACGACGCGGCTGGCCATGAAGATCGCCTCGTCGATGTCGTGGGTGACGAAGAGCACCGTCTTGCGCGCCGATTCCCAGATGCCGAGCAGCAGCTCCTGCATCAGCACGCGCGTCTGGTTGTCGAGCGCGCCGAAGGGCTCGTCGAGCAGCAGGATCTTCGGGTCGTTGGCGAGCGCGCGGGCGATCGCCACGCGCTGCTGCATGCCGCCGGAGAGCTGCTTCGGGTAGTGCGACTCGAAGCCGCGCAGCCCCACCTGGGCGATGTAGCGGTCGCTGATCTCGCGCTGCTCGGCCGCGGGCAGGCCCTTCTCGCGCAGGCCGAAGCAGATGTTGCGCCGCACGTCGAGCCAGGGAAAGAGGGTGTAGCTCTGGAAGACGACGCCGCGGTCGGCGCCGGGGCCGTCGATCGGCGCGCCGTCGAGCAGCACCTCGCCGGCGCTCGGCGTCTCCAGGCCGGCGACCAGGCGCAGCAGCGTCGACTTGCCGCAGCCCGAGGGGCCGAGCATTGTGATGAAGTCGTTGTCGGCGACGGCTAGCGAGGTCGGCAGCAGCGCCTGCGTCGGCGCGCCGCCGCGCACGCCGGGAAAGGTCTTGGAGACGCCGCGGATCGAGAGCCTGCTCATCTCGTTCCCCTCATCGCATCAGGCTCCAAGGAAACAGGCGCTGGTTCAGCTTCTTGAACGCCAGGTCCGACGCCAGGCCGACGAGGCCGATGACGACGATGCCGGCGATGATCTGGTCGGTGGCCATCAGCGCCTGGCTGTCGGTGATCATGTGGCCGATGCCGGACGAGGCGCCGATCAGCTCGGCGACGATCACGTAGGTCCAGCCCAGGCCGAGCACCTGGCGCAGCGCCTCGGCGATCTCGGGCGCGGCGCCGGGCAGCAGCACGCGACGGATCACGCCCTGCTCGCTGGCACCGAGCGTGTAGGCGGCCTCGACCAGGTCGCGGCGCGTCGCGCCGACGATCATCGTCACCATCAGCGTGAGCTGGAAGAAGCAGCCGAGGAAGATCACCGCGAGCTTCTGCGCCTCGCCGATGCCGACCCAGAGGATCAGCAGCGGGATGAAGGCCGAGGCCGGCAGGTAGCGCGCGAACGAGACGAAGGGCTCGAAGAAGGCCTCGATGCGCTTGTAGGCGCCCATCGCGATGCCCAGCGGCACCGCGATCGCCGCGGCGATCAGGAAGCCGCCGACGACGCGCCACACCGTCATGCCCACGTCGTGCAGGAAGCCGTGCGTGGTGAACAGCTCGACCCCGGCGCGCAGCGTCTGCAGCGGCGAGGCCAGGAAGTGCGGCGGCACCCAGCCCGAGGCGGTGACCAGCGTCCAGATGCTGATGAAGAGCGCGAAGAACGCCACCCCGAACGCGACGCGCGCGCCGGGCACGACCGGCACCAGCAGGCGCAGCCGCGAGGCGTTCGGCGTGGCCGGCGTGGCGTGCGTACCGGGCGCCTCGCCCGGCGTGGCGGGCGCGTCCGGCAGGGCGGGGCGCGCAGGGGTGGCGACGTCCATGCGGCGACCGCGGCGTCAGTTCTTCAGGAACTGGGTGTCGAAGAGGCCGTCGAGCTTCGGCGCCGTCCGGATCACGCCGATCTCCTGCAGCAGCACCGCGGCTTCCTGGTTGAAGGCCTGGATCGGGCCGTCGAAGAACTTCAGGTTCACCTCGCGGTCGGCCCACTGGATCTTCGATTGCGATTTCTCGAACTGCTCGGCCGTCTGCTTGACGTCGGCACCCATGATCGTGAAGGCCTTGATCTTGTCGGCCTTGATCAGGTCCAGCGCCGCGAAGTAGCTCTCGGTCAGCGCCTTGGCGGCCTTCGGGTTGTCTTTCAGGAACTTGGGCGTGCAGCCGAAGGTGTCGAACACCATCGGGTACTGGAGCGAGTCGGCGATCAGCTTGCCCGACTCGGGCTTGTCGCGCACCAGGCTGAGGTAGGGCTCGTAGGTCACCGCCGCATCGAGGCCCGAGGTGCCGGCGACGAAGGCGTTGGCCGCCGGCGCCGGCTCGAGCGTCACGAGCTTCACGTCCTTCAGCGACAGGCCGTTCTTCTTCAGGATCCACGACAGCGTGAAGTGCGGGTTGGTGCCCGGCGCCGAGGCGGCGACCGTCTTCCCCTTCAGGTCGGCGACCTTCTCGATGCCGGGCTTGGCGACGATGCCGTCCGAGCCCATGCCCTGGTCCATCTTGAAGATCTGCGTCGCCGCGATGCCATTGGTGTTCCAGACGATCCAGGTCTCTACCGTCGTCGCGGCGCACTGGATGTCGCCGGAGGCGATGGCCAGGTGCCGGTCTTTCTGCGGGATCTTGCGGATCGTCACGTCGAGCCCGTGCTGCGCGAAGATGCCCGCCTCCTTGGCCAGCGTCAGCGGGGCGAAGCCGGTCCAGCCAGAGATGCCGATCGCGACCGGCGTTGCGGCCGGTGTGGACTGGGCCTGGGCGGCGGTGACCAGACCGGCGCTCAGGGCGAGGGCCGCGGCGAAGGGGGCGAACTGGGGCACGTGGGGACTCCTGGGCGTGTCGGGAAGAGGGCGGCGTGTGTGTGGTGGGGCCGGCCGACGGCGGTGCGCCGGTCAGCCCGCGACGAAGGCGCCGTCGCGCCAGACGACCGGGAAGATCGGCGCATCGAAAGGCTCGCCGTCGCGCATCGTGAGCCCGGTGAAAGGCGGTGAGCCCTTGCCGGCGCGCTCGGCATAGACGGCGTCGTCGCCGACCCAGCGCGCCGAGAACACGCGCCGCGCCACTGGCGAGCGGTTGGCCGGCGCGCCGTGCACGGTGCGGAAGCTGAAGGCGATCGCATCGCCGGGTGCCATCGCCCAGGCGGCGATGTCGAACTGCTCGCGCGCGCCGTCGATGTCGGGCATCGGCTCGAAGTTGTCGTTCTCGTAGAGACGCGTGCCGTTGAAGCGCATCGGGCGGAACTGCCGGCCCCAGCGGTGCGAGCCCTTGACGCACTCCATCACCGTCTCGCGCGCGACCGGGTCGAGCGGGATCCAGAAGCTCACGCTCTGCGTGCCCTCGACGCAGTAGTACGGCTGGTCCTGGTGCCAGGGGGTGACGGTGCTGCCGCCGGGCTGCTTGACCAGCACATGATCGTGGAAGAAGCGCGCGCTTTGCGAGTGCATCAGCTGCGCCGCGAGCGCCGCCGCCGGCGAGTGCCGCACGAAGTCGCCGAAGGGCGCGATGCGCTGCCAGTTGCACAGGTCCTGGAAGAAGGGCGCCGAGCCGTCGGCCGGCTGCACCGTGCGCTCCAGCGGGCTCGGGTCGGCCATCAGCGCGGCGACGCCTGCGCGCAGCGGCTCGAGCCAGTCGTTGAAGACCTGGCGCAGCACGACGACGCCGTCGCGCTGGTAAGTCTCGACCTGCTCGTCGGCGACGCGTGCGGCTTGCGGCGCCGCCGGCACCGCGCCTGGGCCAGGCCGGGGGTCAGGCATCAACGCCATGCATTGCTCCGGACCGAGGTGGTCTATACAGATTGAACTAGCGAATCGCACGCCTGACATCGACCCGCTACTGCGCCCGACGCTGCTGCGATCCGGCTCAGACCGCGCCGATGGCGCCGTTCCGGCGGGGCATCACTGCGTGTCGGTTGCGGCGATGCTGGTTTGGCATCCGGTCACTGTATAGACAGGTTTACCCGGTCGGCGGGGTGCCGGCGCCCCGTGGCGCCGGCCGCCGGCTGAGCAGCCGCCCGGGGCGCCTCAGCCTTGCCGTTCGGCGGGCGGTATCGCGGCGGGGTCCATCCAGACGATCCCCCACATGTGCCCGTCGGGGTCGGCGAGGTCGCGGCTGTACATGAAGCCCAGGTCCTCGGCCGGGTTGACATCGGCCTGCCCGCCGTGGGCAGCGGCGGCCCGCTGCATCGCATCCACGGCGTTGCGGCTGTCCATCGACAGCGAGATCATCGACCCGCAGGTCCCGGCCGGCGGGAACGGCCGCTGCGTGAAGCTGCGCCACTTGGCGTGCGTGAGCAACATGGCGTGGATCGCCTCGCTCCACACCATGCAGGCGGAGGCGTCGTCGCTGAACTGCGGGTTCCGCTCGAATCCCAGCGCCTCGTAGAACGCGATCGAGGCCGCGAGGTCGGTGATCGGCAGGCTGAGGAAGATCATCTTGGGCATGGGCTGGTCCTGTGGTGCGGTGGAGGTTCGCCTCTACGACGAACGGGCACCGACGGGATCGACAAGCTGCGAGGACGCGGCCCGATCGGAAGAGGTATCGGATCCATGAACGGGCGTCTCGGCTGGCCCAGGCTGCAGCACCTCCGGCACGGGTACCCGCCGGTGCTGTCATTGCTATCATTGACGTCGTTGACAGCCCAGGAGATTGAAGTGGGAACGCTGACCATCCGCAACCTCGACGATCCGCTCAAGACTCGCCTGCGGCTTCGAGCAGCGGCTCGTAATCGCTCGATGGAAGAAGAGGCACGGCAGATCCTGCGTGCTGCGTTGGAGGAGCCGGCGGCGCCTGCCCGGGACCTAGGCACCAGAATTCGCGCACGATTCGCCGCGCTGGGTGACGTGCACCTGGCGATCGATCCACGGGAACCCGCACGCCCCTTGCCGGACCTTCGCGACGCGCCCCCGGCTGCGCCGGCTACCGCGCGCAAAGCCGGAACTGGCCGCCGATGACCGTTCTGCTGGACACGAACGTCCTGTCCGAACTCCTTCGGGCCGAGCCGTCACCCGTGGTGCTGACGTGGTTTGCGGCGCAGCCGACCGAGAGCCTCTTCGTCAGCGCGGTCACGCAGGCCGAGATGATGCTCGGTGCGCGCCTCTTACCGGTAGGCAAGCGCCGCACGGCCTTGGAAAGCGCCCTCTCGGCGATGTTCGACGAAGACTTCGCGGGCCGGATCCTTCCCTTTGGCTCCAGCGAGGCACTCGCCTACGTCGACGTCGTCAGCGAGAGGCGCTCCCGTGGTCGGCCCATCTCCCACTTCGATGCGCAGATCGCGGCCATTGCCCGACAGGCAGGCGCGAACCTCGCCACACGCAACATCACCGACTTCGAGCAATGCGGCGTCGCACTGATCGACCCGTGGTCGGAGGCTGCCGCCTGACACCTGCGTCCGGCGGCGCGCGGCCGTTCTTCCCTCGACGGTCGGCCAGCGCGCTGGGTCCCGCGCGTCAGGCCGTCGCCCCCTGCGGCGCCCCGCCGTGGATCGGCTCCCCGTGCTCCGCCGCCTTCGGCTCCACCGTCGCGAACTTGGCGCAGGCCAGCAGCACCGCAGCGAAGGCCAGGTAGCTGCCGGCGACGGCCGGGCTCTGGCCGATGCCGATCTGCTCCCCGTGCATGAAGCCGAAGAACGTGAGCAGCGCGCCCGCCACCGCGAAGGCCGCCGCCTTGGTCAGCTCGCGGTCGATGATGAAGACCGCGATCGCGCCGAGGATCAGCCCGCCGAGGATCGCGCCGCCGCCGAGCACCTCGAGGCCGTGGTACAGCACGCCGGTCTGGCCGAGCTTGTCGAAGCCGACGGCCGCGGCGCTGGTGCCTGCAGCGCCGAGCGCGTTGTCGATCTGCAGCTTGCCCCAGGCGGCCAGGTGCGGCATGAAGGCGAGGATGATCGCCGGCGCGTGGCTGCGCGGCGTCTCCTGGAAGGCCTGGGCGCCGATCAGCATGCCGATGTAGAGCAGGATCGGCGCGATCGCGACGACCGGGATCAGCGAGGTCATCACCGAGATGATGCCGAGCCAGCACATCAGCAGCACCACGATGCCGGTCGCGGCCGAGTAGCCGATGCGCCCGCCCATCGCCTTCCAGCCCGGGTGGCCGATGTAGACGGCGTTGATGAAGGGGTTGCCCATCAGGCAGCCGACCAGGCTCACGACACCGTCGGCCGTCAGCACGCGGGTGGTCGGGAAGCTGTCGCCGCCGACGGCCGCGCTCTCGACGTTGTCCATCGCCTCGACCAGGTCGTAGATGCCGAAGGGGATCGCGGTGACCAGGATGATGCCGAGGAACTCGAACCCGCTGAAGACATGGCCGACCGCCGGCACCGGCAGCGAGAAGCCGAAGTTGGCGAACGAGGCACCCAGCTTGTCGAGGCTCATGCCGCCGACGCTGTAGCCCAGCGCCGTGCTGCCCCAGGCGATCAGGCAGCCGAGCGCGATCGCGACCAGCCCGGCCGGGATGCCGCGGAACCAGCGCACGCCGCCGAACCAGCTGACGAGGATGATCGAGAAGCACACGACGCCGAGCGCCGGGGTCATGTACAT
The DNA here is from genome assembly GCA_035911095.1 of Ideonella sp. Taxonomy (GTDB): domain Bacteria; phylum Pseudomonadota; class Gammaproteobacteria; order Burkholderiales; family Burkholderiaceae_C; genus JAMHWF01. The sequence continues at coordinate 71,740 of JAMHWF010000105.1, read as the reverse complement.
CTCGAGCGCGGGGCGCAGCGCGATGAAGGCGATCGAGACGCCGGCCAGCGTGCCGAGCAGGGCCGCGCGCGGCGTGATGCGGCGGATCACCGGGGCGATGAAACCGCCGATCATCAGCACGAAGCTCTGCACGAAGACCCAGGTGAGGCCCGCCTCCCAGCCCTTGATCGGGTCGCCGGTCTTGATCGAGATCGGCAGCATGATCACGAAGACGACGACGAACATGTGCGGCACGCTGATGCCCGAGGGCAGGGCGCAGACGTCGTTGCGGCCGGTCTTCTTGGCCAGGTCCCAGGCCAGGTAGGCGTAGTAGACGGTCGACAGGAAGAGCATCACGCCGATCGCCGGCAGGATGCGGCCGAAGACGATGTCGTCCGGCATCTTCAGCACGTAGCGCAGCAGCCCCGTCAGCACCAGCAGGTTGACGAGGATGTTGGTGCCGAAGCCGAAGAACGCGTTCCAGTCGCCGGGCGCCCACAGCACCGGGCCGCGGGTGAGTCCGGCCGTGGTGGTCGGGGAAGTCGCCATGTTCACTCCTGCGCCGCGTCGTCGGTGGCGGTGCGGGGAGCGCGGCCTCCCCGCGACCGCTGTGTGGGGTTCAGGCCGCGAGCGCGGCGGGCGGCTGCAGGGCTGCCGCGAGGCGGGTCGAATCGGTGACCCAGCCGAAGATGCCGCCCTGGGCGGCGACCATGCGCAGCGCCACCGCGTGGAACTCGGGGAAGTAGGAGGCGCAGCAGTCGCCCGGCACGATGCAGCGGTAGCCGCGGTCGTTGCCCTCGCGCACCGTGGTGTGCACGCAGACCTCGGTCGTGACGCCGCAGACGATCAGGTCGGCGATGCCGCGGTGGTGCAGGATCGCCCCGAGATCGGTCGCGTAGAAGGCACCCTTGCCGGGCTTGTCGATCACCGGCTCGCCGGCGATCGGGGCCAGCTCGGGGATGATGTCGTGGCCCGGCTCGCCGCGGATCAGGATGCGGCCCATAGGCCCTGGTGCGCCGATGCGCAGGCTCGGCGCGCCGCGCTCGACCTTGGCGCGCGGCGCGTCGCTCATGTCGGGGCGGTGGCCCTCGCGGGTGTGGATCACCAGCATGCCGGCGCCGCGCGCCGCGTCGATCAGCCGGCGGCAAGGTCCGATCGCCGCGCGTAGCAGCGAGACGTCGTTGCCGAGCGATTCGCCGAACCCGCCGGGCTCGATGAAGTCGCGTTGCATGTCGATGACCACCAGCGCGGTGCGCGCGGGGTCGAAAGCGATCGCTTGCGGCTCGGCGCCGACGGTGACGAGTGCCATGCAGGGCCTCCGGGTGGCGACGCGCGCGCCGCCACCGGCGCGCCTCGCGGCAACCGGCGGGTTGCACCCGGACAGCGGCCTGCGTCAGGCTCGTGCTGTCGGAACACTCACTGATATACCGATGCGTCGGGCCCTCTCATGCAAGCCGTGGGCCACGCCGCACGCCCCGGTTTGGGCCGTGGCAGCAGTGGCCGTCGGCCGAGGCGTTGCACCCCGGCCGTGTGCGCGGATCTGGGATGCGCGCGTCAGGCGTTAGAAGCGTGCGTCGACCGAGACGAGCAGCTTGCGCGGCTCGCCGTAGGTGAAGGAGTTGCCCCAGAAGTTGCTGGACCGGTAGGTCCTGTCCAGCGCGTTCTCGAGGTTCACCTGCACCGCCCAGCGAGGGTTGAAGGCATAGCGTGCCATCAGGTCGACCAGCGCGTAGGAGGGCTGGCCGATCTGGTCGAGCTGGCCGGTGCCGGGGTTGATCGTCCTGGCCGGCTGCTCGCTTTGCCATTCCAGGCCGGCACCGGCGCTGAGGCCGCTCAGCGCGCCGGCGAAGCGGTGCTTCGCGAAGAGCTTCAGCGTGCGGCGTGGGTGATCGGCCGCGACGTCGTTGCGTTCGGCGTCGCGGGCCGAGAACTGCGTCCAGCCGGCGCTGACGTTCCAGCGCTCGTTCAAGTCGCCAGACACCTCCAGCTCGTAGCCCTTCGATTTCGTGCCCTGCGCGGCGATGTAGTAGGGCTGGCCGCTGACCGGGTCGGTGCCGGCCTGGATGGGGTAGTTGTCCTGCTCGACCCAGAAGAGCGCCGCGGTGGCGTTCAGCGCGCCGCCCAGGAGCTCGCCCTTGAGGCCGAGCTCATAGCTCTTGCCGGTCAGCGGGTCGAGCAGGCGGCCGCTGGCGTCGGGATAGTTCTGCGGCTTGAACATGTCCGCATAGCTGGCGTAGGCCGAGACTTCGCGCGTGAGGTCGAGGATCAGGCCGGCGTAGGGCGTGACGACGCCGGTCTCGCGGTAGCTGTAGGCCTCGCCGGTCCAGACGCCGGCCTCCTCGTCGCGCTTCCAGTCGCTGACGCGGGCGCCGACGATCGCCTTCAGGCGCTCGCTGAGCTGCAGCCTCGCCGCGCCGTAGACGCCGGTCTCGGTCGTGATGCCGTAGGAGCCGCGGAAGCGCTCGCCCATGGCCGGCTCGGGCAGCGAGCCGTCCCAGGTGTTCAGGCTGGGCATGTCTTCCTCGTCACCGGGGCGGTTGGACCAGCCGCCCTTCAGCTTGCTGTGCACCAGGCCGACGGTGAGCTCGTGCCTGCGGCCCCAGGCCTCGAAGGGGCCGGTGGCGATCAGGCCGAGGCTGGTCTGCCGCGGCTCGGCGATGTAGTGATAGGGCGCACCCACCAGGCCGAGGCCGGTCACCCGGTCGACGTCGCCCCACATCCACTCCAGCTTCGAGTCCTCGACCTGCTGGTGCAGCGCGAGGTTGCCGCGCAGCGTCCAGCCGTTGTCGAAGCGGTGGTCGAGGCGGGCGAACCAGGTCTTCTCGGTGGAGTCCCACTGGTTCCAGTGCGTGGCCGTCGTCTTGTGGCGCGGCCAGTCGGTGCGCGTGCCGTCGGCATACCAAAAGGGCAGGCCGACCCAGAGCACGCCGTTGCGCACGTCTCGCTGGTAGCTGCCGCCGAGCGTGAGGGTGGTGGCGGCGCCGAGGTCGGCCTCGAGCGTGCCGAAGAGCGTTCGCTTCTGCGTGTTCTCCAGGTCGATGAAGGAGTCCTTCCGGCCGCCACCGGCGACCAGACGCCCGCGCACCGAGCCGGTGGCGTTGAGCGGCGCGGACAGGTCGACCCAGGCGTTGCGCTCGCCCCGGGAGCCGAACTCCACGCCCGCCTGGCCCTCGAAGTGGCGGGCCGTCGCGCGCTTGCGCACCAGGTTGATCGCGGCCGAGGGGTCGCCCGCGCCGGTCATCAGGCCGGTCGAGCCGCGTACCACTTCGACGCGGTCGTAGATCAGCGTCTCCTGGCTCTCGATGCCGATGTTGCCGGTGGCAAACGGGATGCCGTCGAAGAGGTAGGTGCTGATGTCGAAGCCGCGCGCCGAGATCGCGTTGCGGCCGCGGTCGACCGGCTTGATCGAGATGCCGGTGCTGGCGCGCAGCACGTCGGCCACCGTCTGCATCGCCTGGTCGTCGATCCGCTCGCGCGTGATGACCGAGATCGACTGCGGCGTCTCGCGGATCGACAGGTCGAGCCCGGTCGCACCGGCGCTCTTGCCGGCGCTGTAGGAGCCGCTGCCCTCGGTCACGTCGCCGGTACTGGGGGCGACGACCCGCACCGCGGGCAGCGTGGCGCCGCTGTCGCGCTCGGCGGCGGGCGGCGTCGTGGCCGCCGCTGCGGCCGGGGTGTCTGTCTGGGCGGTGGCGGCGCCGGCCGCGAACAGCAACGCCACGGGGGGCAGGCAGCGCCGGGCGAGGCGGCGACACGTCGCGTGCGGGGCGCCGGTGAGCGCAGGGGCGAGCGGGGCGGGGGACGAGGGGCGGGTCATGGCGTGTGGCTCTGGGGGCGGTGCAGGCTGGACGTGGGAGGAGGAGAGCGCCTGTGCGGCGGCAGAACGAACGAAGCCGCCGCCGGGCCTTGCGGGCGCCGGACGGCGGCTTGCGGGGGAGGGCTACTTGACCTGCGCGAGCGCGGTGTCGAAGCGGGTCTTGTTCATGATGAAGGCCGCCTGCTCCTTGGCGGCGGTGGCCTTCGCGTCGGCCAGGTTGGTGGGCTTGCCGGCCTGGATCACGCCGACCATGCCCATCACCTTGTGCGGCTCGCAGACGTAGAGGTAGACGCCTTCCTTGTCGAGCTTGACCTTGACCTCGACGTCGTTGGCGCCCTTCCAGGCCGTGGCACCCGCCGGCAGCAGCAGCGACTGGCTGTTGTGCAGGCCCTTCTCGGTCGGCGCGAAGATGACGGTGTCGCCGACTTCGGCCTTCAGGTACGAGGGCTCGAACACCATCGGCCCCTCCTTGCCGGTGTTCAGCATCTTGACGACGTGCTCGGCGGCGAGCGTCGGGCCCGCGATGGCGAGCAGGGCGGTGGCGAGTGCGAGGCGGCGGGGCATCGGTTTGGCTCCGGTTGTTGTGGTCATGGGACAGGAAGGACGGGCGTCATTCAGACGCCCGTGGGGGTTGCCGGCTTGGCCGGCAAGGGGGGAATCGGTCGCATGCCGGCGCACGGGTCCTCGCGTGGCTGGCGCGGCGTGGTGAGGGCGAGGTCGTAGGCGCGGTGGCTGTCGTCGCCCTCCTCGAGCAGGCCCACGACCTTGACGCGCGAGCGCGTCTCGTCGTCGAGCCAGCGCGGCACGCCGATGTCGCGCCGCACATGGCCGTTGCCCGCCAGCAGCACCGCGCCGCGCTGGCGGTGGTCGCCGATCAGGCGCGCCATGAACTGATCGCGGGCGATCTGCGCGCCGGCCATGCGGCGACCCTGCGCCTCGTCGACCATCCCGCAGTGGGCGGCGACGATCAGGCGCTGCTGGGCGCTGGCGATGTCGTCCGGCACCGAGGCGTCGAAGCCGAGCGCGGCCAGCCCCTGTGCCGAGACGCGGCGCGCGTCGCTGCGCGAGACGTTTGCCGCGACGATCGGCAGGCCGTGGTGGAGCGCGAGGCGGATGAACGGCCGGTAGTGCTCCCAGCGCCACAAGGTGCCGGGCGAGGACGCCGCGGCGATCAGCCGGTCGGCGTCGGCCACCTCGCCGACCGCTCGGGCGTCGGCGCGCACCGCCTCGATGTCGGGCTGGCGCTCGCGGTCGAACTGCTCCATCAGCAGCGCGGGGCGAGCGCCGGATTCGATCAGTGCCTCCAGCGCGCGCAGGCGCAGCGCGTGCTGCACCGCGTTGTCATGCACCTCGCCGAGCAGAACCAGCGGCGCCTCGTCGTGCGCCGCCGGCGTCGCCGCGCGGACCGGCGGGGTGCGGACCGGCTGCGCGACCGGCGGGACGGCCTCGGCTGCTGCCCGTGCCGCGGGCAGCAGATGCACGGCCCAGGTCGCCAGCGGCCCGTGGGCCACGGTCGTGCCCGGGGGCGCGTTCAGGGCCGCCAGCGAGTACATCGCCTGCACCAGCGCGAGCCCTGCGCCGGAGGCCCAGAGCGCCAGCCCGACGCGGCGGCGCCAGCGTTGCGGCGGCCTCATGCAGCCACCGGCACGAAGACCCACACGGCGACGATCACCGCCACCGTGACGACCCATTCGACGATCGCCTGGCCGTGGCCCTGCCTCATGGCTGCACCTCCGTGCAGAAGGCCGCGTGGCGGGGCAGGGGCCTTCTGGCGCGAAGGGACGGTGGCAGCCGGTGATGCAAGGCCAAGGGCGTACTCCCAACGGGATGTTCAGGGACGGCAGGCTGGCCTGGGGCTGGCGGGACAGGGCAGGGCCCGGTCCGATGGGTGGCAGTCTAGTTGCGAAAGATTCTCATTGGCAAGTATAGGGTGAGGACAGCTGCCCCTCGTTGCGGAACCGCCGCAACCGCCGCGGTGTCGAACCGGCCCCCTTTCGGCAGGAGCAGACCATGCCCACGCCGCACCGCCCGCGCCGCGCCGCGGGCCTTGCATCGATCCCGTTGCTCGCGCTCGGCCTGGCCGCGCCGGCCTGGGCCGGCCTCACGGTGCACTTCGTCGAGCCGGAGCACTACACCGACGCGGCCTACACCCGGATGCCGGGCGACGAGCGCGATCGCGCCGCGGTGCAGCGCGACCTCGAGGCCCACCTGGAGGGCCTGGCCGCGCGCGAGTTGCAGCCCGGCGACGACCTGCTGATCGAGGTGCTCGACATCGACCTGGCCGGCCAGATCGAGCCCTTCGCGCTGCGCAGCGGGCGCGAGATGCGCGTCGTGCGCGGCGTCAGCTGGCCCCGGCTCAAGCTGCGCTACGCCCTGACGCGCGGCGGCCAGGTGGTCGAGCGCGGCGAAGAGCGGGTGGCCGACATGAGCTTCCAGATGTCGATCAACCGCTACCCGGACGGCGACCGCCTGCGCTACGAGAAGGCGATGCTGGACGACTGGTTCGGTCGGCGCTTCGCCACGCGCTGAACGCGGTGTGGGGCGCGAGGGCGTCGGACCGGGCTGCCCGACAAGGACCCTGACGGCCTCGTACTACGATCCCCACGCGCCCCGCCCTCGACCGACGACCGGAACCGGCATGAATTTCGAGACTGCAGAACCGGCCTTTCGCTTCCACCGCGGCACGCGGCCGTTGCTGCTCTCGATCCCGCATGCCGGCACCCACGTGCCGCCCGCGTTGTTCGAACGCCTCAGCCCCGCGGCGCGCGCGCTGCCCGACACGGATTGGCACCTCGAGCGGCTCTACACCTTCGCGCGGGAACTGGGCGCCTCGGTGCTCGTCGCGACGCACTCGCGCTACGTGATCGACCTCAACCGTCCGTCCGACGGTGCCAGCCTGTACCCGGGCCAGAGCGTCACCGGCCTGTGCCCGCTCGACACCTTCACCTTCGAGCGGCTGTACACCTCGCCTGAGACCGAGCCCGACGAGGCCGAGATCGCGCAGCGGCTGGAGGCGGTGTGGCGCCCGTATCACGCCTGCCTTGCCGCGGAGCTGGCGCGGCTGCGTCAGCAGCACGGCGCGGCGGCGCTGTGGGACGCGCATTCGATCAAGTCGGTGCTGCCGCGGTTTTTCGAGGGCCGGCTCGACGACCTCAACTTCGGCACCGACCGTGGCGCGAGCTGCGACGATGCGCTGGCCCGGCGGCTCCTCGCGCTGGCCGGCGACGAGCCCGGCTACAGCGAGGTGCTGAACGGCCGCTTCACCGGCGGCTTCATCACGCGCCATTACGGCGACCCGGCGCAGGGCGTGCAGGCGGTGCAGCTCGAGATGACCTGGCGCTGCTACATGGACGAGGGGCCGCCCTACGACTACCTGCCGGCGGCCGCGGCGCAGGTGCAGCCTTTGCTGCGCTGCCTGCTGGAAGCCGTGCTGGCGCACGTGGAGTCGGCGCCGGCCTGACCCTCTTCGGGCGGGCCTTGCCGGCGAGGCCGTAGCATAGGCAGCCCGCATCAAGGCGCGGGGCAGGCTGGCGATGCCTGGCCCGAACCCGAGAAGATGACCGACCCCCGGATCCCGAGAGCGCAGCGATGGACAGCCCGCGATGAGTGAACGCCTGCTGAAGGATCTGTCGACGATCGTCGTCAAGCAGGGCGTGAGCCTGGGCGGCCTGGCACCGCGGCAACAGCGCCAGGCGCTGGCGCTGGCCTGGGCGGCACTGCCGGCCGAAGCGACTGACGAGCCCGGCATCAACCTCGCGCTGAAGGCGGCCCTGACGGGGCCTGCGGCCTGCCTCGACATCGACCACGTCGAGCTGCGGCGCTGGCTGGTCGACGCCGGCTGGCTCGAGCGGGACGGCTACGGCCGCAGTTACCGGCGCACCGCGCCCGAGGCGTTGCCGGAAGCCGAGCGCGAGCTCGCCGCAGCGCTCGGCGCGATCGACGTCGCAGCCTGGGTGGAGGCCGCGCGGGTCGCGGACGAGGCGCGCCGCCGCGCCCGCCGTGCTGCGTGGCAGGCCTCGCAGGCCGGCACGCCGGCCCGATGAACGCCGCGCAGCGGGACGTCCGACCGGGAGACAGCCGCCCCGAGCACCGGGTGGCGGATCCTGCGGCGGCTGCTGCGGCTGCGGCGGCCACACCGGCGGACGAGTACGCGATGCGACTGGCCCTGGACCAGGCACGCAACGCCTGGCTGGTCGGCGAGGTGCCGGTCGGCGCGGTGGTGATGCGCGCCGGCCAGGTCATCGCCACCGGCTACAACCGGCCGATCACCGAGCACGACCCGACCGCGCATGCCGAGATCGTCGCACTGCGCCATGCGGCCACGCTGCTGTCGAACTACCGCCTGCCCGAGTGCGAGCTCTACGTGACGCTCGAGCCCTGCGCGATGTGCGCGATGGCGTTGATGCACGCGCGGTTCCGGCGCGTGGTGTTCGCGGCCAGCGACCCGAAGACCGGCGCCGCGGGCTCGGTGGTCGACCTCTTTGCTGACGCCCGCCTGAACCATCACACCCGCGTCGAAGGCGGCGTGCTCGCCGGCCCGAGCGGCGACCTGTTGCGCGAGTTCTTCGAGCAGAGACGCAACCTGCACCGCCGGCGCCGCGAGGCCACGCAGCCGGGCGCCGTCGGGACGCCCGCCGCCACGGAGACGTCGACAGACGCGGGCGTCCTGGCTGGCGGTGACGGGGGCGTGGAGGCGCTGAAGCTTCCGACGCCGACGGTCGCTTCGACCGCCGTGCCGGAAGCTGCCGCCACGGACGGCGCGACGCCCGAGGTGCAGGAACCCATCCCCACCGGCGAGGCGCGCGAGCTACCGCTCGCCCCGCATGGACTCGGGCCGCAGGGGACCGCGCGTTGAAGGCCGGGGCAGTGCGACACGGCCCCGGTGAGGGCGCAGCCGGCTTGCGGGCCGAGGATGGGCGCGGCGCCGAGGACCATCCGCTTGACCACGACCACGACCACGACCACGACCACGACCACGATCACCACGCGCACGCCCGCGGCGCCACGCCTTCGCTGACCTTGTTCTCGCCGGCCGGCGTCGTCGCCGACACGCGCGCGATCGGGCGTGCACGCCGTCGCCTGGCCGCCCTTGGCTTCGCCGTCAACGTCGACGCCGATGCGCGTGCGCGCCACCAGCGCTTCGCCGGCGACGACGAGCGCCGCCTGGCCGCGATCCATCGCGTCGCCGAGGCCGCGCCCTCGATCGCGATGGGCACGCGCGGCGGCTACGGCCTCTCGCGCCTGCTGCCGCGCCTGGACTGGGCGCTGCTGGGCCGCGCGGTCGAGCGCGGCACGCGCTGGGTCGGCTACAGCGACCTGACGACGCTGCAGCTCGGCCTGCTGGCACGCACCGGGCAACCGAGCTGGGCCGGCCCGATGGCCACGGGCGACTTCGGCGCCGAGGAGGTCGACGAGGTGACGCGCGACTGCTTCTGCGAGGCGATGTCCGGCGAGCTGGAAGCCGTCGGCTTCCGTACCGAGGCGGGCTTCGACGGCCTGTCGGCGCGCGGGGTGCTGTGGGGCGGCAACCTCGCGATGGTCTGCGCCTTGCTCGGCACGCCCTGGTGGCCGCGCGTGAAGGGCGGCATCCTGTTTCTCGAAGACGTGAACGAGCATCCTTACCGCGTCGAGCGGGCGCTGCTGCAGCTGCAGCAGGCCGGCGTGCTGGACGCCCAGAAGGCGGTGCTGCTCGGTGCCTTCACCGACTTCAAGCCTTCGCCGCTCGACCGCGGCTATACGCTGAAGGCCGCGGTGGCGCAGGTGCGCGCCGCGACGCGCACGCCGGTGCTGACCGGGCTGCCGTTCGGCCATGTGCCGACCAAGGTCTGCCTGCCGGTCGGCGCGCGCGTGCAGCTGCTGGTCGATGGGCGAGACGCCTTCGTCGGCTGGTGAAGGGGCGGGAATGGGGCCGAGGTCGCGTTTGACGGTGGTGCGGCAGGTCGAGGCCTGGTGCCTCTCGTGGTGCGCGACCGGGTTCGGCTCGTGGCGCCCGGCACGGGCGCTGGCCCTCGCCGCCTGTGTCGCGACGCTGGCCGGCTGCAACAACAACCCGCATCCGGACGGCGAGGAGCGGACGAACACCCTGTTCACCGCTTTCCCGGAACGCTCGCCGCGCTATCTCGACCCGACCGCCTCGTACTCGAACAACGAGACGCCCTACACCTACCAGGTCTACGAACCGCTGTACGGCTACCACTACCTGAAGCGGCCGTACACGCTGGTGCCCAAGGCCGCCGCCGCGGTGGTCCACCCGCGCTACCTCGACGCGGGCGGCAAGCCGCTGGCCGACAACGTGCCCGGCGAGCAGGTGGCCGAGAGCGTCTACGACATCCCGATCCGCCCCGGCATCCTGTTCCAGCCGCATCCGGCCTTCGCGAAGCACGCCCAGGGCCACTACCGCTACCACGCGATGACGGCGGAGGAGACGCGGGACAAGCGTTCGCCACTGGACTTCGAGTTCACCGGCACCCGCGAGCTGGTCGCCGACGACTACGTCTACGCGCTCAAGCGTCACGCGACGCCACGCATCGAGGCGCCGATCTACGGCATCTTCTCCGAGTACCTGATCGGCCTGCCCGACTACTACAAGCTGCTGCGGCAGGAGAACGCGAAGCTGCTCGCCGGGGTCGACCCGAGCTCACTCGACAAGCCCTTCCTCGACCTGCGCCAGTGGCCGCTGGCCGGTGCCCAGGCGCTCGACAAGCACACGCTGCGCATCCGCATCAAGGGCAAGTATCCGCAGTGGAACTACTGGCTGGCGATGACCTTCACGGCGCCGATCCCCTGGGAGGCCGAGATGTTCTACAGCCAACCGGGGATGGCGAAGAACGGCCTGTCGCTCGACAACTGGCCGGTCGGTACCGGGCCCTACATGCTCACCGAGTACCTGCTCGACCGGCGCCACGTGCTCGAGCGCAATCCCAACTACCGCGGTGTGCCCTATCCCTGCGAAGGGGAACCGGCCGACCGGGCCGCCGGCCTGCTCGACGACTGCGGCAAGCCGACGCCCTTCATCGACCGCCTCGTCTTCGACAGCGAGAAGGAGGCGGTGCCGCACAAGGCCAAGTTCGTCCAGGGCTACCTCGACGTGCCCGAGATCGAGCGCGTCGACTGGGGCGTCAAGCTGCTGGCCGACATGGACGACTCGGACGAGGTGCGCCAGCGCTACACCGAGCACGGCATGCAGCTGCCGCGCACCGTCGACATCTCGAACTGGTACCTCGGCTTCAACTGGCTCGACCCGGTCGTCGGCAAGGGCGACACGCCCGAGCAGCAACTGCGCAACCGCAAGCTGCGGCAGGCGCTGTCGATCGCGATCAACTGGGAAGAAGGCTACGGCCGCATCTTTGTCGGCAAGGGGGGCGAGGCCGCGCACGCGCCGCTGCCCGCCGGTGTCTTCGGCTCGCGCCACGGCACCGTGGCCGGGATGAACCCGGTGACGCACCACCTGGTCGACGGCCGTGTCGAGCGGCGGCCGATCGAGGACGCGAAGCGCCTGCTCGCCGAAGCCGGCTACCCGGACGGGCGCGACGCGACGACCGGGCGGCCGCTGGTGCTGAACTACGACTACCAGCGCGCGCCGTCGCCCGAGCTGAAGGCCGAGCTCGACTGGATGGTGCGCCAGTTCGCGCGGATCGGCGTGCAGCTCGAGATCCGCGCCACCGACTACAACCAGTTCCAGGACAAGGTGCTGAAGGGCAAGCAGCAGATCTTCTGGTGGGGCTGGCTGGCCGACTATCCGGATGCGGAGAACTTCCTCTTCCTCCTCTACGGCCCGAACAGCAAGGCGCTGCACGAGGGCGAGAACGCCGCGAACTACGAGAACCCCGAGTACGACCGGCGTTTCCGCCAATTGAAGCTGCTCGAGGACGGGCCCGAGAAGCAGAAGCTGATCGATGAGATGGTCGCGATCGCGCGCGAGGACTCGCCCTGGGCCTGGGGCTTCTTCCCCTACGCCGCCGGCGCCTTCCAGACCTGGCTGCACAACGGCAAGCCGAGCATCATCGTGCGCGACATGGGCCGCTACTACCGGCTCGACCCGGAGCGGCGCGCCGCGCTGATCGCGCAATGGAACCGGCCGGTGTGGTGGCCGGTGCCGGTCTTCGGCGCGCTCCTGCTGCTGCTCCTGTTCGTGGCGCAGCGCAGCTTCCTGCGCCGCGAGCGGGCCGATGCGCGTGGCCGCATGGCGGCTGCCAAGTCGCTGCCGGCGGCCGCCAACCCGACCGCCGCCGGCTAGGGCCGCATGCTGAACTACATCCTGCGCCGCTGCGTCTACGGCTTCCTGATCCTGCTCGGGGTCAACCTGTTCACGTTCTTCCTCTTCTTCACTGTCAACACGCCGGACGACATGGCGCGCCTGAACATCGGCGGCAAGCGCGTGACGACCGAGCAGATCGAGAAGTGGAAGAGCGAGCGCGGGTACGACAAGCCCCTGTACTGGAACGATGCCGAAGAGGGCGGCGCCCGGTTGACGCAGACGATCTTCTGGGAGCGCTCGGTGTCGCTGTTCGCGCTCGACTTCGGGCGCTCCGATTCGCGCGCGGCGACCGACATCGGCCACGAGGTCAGCACCCGCATGTGGGTCAGCCTGCAGCTGGCGCTGCCGCTCTTCCTGCTGCAGGTGATCGCGAGCACCGCCTTTGCGCTGGTGCTCGTCTTCTTCCGACATTCGCGGATCGACTTCTGGGGCGTCGTGCTGTGCGTGGCGATGCTGTCGATCTCGAGCCTGTTCTACATCATCGTCGGCCAGGTACTGTTCTCGCGCGTGCTCAAGCTGGTACCGATCTCGGGCTACGCCAGCGGGCTCGACGCGGCGAAGTTCCTCGCGCTGCCGATCCTGCTGTCGCTGCTGTCGCGCCTGGGCGGGGAAGGGCGGCTCTACCGCGCGATGTTCCTCGAGGAGATCGGCCGCGACTACGTGCGCACCGCGCGCGCCAAGGGGCTGAAGGAGTCGATCGTGCTCGGCCGCCACGTGCTGCGCAACGCGCTGATCCCGATCATCACCAGCGCGGGCAGCTACCTGCCGTACGTCTTTCTCGGCAGCCTGGTGTTCGAGAGCTTCTTCGGCATCCCCGGCCTCGGCGCCTACGTGATCGAGGCGATCACCGGCCAGGACTTCGCGATCGTGCGCACGATGGTGTTCATCGGCTCGGTGCTCTACATCCTCTCGTTCATCCTCATAGACGTGGCCTACACCTGGGTCGATCCGCGGGTGCGGCTGTCGTGATCGTCGTTCTCTGGACCGACATCGTCGTCTGGCTGCTGGCGCTGGCGCCGGCGTTGCTGGCCTGGCGCCTGCGCGCAAGCGCGCCGCTGCGTGCCCAGTGGCGCCGCGTGTTCGCCGACCCGGCGGCGTTCGGTGCCAGCGTCGTGCTGCTGCTCTTCCTCGTCGTCGCGCTGCTCGACAGCGTCCACTTCCGGCGCGCGTTGCCGGCCAGCGAATCGGCCGGCGCCGGGCAGGCGCAGGCCTATGCGACGAACACCGAGTCGCTGCTCGACGTGGTGATGGCGCACCAGATCGCGATGCGCGAGCTCAGCTACTCGGCGCCGCTCGCCTGGCGCGGCTTCACGAAGGAATCGGTGGAGCTGGACGGGCAGGTCGTGCGCGACTTTCCGCGCCTTCAGTTCGGCGGTGCCCACCTCGGCGACCCGCCGCGGCAGTGGGTCGGCGACCTGCTGTGGCGCGGGGTCGCCGGCGCCCTGCTCGGGGTGGCGCTGGTGGCGCTCGCGGCGGCCGGCCTGGCCCATTGGCTGGCGCGGCGCTACCCGGCGCAGTACGCGGACCGGGCAGCGGCCTGGCGCGCGATCCGCCGCGGCGAGACCGATCTGCCCTGGCGCGCGGCGCTGGCCACGCTGCTCGGCGTCGCGCTGGTGTTCGGGCCGATCTGGATGCTGGCCGGGCACTACCACGTCTTCGGCACCGACCGCACCGGCAACGACGTCTACTACCAGGCGATGAAGAGCGTGCGCACCGCCTTCGTGATCGGCGCGCTCGCGACGATCGCGACGCTGCCCTTCGCGATCGCCTTCGGCATCCTGGCGGGCTACCTGAAGGGCTGGGTCGACGAGGTCATCCAGTACCTCTACACGACGCTGTCGTCGGTGCCGAACGTGCTGCTGATCGCCGCCTGCGTGCTGATGATGCAGGTCTTCATCGACCAGCACCCCGAGCTGTTCGAGACCGGCGCCGAGCGGGCCGACCTGCGGCTGGCGCTGCTCTGCGTGATCCTCGGCGTCACCGGCTGGGCGGGCCTGTGCCGGCTGCTGCGCGCCGAGACGCTGAAGCTGCGCGAACTCGAGTATGTGCAGGCCGCGCAGGCCTTCGGCGTCGGCCGGCTGCGCATCATGTGGCGCCACATCCTGCCCAACGTGATGCACCTGGTGCTGATCACGACGGTGCTCGACTTCTCGGCGCTGGTGCTGTACGAGGCGGTGCTGTCCTACGTCGGCGTCGGCGTCGACCCTTCGATGAACAGCTTCGGCGGGATGATCAACCTCGCGCGCAGCGAGATGAGCCGCGACCCGCTGGTGTGGTGGTCGTTCGCGGCGGCCTTCGCCTACATGGTCGTCTTCGTGCTCGCGGCCAACCTGTTCGCCGACGGCGTGCGCGACGCCTTCGACCCGCGCGCGCGGCGCGTGCGGCCGCAGCGCAAGGCGGTGGCGCATGGCTGAGCGAGACCTCGAACCAGGAACCGTGCGACCGGACGGTCAGGGAAACGGAGGCCCCCCGTGGCGCATCTGCTGAGCGTCGACGACCTGAGGGTCGAGCTGGATGCCGACGCGGGCGTGGTCCGGGCGATCGACGGGCTGAGGCTGTCGATCCGCCGCGGCGAGACCTTCGCGCTGGTCGGCGAGTCGGGCTGCGGCAAGAGCATGACGGCGCTGGCGCTGATGCGCCTGCTGCCCGACAACGGCCGCATTGCCGAGGGCCGCTGCGAACTCTTCGGCGGCGACCTGTTCGGCTTGTCCGAGGCGGCGATGCGCACGGTGCGCGGCGGCCACCTGGGCATGATCTTCCAGGAGCCGTCGACCAGCCTGAACCCGGTGATGCGCGTCGGCGACCAGATCGTCGAGGCGATCGAGACGCACACCGAGCTGCGCGGCGACCAGGCGCGGGCGAAGGCGATCGAATGGCTCGGCCGCGTCGGCATCCCCGAGCCGGAACGGCGCATCGACGAGTACCCGTTCCGCCTTTCGGGCGGACAGAAGCAGCGCGTGATGATCGCGATGACGCTGGCCGCGCGGCCCGCCTTCCTGATCGCCGACGAGCCGACGACCGCGCTCGACGTGACGATCCAGGCGCAGATCCTGGATCTGCTCAGGCAACTGCAGCGCGACGAGGGCCTGGGCATGCTGCTGATCACGCACGACCTGGGCATCGTCGCCGGCATGGCGAACCGGGTCGCGCTGATGTATGCAGGGCAGATCGTCGAGATCGCCGATGCGAAGGACTTCTTCTCGCGGCCGGCGCATCCGTACGCGCGGCTGCTGCTGCGCGCGCTGCCGGAGAACGCGAAGCCCGGCGCGCCGCTGGCGGCGATCGCCGGCAGCGTGCCGCCGCTGTCGACCGAGTTCCATGGCTGCCGCTTTGCGCCCCGCTGCCCGCTGGCGACCGACCAGTGCCGCGAGCAGGCGCCGGCCCTCGATGCGGTCGACCGCAGCGGCTCCCACGGTGTGCGCTGCTGGCGGCCGGACGTGCCCCTGCCGACCGTGGTGGCCGGTACGGCCGAGCCCGAGCGAACCGCCGCGCCGGCGAGCGCGAGGGCGGCCGCTGCCCGCGCCGGCATGCTGCCGGATGCGCCGGCGGTGGCGCCGGCGCCCGTGGTGGAGGCCGTGCGACCGAAAGCCCAGGTGGCGTCCCCGACGCTGTTGCAGATCGAGCACCTGAGTGTGCGTTTCCCGATCCGCAAGGGCCTGCTGCAGCGCGTGCGCGGGCACTTCATCGCGGTCGACGACGTGTCGTTCTCGATCGGCGCCGGCCGCACGCTGGCGCTGGTCGGCGAGTCGGGCTGCGGCAAGACGACGATCGGCAAGGCGATCGTGCAGCTGCTGCGCGAGCAGGCCGTGATCAGCGGCCAGGCGCGGCTCGACGGGCGCGACCTGTTCAGCCTGCACGGTGCCGAACTGCGCGAGGCGCGGCGTGCGGTGCAGATCATCTTCCAGGACCCGTTCGCCTCGCTCGACCCGCGCATGCGTGTCGCCGAGATCCTCGACGAAGGGCTGCACGCGCTGCGCCCCGAGCTCGATGCGGTGCAGCGGCGCAGCCGCCTCGTCGCGCTGATCGATCAGGTGGGCCTGCGGCCGGAGGCGATGGAGCGCTATCCACACGAGTTCTCGGGTGGCCAGCGGCAAAGGCTCGCGATCGCGCGGGCGCTGGCGGTCGAGCCGCGGTTGATCGTCTGTGATGAGCCGACCTCGGCGCTGGACGTCTCGGTGCAGGCGCAGATCCTCAACCTGCTGCGCCGGCTTCAGCGCGAGCTCGGCGTGGCCTATCTGTTCATCACGCACAACATGGGCGTGGTCGAGTACCTGGCCGACGAGGTGGCGGTGATGCGGCGCGGGCGGCTCGAGGAACAGGGCCGGACCGCGCAGGTGCTGCGGGCGTCGGCGCGGGCGTATACGCGGGCGCTGGTGGCGGCGGTGCCGCGCCTTTCGAGCGCGATGGCACACCAGGGGGATTCGATGGCCACATGGCCGCAGCAGGCTTCGAGTGTGAGCGGTGCGCGGCATCGCCCCTAGGTGTCGTCACCGCACGAGCTAAGAGATATCCCTAGGCCACATTGGTGCGGCTTGCCCTGGAAGATCGCGGCTTCCGCGAGGTCGGCCGACATCGGCATGTCACTTGCTGGTTTCGAAGCAGGCGACCTGGCTTTCACAGTTTCAAAGGAGGGCAGCATGCTGAAGAGGTCGAGGCTCTACTTGGCGGTCGCCACAGCTACCGCCGGCGGGATCGTTGTGGCGCCCGAGGTGTGGGCCCAGGAGCTCGAAAGAGTGGAGATCACCGGCTCGTCGATCAAACGCACCCAGGCGGAGGGCCCGGTCCCGGTCGAGATCGTGACGCGCAAGCAGATCGAGCGGACCGGGGCGTCGACGATCAATGAGCTGCTCAAGTCGTTGTCGACGATCGACATCTTCGACCAGGGCGAGCTGACGTCGAACAGCCCCGCAGGCTCCGGGACCGCGCAGATCACGATGCGCGGCCTCAGCGAGACGAACGTGCTTGTCCTGCTCAACGGTCGGCGCCTTCCGGTGAACGCCCTCTACGATTCGTCGGGTGCCGGCGCTGCGGTGGACGTCAACACGATCCCCCTGAGCGCGATCGAGCGCGTCGAGATCCTGAAGGACGGCGGCTCGGCGATCTACGGCGCCGACGCGGTGGCTGGTGTCGTGAACTTCATCACCCGCAAGAACTACACCGGCGTCACGCTGAATGCCGGCTATGGGATTTCTCAGGAAGGTGACGGGGAAGAGAAGAAGGCCGGACTCGGCGCTGGCTTTGGTGACTTCGACGCCAATGGCTACAACCTCTTCGTCGGCCTCGACATCTTCAAGCGCAAGCCGATCTACCGCAAGGACCGGGACATCTCTCGAAGCGCCGACTTCACCCGCTTCGGCGGGCCCGACGCGCGCAGCGGCTTTTCGCCGTACGGCAACTACATCGATGACGACGGCGTACCGACGGGAGAGACTGTGCGTCCCTGCCCGCCCGAATTGGTCGGTGGCGGGCGCTGCCGCTACGACTTCAACGCCGATCTCCTGACCGCCTACAACGGGGCCGACCGCGTGAGCGCCTTGGTGCTGGGCAGAGCCAAGGTCGCCAACGACCTTGAAGGCTTCGCGCAGGCCATCTACTCGAAGTCGAAGGACACATTCGATGCCCATCCTGTTCCGGACATCTTCACCGCGCCGGACGGCCGTCAGTACTTCGGCCGCTTCATGCAGGGCGGCCCTCGCATCACGAACCGGGAGTCGAGCCTCTATCAGCTGTCGGCCGGTCTCGAAGGGTCGGTCGGTGCCTACGAATGGAAGGTCGATGCTGGGCAGGGTCGCAGCAAGGTGACAAACGACGACAGGAACTACTTCAACGCGAATACCTATTTGGAGGAGACCACTCCCGGCCTCGACGGCTTGGTGCGGATCGATCCCACGGTGGATACGAACGACCCGGCGATCGTCGAATCGATGAGGGTGAGGCCCAGGCGTGTTGGGATATCGAAGAACACCTTCGTCAACGCGCTCGTGCGCGGCGACGTCACCCAGTTGCCGGCCGGCCCGTTGGCGTTTGCCGTAGGAACTTCATGGTGGAAGGAGTCATTGACCGACACACCCGACGTCTTGAGCCAGCGCGGCGAGGTTGTCGGCGGCATCCAGCAGGCGGCCGTCAGCGCTTCGCGCACTGCCTACGCGGTGTTCGGGGAGCTCAACATCCCCATCGTCAAAGACCTGGAAGCCCAGGTTGCGGCCCGCTACGACCACTACCCGACCGCTAGCAGGACAAGCCCGAAGGTGGCGTTGCGCTATGCAGTGTCGCCGCTCCTTACCGCCCGCGCCTCGTACACCGAGAGCTTCAGGATGCCGAGCTTGAAGCAGCTCTACGGCGCGCGAGAGGAGGGCGCCGGAGATTTCACCAGCGAACCGCTTTGCCTCGCGCTCGGCCAGCCGGCGGATTGCACGGTGACCGGCTTCGAGGTGAACGGGTCCAATCGCGACCTTCAGCCAGAGCGGGGAAAAACCTACAACCTCGGTCTCGTGTTCGAGCCGGGTGGAGGCTTCAGCGGGTCGGTCGACCTCTGGCAGATCAAGATCAAGAACCAGATCGACACGCCGACCATCGATCAGGCCGCCGAGCAAGGAAGGTTCGGGCGCGATGCCAACGGCCGCATCCTCGTCTTCACCGATCTGCAGAACTTCGCGAAGACGAAGGTCGCGGGGATCGACCTGGACCTCGAGCAGCGGTTTGCTCCCCTGGCCTTCGGTCGCCTCACGCTGCAGAACACGACCACGTACTACCTGACGCAGAAGCAGAAGCGTGGGGATGCGCAGCCGTGGGAAGATTTCAACGGGATCTACATCGCACGGGCCGCGGCGAAGTGGCGCAATACATTCGAAGCCTCGCTCGAGACGGGGGCTTGGATCAACACCGTGTCGTTGCGTTCGACGGCGGGCTTCTACGACACCGACGAACCCGATCCGGAACCGGGCACGCGAAAGGTCTCGTCGCACCATGAGGTGGACTTCGTCACCTCCTACAGCGGCTTCCGGAACTGGCGGCTGGACGCGGGCATCAAGAACCTGTTCGACAAGATGCCGCCCTTCAGCTATCAGAACGCGGTGAGCAACCAGTACTCGCAGATGGGTTTCGCGGAAGCGTACTCATCGCGCGGCCGGTTCTTCTTTGTCGGCGCGACGTACGAGTTCTAGCGTTCCCGGCCGACGCCGACGCAACGGCCCCGACTCGATCGTTGGAGCGCGAGGGCCTTGCGTCGCCTGGCAGGCATGTGGCCAGCGTTGGACGGGGACTTTGCTAACCTTCATTGCCGTCAGCCGGAGACCCATGATCGTGATTCGCGAGAGATTTGTTCGGAGGCTCGTCCGACACCTGTCGTGCTTGCCCAGGGCCCTGTGTGTCGCCGCCGCGGTCGCCCTGTGCTCGCCAGCCATCGCGCAGGCGCCGGCGGCTTCCGCGGCTTCGGAAGCCGCGCCTCCGGTTGCCTTGCAGGAGCCGAGCCCACCGGCGGTGTCGACGCTTCCAGCGGAGACGAAGGCCGTCGACAACCCCTACGGCCTGGAGGCGCTCTGGAAACAGAGCGACCTCGTCGCCAAGGCGGTCCTCCTGATCCTGCTGATCATGAGCCTGGGTACCTGGTACATCCTGATCGTCAAGGTGCTGTCGCAGTCGCGCATGATGCGGCAGGCCAAGGCCACCGCCAGCGGCTTCTGGGACGCCGGCTCGGTGCGGCAGGGTGCCGACAAGCTCGATGCGCAGAGCCCCTTCCGCTTCATCGCCGAGGCCGGCATCGACGCGACCAAGAAGCACAGCGGCATGCTCGAGCATGTGCCGCTCTCGGAGTGGGTGACGATGAGCATCCAGCGCGCGATCGAACGCGTGCAGAGCCGGATGCAGGACGGCCTGTCCTTCCTTGCCTCGGTTGGCTCGACGGCACCGTTCATCGGCCTGTTCGGCACCGTTTGGGGCATCTATCACGCGCTGACTGCGATCGGCGTGGCCGGCCAGGCGTCGATCGACAAGGTCGCCGGCCCGGTGGGCGAGGCGCTGATCATGACGGCGATCGGCTTGGCGGTCGCGGTGCCGGCGGTGCTCGGCTACAACTGGCTGGTGCGCAGGAACAAGGGCGTGATGGACGAGGTGCGTGCCTTTGGCAACGACCTGCACTCGGTCATCCTCGCCTCGGCAGGCAAGCGCTGAAGGCGAGGGCGGCATGGAGCGCTCGCACGCCTTTGGGCGCTGGAGGGCCATCCGATGGGCATGAACGTCGGGGCAGCCGACGGGGACGAAGACGCCCCGATCGCCGCGATCAACACGACGCCGCTGGTCGACGTGATGCTGGTGCTGCTGATCATCTTCCTGATCACGATCCCGGTGGTCACGACGTCGATCCCGGTCCAGTTGCCGAAAGAGCGGATCGAGGTGCGCGAGTCGAAGCCCGAGAACGTCGTGATCTCGGTCGACCGCGCAGGGCAGATCTACTGGTACGACGCGCGCGTTGCGAGCACGCAGGCGCTGGTCGACAAGCTGAAGGCGGTTTCCGTCATGAAGCCGCAGCCGGAGGTGCATGTCCGTGGCGACCTGAACGCCACCTACGAGGGCGTCGGCCGCGTGCTCTACGCGTGCCAGCGCGCCGGGATCTCGAAGATCTCGTTCATCACCGAGCCGCCGCCGCGAGGAGGTTGAGATGGGCATGAACATCGGGTCGCCGTCCGGTGGCGAGCCGGAGGTGATGGTCGAGATCAACACCACGCCGCTGATCGACGTGATGCTGGTGCTGCTGATCATGTTGATCATCACGATCCCGATCCAGCTGCACGCGGTGAACCTGAACCTCCCGGTCGGCACGCCGCCGCAGCAGCTGGAGCCGCCACCGAAGATCCAGATCGATGTCGACGACAAGAGCCAGGTCTACTGGCAGGGCGAGCTGATCACCGAGCCGGCCGAACTCGAGCGCCGCATGCGCGAGATGGCCGCGCTGCCCCAGCAACCGGACATCCACCTGCGGCCGAACAAGCTCGCGCGCTACGAGACGGTGGCCAGCATCCTCGCCGCGACGAAGCGCCTGGGCCTGAACAAGATCGCGGTGATCGGCAGCGAGCAGTTCGTCGAATAGCGTTGCAGGAACGGACGCGATGGACTTCAACTACCGGCCCAAGGACCCGACGGCCAAGTACGCCGGCATCGCGGTCGTTGCGGGCCTGCATGTGCTGGTCGGCTATGCGCTCGTCTCGGGCCTGGCGCGCAGCGTCGTCGAGGTGATCAAGAAGCCGCTGGATGCCGCGGTGATCCAGGAGGTGAAGCTGCCGCCGCCTCCTCCACCGCCGCCACCGCCACCGCCCAAGCCGATCACGCCGCCGCCGCCGGCACCGAAGCTCAGGGTGCCGCCACCGCCCCCGGCGTACATCCCGCCGCCCGAGGTGACGCCGCCGCCGGCGCCGGTGGAGGCGCCGGTCATCGAGGCGTCGCCGACGCCGCCGGTCGTGATGCCGCCGATCGAGCCGCCTCCACCCCCGGCACCTCCGGCTCCGCCTGCCGCGCCCGCAGGGCCCGTGGATGCCGGCGTGGTCTGCCCGACCCAGGTCAAGCCCGAAGTCCCTCGCAAGGCACTGCAGGATGGCACCGCGGGCGTCGTGCGCGCCCAGGCCCTGATTCAGGGCGGCAAGGTGGCCGAGGTGACGATCCTGTCGGGCCCGCGCGTTTTCCACGCCGAAGTGCGGCGCGCGATGATGCAGTACCGCTGCGAAGCGCCGGACGGCACGTTGGCCGTTCAGGAGTTCGCGTTCAAGATCGAGTAGCGGCTAGACGTCGGCAGGGGCGCCCTGCCTTCGCCGACGCCGGTAGGCGCCGTCGGTGACGACGACGCCTTTGCCGGCGATGTCCATGCGGCGCGGGCCGCTGCGGTGATCAGCCCAGCGCTTCGAGCGCGCGGGCGGTGATCTCGGCCACCGTGCCGGTGCCGGAGATCTTGCGGCAGCGCGGCGCGGCAGCGTCGCCGGTGGCGGCCCACTTCGAGTAGTACTCGACCAGCGGCCGGGTCTGGCTCTGGTAGATCTCGAGGCGCTTGCGCACCGTCGCTTCCTGGTCGTCGTCGCGCTGGATCAGCGGCTCTCCGGTCGCGTCGTCGCGGCCCTCGACCTTCGGCGGGTTGTAGCGCAGATGGTAGGTGCGGCCCGACGCCACGTGCACGCGGCGCCCGCTCATGCGCTCGATGATCGCCTCGTCGGGCACATCGATCTCGAGCACCACGTCGAGCTTGACGCCGGCGGTCTTCATCGCCTCGGCTTGCGGGATCGTGCGCGGGAAGCCGTCGAACAGGAAGCCGTTGGCGCAGTCGGGCTGTGCGATGCGTTCCTTGACGAGGCCGATGATGATGTCGTCGCTGACGAGGCCACCAGCGTCCATCACCTTCTTCGCCTCGATGCCGAGCGGCGTGCCGGCCTTGACGGCGGCGCGCAGCATGTCGCCGGTCGAGATCTGCGGAATGCCGTACTTCTCGCAGATGTAGTTGGCCTGGGTGCCTTTACCGGCGCCCGGTGCGCCGAGCAGGATCAGTCTCATCAGTGGCCCTCGCCGTTGTCTCCTGGGTGTGTCGGATGGCCCGGTGGCGGGCCGCTGCACGAGCTGCCGTCGCGGCTCGATCGAGAGTATCGCCTGCATTCCTTCGTGCCCCTTACGCGGGCGCAAGGTCCAGGCCTCGGCTTCAACTGAGCAAGTCGCGCACCCGCTCCAGGTCTTCGGGTGTGTCGACGCCCGG
This sequence comes from Ideonella sp., assembly GCA_035911095.1. Classification (GTDB taxonomy): domain Bacteria; phylum Pseudomonadota; class Gammaproteobacteria; order Burkholderiales; family Burkholderiaceae_C; genus JAMHWF01. Next base: position 48,961 of record JAMHWF010000105.1, on the reverse strand, counting down.
CCCGGGCCGCTCGGTGGCGAAATGGACCGCGATGCGCTCGCCCTGGGCGAGCACGCGCAGCTGCTCGAGCGATTCGATCGTCTCCAGCGGTGCCGGCGGCAGACTGGGGAAGCGCCGCAGGAACCCCGCCCGATAGGCGTAGAGACCGATGTGACGCCATGGTGCAGGCGTGGGCAGCGCAGGGGCGCCCGGGCGGCTGCCGTCGCGCCACCATGGGACAGGCGCGCGCGAGAAGTAGAGGGCGCGCCCGGCGGCATCGCAGACCAGCTTGACCACGTTCGGGTTGACGAACTCGTCGAGCGCATCGATCTCGTGCGCCGCGGTGCTCATCACGCAGTCGGGCCTCGCGTCGAGCAGCGCGGCGCAGGCGTCGATCAACGCCGGGTCGATCAGCGGCTCGTCGCCCTGCACGTTGACGACGCGGTCGTCGCCGTCGAGGCCGAGCAGCGAGCAGGCCTCGGCGAGGCGGTCGCTGCCGCTGGCGTGATCGGGCCGCGTGAGGACCGCGCGCACTGCGTGGCGCTGGCAGGCGGTGACGATCTCCTCGTCGTCGGCCGCGACGATGACGGCCGCTGCGGCAGATTGCGCCGCCCGGCGGGCGACATGCACGACCATCGGCAGCCCCGCGATGTCGGCCAGCGGCTTGCGGGGCAGGCGGCTCGAGGCGAGCCGGGCCGGAATCAGGACCGTGAAGCTCACCGGGGCCGGCATTCAGCGGCCGGCATCGGGGATGCCACCCTTGTCGGCCGCCGCTGGGGCGATGCCCGCCGGCACGGTGTCGTCGATCGGTCGCGCCTCGCCTTCGAGCATCACCGGGATGCCATCACGGACCGGGAAGGCCAGGCGATCGGTCTGGCAGACCAGCTCACGGGCCTCGCGATGCCAGGCGAGCGTCCCCTTGCAGAGCGGGCAGACCAGCAGTTCGAGCAGTCGGGTGTCCATCGATCAGGTGTCAGGCGGTGCCATGAGACGCGATCGGATCATGGCTGTGCGGTCAGCGGCCCGAGCCGGTGGCCGCGGAGGCTCCGGCCCGGTGGCGGGCGTGTCCGAGGCAGGCCAGCAGGCGGTCGGCGAAGGCGGGTTCGGGCTCGAAGTCTAGCGTCACCACCCAGACGGCTGTCTCGCCGACGCTGGCCGGCGAGAGCTTGACCGCGTCCTTCTCGGTAACCAGTACCGTGGCCGTGCCCGGCGGCCAGGGCAGGCGGGCGAAGTCGTGGTGGTCGGGCAGCGGCAGCGGTTCGACCTCGAGGCCTTCGGCACGCAGCATCGCGAAGAAGCGATCGGGCTGCGCCATGCCGGCGGCTGCGAGCACGCGGCGGCCTGCCAGTGCGGTGAGGCTCGCACGGTCAGCGGGCTGACCGGCCCACCAGTCGGCCAGCGCCACCGCCCCGGTCAGGCGGCGGCGGCCGACGAAACCCGGCATCGCAGTGGTCGGGCCCGGGGCGTTGTAAAGCACGATCCGCGCGGGTTGCAACTCGTGGCCGCGCTGGGCGGAGGAAGAGGACCCGGCCTCTGGAGCCGCGGCGGGCGCCGGCCCCGGCGGCAGCAGCTCGCGCAGCGGCCCCGCTGGCAGCAGCCAGCCGTTGCCTGCGCCGCGCTCGTCGAACACGACCACCTCGACATCGCGTGCCAGCGCCAGATGTTGCAGCCCGTCGTCGGCGACGATCACATCGACCGCCGGGTGTCGTGCGATCAGCGCCGCCGCAGCGGCCGGCCGGTCGCGTCCGACGATCACCGGCACGCCGGCCCGGCGCGCCAGCAGCAGCGGCTCGTCGCCGACCTCGGCGGCGGTGCTGGCCGCGGTGACCTCGCGCACCGCGTCGTCGCGCCGGCCGTACCCGCGCGAGACGATGCCGGGCTGCCAGCCGGCGCCCCGCAGCGCGGCGACCACCGCGAGCACTGTCGGTGTCTTGCCGGCGCCGCCGACGATCAGATTGCCGACGATCACGACCGGCCGGGCCACCCGCACGGCCCGCTTGCGCCCGCTGCGGTAGGCGGCGCGGCGCCAGGCCAGCACAGCGCCGTAGAGCCAGGCCAGCGGCCGCAGCAGCCAGGCGGTCGGGCCGCGCCGGCGCCACGCTTCGGTCAGCGCCTGCATGGGGATCGTCCGGGGGTCGTCGGCCGGCGGCGTGAGGGCCGCCTGTGCCTCAGCGCGTGGCGCCCTGGTTGGCCTGCGCCGCGAAGGTCAGGCGGACGAGGCCGGCCCGGCGCGCCGCGTCGAGCACGTTGATCACCGCCTGGTGGGCGGCGGTCGCATCGGCTGAGATGATCACCGGCGCCTGCAGGTTGTCGCCTGCTGCGGCACGCAGCTCGGCGGCGAGCAGTTCGACGCTGCGCCCTTCGACCGGCTTGCGGTTCACGACGTAGCGCCCGTCGCCCGAGACGGCAACGACGACTTCCTGCGGCCGGTCCTTCAGCGCTTCGGCATCGGCGGTCGGCAGTGTGACCTCGAGCTCGGTGAACTTCGAGTAGGTCGTCGACAGCATCAGGAAGATGATGATGACGATCAGGATGTCGATGAAGGGAACCAGGTTGATCTCCGGTTCCTCGTCGCGATGCTTGCGGAAGTTCATCGCCCCGCCGGCTCAGCTGGCGCTGTTGCGCGCCGCGAAGCGCATCAGGTGCGGCACCAGGCGTTCCGCGGCCTGCTCGAGGTCGATCGTGTACTCGTCGACGCGGCCGCGGAAGTAGCGGTAGAACATCAGCGCCGGGATGGCGACGATGATCCCGAAGGCGGCGTTGTAGAGCGCGATCGAGATGCCGTGCGCGATCTGCGCCGGGTTGCTCGAGCCGGGCGTCTGCGAGCCGAAGATCTCGATCATCCCGATGATCGTGCCGAGCAGGCCGAGCAGGGGCGCCGCAGTGGCGATCGTGCCGAGCGTGTTCAGGTAGCGCTCGAGGCGGTGCACTGCCGCGCGGCCGGCCGACTCGAAGGCCAGGCGCAGACCGTCCTCACTCAGGCGGGGCTCGGCGATCACCGCACGCAGGCCGGCAGCGAACACCGTGCCCATCACCGAGCTGTGCGAGAGCTTGTTGACCACGTCGGCACTCGGCAGCGAAGAGCGCGTGACCGAGATGACCTCTTCCAGCAATCGTGGTGGTGCGACCCGTCGGGTGCGCAGGCTCATCAGCCGCTCGATGACGAGTGCCAGGCCGACGATGGAACACAGAATCAACGGCCAGATCGGCCATCCGGCCGCTTGTATGATCGACAGCAACAGTCGTCCCCTCGGCGTCCCAGGCGCCCTCTCGAAGTCGCGCGATTATGCGGCCAAGGGTCACGGGTGCCGGACCGGGGTCGGCGCGTCGAAGGCCCTGCACGGGACGGCGCCAGCGGACGGATTTCTCGTCGATCCACTTTTTTTGTGGACAAGCTTGTGGGTAACGGGTGACCAGTGGTCGCGAGGGCACGCCCTTTCTGGCTTCGCGTTGGATTGCTGAAAAAAAGGGCACTCCCAGGCGTATCGGCGGGCATGGGCCGCCGGCCCTGCACGCCGCCGATGCGAGCCATGCACGTGCCGCGCCGGCTGGAGCCGTTGTGGAGATCTCCATGCCGGCGCTTCGCCTGAGCCGTGGTGGCTGAGCTGCGCGGCGAACCGCGGCTGGTCTGGGGCGTTGCGGCGCTCCTGCAGGCGGTCGGCGATGCGCTCGCCGCTCGCTGGGCCGCCTGCACCGTAGCGGGCGAGATCTCCGGTTTCTCCCGGGCGGCCAGCGGCCACTGCTACTTCATGCTGAAAGACGGCGAGGGCGCGCCCTCGCTGGTCCGCTGCGCGATGTTCCGGCGCGCCGCCTCGCTTCTGAGCTTCGCGCCGCGCGACGGCCAGCGGGTCGAGCTGCGCGGCCGCATCGCGGTCTACGAGGCGCGCGGCGAGCTGCAACTCGTGGTCGAGGCGATGCAACTGGCCGGCGCCGGCTCGCGCTACGAGGAGTTCCTGCGTCTGAAGGCGCGCCTCGAGGCGGAGGGCCTGTTCGACCCCGAGCGCAAGCGGGCGCTGCCGAGGTTCCCGCGGGGCGTGGGCGTCGTCACCTCCCCCGGCGGTGCCGCGCTGCACGACGTGCTGACGGCGCTGGCGCGCCGCTCGCCGCACCTGCGCGTGCTCGTGTACCCGACGCCGGTGCAGGGCGACGAGGCGCCGCCGGCAATCGCGCGGGCGCTGGCCATGGCCAATGCGCGGGCCGAGGTCGACGCACTGCTGCTGTGCCGGGGCGGCGGCTCGCTCGAGGACCTGTGGGCATTCAACGACGAACGGGTCGTGCGCGCGGTGGCGGGGTCGGCGCTGACGGTGGTGTGCGGCGTCGGCCACGAGACCGACGTGACGCTCGCCGACTTCGCGGCCGACCTGCGGGCGCCGACGCCGACGGCCGGCGCCGAGCTGATCGCGCCACGCACCGAAGACTGCGAACGCCGCCTGCAGGAGTTGCAGAGACGCCTGTCGCGCCTGGTGCGCCATCGGCTGGAAACCCAGGCGCAGCAGCTTGACGGGGCGATGCTCCGGCTGAGCCGGCCGATCGAGCAGCTGCGCCTGCGGGAGCGCCGGCTTGCGTTGCTCGCGCAACGGCTGGGCCAGTCGCTGCCGGCGCGCCTGCTCCGCGCGGAGGGCGGCCTGGCCGCGGATGCCGCGCGCCTGCGCCGCGCCGGCGAGCGCGCCCGCGCAGGGCAGGCGCACCGCCTGGCCGCCCTCGGCCATCGCCTCGAGGCGCTCGACCCCGCGCGCGTGTTGCGGCGCGGCTACGCGTGGGTGGCGAACGAAGGCGGCGTGCCGATCGCCAGCGTCGCTCGCCTGGAGGTGGGGGCGCGGCTGCGGGCGGTGCTGGCCGACGGCGAACTGCTGACGACGATCGACGAGGTGCGGCCATCGGCCGCAGGCGCTCCCGCCGACGAGGCCTGAGCCACGTCATCGGGCCCGATGCAGGTTTGCCCTTTGGCCAAGCCCGGCCAAGCAGGCCTGCCTACAATCATTCGGCAGTGACCCCAAACCGGAAAGGAACACGATGGAACATACCCTGCCGCCGCTGCCGTATGGTCTGGACGACCTCGCCCCGAACTACAGCCGCGAGACGCTCGAATACCACTACGGCAAACATCACAACGCCTATGTCGTGAACCTGAACAACCTGCAGAAGGGCACCGAGTTCGAATCGCTGCCGCTCGAGGAAATCATCAAGAAGTCCAGCGGCGGGATCTTCAACAACGCCGCGCAGATCTGGAACCACACCTTCTTCTGGAACAGCATGAAGCCGGGCGGCGGCGGCGAGCCTGCCGGCGCCCTGGCCGAGGCGATCAAGGCCAAGTGGGGCAGCTACGCGGCGTTCAAGGAAGCCTTCGCGAAGAGCGCGGTCGGCAATTTCGGGTCTGGCTGGACCTGGCTGGTCAAGAAGGCCGACGGCAGCGTCGACATCGTCAATACCAGCAATGCCGCGACGCCGCTGACCACGGCCGACAAGCCGCTGCTGACGGTCGATGTCTGGGAGCACGCCTATTACATCGACTACCGGAACCTGCGCCCGAAGTTCGTCGAAACGTTCCTGGCGTCGCTGGTCAACTGGGAGTTCGCGCAGAGCAACTACGCCTGAGCGCGCCGGATATCTGCGGAAGGCCGGTCTCGCGAGGGCCCGGCCTTTTTTGTGTCCGTTCGCTGCATCCGCAGCCGGAGCGCCGGGTCCGATGGCTGCCTTCAGAGCGCAGACGCGTCTTTTGCGCCACGGTTTTCGGTAACGGTTGGGAACACCACTGGATGCCAACCCGGGGGAACCCCTAAAGTGCGAAGACTATCTCACGCAACAGCCGGTCGGCCGGCGCCGAAAGACATCGGTGCCGGCCGCCCGTACGTTGGAGTGGGCATGATCGAGTGCAAGCGAATGTTTCTGGCACGACTGCGGCGGCGGTCCTGCTCGACCCGGCCGATGTCTTCGGCGTGCCGCCGACCCGATGCGAACGTGAGCGAAGTCCTGCCTGAAGCTGGCGCCAGTGGTTCGTCTCTTCCCAGGCCCTGAGGTCACGGTGCCGTCGATTGCGTCTCCGGAACAAGCCTTGAACCCGTCCAGGTTCCTGACGGCCCGCCTGCGGGCGGTGCTGCTGGCCACGCTGGCCGTGGCGCTGCTGTGGGCGGCCGCGCCGGTGCGCGCCGCGGTTCCGGCCTTCGGCTTCAACGATGTCGTCCAGCGCGCGCGGACGCTGGCGCTCGCGGCCTACCAGTCGCCGGATGACAGCGTCTCGTCCGCCCTGAGCGGGCTGGGCTATGACGCCTACCGCGAGATCCGCTTCAAGCCCGACCAGGCGCTGTGGCGCGGCGAGAAGCTGCCGTTCGAGTTGATGTTCTTCCACCCGGGTGGCCACTACGGCGCCCCCGTGCAGATGAACGAGGTGAGCCAGGGCGAAGTGCGCCCGCTGCGCTACGACCCGGCGCAGTTCGATTTCGGCCGCAACCGGGGCGCCTTTGACGCTTCGGCCCTGCGCGGCGGCGGTTTTGCCGGCTTCCGCGTGCACTACCCGGTCAATCGTCCGGCCTACAAGGACGAGGTGCTCGTCTTCCTCGGTGCGAGCTATTTCCGCGCGATCGGCCAGGGACAGACCTACGGCCTGTCGGCGCGCGGGCTGGCGATCGACACCGTCGCCCCGGGCGGCGAGGAGTTCCCGCGCTTCGTCGAGTTCTGGGTCGAGAAGCCCGCCGCGCGCGCAAGCTCGCTGCGCATCCACGCGCTGATGGATTCGCGCCGCGCCACCGGTGCCTTCCTCTTCGACGTGACACCCGGCGCCGAGACCCTGGTCGACGTCCATTCGGTGCTCTTCCCGCGCGAGGAACTGCGCGCCGCGGGCCTGGCGCCGCTGACCAGCATGTACTTCTTCGGCGAGAACCAGCCGGGCCGGGACGACTACCGCCCCGAGGTCCACGACTCCGACGGCCTGTCGCTGCACACCGGCGAGGGCGAGTGGATCTGGCGCCCGCTCGTCAACCCGGGCCGGCTGCTCGTGACCTCGTACCGCACGACCAGCCCGCGCGGCTTCGGCCTGATGCAGCGCGACCGCGAGCACGCCAACTACGAAGACCCGGAGGCGCTCTACGACCGCCGCCCCAGCGCCTGGGTCGAGCCGGTCGGGGCCTGGGGGCCGGGCCGCCTCGAACTGGTGCAGATTCCGACCGCCGACGAGACGAACGACAACATCGTCGCCTACTGGGTGCCCGAGAAGCCGCTGGCCGCCGGCCAGCCCTACACGCTCGACTACCGCCTGCGCTGGCAGAAGAGCGAGCCCGAGGCGCGGCCTGCCGACGCCTGGGTCGTGCAGACCCGGCGCGGGCGCGGCTACGCCCGCGAGCCCGACGGGCACCTCAAGTTCGTCGTCGATTTCGACGGCCCGGCACTGCGCCAACTGGCTGCCGACGCGAAGCTGGATGTGCGCGTCGGGGTCGCCAACGGCGACCCGAAGGCCGGCGCCCGCCTGGTCGAGAAGAACCTGTACCGCAACCGCGCCACCGGCACGTGGCGAATGACGCTTCGCCTGGACCGCAGCAACCCCGAACGGCCGCTCGAACTGCGTGCCGCGTTGCAGCTTGCCCAGGCCCAGGTCGGCGAGACCTGGAGCTACATCGTGCCCGCCGAATTTCCGGAGAAGCCATGAGCTTGACGATCGACGCCACACCGACGCCGCCGCTGGGGACCTCGCCCGCGATGCCGGCGGGAGACACCGTGGAAGCGCTGACTGAACGCCCGGCGCAGCACCCGCTCGCCCGTGGCGCGATGGTGCCGCGCCCCTGGGCGGGGAATCCGCTGAAGCGCAAGTTCGCCCGTCTCACCGGGCGCGTGCCGCGCGCCGAGGAAGGGCCGGAGGCGAAGGCGCCGCCGATCATGCTGCGCCGCCTGGGCCTGCTGGTGCTCGTCGCCTGCTGCGCGATGGTCGGCACCGACTACATGTCGGAGGTGCTGCCGAACCACGGCAACAGCTGGGTCGAGCAGGCGGTGCTGATCCTGTTCGCGGTGCTCTTCGCCTGGATCTCGGCCGGCTTCTGGACGGCGCTGATGGGCATGGGCGTGATGCTCACCTCGCCCAAGCGCTGGACGCGTCGCGCCGCGGCGTTGGCCACCCAGCCGCGCGACCCGTCCTGCCGCACCGCGATCGTGATGCCGATCTGCAACGAGGACGTCGCGACGGTCTTCGCCGGCCTGCAGGCGACCTGGGAGTCGCTCGACGCCAGCGGTCGCCGCGAGGGTTTCGACTTCTTCGTGCTGAGCGACACCGGCAAGCCCGACCTGCGCGCCGCCGAGCAGGCCGCCGTCACGCGCTTCATCGCGCGCCTGGGTGGCGACAACGCGAAGGTGCGCCTGTTCTACCGCTGGCGCCAGCACCGCACGCGCAAGAAGGCCGGCAACGTGGCCGACTTCTGCCGCCGCTACGGCCGTGCGTACCGCTACATGATCGTGCTGGACGCCGACAGCGTCATGACCGGCGAGTGCCTGAACGGCTTGGTCGACCTGATGGAGGACAGCCCGGACACCGGCCTGATCCAGACGGCGCCGCGCGCCACCGGCCTGATGACCGCGCACGCGCGCTCGCTGCAGTTCAGCTCGGCGGTCTACGGCCCGGTGTTCACGGCCGGCCTGCACTACTGGCAGCTTGGCGAATCGCACTACTGGGGTCACAACGCGATCCTGCGCGTCGCGCCCTTCATGGAGCACTGCGCGCTGGCGCCGATCCCGGGCAAGGGCTCAATGTCGGGCGACGTGATGTCGCACGACTTCGTCGAGGCGGCGCTGCTGCGCCGCGCCGGCTGGAAGGTCTGGGTCGCGCACGACCTGCCGGGCAGCTACGAGCAGGTGCCGCCGAGCCTGGTCACCGAGGTCCAGCGTGACCGCCGCTGGTGCCACGGCAACCTGCAGAACTCGCGCCTGATGTTCGAGCCGGGCCTGCACCCGGTGCATCGCAGCGTGTTCCTGACCGGCGTGCTGGCCTACGTGTCGGCGCCGCTGTGGTTCGCCTTCCTGCTGCTGTCGTCGGTGATGTTCCTGCAGTACGCGGCGACGCTGCCCGAGTTCCTGACGCCTTACCAGGTCTTCCCGCTCTGGCCGACGAACAACGTCGACCTGATGCTGACGCTGTTCGGCATGACGGCGCTGCTGCTGATCGCACCCAAGTTCATGGCGCTGACCGTGATCACGTTGCAGGGGCGCGCCCGCGAGTACGGCGGGGCGCTGCGCCTGGTGACGAGTGCGGTGCTCGAGTTCCTCTACACGGTGTTCCTGGCGCCGGTGCGCATGTTGTTCCACAGCCAGTTCGTCGTCGGCGCGCTCGCCGGCTGGAAGAACGCCTGGGTCTCGCCGCCGCGGGACGACGACGCCACCACCTGGCGCGACGCCTGGCACCGCCACGGCCCGCACACGCTGCTCGCCGCGACCTGGGCGGCCGCGTTGGTGCTCTTCGGCGAGGGCGCCTTCCCGTGGTGGCTGTCGCCGGTGATCGCCGGCATGCTGCTCGCGGCCCCGCTCTCGGTCTGGGGCAGCCGCTCGTCGATCGGCCGCGCGCTGCGCCGCCATCGCCTGCTGATGATCCCCGAGGAACATGTCGAGCCGCCGGTGCTGACCCGTACCCGCGAGCTCGTGGCCCAGGCGCCGGAGGACGTGTCCTTCGCCGAACTGCTGGGCAGTCCCGCGTCGCGCGACGAAGCCCTGCGCGGCGGTGCGCTGCATATGCCGAGCCGCGGCCTGAAGGGTGCGGCGCTGCAGCGTGTGATCGACAGCGCGGTGCACGACGGCCCGAAGGGGCTGAGCCCGGCCCAGCGCATGCGGTTGATCAGCGATCCGCTGGCCCTGGAGACGCTGGCGTCGCGCGTCGCCAGCCCCGCCTCGCACCCGGACTGGCGCGAAGGCGCCGCCGCGTCGGCCGCGCCGGCAGGCGGTGGAGCCGCAGCCGTCGCGCCTCGGCTTGGCGCCGGCTCTGCCGCCGCGTCGAACTGAGCCTCTCCCGCAGGGCGGCCGGCAGCTCAGGCGGCCGGTCGCCTTGTCGTTTCAGGCGCCAGCGATGCGCCCAGGCCTCGTGCGGGCTTGCGGGGGCGTGAGGGAAGGGCTCAGCGGCCGGTCGTGAACGGCCCACCGGTGACCCGGTCGCCGGGCTTGAGCCCGCGCTGCGTGAACCAGCCGGTGTTCATCTCCAGCACGTAGCGCACCGGCTGCGTCGAGCAGTGCGAGTCGTCTCGCTGCGGCTGCATCTCGTCGAGGTTGACGATGTGGCCGCTGTTGTCGAGGAACGCGATGGCGAGCGGGATCAGCGTGTTGCGCATCCAGAAGCACTGCGTGCCTTCCTGCTCGAAGATGAACAGCATCCCGGCGTTCTGTGCCAGCTCGGTGCGGTGCATCAGGCCATAGGCGCGCTGTCTCCCGGTCTGTGCAACCTCGGCGTTGATGTTGTACATACCGGCCGTGAGCCGCACCACCGGCAAGGGCGGCTGGGCCGTGTCCTGTGCCGAGGCGTCGTTGGCCACGCCCAGCCAGCCGGCGAGCGCGATGCCGATCGCGCCGCAGAGCCTGGCCCAGCGGCAGGTCAGCGGCGCCTGTCGCGGCGTCGGCGGGAATCGATCGGAGCGCATCGTCGAAGAGGGAAGTTGCGGCCGGATTATCCGGGCCGTCGGGTCGGGCTGGAGGCGAGGGGCGGCGCAGTGCTGGCCATAGAATCCCCAGCGGTCCCTTCAGGTCACGCAACCCCAACGTACAAGCGAGCCGCAACCACATGACCCAGCACGTCAAGGTGCCCGAGGGCGGGCAGAAGATCACCGTCAACGCCGACTTCTCGCTCAACGTCCCCGACCAGCCGATCATTCCGTACATCGAGGGCGACGGCACCGGCTTCGACATCACGCCGGTGATGATCAAGGTCGTCGACGCTGCGGTCGAGAAGTCCTACGGCGGCAAGCGGAAGATCCACTGGATGGAGATCTACGCCGGCGAGAAGTCGACCCGCGTCTACGGCCCCGATGTCTGGCTGCCGGAGGAGACGCTGCAGATCCTGCGCGAGTACGTGGTCTCGATCAAGGGCCCGCTGACGACGCCGGTGGGCGGTGGCATCCGCTCGCTCAACGTCGCGCTGCGCCAGGAGCTCGACCTCTATGTCTGCCTGCGCCCGATCCAGTACTTCAAGGGCGTGCCCTCGCCGGTCAAGGAGCCCGAGAAGACCAACATGGTGATCTTCCGCGAGAACTCGGAGGACATCTATGCCGGCATCGAGTTCGAGGCCGGCAGCGAAAAGGCGAAGAAGCTGATCAAGATCCTGCAGGAGGATTTCGGGGTCAAGAAGATCCGCTTCCCCGCGACCTCGGGCATCGGCGTCAAGCCCGTCTCGCGCGAGGGCACCGAGCGCCTGGTGCGCAAGGCGATCCAGTACGCGATCGACAACGGCAAGCCGAGCGTCACGCTGGTCCACAAGGGCAACATCATGAAGTTCACGGAAGGTGGCTTCCGTGACTGGGGCTATGCGCTCGCGCAGCGCGAGTTCGGTGCCGAGCCGATCGACGGCGGCCCGTGGTGCAAGCTGAAGAACCCGAAGACGGGCAAGGACATCACGATCAAGGACTCGATCGCCGACGCCTTCCTGCAGCAGATCCTGCTGCGCCCGGCCGAGTACTCGGTGATCGCGACGCTGAACCTGAACGGCGACTACGTCTCGGACGCGCTGGCCGCCCAGGTCGGCGGCATCGGCATCGCGCCCGGCGCGAACCTCTCGGATTCGGTCGCGATGTTCGAGGCCACGCACGGCACCGCGCCGAAGTACGCCGGCAAGGACTACGTCAACCCGGGCTCGGAGATCCTCTCGGCCGAGATGATGCTGCGCCACATGGGCTGGAAGGAAGCAGCCGACCTGGTGATCTCGTCGATGGAGAAGTCGATCCTGTCGAAGCACGTCACCTACGACTTCGCGCGCCTGATGGACGGCGCGACGCAGGTGTCGTGCTCGGGCTTCGGGCAGGTGATGATCGACCACATGTGAGCCCGTCCCAAGACGTCGCATGACGTCCCGCAAGGCCCTGATTTCATTGAAGAAATCGGGGCCTTGTCGTTTCAGAGCGTCTCAAGCCTGACCGCGAAATCCCCCCGGGATTTGGGGAATAGCAAGGAAACGGCGCCCCCGTTTCCCTGCAAATTTCCCACAAACGGGGAACGGCCAGAGACCTGAAACGAGGACCTCATGAGACACCTGAACTACACGCTTACACCCACCCGGATCAACAACGTCAAGGGCAAGGCGCGGCCCTACAAGCTCACCGACGGCGGTGGGCTGTACGTCCAGGTGATGCCCAGCGGCATCAAGACCTGGCGCTTCCGCTACATGCTGGGCGGCGCGGCCGGCGACGTGCGCATCGGGCGCTACCCCGAAATCGGCGTGGCTGATGCCCGAGACCGGCACTTCGAACTGCGGCAACTCGTCGAGCGGGGTCAGGATCCCGCAGTGAAGGTCGCGCAAGAGCGCGAGGAACTGGAAGCGCGAGTCCAGCCCAAGGGGTCGGGAGACGACGTCGAGGCGTTCTCGAAGCGATGGGTTACGGAGCGCCTCAGCACCCGCACCGAGGGCTACCGGGCCCAGATCCTGTCGCGCCTCGAACGCTTCGTCTGGCCAGCCATCGGCCACAAGGCGCTCGACGAAGTGAAACCGCGCCACGTGCTGGAAATTCTCGAAGCCCGTCGCAGCACGCCCAACACAGCGGAAGGCGTGCGGATCATCATCCAGCAGTTCTACAACTACGCCATCCAGAAGCTGATTGTCGAAACCAACCCTGCGCTGCCTCTTCGCGGCGTGATCGACGTGCCGCGGGCGCAGCATCACCGGCACCTCAACGAAGAGGAACTGGGCGCGTTCTGGAACTCCGTCGCCCGACAAGGCGCGCATTTCGTGACGATCGCGGCGACGCAGTTCCTCACGTACACGATGTGTCGGAAGTCGGAGGTGATCCGCGCTCGCTGGACGGAGTTCGACCTCGCCAAGGCCCAGTGGGACATCCCTTCGGCGCGGATGAAGAGCCGCCGGCCTCATCGGGTCTACCTGGCCACTCAGGCGGTTGAACTGCTGACACTGTTGCGCGCGAAGACCGGGGCGGGAGCCTACGTATTCCCCTCGACGCAACGGGCCACGGTGCCGCTCGTCGACTGCACGCTCAATCACTTCTTCAAGCGGCTCGACTTCGGCGTCGAAGAGTTCAGCCCCCACGGGACGCGAGGGACAGCGGCGACCCTGCTGCGCGAGCACGGCTTTGGTCGGGACGTGGTCGAGTTGCTGCTTGCCCACACCGAGAAGAGCCAGACCGCGGCGGCCTACCATCACCACGAACTCGAGCCGGAGCGACGCAGGGCGCTCCAGTACCTGGCCGACCAGATCGACCAACTTGCACATGCGGATCGTCAGCGCCGCCAGGCAGTGCGCGCCGCCTCGGTGGTGAGCGACGGCGCACTGGCGCTGGCCGAGTAAGCAGAGGTCCCTGCAGTCGATGCCTACCGGCTCAAGCAGGTAGCACGACGACTTGGTACTGGGACAAGAAGCTCGGCCAGTCCACGTGATCGCGCAGCGCGATGTCGTCGACCAGCGATAGCTTCGCGGACGCGCGGTCGAACAGGGCAGCGCTCGGAGCCGGGTGATTGTTGCGCGAGGGGTAGAGCACGCCATCGAATCGATGCGCGCCGTCCGGTTCGACGACCTCGTGCAGCAGCGCAGCGATGCGCTGCGTGTGGACGTAGCGGCGGCCGGCCAACTGGGCCAGGTTCAGTCCGAACTGCGATGCCATCACGCCGGGCGCGGTGAGATCGGCAAGCGACAGCGGCTCGAGGACGCCGATCGCCCTGACCATGCGCGAGTACACCTCGGTTCGGGTGATCACGCGTTTGGCGCGACGGTTCCAACGGTGCTGGCGGAAGACCGACTCCATGAGCGCGGTGGTCAGGTCGAAGCCGACATAGAGCGTGCCAAACCGGAGAGTCGGGTCGTCGTAGCGATTCCCGCCCGAGCGGCCGAAGTGGAGGGCCGTGCCGCGATACGCGGAACGGCTCACGTGCTGGAGCAGTTCCTCCGCGGGGATGATTCGGGCCGGAACATCAGGCGTCGGCACCGCCGCGCTCCGCCCGCTGTACGCCGAGCGAAGCAAGCACCGCGCGCACGGTCGCGTCGACATTGCCTCGATTCACGCTCGCCACCGGCGATTGGCTGCCAAGGGCCTCAGAGGGCTCCACCAAGGCGCGGTACACCGTCCAGGCATCGACATCTTCCGCGGCCTGGAGAACGGTGCGCGTCAGCTGCAGCCCCGGTGCCTCCAACTGCCAGTCTGGGATGCGCTGGCCGCGGCGCCCCACGTCCAGCGCAAGTAGCCTGCGGGCGGCGATGTCCTTGTAGACCTGCTGGCGGGACTTGAGGGCCAGGCGCACGAAGTCGGCCAGTGGCAGGTTGTGCGGTCGCTCGAACTCGCGCAGCAGTTCAGCGCGGCCTCGCTGAACGTCCGCGGCCGTCGGCGACCAAGAAGTGGCCGCGCGCAGTGACTCGGCTTTTCGGCCCAGTGCTTCACTCAGCGGCGGCGTCTCGCTCGCGGTGTTCGTGGCAGCCGCCAGCTTCTCTCGAACAAGGCGGTCAAGCTCGAACAGGAATGCACGACGGTCGCGAACGGTGACCGCCTTGTCGAAGCGGCGAACTTCAGTCGGCGTGACGAGTGGTTGGTCAACTGCCGCCGCACCTTGTGCCTTGGGCATGGCGAGCTCCGCACACGAGTTACAGGACGGCAGAATAGTCTCGTTTGTCTCGTATGTCAACTTTGACAACCTCAATCCAGCAAGTCTTGTAGGGAGGCCGACGGTTTTCCGTGGTGCTTGCTCGGAGATGCCCGAGCGACGTCTCAGACGGATTGCTTTTGCTGCGGCTCTCGCTACGCTTGGAAGCCAGTGGGTTGCGAGATGCGCAAGTCGATCCTCTTCGCCTGTATCGCCATCGGTGGGTTGGTGGGGCTGCTCGTCGCTGTGCACGACGCTTGGAGTGTTCGTGCAGTGATGATCAGCATCGGATGCGTCGCGGGCGCGGCCATCGGAGGCGCAATCGGGCGGGTTGCGAGGGGGGAACGAGCGCGTGGACCCGAGGCGCTCGATGCCTCGTTCGGGATGGGCAGCGGGCCAGACGATCGGGATCAGAACTACTGGCGCGACAGGGGCCACCCTCCCTTCATGCGTCCCACTCGTTCCGAGCCCGATCGCCATATGCTTGATCCGGATCGCGTCGATTGACTAGCGCTTCTTCTTGAGCAGGTCGCCCGCGGCCTTGCGCGCTTCGTCAAGGGTCGATCCCGCATCGGCGGCGACTTGCCGGCCCGTCTGCAGCAGGAGAGACTTCTCGGTCGATAGCGTCCCATCCGGGGCACGAGATGCGCTGTCCTTTGCATCGAAAGCCGCGCGGGTCTCATCGGCGCGGCCGCGCAACTGAGCGCCACCGCGTCGGACGTCGTCGCGGAGACCGTTTTGCTCGGACGTTGTAGTTCCCGACGGAAGTTCGTTTCGAGGAGGTATCGCTGGAATACGCGGGGCCGCATCGAGCTTCGGATTGAGCTTCGTGGCCGTGCTGTCGTCCTGAAACTCGCGGTGCAGGCGGGCGAACGATTCCGGCACCGCGACCCCATTCGAGAAGACCCGCGTGGGCGGTAGCCCCTGTCGCGCAAGTTCGGAGTCCATCAACGAAAGCGCGGCCGCACTGTTGCCACCGTACCGTTCGGCGTACCGCATGAACATCTCGAGGTTGTATGGGTCCTGCGCGATGTCGATCGACAGCACTTCACCACGCTCCCGCGCGGATGAGAGCCGTTCAGCGAGAGCGCTCCGCTCGCCATAGGACGCCTCGGCACGCTGAGTTCTCGATATTGTGTTTGCAAGCCGTGAAGCAAGCTCGCGGGACTCTCGCGAGTCAGCCGCGATCAATGCGACGGTTGATGCGTCCCGCGAAACGCGATCGCCAAACTGCTTGAACTCAGCGATCTGCTCGTTGCTCATCGCTCCCAGGACCTTGCGCTGATCCGCCGACAGGCCTGTCTGATAGCTCTTGCCGGCGTTGCCCTGCACCGAAGCTCCGGCAACAGGGGTGCTCAGGCCAAGATGCGTCGAGGCACCGAAGGCGATGCTGGCCACCTGCGCCTGAGTCAAGCCAGTGCTGTCGGCCACAGTCTTCGTGATCTGGTCGAGCCGCGTCAGCGTCTCACCCAGTTGCTCGAAGCTGCTCGTCGAGGTGCCCGACGAACTGCGCGAGGACTTGAGCTTGGCCAGCCCCTTGGTGAAGGCCTCGGTCAGGACGGTAGACCGTTCGTTGCTTGCCGACACCATCTCGCCCCGCGCGGCGTCGGCCTGCCGGCTGGCCTCGGTCACGTCCTGCTCGCTGACCCGCATCGACACCACGCGCGAAGCGAAGCCCTGGTTGCGCAGCAGGTTCGCGGCCGTGCGTCCGGTCAGAGCACTCGACGTGAAGGTGTTGCCGCTGAGATCGCTCTGCCAGGAACTCATGAACGCCGACGTACGGTTCGGTGCCAGCTGCAGCTGATCCATCGCGACGTTTCCCATCGACACGTTGCCGACGGCGGCCCCTGCGGTGCTGCCGGCCAGCATGCCCTGCAGCCCGGACAAGCCCCCGACGAGTGCCGTGCCGAAGTTCTCCATGCGCTTGAGCGCGGCCCAGGCGATGAAGGGGATGCTGATGGCCAGGTAGCCGACCACGGCCTCGCCGGAGATCGCCCGCGAGTAGATCGTCGATGCGGTCTGCAGCGCGAGGGCCTTGGTGCCCGTGCCCAGGTCAGAAGCGGCGGCCAGGTCGTAGGCGGCGTACACCGAAGCCATGTAGTTGAGCACCGCGTACAGCGGCGGCCACAGCTGGATCCAGATCAGGATCGCCGCATAGCCTTTGAAGGCGATCATCGACTCGCGTCCGCTGGTCAGCAGGAGCAGCAGCACGAAGAGCGGGAACAGGGCGTAGGTGAGGGCCTCGATGACATTGCGGAACACCGGCAGCGACTGTTCGGCGACCTTGCCGTAGTTCATCCAGGTCGCGTTCTGCTGCGCCACCGCCTGCGCCCGGCCGACTGCGAGCACCATCGCCGCCGGGTCGTTCACCTTTTGTCCGATGATGTTGCTGGTGTCGCTGATGGCGTTGAGCACGGCGTTCTGCCGGATCAGGTCTGTTGCCGTCGCGGCCGCCGTCGCGATGCTGTTGCGGATGTAGGCCTGTTGGATCTGGCCGGCGATGGCCGCGGTCGCCGCCGCGCTGGGCAGCGTGGGGTTCAGCTGGAAGGCCAGCCGCCCCTCAATGCGCGTGACTTGCGCCGGCAGGCGGCCGTTGAGGTTGCCGTAGACATTGGGGCAGGTGTCGACCGTTACTGCCCCGCCGGCGCCGGTCACCGTGCTGAAGCGCGCCGGATTCGGTGTGGCCATGAGCGCCCACACGTCGTCGGACGTGGAGAACGTAGCCGGATCGACGGTGCCGTCGATCAGGTCGTACATCGTGCAGTTGTGGATGAAGTTGATCAGGTCGGTGCGGAAGGTAGGGTCCTGGAACACCACGTTGCCGGTCTCGCGGATCAGGCGGTTGCCGAACATCAGGCCGTTGCGTTCGTAGCTCAGTTCTGCAGGCATCGCGCCCGCGCCGGGGATGACCTGGAACGCGGTCTCGAAGAGGCCGGTCAGCGTGTGACCGATGGTGCTGGTGATGCTGCCGAGCACGGCCACGCCGAAGGGCACATTGGCGACCACCTTTACGGCCGAGCCGCCGGTCTTGTCCACGATGCCTACCGTCACACGGGGAACGATGAGCACCGAGAACACCAGCAGCACGGTGGCCAGCCACTTCCAGCCTTGAAGCTTGTCGGGGGCGAAGGCATAGGCGAGCAGGGCGGCGATGAAGCCGCAGAAGGCCACTGCCGCGACAGCGGCCGCGTAGTCGCTCGACGCATGGATGGCTGCCGCGGCGTTGAAGATGCCGAACAGGCTGTCCGCATTCTGGTAGGCAAAGATCTCCCACATGGCCGCCTCGACGAATCGGAGCGGCTACCGCGCCACGTAGGCCGCGCGCTGCCCCAGCATGTCCATCACGTGCTGCGGCATGCTGGAGCGCAGTTGCCGCTCGAGTTGCTCCAGGTGGCTGGAGACGGCGCGAAACGAGCCGACCTTCTGGTAAAGCAGGTTCTTCTCCTGCGACAACTGCAGCAGCATGGCCTGGGCACGCTGGCGCACCTGGTTGGCGAGTTCACGCTGGCTCTGCTGCAGCGTGTAGTCCTTGTCGAGCGCGGCCATGCCCAGCCGCAGGTTCCGTTCGAGAAAGACGTAGGCATAGTCGGCCGCGATCACGTCGCGGTACTGACCGATCAGGCTGTCGGCCAGCCCCGAGCCGGGAATCGTCGCGCCGATCGACAGCATCCGGTAGACAGGCTCGGTGGTCTGGTTGACGAAGCCCACCTCGGCTGAGTTGTTCGGGATCGCGGTGCGCGTGGCGATCTTGTCGGCGATCGACCGCATCATGGTCTCGACCCGGGCCGTGAATGGCGTGTGCGTGTAGCCCGTGTTCAGCGTGACGACGTCGCAGTTCGAGTAGTCGTTGCAGCGCAGCAGGTGCTGGGTGACGTTGGTGCCGGTCCCGGCCGCTTGGCCGTAGAGCAACTGGCTGATCGAGGTGATCGTCGGCGGCACGGGCTCCGGGTCGCGGTTCGCGCTCTCGGGATGGAAGATGACCGTGCCGACGATGCTCATGATCAGCTCGCGCTCGGCGTCGTCCAGCGCCGTGCCGGTGCGCTGCAGTGCCTTCCAGGTGAGGTTGCCGACGAACGGCGCCTTGTTGCGCACATTGGGATCGGCCGAACTGCGCGCCGAGGCGAGGATACCCGGCCGGTCGCTGGCGCATCGGCGCCGGGCCGCGTCGCGGTCGCTCTCCAGGCCCATCTCGATGGCCAGGTCGGCGCAGGCCTCCTGCGAACTGTAGCCGGTGGCCTCGGCCGCCGTGCTGACGATGGCCTTGGCGGTTTCGCAGGAGTTGATGCGCGCGTTGTTGATCCAGGTCTCCAGGCCCTTCGCCCACTTGGTCAGGCCACCCAGCAGCGGCGATACCGACTCCAGCGCGAGCTGGAAGGCGATGCCAGGCAGCGCGGCCGTGATGTTGCGCAGCATGTTCTTGAACTCCTCGGCCGAGATGTGCGAGAACGAGCCGCCGAAGACGTCGATGCCGCCGCAACCGGCCTTGGCGCTGGGGAACTGGATCGCGGCGAGCTGGTACACCTTGTTCGGCGAGCGCATGAACAGGCTGCCGCCGGTGTAGGTGTTGAAGGTCTGCCCGCGAAACGCACCCGGCGCGGTGTAGTTCCCGATCGTGCCGAGGTTGTTGAACATCGTGTTCACCTCGGCATTGAGGTCGCCGGCTCGTGCCGCCCCGACATGCCACGCGGTGGCCAAGGCGAGAAGGGCAGCGCAGGTGCGTTGGGTGGAGCGCTTCGACATGACGATCCTCCTGGGAACGGATCAAGGCTTCCCGAGCTGCCGCACGGCGCTCGGCACCATGGCCTCGAAGACGGGTGCCGCAGCGGCGGAGATGCGCTCGAGCAGCTGCGACTCGGACAGCACACCGAAGCCGATGGGCACGATGCGGCCGGTGAAGGGCTGGGCCAGGTAGATGGCGGGGACCTGGGCCACGCGAAGCGCGGTTGCGGCGCCATTGTCGCGGCGCGCGGATGCGAAACCCGGCAGCAGGCCGCCGTCCAGGCTGACGGCTTCGACGCGGATGCCGTGACGACCCTGAAACGCCTCCAATGTCGGCGCAAAGGCGTGGCAATAGGGACAGTCGCCGCGGAAGAAAAACAGCAGCACGTGGTCACGGCCCAGCTCGGCGATCGAGCGCGAGCGTTCGCCCATTTGCCGGGCCTCGAAGACTTCCAGCGCCTTGGCGTTGACCGGACGCCCCTGCAGCGAAGGATCGAGCTCGGGCGTGGTCCAGGCGACCCGCTGCGCCACGTCGGCAAAGGTCGAAGCCTGAGCGACGACCTTGGCCTCCAGTTCCATGTAGCGCCGGACGTTCGCTTCGGTCGGCCGCATGACCGCGATACCGCGAAGATCCTCGACCCGCTGGCGCAGGCGTTCGAGTTCCACGAGTTCGGGCGGCCGCGGCTCCCTGCGGAGATCGCGGGCCGCAGCGGGCGGCCCCGCGGGCTTGGGCGGCACGGATCGAGTGGGCTCGGGTTCGGGCGCTGGGTCTTCGTAGAAGTGCCACCCGCGCCATGTGTCGCCCCAAATGCGGGGTGAATCGTTCTCGGCCCCGCTTGCTGCCGATGAAGCACATGCGCCGGCAAGCACGAGCAACATCAGGCGGTGGGTGCCATGCATCGCGCACCTCAGGACAGCGAGCGCGGCGGCAGTCCGTCGCGGCAGTAGTTGATGCCGAAGTCGATGGTCTGTCGGCGCGGGCTCGGCTCTCCGGGAAGCTGCACGCCGTCCTGCCAGAAGCTCACCTTCAGGCGCCGGCAGCCCGGCTGCGCAAAGCGGCGCTCCGTGCTCACGTCGATGTAGACCGGCGAGGTCGCCTTGAAACGCGCCGTGATGGCGTCCGCCATCGGTCCCGACAGCACGCCATGCGCACGACCATCCGGTGCATCGATGGCCGCCAGCAGCAGCGGGCGCGCATCGGGCACCGCGAGACGGTCCTGGGCCGTAGCCACGAATGAGAAGAAGGCCATCGCAAGCCCCAGCGGGAATGCCCGACGGAACAGCCTGCGGCTCATTGGCACCTCCCCTGACCGTAGTAGCAGGTCGGGATGCGCCCGCTGCTCTGGCCTTGCAACGTGGCCACATTGGGCAGGGTCGGCACCAGCGAGGCATAGAACTCGCTCAAGTCCATCGCTGCAAAGTCGAGCGACTGCAACTGGGCGACCGTGAAGCCCGAGCAGTCTGGGTTCTGCGCGCTGCCCCAGCCCTTGCCGACCTGCGTTCGGCCCTGCTCGTTGACGATGCGGGCCAGCATGCTGTTGAAGCAGCACTTGCGCGTCGTGTGCGTGATGCACGAGACGCAGGAGCCGAAGACCCGGATGCACGACGAGCAGTAAGTGCCGACGGCGTGGCAGAGGCCGGCACCTTCCTTCATCGCGAGCTTGCCTTCCTCCTCGTCGCAGGAGGACGCCGACATCACGACGTAGATGATCACGGCGATGACCAGCGACCAGGGATCGAAGGCCACGACCAGGCTCTGGCCGGAGTACACCGCCACCGACCCCGCGGGCAATGCAGCGCCGTTGACGGCCACAGTGACGCCGTAGGTGGTGAACGTGCCGCTGAAGCCGCCGCCCATCAGCAGAGCCGACATTCCCTGGTAGATGAACTGCCGGTTCTCCGCGTTCATCAGCACGTCGTAGACCAGCCGCGAGCCGGTGCCGAAGAGGCTCTGGTTGGTCATGCCGGCGCCGGCGTTGTCGGCGTAGCAGCAGTTCCTCAGCAGTCGGTCGCGGCAGCGGTTGTCCTCGCCCTTGAAGACCTGCATGCGGTCGGTGTCGAGGTAGACACCGGCTTCGCGCGCGGCCTCGAGCATCGACATGCTGCGCGCGAAGTCGGCATCGTTCGCGTGGCTGATGTCGTAGCAATTGCCCTGCAGGCAGAACACGCTCGACGGGCAATTGCTGGCACTGGTCACCGTCTGCGCCGGCACCGGGCAGCTGTAGCTGTCCTCATGCACCTCGCAGGCGCCGGTGATCGGGTTGCTGCGTCGGCAGATCGAACCCGAGGGCGTGCAGCCGGCGGCGACCAGCGGCCCGCACTGGCTGCCCGGCGTCGTGCCGCTGCAGTTCATCGTGCTCTCGTACTGCCAGCAGTCGCGGGTCACCGATGCGCCGTCGATCACCTTCGTCGCCGGGCCATCGGTGCATACGGCCGCGGTCTGAACGGTGCAGCGGCTGCCGTCGGCGACGGCGGGGCACTGGTCGTCCCAGCGGTCGGTTTCGGTGATGGTGGTGCGTGGGCGGGTGTACGACAGCCGCATCGTCGGGATCGGGCCGTAGGCAGGATTCGGATCCCAGCCGACGACACTGCGTTCGCTGTCGAGGTTCCAGTAGTAGCCGGGCAAGCTGCCTGTCACGTCGTACCCGACGAGCGCCGTGGCGCCGCCGGCCGGTGCATAGCAGCGTGTGCCGTCGAGCGCCGTCGTCGTGCAGCCGCTGTCCCCCTGGCAGACGGTGTCCTGGATCAGGTCGCCGCTTTGCGTGCCAGCCGGGCAGGCGGCATAGCGCCTCAGGAAAGGCTCGACGCTGGTGCAGCTGTAGCCGGAGTCACCGCCGCCGGTGCAGGTCTCGGCCCGCTCGGCCGCGATCATGGCCGTCAGGGCGCAGGTGTCGCCGGTGCAGGCCTTGTCGGCGACCCAGACGCCGGTGCGGATCTCCGTGCCGGTGCTCCAGGAGTAGCTCGTGTCGAGCACCGCGACCATCTGCGGGAACACCACCGGTGTCGTCATGTCGACGTCGAAGAAGGCCAGCGGCGATGCATCCTGGGTGACGCGGAAGTGCTGCGCCGTCTCCGGGCGATCGGGCAGGCATTGCGTATCCAGGCCGGTGCGGCCCGCGCCGGCGTGGGCGAACCAATCGCCCGGCGTGCAGTTGGTGCTGCGTTCGATGCCGACGGTGAGGCTGCGAGTGCAGCGGTAGCTGCCGATGCCTTCATAGCGCAGGCAACTGCGGGTCTGCGTGCCTGCAGCGACGGCCGTCGTCGTGGTGGTGCAGCCGCTGTAGTACGACGCCAGGTTTTCGAGCACGCTGGACGGCGCGCGGGCAATGCCATGTGCCGTCGACACCGACGGGTCGCCGGGCCCGATGGCCGGACGGGGCAGGTTCGCTGACCCCATCGCGCCGCGTTGCGCCTGGCACACCGGGTCGTTCGGCAGCGTGGCGCACAGCGACAGCCGCGCGCCGCCCTGCGACGACAGGTTGGGCTGCCGGTAGTAAGCGGATTCGGGTGGCGCCGCGGTGTAGCCCGGCACGACGCTGGTGGCGCTGGGCGCGTTGACGGTGGCGCGGGCAGCCGGGTTGGCCGCCTGGCCCGCCGCAACACCCTCCTCATGCGCGCCGGCTGGCGCCGCGACCGGCGTCACGGCCACGCAGAACGCGGTGATGCAGGCGATGAGCGTGCGCATGACGTCACTCCCGGCGGCCGAGTCGGGCCAGGAAACGGCCGGCGTCCTTAGCGAAGGCTGGTGTCGTTCGCTGGAAGTGAGCCAGCGCGTAGTCGAGGCTGACATCGCCGGCTGCCATGACATGGTCGTCGGACCTCGCACACTGCTCGCCGCTGCAGGTGGTGTCGTGCGCGCCGGCCCGGGCAAGCACGAACGACGGCACCCGCTGGATCGCATACCGATCGAAGGCTCGCGGATCGATCTGAACGGTCACCGGACGTGTGCCGATCAGTTGCTGGATGCGCGCCGCAGTGCGTGGCAGCGACCCATCGGATAGCCCGCGCAGCAGCAACTGCGCGCGAGCACGTGCCGCCTGGTCCACCAGCCGCGCCAGCGTGGCCTCGGGCATGGAAAGGCTGATGAAAATGATCAGGCGCGGCTCGTCGGCGCCAGGCAGCGTGGGTGCCCCCGTCGCGGCAGCGAATCCCCGGGCCAGCGCCTCGAGGTCCACCGGCGTCTGCGTGGCCGGCACCGGCAGAGCATCGACCCGCGGCGTCACCTTGGCGGGCGGCAGACCGACCGGGGCTTGCGCGCGCACGGCCGTGGCAGCGAGCAGGAGCCCCGCCGCCAGTGCGGCAAGGCGGCAAGTGTCAGTAGCCCACACAGCAGTTCCTCTTGCGGAACAACATGAACGCGAAGTCCTCGCCGCGCACCGGGTACTCCTTGCCGGCGCCCCAGACGATGGTGCTGCGGCCGAAGGGCTGGCAGCAGCGTCCACCATCCTTGGCGGTGTTGGCCACGGGGTAGGTCAGCTGGGTCTTGTAGGCGCTCTTGTCCATCGCCGGCAGGAAGTAGGGGCCGCAGAGCCCGGCCCTACCGTGCCAGCCCCAGGCCAGCAGTTCGCGGTGCATCTTGGCGGTCAGGCGCTGAGCGATCAGCGCCGCCGTGCGCACGCCGCCGAGGTGGTAGGGCACATGGCCGTCGAGCGGATAGAGGCCGCCCTGGCAGCCCGCACACCAGAACAGCTCGGGCATGCCGAATCCGGCCGTCGCCGCGACGCAGTCCGCCGCGCATGCCGCCACCGCCACCGGATTGGCGAACAGCACTGCCTCGGGGTTGAGGATGAGTGTCAATTCGTCGTCGTTCCACAGCGGGTCGACTTCGGTGAGGTAGGTCAGGTCGAACGAACCACGTTCCAGGCACGGAAAGTCCGTCACCACCTCCAGCCAGTACAGCACCGGGTTCATGTAGAAGTGCGCCTGGGAGAAGCTGCCACCGTCACCGTCGCCCTCCGGCCGCGTGAAGCGGGCGGCGGCCGGCGCATCGATGCCGGGGTCCAGGTCGACGCCGCCGAGCGACGCCAGACAGAAGGGCTTGCGCACCGCCTCGACATGGCGAGCCGGCTCCCAGAAGCCAATCGACAGGCCCACCGTCGGGTTCACGCCGCAGCTGCAGACGGGGTTGGACGGATTGGCGATGTCTTCCTGCCCGTCCAGGTTGGCCAGCGTGGTGCCGCCCAACGTGATCGGCAGGATGCAACTCCAGCAGATGTCGGTGATGGGGTTCGGGAACCGACCGGTGCAGGTCAGGCTGTCGCCGGCAAGCGTGGGGCCGGCCGGTAGCGCAGTGGCCAGCACAACAGCCCAGGAACGCAGGTATCGGCCGAGGCTCATGGCAGCCCCAGTTCGTCGATGCGCAGGCGCAGTCCGTCCTGCGAGACGAGTGCCGGCACCTGGCGGATGCCGAAGCGGCGCGTCAGGGTGCCGGCCTGGTCGTAGTACACGGGCACGCGCCAGGCCTTCATCAGGTCGAGGTAGGAGCCTCCCGTCAGGATCGGCTTGACCCGGCCCGCATAACGTCCGCTCAGCTCGCGGGCATGCTTCACCTGCCGCGGATCGCGGGCGTCGAAGAACAGCAGATGCCGTGACAGCGACACCACCTCGAGCGGGTTCTTGCGTGTGCCCGCCGCGAACATCAGGCGGCCCTGCGGGTCGGTGATGTTGCGGTCGAGCGTGAAGCTCGGATCGATGTAGAAGGTGCGCGGGCGCTCGGTGGTGCGCAGGCCTTCGACCGGCGGCGGCTGGCGCACGATGTCGATGCCTCGCGCCCGTGCCGCCTCCGCGAGCCGCTGCAGCTCGCCGCTGCGTTCTCTCTCGCGCAGCTGCTGCTCGATGAAGGCCAGCAGATGCGGCTCGGCGATCTCGTAAGTCGGCCCGATCGTGCCGAGGTTGACCGCGCCGGCCTTGCCACCGACGATCAACAAGGCTGCGACCAGCAGCGACGTGGCGGCCCGGCTCATCGCGCACCCCGCGTGCAGTCGATCTGGGAGGCGAGGTTGGAGAGCGACGCGGTGTCGCGCAGATGGCTCGCCCGAATCATGCCCATCAGCACCGGGTTGCCGTCGCCCACCGCCATCGCCACGCGCAGCTCCGCGGCCGTCAGCGGTCGGCCGCAGCGCTGCAGCCAGGCCTGCCGGTAGGCGCGCGCACCGTCGTGCGCGGCCGGTGCGATGCGCGCCAGCAGCGCCAGGTAGTCCTCGATCGGCATCTCGCCGGTGCCGGGAGTGCCCGGCTGCGCTGGTGAGGTTTGCGCGCACGCGGGAGCGGATCCAGCCGCCGAAAGAGCGAAGGCCAACAGCGTGGCGGCAAGGTGTCGGGCCCGTTGCATCGCGGCGCCTCGTCAGAACAGCGGGATCACCGTGCCCAGCACCTGGTCCGCGCGCACGAGGCCGCTCGCCCGGTAGCGTGAGTCGAAGGAGTCGGGGCTGGTGCCCTGCACGTAGTAGTGGCCGGCGGGAATTTCGGCGGCCAGGATCGGCTCGAGCACTTGCCGGTCGTGGGTATGGGTCTTGGCCTGGCCGACGACCTCGCCGTTGATCGCAACGACGCGCCCTTCGACGGTGATGCGGTCGCCGGGCAGGCCACGCACGATCTTGAAGAATGGCTGGCCGCGCAGACCCGGGTAGCGCGCCTGGGCCTCGCCGTCGAAGGCAAACACCACGTAGTCGCCGCGCTTGAGCGCGTTCGGCCCGTACTGCAGCAGCGCCACCCGGCAGGGCAGGCTCGGCGTCCAGTTGAAGAGCACCGGCAGCCGCGGCGTGGGGTCGATGAACAGGCGCGTGTAGGCGAAGCCCCAGATCGCGAAGACCGGCAGATACAGGTACCAGCGCTGGCGCAGGTGGGCGCCGAAGTCGCGGGCAGTGTTGCCGAGGCGGGCGATGCGGCGGGTCATGGCGCCTCCACCTTGCGACGCAGATGCGCTGTCAGGTCCACGGCCCGTGGTGCAGGCGCCGCGACGGCGGTCTTCAGCACCACCAGGCAGCCGCAGTCGCGCGGCAGTTCTTCCAGCGCCAGCGGCAGGCGCTGCGCAAAGATGCGTGCCATGCGCATCGCCTGTTCACGCTCGCCGTCGCTCGCGGCGCGCGTGAGGATCAGCGTGAACTCGGCTTCCTTCTGGCGGTAGACCTCCGCGACATCGACCACGCCGATCACCTGCGCCGGTCGCTCCACGACGCGGTCGTATGCCGCCAGCGTGCCGAGCACGATTGCGCAGGCCATGCCCGCGTTCAGCAGCACCGACTTCAGGCCGGGGCTCATGAGGCATGCCCCCGGCGCCGCAGCAGTTCCGCGATCGCCTCGTCGATCGACAGGCCCTAGGCGCGCAGTTCGTCGATCGGCGCGTTGTCTTCGAGCTTGTTGGAGAACAGCAGGTGGGTCGCCGGATCGAGGATGTTGCGCGCCACGCCTTCGCCGACGGGCGACGAGATGTAGACCTCGGAGAACACACCCGGCTCGGTGCGCAGCGAGTTCAGCAACCGCTTCTTCGGCTCGTCCATCGACAACCGCCCCTGGCGGTCGAGCATCTCGATCGACTCGGGCTTCTGGCGCAGCAGGAAGACCCAGTCCGAGCAGTTGAAGGCCGCTTCCATCTGCGCGGAGCCGTAGTAGTCGTCCGCACTCTGCGTCGCGGTGCCGAGCGAGCCGCCGTACTTGCGGGCGCGCCGCGCGGCCTCCTCGACGACGGCGGCCTTCACGGGGTCGTCGGCGCCGATGTCGCCCAGCTGCTGCTTCAGCTCGTCGATGAAGAGCACCTTGCGCCGGTTGCGCGTCAGGTACATCTCGCCGGTGATCTGGTGCAGCAGCAGGATGTTGACCACCGCGTGCAGATCGGGCCGGCGCTTGAGTTCCTCGTTCTCGATGACGACGAAGTCGTTTTCGAAGTCGATGCTGTTGCGGCCCTCGAAGAAGCGCTCGTACTGCCCGCCCCGCGCATAGGGGTTCAGCATGATCGCGAGGTCCTTGATGCGCGGGTCTTCGCGCACGCCCAGCTCCTCGATCGTGCCGGCCTTGAAGGCGTCGCGCAGCGCGGTGACGGTCAATTCGTTGCCGTGTGCGCGGAACAGCTTGAGCACCATCGCCGAGATGGCCTTGTACTGGACCTCGTCCAGCGGCCGCGACATCGAGGCCATCTTCGAGATGGCCGGCACCAGCATGTCGATGTCTTCGTTGATGTCGACGATGTGGGTGAAGGGGTTCAGGCAGATGGCGACATCGGGCTTGAATTCGATGTAGGTGCCCTTGGCCTTGCGGCACAGCTTTTCGAACGAGCGGCCCAGGTCCAGCATCCAGACCTTGGCATCGATGGCACGGTAGGACCAGGCCATCTCGTTCATCAGCACCGACTTGCCCGAACCCGGCGCGCCGATGATCGCGAAGTTGTAGTTGCCGAGGTCGTTGTCGAAGATGTCCAGCGTCATCAGCTGGCCGCGCCGGCCGCCAAACACGAGCGCCGGCGTGCGCGTGCCGCGCCACTCGGCGATCAGCGGCGCCAGATGGATGGCATTGGCCATCGTCTTGCGCGAGACGCGGCGCATCTTGGCCAGGTCGCGGTGAAAGCGTTCCGACAGCGTCATTGGCAGGCTGGCCAGCAGCGCCTGCCGGTGCATGTAGACATCGGCGTTGAGCTGGAAGCCGCGGCAACGCCAGATCGCGTTCGCGGTCTCTTGCGCGGCGACCGACTTGCCCGGTGGCGAGAAGATCGCCAGCTGGTGGTACAGGCTCACCAGGTTGCTGCCGACGTCGATCGCGTTGGCCGCCGCGGTCCAGTCCTGCAGCTTCTTGCCCACGTCGGGCATCACCTCGGCCATCTTGCTGCGTGCGTTCTGCGTGGCGCGCACATGGTTTGCCGTGACCACCGACTTGGTGACGTTCGGGTCGAGCACATGTACGCCCATCGTCAGCAGGAAAGGCGCGCTGTACTGCAGCGCCGGCTGCATCAGGTCGCCGATCAGCGAGCCCATCTGCCACAGCGCAAAGCGCTCGGGGAAGGACTTGATCGAGTAGAAGCGCGCCTCGAGCCGGTGCTCGCTGCCTTCCTTCCACAGGGTCAGGCCGCCGGGCTGCGGATCCTGGATGGTGTCGAAGTCGACGATCTGGTCGCGGATCTCGCGGCCGTCGTCGTAGTGCAGGTTCGGTGCTTCAGCCTGCGAGATGCGGTCCGGGTTCGTGAACAGCGCGCACCAGTTGATCAGGTCGGCGGCGTCGCACACACGGTTCGGCAGCGAGGCCGAGCGCAGCGTCGAGGCCATCGATTCGCGCAGCGCCACCAGTTCGTCACGGCGGTTGAGCTGGGCGGCGTCACCCGGCAGCGCCACGCTCATCATCAGCCGGAAATCGCGGATGGTGTAGTGGAAGCCCGACGTCAGCGACCGCTGGGCGCCGCCCAGCAGATGGCCCACGCGCTGGCGCGCCAGGCGGTGGAAGAGGTTGTCGTTGCGTGCGGGCCGGCCCCAGTGCTTGGCCTTCTCGGCCTGGTCGGTGTCCTCGACGCGCAGGTTGGCGTAGCGGCACAGCTGCTCGCGGACGTGCGGCGAGGCGAACAGGTGGAACTGAACGCCGGTGCCTGGCGGGCAGGTCGCGTAGAGCGACACCAGCACCTCGGCCATGCGTTCGTCGGCGCCGGACTGCGGCATCAGCTCCAGCAGGAAGCCGAGGCCGTCGCGATTGACGAACAGCTTCTCGTCGGCCAGGTAGGCCGAGTAGGGCAGCCAGGCGGCGAACTGTTCGGCGGGCGAGTCGGCTTCCGCGCCGAACGGAAGCCAGTCCGCGAGGCCGGCACGTTCGACATGGGGCAGGCGGGCGTTCATCGCGGCCTCAGTCGGTGTTGTCGCCACTGGCCGGTGCGGCGGGCCGCGTTGGCAGACCAGGGATCAACTGGTCGAGACCGGGCGG
This sequence comes from Ideonella sp., assembly GCA_035911095.1. Lineage (GTDB taxonomy): Bacteria > Pseudomonadota > Gammaproteobacteria > Burkholderiales > Burkholderiaceae_C > JAMHWF01. The sequence goes on along the minus strand of JAMHWF010000105.1, from coordinate 19,621 downwards.
ACGCTGGACACCCGCGGCGGGCGCTCGGGGTGCGGGGTCCGCGGCTGCGCGTCCGGCGGGTGCACGCACGGGTGCGTAGGGTTCGCGGATCGCTCGCTGGGCGTGGTCGACGAGCCAACGGCCGCCATCGACCTGCACGTACACATAGCCCTGGTCGTAGAGATCGCGGTCGGCATCCTCCCAGGGCTTGACCCACAGCCGCAGGATGCGCGGTGCGGAGCGCAACGGGAGCACCTGCGCGGAGTCGGCCGGTGCGTTGCGCGCGGTCGGTGTGCTTGCTGCCGACGCATGGGGTGCCAAGTCGGGCGCAGCGGCCGGCGTCGCGCGAGCCCGCTGTGCCGGCAGGTTGTTCGCCACCGCGTTGGCATAGGTCCCGGACACGGACTGGCAGGTCACGCCGTCCGGTGCCTTGCAGGCGTAGCTGGAGTTGCCGCTCAGGCCGGACAGGCTCATGCAGCCCGCGAGCGACACCACGCCGCCGAGCAGGGCCACCAGGCGACTCATGTGGTGGGCATTCATGGCCTGGCCTCGGGCGCCGTGCGGGCCAGCCGGTCCTCGATCACCGGCCGGGTGACGAAGCCTTCGGTGCGCGTCCCGTCGGCCCAGAACAGGGTCGGCGTTCCATTGACGCCCAACTGGCGGGCGAGTGCGAGGTTGCGGTCGATCGGGTGCTCGCAGGAGGACGCTGTTGTCGCAGTTGGCGCAACGCCGTCGTGCATCGCCTGTCGCCATGCCTGTGCACGGTCCGCCGCGCACCAGATCGAGACCGGTCGCGCCATGCCCTGGAAGGGCAGAAGGAAGGTGTGGATCGTGACGTCGTCGAGGCCATCGAGTTCGGGTTCAAGCCGGCGGCAGAAGCTGCAGCCGGGGTCGCTGAAGACTGCGAGCTGTCGGCGGCCGTTGCCGCGCACCGTCGTGATCGCGTCCGCGACGGGCAGCGAACCGAATGCGATGGTTGCCGCCGATGGGATCTCGGCCGTCGCCGGCTCGGCACGCGCGGCGGCCAGCAGGCGCGGCCCGGTCAGGTCGGTCATCGTGCGGGTGTCGAAGAGGCGACCGAAGATGAAGTAGCGCGGGTCGCGCGCGGCTACGAAGGCGACGTTGCCGTTCATCCAGACCTCGTAGACGCCGGGCACGGGCGAACGCGCGACCTCGGTGAAGCGCGTGCCGGGATGGGCCTTGCGCAGCACGCCGAGCAGTCGGGCCTCGTCGGCATTCGGGCCGGCCGCTACCGCCGCGGCCAGCGGCGACAGCAGCGCGATGCACAGCGTGGCGAGTGCCGCGGGCCGTATCAGCGGCCTGCAGCGGAGCGAGTCAGTAGGAGCCATCGTCGTCGGCCTCCGGGCTGCGATTGGTTGAAGACGGGTTCGCTCCGGCGCGCTGCTCGGAGTTGGACGGGGGCAGGTCGATGCGCACGCCCTTGGTGATGACGACGTCGATCTCGCGGCCGGCATCGACCTCGATCACCGGAAAGGTGTTCTCGGCGAGCTTGATGTAGTACTGCGCCAGCCGGTCGAGGGCGCGCCCGACGCCGGTTCCCAGGCCGGCGCGGTAGGCGTCGGCACCCGAGGCGGTGGCGATCGTGCCGAGCGCCGAGGTGCTGTAGCTGGTCGACGAGGTGGCCAGGCCCTGGCCGATGCCGCTGACGACGCCGGCCAGCAGCGCGTTGGCCAGCATCTGCCCCTGCTTGGTAACCAGGCGGCCGCGCATGCCGACCTTGCCGTCTTCACCGTACACGCTGCCCTGGATGCGGACTTCCAGCGCCGCGCCGTCGGCGCGCACGCAGGAGAGGTTCTCGGTGCGCAGGTAGGCGCGTTCGGAACTGATGTCGCCGTAGCCCGCCGCGATCACGAAGCAGTCGCGGTACTCGCCGCGGAAGCGGTTCGGCAGCACCGAGTTGTCCGAGAGGCGGATCAACACGGGGTGCGGATTGGATTGCGACTGGCCGCCGGTGGGCGCATCCAGACCGCCGAGCAGCGTGCCGCGCGTGAAGCTCACGGGTAGGAAGGTCGACACCGTGCGCGCGTCCGCGGCTGCTGGCGTCGGGGCACTGGTGGCAGCGCGGTCCGCCACCGCGATGCGCATCAGGGCCGGCGCGGCCGGAACCTGCAGCGGCAGTGCCGAAGAGAGCGGCGCCGTCGGCACGCCGGGCGGCATCGCCGGTACCGCCCCTGCAGCCCCGCGTGGCGCGGGCGGCGGTGGTGGCAGCGCCGAAGGCGGCGGCAGTGACGGTGCTGGAGCAACCGGAGCTGGCGCCGGCACGGGCGGCTGCACCGTCTGCGCGGTCGCGGTCAACCGCTGCTCGAGTTCGGCGAAGCGCTGCATCGTGCGCGCCTCGAAGGCCTGGCGGTCCTTGTTCAGCCGCCCCTGCTCTTCGCGCTCGCTCTCGTACTGCGCGAGCTTGCTGCCGGCCGTGCCGACCCACTGGTCCACCGGGTTGACCTGCTGGCCGGGCGGCATCACGCCGATGTTGGTGACCGGGCCGGGCGTGCCGCCGCTGGCCTTGCCGGCCTGGCCCGAGGGCGCGCTTTCGGCGAAGGCAAAGACGAGCCACAGCAGGCCCACGCCGCCCAGCAGGATCGCGCCGAGCATGGCGTACTGGCGCTGCCGCGGCGTCAGGCGCTCGACGAGCGAGCGCATCGGGGCGGGCAGGTTCATCGTTCGCCTCCGCGGCGGATCACGTAGACGCTGGTGCTCTCGCCGGGCCGCAGTTGGTGATGCTCGACCGCGATGCCCAGCACCTGGCCGCCGGCCTTGCCGTCGGGGCGGTCGAACTCCTGTTCGGCGAGCACCATCACGGCCCCGCTGACGTTCTGCAGCAGGTACTTCTCGCCGGTCAGGCCGCGGCCTTCGTAGCGGCGCATCAGCGCAAAACGCGCCTCGGCCCACAGCTGCACCGGCTGGTTGAGTTCATCCACGCGCACGTCCGGCGGCACACGGTCCGACGCCATCGCCACCAGCAGCGCCTTCATGGCGCGCACGTGGTGGGCCGAAGGGCCTGACGGGCCGGATGAGGCGCGGCCGTCGACCGCCGCGGGTGGAACGCTCCGGTCGCGGATCAGGATGGTGTCGGCCGGCGTGTCGGCCCGGCGCAGGATCAGCGTGTAGGTGGCGTGCGCCGACGAGATGAACAGGTTGACCGGCTTGCCCGCGGTGGCGCTGCCATCGCTGGCGGTGGCGACAGGCCGCACGTAGATCTCGCCCTTGTCGCGGTCGCACTCGACGACGATCTCGCCGGCGGGGTTGACCACCGGTGAGAGCGGCGCGACCGGTGAGCCGGGCGAGCCGGACGCAGCAGCGGCGATGCCGCCGCAAGAGCTGGAGTGGATGTTGCCGAAGACATCGGTGATCGGCGCACCCTCGATGCGGATGCGCGTTGGCTCCTTGACCGACAGGATGGCTTCCACCGCGACGCCGTCGCGTGCATCGACGATCTGCAGCGCGTGGCTTGCCGGAGCGCAGACCAGCGCGATCAGCGCAGCCGCAATGGGTCTCCGCGCGCCCGTGAGACTACGAGGCGGCATGGGGAAGCTCCTTGAAGGTCTTGAGATGCACGCGGCCGCCGGCGTAGCTGAACTCCACCAGGTAGGCCTTCAGGTCGTTCGCGGTCTCGACGCCGTTGACGAGCGTGCGCAGCCGGCCGCGCACCACCACCGACTGGCCTTCCTCGCTGGGCACCAGCTGCTGCGGTGCGAACGCGGTGCTCGCGTTGATGCGCTTGAGCCGCGCCGCCTCGAGCTCCTGCCGGGTCTTCAGACCGCCGTGTTGCTCGGGCTCGACGTAGCCGAGCAGGATGTCCTTCTTCCAGTCGATGGAAGCGGGGGTCACGTCGAGCACCAGCCAGGCGACGAAGCTGCCCATCTGTTCCAGGTACTCGCCGCTGGCCTTGTCGCGCGTCACCCAGAACGACTTGTTGATCGACGGCGGCACGACGACCGTGCGCACGGCACCCAGCAGGTTCAGCACCACGGCCAGCGCCAGCAGATGGCCGGCCGCTAGCAGGCCGACGGCCGCGCCGAGCGTGCGGTTGCGGCGCCGCAGTTCCTTGAGGTCGCCGCTGAGCCGTTCGAAGTCCATGGCGGGTGCTCCGGGCTCAGCCGACCATGCGGCGGATGTGCGAAGGCGGCGTGGCGCGCATCGCGGTCAGCGGGCTGGTCGGCAGGTGCCAGTAGAGCCAGTGGATCGCGAAGGCCGGGTGCTTGTCGGCCTTGATGCGGGCGATCCAGCGCGAAGTGAACAGCCCGGCGGCGAAGCACAGCGCGAACGAGAGCTTCGAGCCCGACATGTAGCCCATGAACAGGCCCAGCAGGGCAGGCGCCGCCACGTCGACGTCCCAGAACCCGATCTTCCACTGGTCGTCGAGACGCCGCGGGATGTAGGTGTCGGCGTGCATGGAGCCTCCGGGCGGTGTGTGCAGCGGGGCCGCGGTGGCTCAGACAACCGCGCCCATGATCGCGCCGGCGATCACCAGGCCGACGGCGGCGAAGATGGCCAGCCCGACGTAGAACAGCACGGGCCCGAAGTTGCGCAGCGCCGCCAGCGAGATCAGCGCGACGACGAAGCCCACGAAGCCGACCAGCGCCTTGATGCCGGGGCCGAGGCTGGCGATGGCGGTGAGCGCGGAAGTCAGCGGGCCGGTGATGCCGGTGAAGGCCACCAGGTCCAGCGCATGGCCGGGGAAGGCAATGCCCAGGCCGAGCGCGATCAGGCACAGCAGGGCGGCAACGGTCCACGGCCGGCGTGTAGCGCGGCGGGTGAGCGGGGGAGCGGCAAGGGTGGTGGTGATCATGGAAACCTCATCGGTTGAGCGTGGAAAGAGGAACGCGGGTTGGCGGATGACGTGCTGGCTTGCGCGTGCGGGCGCCGGCCGGCGGTGCCCGGCAGCTGGACCAGCGCCACGCGGTCCTGAGCGCGCCAAAGGAGCGCACCCTCGGGATCACAACGCGCCTCCGTCACGCTCGAAGAGGACCTCGACACGCCGGTTGGCTGCCCGGCCCGACGCGCTGTCGTTGGCGGCGGCGTAACAGCACGCACCTTGCGACTGCACGCGCACTTCGGCGCCAGCCAGCACGCGCGAGTGGCGCGCCGTCAGGTAGCGCTGCACCGCCTCGGCGCGGGCCTGCGCCAGAGCCTGATTCGATGCAGCTGGCCCGATGCTGTCGGTACGCCCTGCAATCAGCACACGGCGAACCGGCAGCGGCTGCGTGGCTGCCAGGTCGAGTGCGTCTCGGCCAGCGGCGTCGAGCTCCGAGCGACCGAAGCTGAAGTGCACGACGACCTTCAGCGGCGACGGGTCTTCGATCACCTCGGGCGCCGAAGCTGGCGGTGGCCTGTGCGAGACCGTCGGCGTCAGCGTCAACGCGTCCTGCGCGCGCTGCGCAGGCGAAGGCGACGGTTCCACGGCGACGGGGATCGATGCGGGCGCAGGGAGCGACTTGGCGCTGGGCCGCGGGCAGGCTGGCGGCTGGCACAGCGCGAAGCGGGCGTCGCCCCCGAAGCCGGACTGCGCGATGCGTGCTGCGCCCAAGCCAGGCGCCGCAGGTGCCGGTGACATCGACGGGTTTGGCCCAGCCAGTTTAATCGAACTGCAGGCGGCCGCACCGAACGCAATCCACGCCAGCAGCGTGCGAATGGCAGGGAGCTTCACGGCCTGACTCCCGCAGCCGCCGGCAGCTTACGAAACACCAGCCAGGCGTAGCGCGACCGGGCTTCGGTGCACCGTGTGCCCTTCAGCTGCGAGCAGGCGGCGTTGTAGGCTCCAACCCCGTTCCACGTCGCGCCATGGCGCGAGAACGTGTCCGCGAGCAGCCAGGCGCCGACCTGGATGTTGGTGCAGGGGTCGAACAAGTGCGCTTCGGCGATGCCGTGCCTGGCCAGCCGCGGCAGGTGCGAGCTGTTGATCTGCATCAGACCGATGTCGTACGAGCCAGTGCGCGCCACGTGTGACCGATTGACCGCGCGCGGATTCAAGTTCGACTCGACGCGGGCAATCGCATAGAGCAGTTCGGCAGCGACGCCGTACCGCTGCGCTGCCTGTTCCCAGCACGCCTGCGCCGGCTGGACCCCGAGCGCCATGAGCCAAAGCGCAGCCCACCGCACGACGCCCGCCACAGCCGACCGCGAGGCGGACGAGGCGCAAGGCAGCGGGGTGGGCAGAGTGGCGAACATCACAGCTCCGAAGACAGGTCGGCACGCTCGCTGGCCAGCAGGCCGCGAGGCAAGGCTGGCGATGCCAGCGAGGGTCGGGTTCGGGTGGGCCGGCGACGGGGCCGGCAGGGTGCTCAGCGGGTCGGCGCGCTCGCGTGCGAGGGCCGCATCACCCGGGGCGTGGCAGTCGCCATCGGGACGAGCGATCGGCCATGTTCAGCCGGGCCTGGCGCAGTACGCGCATGTCGGCGTCGTCGATCTGGCGGGCGAGGGCCACACAGGCGGTGGTCAGCTGGTCGAGCTGGAACTTGGGATTCGGATGCCGGTTGGCCGGCGAGCGCTGCACGGCCTGCAGCAGTTCGTACTGCGGACGCCACATCGACTCACGCCGGCGCGGTGTGTTCGGCGCGCGCAGCACGAGCTGGGTGCCGAGGAAACCGAAGATTCGGCCTGGCGCGTCGTCCGCCTCGAACACCAGCGACACGCAGGCGCTGATCAGGTCCGGGAAGCGGAATGTGGGCGACGTGTTGTCGTCACTGCGCAGCAGGCCGTACAGCCACTCGTGCTCGTCGAGGAAGAGCCGCGTCTCGACCGTGTCCGGGCGCTCGCCGGGCGAGCCACCATGGGCACCAGCGTCGGGGGCGTTGTGCGAAGCGGAGATCATGGGCGCATCCCTGGGTCATCGACTGCGGGCGGTGCTCTTTGGAGCGGGTGACCGGAAGGGTAGGCAGGGTGCAGCGCCAGCACCGGGCGGAATGCAGCGAATGAGAGGGGGGTTTCGGAGTCGAGGCGGCGGCACCTGCCCACCGGTACTGGCGCTCTAGAAAAACTACGTCAATCAAGAGGATGCAAAAACTTGTGGACAAGGTATCCAGGTCTCGTTCAGAATTGCATCATCTTGATTGACGTTCAAGAAACAACTGTCGGGCAGATTGCCGTCCTGCAAGCGGGCTATCCCTTCCGCGGGGCCATCGAAGAGGTGCCCGATGGCGACGTGCATGTGGTGCAGATGAAGGATGTCGACCCTGATGGCGGCGTCGCATGGGCAGCGACCTTGCGCACCATGTTGCCTGGACGCAGGCGCCCGGAGTGGCTGCATGAGGGCGACGTGCTGTTCGTCGCCAAGGGCGCGCACTTCTACGCGGCGCTGGTGGACAGGCCGCCGGAACAGGCCGTGTGCTCACCGGCCTTCTTCCGCATTCGCGTCTCGCAGCCGGCGCTTATCGATCCGGCCTTCCTGGCTTGGCAGATCAACCAACCGCCGTTCCAGCGCCAGCTTCACCAGGCCGCCGAGGGCAGTGGCCAACTCAGCGTCCGCCGCCCGGTCCTGGAGGCGCTGACTTTGAGCCTGCCAGCCCTCGCCTGCCAGCACAGCGTCGTGGCATTGGCAAACCTCGCGCGCCGCGAGCGGCACGCGCTACAGCACCTGATCAACAACCGAGAGCGCCAACTGCATGCCCTGGCCGAGAGCCTGGCGCAGGCAGCACCGAACATGCACCGACAGCACAGCCATGAGTGAACTTGCCGTGAACCACGCCCCCGTCAGCCAAGACGACATCAACGGCGCCGTCTGGGCCGCCTGCGACACCTTCCGCGGCACCGTGGACCCCAGCATCTACAAGGACTACGTCCTGACCATGCTGTTCCTGAAGTACGTCTCCGACGTCTGGCGGGATCACTACGACAACTACAAGCAGCAGTACGGCGACCACCCCGAGCTGATCGAGGAGATGCTCAAGAACGAGCGCTTCGTGCTGCCCGCCAGCGCCAGCTTCTACGCCTTGCATGCGCTGCGCCATACCGCCGGCAACGGCGAACGCATCGACAAGGCCCTGCACGCGATCGAAGAGGCCAACCTCGGCAAGCTGCGCGATGTCTTCCAAGACATCAGCTTCAACAGCAACAAGCTGGGCGACGAGCAGCAGAAGAACGACATCCTGCGTCATCTGCTGGAAGACTTTGCCAAGCCCGAGCTGAACCTGCGCGAAAGCCGCGTCGGCCAGCTCGACGTGATCGGCAACGCCTACGAGTTCCTGATCAAGAACTTCGCCTCCACCAGCGGCAAGAAGGCCGGCGAGTTCTACACGCCGCCCGAGGTGTCCACGCTGATGGCGCGGCTGATGGATCCGCAGCCCGGCGACGAGATCTGCGACCCCACCTGTGGCTCCGGCTCGCTGCTGATGAAGTGCGGCCGGCTGATCCGCCAGCGCACCGGCGCGCGCAAGTACGCGCTGTACGGGCAGGAGGCCATCGGCAGCACCTGGGCGCTGGCCAAGATGAACATGTTCCTGCACGGCGAGGACAACCACCGCATCGAGTGGGGCGACACCATCCGCAACCCCAAGCTGCTGGACGGCACCGCCAGCCTCAAGCACTTCGACATCGTGGTGGCCAACCCGCCCTTCAGCCTGGAGAAGTGGGGCTTCGAAGGCGCCGAGGCCGACAAGTTCAGCCGCTTCCGCCGTGGCGTGCCGCCGCGCACCAAGGGCGACTACGCGTTCATCTTGCACATGGTCGAAACCATGAAGCCTGGGAGTGGACGCATGGCCGTGGTGGTGCCGCACGGCGTGCTGTTCCGCGGCGCAGCCGAGGGGCGCATCCGCCAGAAGCTGATCGAAGAGAACCTGCTCGACGTGGTGATCGGCCTGCCCGAAAAGCTGTTCTACGGCACCGGCATCCCGGCGGCGGTGCTGGTGTTCCGCAAGCACAAGGCCGACAACAAGGTGCTGTTCATCGACGCCAGCCGCGACTTCGAGGCCGGCAAGAACCAGAACCTGCTGCGCGAGGCCGACCTGCAACGCATCCTGGACGCCGCCGCCGCGCGCCAGCCCGTGGCCCGCTTTGCCCACCTGGCCACCCCGGCCGAGATCGCCGAGAACGACTTCAACCTCAACATCCCGCGCTATGTGGACACCTTCGAGGAAGAGGCCGAGATCGACCTGATGGCCGTGAAGCGTGAGCGCGAGCAGCTCAAGGCCGAGCTGGCGCGGTTGGAAGTCCAGATGGACGCCTACCTGAAGGAGCTGGGCTATGAGTGATGGCCAGCCCGTGGAGCCCAGGGGCGCGGGGGAGGTGGTGCTCTACGCCACCGAAGACGGCCAGGCCCAGGTCTTCCTGCGCGCCGAGGGCGGCACCGTCTGGCTGAGCCAGGCCGAGCTGGCCGCCCTGTTTCAGACCACCAAGCAGAACATCAGCCTGCACATCCGCAATGTGCTGGCCGAGGGGGAACTGCTGGCTGCGGCAACCGTCAAGGATCACTTGACAGTTCAAACCGAGGGCAAACGCCAGGTCCGGCGCAGTGTCCAGTTCTACAGCCTGGACATGATCCTGGCCGTGGGCTATCGCGTGAAGTCGCCCCGCGGCACCCAGTTCCGCCAGTGGGCCACTGCCCATCTGCGCGAGTACCTGGTCAAGGGCTTCGTGCTCGACGACGAGCGCATGAAGGACCCGCAGGGCTGGGACTACTTCGACGAACTGCTCCAGCGCATCCGGGACATACGGGCGTCGGAGAAGCGCTTCTACCAGAAGGTGCGCGACCTCTTCGCCCTGTCGGCGGACTACAAGGATGACGCCGATGCGGCCGGGCTGTTCTTCGCCGAGGTGCAGAACAAGATGCTCTACGCCGTCACGCAGCGCACGGCGGCCGAGATCATCGTGCAGCGCGCCGACGCCAGCCAACCCAACATGGCGCTCACCGCCTGGAAGGCCGACCGGGTGCGCAAGACCGACGTGGTGGTGGCCAAGAACTACCTCGATGCGAAGGAGATCGAGGAACTGAACCGCATTGCGTCGATGTTCCTCGACTACGCCGAAGACCGCGCCCAGCAGCGCAAGGACCTGCGCATGAACGACTGGCGCGACTACGTGAACCGCTTCGTCGCATTCAACGAGCGCCCGCTGCTGCAGGGCGCCGGCAAGGTGAGCCGCGAGCGTATGGAGCAGGTGGCGTTCGAACGCTACGCCGCGTTCGATGCCCAGCGGCGTCATGCGGATGCGCGAGCAGCAGACGCGGATGACATCGCGGAGCTGGAGAAGGCCGAGCGACAGCTCGCGAACAAGGGGAAGCCTGATGCTGCCTGACGGTTGGACTCAGCATCGGCTCGGCGAGATTGCCTCGTTCAAGAATGGTCTGAACTTCACACGAGCGGACAGTGGCGAAGAAATCAAGATCGTCGGCGTCTCGGATTTCAAGGATCGATCACAGCTGGAGGACACCGGCGGGCTTGCCACGATTCGTGTCTCGGAAGTGGTTCGCGATGGAGAACTGCTTAAAGCAGGTGATCTCCTGTTCGTCCGCTCGAATGGCAACAGGGAGCTCATTGGCCGGTGCCTCTACTTTCCTCGCGTGCAGGAACGCCTAGCCTTCTCTGGTTTCACGATCCGAGGTCGGTTCGACCGAGTGTTGATCGATCCCCAGTACGCGTCGTACCTCATGCGATCCGAGCTGGTCACGAGTCAGATCTTCCTCGGCGGCAGTGGTACCAACATCAGCAATCTGAGCCAAGAGATCCTGATGGGGATTTCGGTGCAAGTTCCCGCTTTGACCGAGCAGCGTTCCATCGCTCGGGTGCTCGCAACTTGGGATGCGGCGATCGCAGCGCACCAGGCGCTCTTGGCGAACAGGCGTAGCCAGTGGCAGGCGCTTCTATTCCTAACGACGTACTTGCCATCGGCCAACCCAGTCTCCAATGGCGACGGTGACAACGGCGGTTACCCGGCCTCTGTGCAGGCAGGCATACCCAATCTTCCGGAAACTCCTGACGGGTGGCAGCGAATCTCGCTGGGCCGCCACCTGGCCGAAGTGCGGCGGCCAGCACCGCTGAACCCGAACGACACTTACCGCCTCGTGACCGTGAAGCGTTCGCGCGGTGGCGTCGAGTTGCGCGAGACCTTGACCGGCCGCGAGATCAAGACACCCACTCAGTTCTATGTCCGCACCGGCGACTTCCTGATCTCCAAGCGCCAGATCGTGCACGGCGCTTGCGGCATCGTGCCCGCCGAGTTGGACGGCGCCGTCGTCTCCAACGAGTACGCGGTGCTGAACAGCGACGGGCAGATCGATCTGCGCTTCCTGCGCTACCTGTCCGAGTCGCGCTACTTTCAGCAGACGTGCTTCCACTCGAGCATCGGCGTGCATGTCGAGAAGATGATCTTCAAGACTGAACGCTGGCTGAAGTGGCCGTTCAACATTCCGCCGCTGCCTGTTCAGCTGCGCATCGTCGAGGTGCTGGACACCGCGCGGCGTGAAGTGGAACTCATCGCGGCGCAGATCGAGCGGCTCAAGCAGGAGAAGGCCGCGCTGATGTCAGACCTGCTCACCGGCAAGCGCCGAGTCCGTCTTCCTGCCGCCGAGACCACGCCATGACCGCCGCCGCGCCCAACTCGAAGGAACAGTACGCCGCGCACCTGCCGGCGCTGCACCTTCTGTGCAACCTGGGTTGGAACTTCCTGAGCACGGCCCAGGCGCTGGCGCTTCGCGGAAGCACGCGCGAGGTGATCCTGCGCTCCCGCCTGGTCGAGGTGCTGCAGACCCGGCGCTACGAGTACAAGGGCCAGTGGTACCCGCTGTCCAGCAGCGGCATCGAGCAGGTGGTGCGTGAGCTGTCGGCCGTCAGCCTGGCCGAAGGGCTGCTGCCCGCCAACGAGCGGTTGTACGGCAAGCTGGCGCTGGGCATCACCGTCACCGAGTTCATGCCGGACGGCAAGAAGCACCAGCCCACCATTGCCGTCATCGACTGGACCGGCCCCGCGGCCAACCGCTGGGACGTGACCGAAGAGCTGGAGGTGCTGTCGGCGCAGGGCACACACCACCGTACTCCGGACGTGGTGGGCTTCGTCAACGGCCTGCCCCTGGTGGTGATCGAGGCCAAGCGGCCGGAGTCCAGCCATGCCGGCAAGTCGATGGTGGCCGAGGGCATCAGCCAGCACCTGCGCAACCAGCGGCCCGACGAGATTCCGCAGCTCTTCGGCTATGCCCAGCTGCTGATGGCCGTGAGCCAGACGGAGGGCCGCTACGGCACCACCGCCACGGCGGCCAAGTTCTGGGCACGCTGGCGGGAGGAAGAGTTCGATGCGGCCCACCATGCCGCGGTGAAGAACGCCCCGCTGCCGCTGGAGGTGCGTAGCCGTCTGTTTGAGGGCAAGCCGGTCGGCCTGGCGACCTACTTCGAGTCGCTGTGGTCACACCCCATGGAGCCCACCGACCAGGACCGCCTGCTGACCAGCCTGCTGACGCCGGCGCGCCTGCTGGAGTTCCTGCGCAGCTACGTATTGTTCGACCGCAAGGTGGGCAAGATCGTCGCGCGCTACCAGCAGTTCTTCGGCATCCGCGCCTTGCTGGCCCGCATCCGACAGGTTCGGCCCGACGGTGGGCGCGAGGGCGGTGTGGTCTGGCACACGACGGGCTCGGGCAAGAGTTTCACGATGGTGTTCCTCACCAAGGCGCTGCTGCTGGTTGATGCGCTGGCCGAGTGCCGCGTGGTCGTGGTGACCGACCGGGTGGATCTGGAAGGGCAGTTGTCGCGCAACTTCATCTCGGGTGGCGCCTTCGGCTCGGCCATCGCGTCGCAGAAGGACGGCGAGAAGAGCCGGGCGATGACGGGGCGCGACCTGGCCAGGCGCATCGGCAGCGGCACCGAGCGCATCACCTTCACGCTGGTGCACAAGTTCAACTCGGCGTCCAAGCTGCCGGAGTGCCGCAACGATTCGGCCAACCTGATCGTGCTGGTGGACGAAGGGCACCGCAGTCACGGCGGCGAGACGCACGAGCGCATGAAGAAGGCGCTGCCCCGTGCCGCCTACATCGCCTTCACCGGTACGCCGTTGCTGAAGGACGAGAAGACCTCGAACAAGTTCGGTCCCATCGTGCACGCCTACACCATGCAGCGCGCGGTGGAGGACGAGACGGTGGCACCGCTGCTGTACGAAGAGCGCGTGCCCGAACTGACGATCAACGAAGAGGCCGTCAACCGCTGGTTCGACAAGATCACCGCCGGTCTGAGCGATGCCCAGCGCGCCGACCTGAAGAAGAAGTTCGCCAAGAAGGGCGCGATCTACGGCGCCGCGGGCCGCATCGAGCTGATCGCCTGGGACATCGCCACCCACTTCAGCGAGAACATCAAGGGTCTCGGCTTGGGCCTGAAGGGCCAGGTGGCCACCGACAGCAAGCTCGACGCGATCCGCTACAAGAAGGCGCTGGACGAGACAGGCTTGGTCACCAGCGCCATCGTGATCTCGCCGCCCGACACGCGCGAAGGCAACGCCGAGGTCGACGAGGACACACTGCCCGAGGTGCAGAAGTGGTGGAAGCAGACCGTGTTGGCGAGCGGCCTGGACGCCGAGACCTACGAGAAGCAGGTCGTCGGCGACTTCGGCACGGACGACGGGCCTGACCTGCTGATCGTCGTGGACAAGCTGCTCACAGGCTTCGACGAACCGCGCAACACGGTCCTGTACATCGACAAGCCGCTGAAGGGCCACAACCTGATCCAGGCGGTGGCACGCGTGAACCGCCTGCACGACGACAAGCGCTACGGCGTGCTGGTGGACTACCGCGGCATCCTGAAGGAGCTTGACACGGCCATCCGCGCCTACCAGGACCTGGAGACACGCACGCAGGGCGGCTTCGACGTGGCCGACATCGAAGGCCTGTACCGCAACTTCGGCACCGAGTACAAGCGCCTGCCGGCGCTGCACGACCGCCTGTGGTCCTTCTTCAAGGGCGTGGTCAACAAGCTCGATCGCGAGCAATTCCGCCAGGTGTTGACGCCGAAGTTCGTGACGGCCACCGATGGCGAGGAAGACGACGAGCGTCAGAAGCTGCGCGACGACTTCTATGCGGCACTGACCGAGTTCGGCCTTTGCCTGCAGACGGCGCTTTCGAGTCGCAGCTTCTTCGAGGACAAGAGCTTCTCCGAGGCGCTGATCGCCCGCTACAAGAGCGACCTGCGCTTCTTCACCGAGCTGCGCCAGACCGCCCGCCGCGATGCGATGGAGACGGTGGACTACAGCAGCTATGAAGAGCAGATCCGCCGGCTGGTCGACAAGCAGGTGATCGGCAAGGAGGTGCGCGAGCCCGACGGCGTGTACCTCGTGCATCAGTTGGGCCAGGCCCAAGACCCTGAGCAGTGGTCCGAAGAGAAGACGCGCAACGAGACCGACCTGATCCGCACGCGGCTGCGCAAGACCATCGAGCAGGAACTGGCCGAGGACCCGTATGCGCAGAAGGTGTTTGGCGAATTGCTGCGCCAGGCCATCGCCGAGGCGGAGGCCATGTTCGACCATCCGCTGAAGCAGTACGCGCTGTTCAAGGACTTCGAGGACCAGCTCGCGGCGCGCCAGACACCGGGCGTGCCTGTGGCGTTGGACGAGAACCCGCACGCCAAGGCCTACTTCGGCGCGATCCGGCTGGTGCTGGGCGATCAGGCCTGCGATGGCATGGACGAGGCGGCACGATCCAAGCTGGTGGAGCATGCGGTCGCCATTGACGGAGTCGTGCGCAATGCGGTGGCCGAGCACTCGCTGAACCCGCAGAACATCGAGGCCGCGATCCGCAAAGGGCTGCTGCCGATGCTGTTCGGTGTGCTGGGCCTGGAGAACGCGCGGCAGGTGGTGGAGCAGGTGATCCAGATCACGCGCATCGGGCTGAGCCGGTCATGACGGATGTGGCCGGCGCATGGGCTGGGGAACAGCGCATTCGCTACGGCGACGAGATCATCCGTTTCCGCGTGCGCGTTCAGCCTGAACGACGCGTGCCGCGGGTGGCGATTCATGTGGAGCCGGATGGACGGGTGTTGGTGGATGCTCCGAGCGGCGCCACGCCGGCGAGCGTGCTGGCGGCCGTGCGCAAGCGATCGGTGTGGATCAGCCGGCATGTCGAGGCCGCACGCGAGAGGTACGGCGGCCTGCAAGCTCGCGAGTACGTCAGCGGTGAATCGCTGCTGTACCTGGGGCGGCGCTACCGGCTGAAGGTGGCGGTGGAACCTTCAGCGCCGGTGCATGCGGCACTGCGCGGCGCCTACCTCGTGGTTGCGGCCCCCCAGCGGTCGGCGGGACTGATCCGCGATAGCCTCGATGCCTGGTATCGGCAGCGGGCCAAGGAGGTTCTTGCGCATAGGCTGGAGGCCGTCGCGGCCAACTTGCGGTGGGTGCGCAGCGTGCCCGAGATGCGGCTGCGGAACATGACGGTGCAGTGGGGTAGCTGCTCCCCGGCCGGACGCATCACGCTGAATCCAATGTTGGTGAAAGCGCCGCGCGAGTGCATCGACTACGTGATGTTGCATGAGCTGATCCACCTCAGACACCACAACCATGGATCGCAGTTCTACCGTACGCTGGACCGTCACATGCCTGGATGGCGTGCGCTGAAGCTTAGGTTGGACGACATGGCGGAGGAGCTCTTCCGGGCTTGATCAGGGGGAGGGCATCGCGCTTCAGCGGCGCAAGAGAGGACGTCATGGGTGAACCTGCCGAGAAGACGATACGTCGACTGTTTGCTCTGTCCGGGAACCGTTGCGCCTTCCCCGGTTGCTCGCTTCCGCTTGTCGAGAGCGCCGGCACCATCACCGGGGAGATCTGCCACATCAAGGCAAGAAGCAAGGATGGCCCCCGATACGATGCATCGCAGACCGATGATGAGCGGCACGCCTTCGAGAATCTGGTCTTGTTGTGCCGGAGGCACCACAAGGTCGTCGATTCCGAGCCGGATCTGTACAGCGCCGGGGCTTTACAGGAGATCAAGTCCATCCACGAAGGCGTGGCCGGCAGGCCTGAGCAGGCCACCGACGGCTTCTTCGCCAAGATCTTGCTGAACGATCTCCGGCGGGTGAGCGTTGTCAACAACTCAGGCAACGTGGCCATCAACAGCCCAGGCGCGATCCAGGCGCATACGGTGAACGTCAAGACGACGCGGCGATCCGTCACCGTCAACGCCCCACCCGGAACGATCGGCGCCGATCAGCAGGCCAGCCGGTACGTGCAGCACCTGATCAAGCGCTACAACGAGTTCGCCAGCGCCGACAAGACTCGGCGCACGAAGTTCAGCTTCGGAGCACTGTCATCGAACATCGAGTCCCGCTTCGGTGGGCCGTGGAAACTCCTGTCAGCGGAGCAGTTCGAGGCCGTGTGCGACTACCTGCAGCAGCGAATAGCCAAGACCATTCTGGCGAAGCAGAACCATGCGAAGGGCATTCGCTCGTTCTCGAGCTATGCCGAGTTCCGGCTAACGCACGGGTACTCGGACGAGTGAGCTTTGGTGCATGCCAAGTACGAATTCCGAGACAGTGTGCCGGAAATGGGACTTCGAGGGACCGGCCTCTGACAGTCTCGCAAAGACAGTCATGCACTCACGCGCGGCGGTGGAAGTTCGCAAACGCGCGCCCCAGCAGCAGGCTCATCAGTAGTGGAACGCCAGGCATCGACAGCGGATGCAGTGACATCGGAATCACGAAGCCGACGATCGCAGCGCAGCCTGCGACGATGGCCAAGCAACTGAAAACGGCAAACAGTTCCGGGTCGTGATGCCGGAACTCTCGGGACTTCAGCACGCGCACGACCCCGCCGTCCACCATCGCCGCCACGCAAAAGGCCGCCAGCCAGGGCAGCCACTCCAGCAGGGTCGACAACCTGTAGGAGGCCAGCAGCACCAGTGCGTCAATGGATCGGAAATAGGCGTTGTCGAACAAGCGCTGGTTCAGCGACGTCATCTCCTGCGCCACCGCACTGTCCAGGGCGCTTGCCGACGGCGCGTCGCTCGCTGATGGAACCGGCGTCACCTCACGGGCTGAGTCCTGCAGGCTGATCGCCCGCGAGATGATGCGCGACGCGGACGCATCGCCCCAGAACGCCGTCATGGTCTGATGCTCGGCTCGCAATTGCGTTAAGAAGCGCTGCGCCGGATGCACGGAAGGCAGGTACAGCACCAGCACCAGCAGGCACAGCAGCGAAATAATGGCGACGACGCGGATCACGGCACGTGGCCCGATGTCAATGCGGACCTTGATGCAGGTCTGGGCGAGGCGGTCGGCGGCGGCGCATCGGGATCCAGGATCGGAAACCTCCCCTTGATGATCCGCCCGCCCGAAACCGACGCGAAGTACTGCAGGTTCGGCAGCTTGCCCAGCACGTCGGCCGGCACCATCTCCTCGAAGCTCTCGGTGAGCTGCGTGGAGTAGCTCGACGAAAAGTCGCCCAGGTGCGCGTCGGCGCCGCTGCTCAGGCCCACGCGCACGGTGTGGATGGCGGTCTTGCCGAAAGTCTCGACGACGAAGTCCTGCGTCGGCCGGTCTTTCGAGCGCAGCGCGATCAGGTTGTTGAGGTTGCCCAGTGCCATGCGCGCCGCGTCTTCGCTGCCCAGGCGCTTGGCCAGGTCCGCCAGCGTCTGCATCGCGCAGGTGGTGAAGATGCCGCCTTCGGCGCCCTTGTTCAGGATCTCGATCAACGGCTGGTTGATGACGTTCGAGACCTCGTCGACGAAGAGCGAGATGCGCCGGTAGCCGCCGAGGTTGTAGCGCATGCCGGCACGCGCGGCCAGGTCGGCGAGGGCCAGCGCGCCGATGGCCGTGGCCACCGACGGGTCGGGCAACGAGTCCAGGCACATGTACAGCACGTGGCCGGCGCGCTCGATCTTCTCGAAGTTCATGATCGGGCGTGTGTCGTCGGCGTCGAACGGCTCCGGCGACAGGCTCGGGCCCAGGTCGCCTGAGGTGAGCATGGACAGCACGGGCAACAGGTTGGCCGTTATCTTCTGGTAGTGCTCGCGGTTGTGCCGGAAGGTACGCACCTGCGCATCCAGCACCTTGTTGCGCTGCGACTGTGCGACGTGGTGCTCGTAGTAGGCGACAAAGGCCAGCAGGTCGGCGCTGGCCGCTTCGGACGGGCGCTTGAGGTTGCCGCGATGGGCGTCGTGCAGCAGCTTCTTCATCTCGGGCAGCTCGCGCCAGTTGGCGCCCAGGGAGCGTTCGTAGTGGCGGCGCAGCGTGCCTTCGAGCACGGGCTCGATGCCACCTTCGATGTACTTGGTGAGCTTGACGAGGTTGGGCCGCTCCTCGAGCTCGATCAGCCCCTGCACGACGACGTTGACCGCGTCCCAGCCGAATGCCGAGAACGCGCCCGCCGTGTCGGGCGGCATGATCGACTGGATGCGCGAAGCGATCTCGGTCGGCTTCTGCCAGTTGAAGGTGAAGTCCAGCCGCACGCCGGTTTCGGGGAAGGCAGGGTGGAACTCCAGGAAGGTGTCGGGCGCACGCCAGTCTTCGCAGGCGCGCTGCGTCACGCGCTTGAGGCGCCGGCTGTTCTTTGGGTCGATGACGATGACCACGTCGCCCCGCCGCACCGCCTGCGTGATGAGGTTGGCCAGCGCCACTCCTTTGCCCGACTGCGTGGTGCCGACGAGCAACGTGCCGCCCTCGAAGTTCTGCAGCGGCCGATGCAGCGGCACTTCCTTGGGCTCCACGCCGTGGATGTAGGGCAGGCCGATCTCGGCGTCGGGCTGCGGATGGCTGTCGTAGCCCAGCCAGGCCAACAGGCGCGGTGAGACGGTGAACTGCCGGTAGTCCACCTTCGCGAGTTCGTACAGGCGCTGGGCGTGGACAGGCCGCCAGTCGAAGCCGAAGCCGAGGAACACCTGATCGGGCTGTTGGCACCAGCGCGCCAGTTCGGCCGTGGTGATGGTCTGCGCGCCGCGCCCGCCGAGCGACGCGCGCAGCACCAGCGTTCGCAGCGCTTGGGCGCCGCGGAAGATGCCCCAGACAAAGCAGCAGAGCGCCAGCGGCAACGCCAGACGGCGTGGAAGGTATCCAAGGACACCCACCGTCGCAAAGAACGCCATTGCCAGCAGCCAGGTCGCTGCAGCGTAGGCCTCATAGGCCGGGCGCCAGGGCATCTCGTACTGGCGGACCAGCATGCTCAGGCCTTCGGCGATTCCGGGATCGCAAAGGTGGCCAGGTCGAGGCCGGTGACGAAGCGCGGATCGAGGATCAAGCCCACGGTTGTGACGCCGCCGAAGTCCCTCGATGTGGTCGGTGGCCGATTTGCATCGGCGTGGACCAGCATGCGCAAGTCGCTAAGCGCCCGCATCACCAGTGCAGGCTGCAGACCGCGGCGCTCCAGTTCGGTGAGAGGAACGAAGATCCCGTTCGCCACCGTGCACGCGGCCACGGAGCGAGCGTCGCCGTTCAGCGTGGACACGATGGAGCCCAGCGCGTCGCGCACGGCGGGGTTCAACCGCATGGGGGCCTTCAGCGCGATCTGGGTGGCCGCGGGTTCTTCGACCGCGTGTCAGTGGCACTTCAATAATCCCCAGCCGTGGCATCTGAATTTTCCCCACCCACCTACGACGCGAAGGAGCGAGAGATGGAGAAGGAAGATCGAGGCTTGGAAGCGCAGCCCGGTACCGTGCCCGCCCGAGGACGGAGCATGGAGGTGGCCGTGGTCGGCCAGGAGCAGTGGGAAGGGATCCGAGGTCGAAGCGCCGCGG
>JAMHWF010000104.1:0-2455 GCA_035911095.1 Ideonella sp. | reverse complement strand
GGACCTGCGCTTCAACGATCCGGCCCCGCTGGCCCGCGTCGCCCAGGCCTTTCCGACGCTGCCGATCGTCTGCTACCACGGCTACTGGCCGAACGCTGCGCAGCTCATCGGCGCGGCCTTCCGCTACGAGAACATCCACGTGGTGCCGGACATGTACCTGTTCCTGCCGGGTAGCCAAGCCTATGTGGACGCCGCCAACGGTTTCCTGGCGGATCAGTTCCTGTTCGGGTCGTCTTACCCCTTCCGGCCGATCCGTCAGAGCATCGACGATTTTCTGCACCTCGGCTTCAGCGAGGCGGTACTCGACAAGGTGCTATACGGCAACGCAGCCAGGTTATTCAAGCTATAGAGTTGACGCTCGGTCTGGCCGCCGTCGTCGGAAAACTGGAGTGGGCGCGGCGGACTCTGATTCTGGAGCAAGCAAGCTGGCGCGCAGGTCCGCCTTGCTGCCTTCCGTGCCTGCACCCGGCCAAGGCGAAGGTGCTTGCGCCGGAATGCCGCGCCAGCGCAACCATAGGCACGCTTTTTACTTCATCGCAGGATCTACTCAATGCCCGCCCAGTTCCGCCCCAGCGTCTGCCCGCACGACTGCCCCAGCGTGTGCGCCCTCCAGGTCGAGATCACCGCCGAGGGCCGCATCGGCCGTGTGCGGGGCGGTGAGCAGCCCTACACCGACGGGGTGATCTGCGCCAAGGTCGCCCGCTACGCCGAGCGCGCTCACCACCCGCAGCGCCTGACCCGGCCGCTGCTGCGGGTCGGCGCCAAGGGCGAAGGCCGCTTTGCGCCCATCGGCTGGGACGAAGCCCTCGACCTGCTGGCCGCGCGGCTGCGTGAGGCGATGGACCGCCACGGCCCCGAGACCGTCTGGCCCTACCACTACGCCGGCACCATGGGCCTGGTGCAGCGCGGCGCCATCCGCCGCCTCGGCCACCTCGCCGGCTGGTCGCGCCAGCGCGAGACCTTCTGCGTCGCCCTCTCGGATGCCGGCTGGCTGGCCGGCGTGGGCGCCAAGCGCGGCGTCGACCCGCGCGAGATGACCGAATCGGAGCTGATCGTGGTGTGGGGCGGTAACCCGGTGCACACCCAGGTGAACTTCATGCACTGGGTGCAGCAGGCCCGCCGCGGCCGCGACGTGCCGCTGGTGGTGATCGACCCCTACCGCACCGCCACCGCCGCCAAGGCCGACCTGCACCTGGCCCCGCGGCCTGGCAGCGACGGCGCGCTGGCCTGCGCGGTGATGCACGTGCTGCTCGCCGAGGGCCTCGCCGACCGCGCCTACCTGGCCCGGCTGACCGACCTCTCCCCCGCCGTCGAGGCCCATCTGGCCCGCCGCACGCCGGCCTGGGCGGCGGAGATCACCGGCATCCCAGCCGACGACATCGTGCGCTTCGCCCGCCTCTACGGCTCGACCCCGCGCAGCTACCTGCGCCTCGGCTACGGCTTCACCCGGCAGCGCAACGGCGCGGCGGCGATGCACGCGGTGAGCTGCCTGCCGGCCCTCACCGGCGCCTGGCAGCACCGCGGCGGCGGCGCGCTGTACAGCAACGGCGGCCTGTACGGCCTCGACCTGCGCTTCCTGCACGGCCTCGACGCCGCCCCGCCGCCGGCCCGCCAGCTCGACATGGGACGCCTCGGCGCGGTGCTGGCCGGCGACCCGCGCGACCTGGGCAGCGGCCCGCCGGTGAGCGCGATGCTGATCCAGAGCACCAACCCGGCGGTGGTCGCCCCCGACAGCCGCAAGGTGCGCGCGGGGCTCCTGCGCGACGACCTCTTCGTGTGCGTGCATGAGCAGTTCATGACCGAGACAGCCCAGCTCGCCGACCTGGTGCTGCCGGCCACCGTCTTCACCGAGCACGACGACCTCTACCAGGCCTCCGGCCACACCTTCCTGCAGGCGGCGCGGGCGCTCGTGCCGGCACCGGGCGAATGCCGCGCCAACCACGACTTCATCGGGCAGTTGGCGTGGCGCCTCGGCATCGCCCACCCGGCCTTCGGGATGCAGGCCTGGCAGCTCGCCGACGCAGTCCTGCGGGCCTCCGGCAAGCCCGGCGCCGACGCGCTGCTCGCCGCCGGCTGGCTGGACTGCGCCCCGCCCTTCGAGACGGCCCACTTCCTCGACGGTTTCGGCCACACCGACGGGCGCTTCCGCTTCATGCCCGACTGGGCCGCACAGGGCGAAGGGCACGCGACGATGCCGGCCTTCCCCGACCATCAGCCGGTGATCGACCACGCCACGCCGGAGCGCCCCTTCCGACTGGTCGCCGCGCCGGCCCGGCATTTCCTCAACACCACCTTCACCGAGACGCCCAGCTCGCGGCGCGGCGAGGGCCGACCGACCGCCCTCATCCACCGCGCCACCTGCGCCCGGCTGGGGATTGCCGACGGCGACATCGTGCGTCTCGGCAACGCGCTGGGCAGCGTCGCGCTGCACGCCCGCCCGGCGGACGGCCTGCAG
>JAMHWF010000103.1:0-1294 GCA_035911095.1 Ideonella sp. | reverse complement strand
CCGCGATGTCGGAGCCGCGGGGAACTCGACGGCGGACTGCTTCATGGCTTGCCCCCCGCCACCTGTGACACCTGCTGGAGGCGCGCGAGCAGCACGGCCCGGTCGACGTAGCCGTCGGTGCGAGTGCCATCTGCCCAGACCAGGGTGGGCGTGCCCTGGACGGCGAGGCGTTGCGCGAGCGCGAGGTTGCGGTCGAGCGGGGTGTCGCACTCCGGGGCACGCGGGGCTGCCGGGTCGCCCGCTGGCCTGAGCAGCGAGGTGTCGCCCTGCAGCATGAACTGGTGCCAGGCCTTCTCGCGGTCCGCCGCGCACCAGATCGAGACCGGACGCGCGCGGCCCTGGAAGGGCACGAGGAAGGTGTAGATCGTCACGTCGTCCAGGCCGGCCAGCTCGGGCTCGAGCCGGCGGCAGAACGAGCAACCCGGGTCACTGAAGACGGCGATGCGACGGTGCTCGTTGCCGCCGCTGCCTCGCACGGTCTTGAGCGCGTCCGCCAGCGGCAGCTGGTCGAAGGCGATGGGCGCGTCGGGATACGGCATCCTGTCGGCCTGCGCCGAGGGAACGCCCGCGCCGGGCGCCTGGCCGGCCTGCGCAGCGATGGTGGTCGCGCGAGCCAGCCTGGGGCCCGTCAGGTCCTGCATGGTCTGGGTGTCGAAGACCCGGCCGAAGATGAAGTAGCGCGGATTCCGCGGCGACACGTAGGCCACGTTGCTGTTCATCCAGACCTCGTACAGGCCGGCCACGGGCGAGCGCTGCACCTGCGTGAACTGGGTGCCGGGATGCGCCTTGCGCAGCGCGGCCAGCAGCCGCGCCTCATCGGCAGCGGCGGCGCCGGCGTGGCCTGCGGCAAGAGCCGCCAGACCGGCCACGACCCAGGCCGCGGGCCGGAGGTGCCAGCCGGGAGCATTCAGGGCGGGAGAGGGAAAGGCGAAGCCTGGCGAGGGCTTGTCAGTCGTTGGCATCGTCGGGGACCTCCGGGTTGCTCGGGCGGACTGCAAGGGGCGCGGCGGCAGTGGCGCTCATCGGCACGTCGATGCGGACGCCCTTGGTGATGACGACATCGATCTCGCGGCCGGCGTCGACCTCGATCACGGGGAAGGTGTTCTCGGCCAGCTTGATGTAGTACTGGGCGAGCCGGTCGAGGGCGCGGCCGACACCCGTGCCGAGCCCGGCCCGGTAGGCGTCGGCACCCGAGGCGCTGGTGATCGTTCCCAGCGGCGAGGTGCTGACGTTGGTGGACGAGGTCGCCAGGCCCTGGCCGATGCCGCTGACCACGCCAGCCAGCAGGGCGTTG
>JAMHWF010000102.1:0-152934 GCA_035911095.1 Ideonella sp. | reverse complement strand
GCGCAGGGCTTGCGGTCAGCGCGCGCAGCGCGCCTCGTGAACTGACTCACCGCATCTGTCTGAACGCAGCGAGCGCAGCGAGCGAAGTGAGTTATGCGGTGGACCGCAAGCCCGAGCACCGCAGAGCAGTCGGAGCGCAGCGACGACCGCCACCGTCGCACGCCGGCAGCGCCCCGCCCGCGCCTGGGCCGCGCCACTGCCCGCGTGCGGCAGGCAGGCAGGCAGGCAGGCGACCCGCACTCGCCAACCCCGAGGGACGCGCAGCGGCCGAGGCGCTAGGCTGGCCCCATGAGCGACCTCGACATCAAGACGCTGCGCCTGCTGGTCGCGGTGGCCGACCACCAGAACATCAAGCATGCGGCCGCGCAGTCGAACATCGAGCCTTCGGCGATCAGCAAGCGCATCGCCCAGCTCGAGGACCAGCTCGGCACGCCGCTGCTGGTGCGCGGGCGCCGCGGCGTCCACCCGACGCCGGCGGGCGAGGCGTTGATCGAGCACGCCCGCAGCGTGCTGTTCACGATGCAGCGCATCGAGGCCGACATCGCGAGCTTCGCCGGCGGCCTCAAGGGCCAGGTGCGGCTGGTGGCCAGCACCTCGGCGATCGCCGAGTCGCTGCTGGACGACATCGCCGGCTTCATGCGCGAGCCCGAGAACCGCAACATCCAGGTCGACATCGAGGAGCGCTTCAGCACCGAGGTGCTGCGCATGGTGCGCGACGGGCGCGCCGCGCTCGGCGTGTGCTGGGACAACCTCGACTTCGAAGGCCTCGAGCAGCGGCCGTATCGCGACGACGAGTTGGTGCTGGCGGTGCACCGCGACCATCCGCTGGCCGGCAGCCGCGCGCTGCGCTTCGAGCAGACGCTCGACCACGAGCATGTGGGCCTGGCGCCGACCACCGCCGTGCACCGCATGCTGGCCCAGGCCGCCGCGCGCAAGGGGCGCACGATCGTCTACCGGGTCGTCGTGTCGAATTTCGACGCCTCGTTCCGCGTGGTCGCCGCCAACCTCGGCGTGAGCGTCGTGCCGCGCCAGGTCGCCGCGCCCTTCGAGCAGTCGCTCGGCATCCGGCTGATCCCTTTGCTCGATGCCTGGGCGCACCGGCACTTCGTCGTCTGCCACCGGCGCGCCGCGGTCCTGACGCCGGCCGCGGCGAGGTTGCTCGACCACCTCGTCTCGAAGGCGGTGGGCGCCGCGGGCTGAGGCAGAGGTCCAGTGCGGAGGCCGCAGGCCCGCGCAGCGACGGCGCGCGGTGTCGGCGTTGTCCGACCCGGCCGGACGTGGGCGGCCGACAGCGGACGCGCCGCATCGGCCTTGTGTGGCCTGTCTCGCCCACGGAAGATGGTCGTGCGGATCTTCGACATGGCCTTCCTGAAGCAAACCCCAGGCACACGGACTCGCCCGGCGACGGCGGCCGGGCAGGCGGGCGAGATCGACCCACTGGCCGCGCTGGTGGCAGAGGAGCGGGTCCGGCCCTGCCTCTGGCAGGGCCAGCCGGCCTTCGTCAAGCGGCTGGCACCGCGTCGCGCCTGGGAGCGGTGGCTGCTGGCGCTGTTCGCACCGCTGCTGCGGCGCCTGTGCTGTCCGGACCAGCCCTTCGTGCCGGTGGTCCGCAAGGACCGTCGCCTGCTCGAGGTGGAGCGCCTGCGCAAGCTGGAGGCGGCCGGGGTCGACGTGCCGGAGGTGCTCGGGATGTCGCCCGGCGCGTTCGTGATGGCGTCGGTCGGGCCTTCGCTCGAGGCGGCGGTGCGGGAAGCCCCGCCCGAGACGCGCAGAGGGCCCCTGCTGAAGGCGGCCGAGGACCTGGCGGCCTTTCACGCGCGCGGCCAGTGGCATGGCGGCGCGCAGATCCGCAACCTGGCGCCGCATGGCAAGGCGATCGCGCGCTTCGACTTTGACCGCGAGTTCGACCGCTACCTGCCGCTGGCGCTGTTGCAGGCGCTGGACGCGATCCTGTTCCTCTCCAGCATCGGCTCGCTGGTGTCCCCTTCGCTCGCGGCGGCGGTGGCCGAAAGCTACTGCGCCTGCGGCGGCGCCCCGGTGCTGGCGATCCTCTCGCGCCTCGTGCCCTGGGCGCTGCGCCTGGGGAAGTCGCCGGGGCTGCGGCGCATCGCCGGCAAGGAGGGTGAGCGCCTGCAGGTCGTGGCGCACGCGCTGGGGGCGGCCCTGCGAACGCGCTCGCGCGCCGGGCATGCTCACGGCCACGGCCACGGCCACGGCCACGGCCACGGCCACGGCTAGAGTCTGGCCCTAGAACAGGCCGGTCGTCGGCAGCGGCGTGCCGCTGAGCCGCCAGGCGCCGACGGCGGCCGCCTTCCACTGGCGCGGGTTGTGGTTGGCCACGGTGCGCGCGTTGCGCCAGTGGCGGTCGAGGTTGTGCTCGCGCGAGGTGGTCGAGGCGCCGCCGACGTCGAACAGCGCCTCCGAGGCCTCCAGCGCGGCGCGCACCGCGAAGAACTGCGCCTGCGCCACCTCGACCGCCGCCTGCGTCAGCAGCGCGTCGCTCAGGCCGCCGTCCCAGGCCGCGTCGATCGCCCGCGCGGCCTGCAGAACGGTGGCCTCGGCCGCATAGGCGGCGCTCGCGATCGTGCCGATCGCCTCCTGCACGTAGGGGTCGTCGACCGAGCGCGCCGCGCTGCTGTGCTTGATCGGCCGCGCGTGGTGGCGGGCGAAGTGCGTCGCGTCGGCGAGCGCGTTCTTCGCGATGCCGGCCTCCACCGCGGCGAGGAACAGCTGGTACAGCGCCGGGATCGGCGTGCGCCGGTCGCGCGCCAGCGGCGGGCGCAGCTCCTCGCGCCGCACCTGCACCTGCTCGAAGACGGTCGTGCCGCTGGCGGTCAGGCGCTGGCCCATCGCGTCGAAGTCGTCGACCAGGCGCAGCCCGGTGCGCTCGCGTGGCACGACGAAGGCGACCTCGCGCCCCTCGTCGTCGAGCGCGAAGGAGCCGATCCAGTCCGAGAACAGCGCGCCGGTGCTGTAGTACTTGCTGCCGCTGACGCTGTAGTGCCCGCTGCCATGCGCGGCGTCGCGGGTCAGCCTGGTGGTGATCTGCCCGTTCGGCCCGCCGCGTTCCCAGCCGGCATTGCCGAAGACCTCGCCCGCCAGCACGCGCGGCAGCCAGCGCGCGAGCGCCTCGGCGTCCTGCGAGTACAGGATGCTCTCGATGAAGCCGAAGCCCGGCCGCAGCGCCTGCGCGAGGTTGGAGTCGACCGCGGCGACGTCGATCACGAAGCGGATCACGTCGTGCATCGAGCCGCCCGGCCCGCCGTGCGCGCGCGGCACGTGGAAGCTGTAGAGCCCTTCCTCGGCGATGCGCCGCACCCAGGCATAGGGCAGCACCCGGTCGCGTTCGCGCGCCGCGGCGCCGGCGGCGATCTCGGGCAGCAGCCGCGCGGCGCGTGCGTGCAGCTCGGCGGCGTCGGCCGCGGGCCGGACCACGCCGGGGCGGAACGGGACGAAGGCCTGGTCGGGCGCGGCCAGGGGGCTCACCGGGGCGGGATGCCGGGCGTTCAGAACGCCGGCACCAGCGAGCCGGCGAAGCTGCCCTCGACCAGGGCCTTCACCTCCGGCGACTGGAAGGCCCGCACCAGCTTCGGCACCCAGGGCTGGTCCTTGTCGGCGGTGCGCACCGCCAGCAGGTTGGCATAGGGGTTCTGCGCGTCCTCGATCGCGATCGCGTCTTTCGTCGGCACCAGGCCGGCCTGCACGGCGTAGTTGGTGTTGATCGCGCTCGCGTCCAGGTCGTCGAGCGAGCGCGGCAACTGCGCCGCCTCGACCTGCACGATCTGCAGCTTCTTCGGGTTCTCGATCACGTCGGCCACGGTGGCGCTGATGCCGGCCGTAGGCTTGAGCTTGACGACGCCGTACTTGGCCAGCAGTTGCAGCGCGCGGCCGCTGTTCGACGGGTCGTTCTGGATGCCGACGGTGGCGCCCTCGGGCAGCGCGGCGAGCGATGTGACGCGCTTCGAATAGAAGCCCATCGGGAAGGTGACGGTGTTGCCGACCGCGCTGATCCTGTAGCCGCGCGCCTGGATCTGCGAGTCGAGGAAGGGCCGGTGCTGGTAGCTGTTGGCCTCGACGTCGCCCGCGTCGAGTGCCGCGTTGGGCTGGATGTAGTCCTGGAACTCGATGACCTTCAGCACCAGGCCTTCGCGCTCGGCCACCTTCTTCGCGACCTCGGCGATCTGCGCATGCGGCCCGGCGGTCACCGCGATGCGGATCGTCTGCTGGGCCAGGACCGGTGCCGACAGCGCCAGGCCCTGCAACAGACCGGCGACGGCGAGCCACTGCCGCAGCGTTGCGCGCCGCGGGCGCAGGAAGGGCAGGCTCGGCATCGGGATCTCCAGGGTGGGTCAGAGCGCATGGGCCGCGTGCAGCGCCTGGCGCACGGCGGCGATGGCCTGCGCGGTGGTGGCGTTGTCGCGCGGGCGCGGGTGGGGGAGCGCAACGTCGATCGACGCCGCGAGGCGGCCGGGGTCGGACTCGAGCACGAGCACGCGGTCGCTCAGGTGCACCGCCTCGTCGATGTCGTGGGTGACGAGCAGTACCGTGATGCCGTGGGCGCGTGCGAGGCGCAGCAGCAGGTCCTGCAGCTTCAGCCGGGTGAAGGCGTCGACCGCCGAGAAGGGCTCGTCGAGCAGCAGCAGGCGCGGCCGCACGAACAGGCCGCGCGCGATCGCGACCCGCTGCGCCTGCCCGCCGGAGAGCTGCTTGGGCAGGCGCGCGCCGAGCCCGGCCAGGCCGACCTCGGCCAGCAGCGCCTCGACGCGCCCGGACTCGCGAGCGCCGTTGCTGCTGCCACCAAGGTCGAAGGCGACGTTCTGCGCCACCGTCAGCCAGGGGAAGAGGCGCGGCTCCTGGAAGACGAAGCGGATCTCGCGCAGCGGGGCGGTGACCGGCTGGCCGTCCAGCGTCACCGTCGCCTCGGCGTCTCGGTCGAGCCCGGCGACGATGCGCAGCAGCGTGCTCTTGCCGCAGCCGCTGGCGCCGACCAGCGAGACGATCTCGCCTTCGCGCAGCGCCAGGCGCAGCTCGCGCAGCACGTCGCGGGTGCCGTAGCGCTTGCGCCGCACGTGGACCTCGAGCAGCGGCGGGCTTGCAGAGGCGCCCTCCTGCGCGGCGGTCACCGGTACGGCGTCGCGCTGCGCGGGGTCGCTCCGGGAGGGGCCAGCGCTTCTTTCGGGCGGCCGGGCGGAAGCGTTCATGCCCGAGTGTCCAGCGTGTCGCGCCAGGCGAGCCAGCGCCGTTCGAGCGCGGCCATGCCGCTGTCGCTCAGCTTGCCGAGCAGCGCCAGCAGCAGGATCGCCGCCAGCACGATGTCGGCGCGGCCGGTCTCGCGGCCGTCGGTCAGCAGGTAGCCGAGGCCGCGCGTGGCGGCGATCAGCTCGGCCGCGACCATGAACATCCAGGCCAGGCTGAGCCCGTTGCGCAGCCCGGTCAGCACCGCCGGCAGCGCGGCGGGCAGCAGCACGCGCCGCACCAGCGCCGCGCCCGAGAGCCCGGCCATCTCGGCGACCTCGACCAGCTTGCGGTCGACGTCGCGGAAGCCCGAGGCCACGCCCATGTAGACCGGGAAGAAGGCGCCGATCGCGATCAGCGTCAGCTTCGAGGCCTCGTCGATGCCGAGCCAGAGCAGCAGCAGCGGCACCCAGGCCAGCGAGGGGATCGCGCGCAGCGCCTGGAAGCTCGGGTCGAAGACGGCGTGGGCGCGCCGGCTGAGGCCAACCAGGGCGCCGAAGCCCACCGCCAGCGCGGCGCCGATCGCGAAGCCGGCGGCGACGCGCAGCGTGCTCGACAGCAGGTGCGTGCCGAGGCCGCGCTCGGCCAGCTCGCCCAGCGTGCGCAGCACCTCGCTCGGCGGCGGCAGCAGGTTCGCCGGCACCCAGCCGAGGCGCACCGCGAGCTCAGCCAGGGCCAGCAGCGCCGCGGGCAGCGCCAGGCCGAGCAGGCCCACCGGCCAGGGGCGGCGCGACGACGGCGAAGGCGAGGGCGCCGGTGCCTCGTCGCCGAGCGGCTCAAGACGGTCCGCCGAGGCGGCGCGGAGGGTCACGCCGCCGCGCCGGCGATGCCGCGGGCGAAGCGGGTGTCGACCAGCGCCGCGATTGCCTGGTTCAGGTCGGTGCCCGGCTTCACCAGCTGCTCGTCGAGCAGGATCGGCGCCGCGCCGCGCAGCGCGTTGACATGCTCGGCCGAGGGCTGGGGGTTGCTCAGGTCGGTGCGCAGCTTGAGCTGCAGCAGCGCCACCTCGAGGCTGACCTTGGCCTCTTCCGACAGGATCTTCGCCGCCTCGGTGGTGTTCGCCGCGGTCCACCGCCGTGCGCGTTCATAGGCGGCGATCACGCGCTTGAGCAGCTCCGGGTGCTGCTGCTGGAAGTCCTCGCGCACGTTGAGGAAGCCGTAGGTGTTGAAGGCCACGTTGCGGTAGATCAGGCGCGAGCCGGCGTCGAGCTCGCTGGCGGCCATCAGCGGGTCGAGCCCGGCCCAGGCGTCGACGCGGCCCTGCTCGAGGGCGGCGCGGCCGTCGGCATGCTGCAGGGCCACGTGCTCGATGTCGCTGCGCTTGAGCTTGACGGTGTGCAGTGCCCGCAGCAGGAACAGGTAGGGGTCGGTGCCTTTGGTGGCGGCGATCTTTCTGCCCTTGAGGTCGGCCAGACCCTGGATCGGCGAGTCCTTGCGCACCACGAGCGCCGTCCATTCGGGGCGCGAGAAGATGTACGGCGTGCGGATCGGGTTGCCGTTGGCCTTCGACAGCAGCGCGGCCAGGCCGGCCGAGGAGCCGATGTCGATGCTGTTGCCGTTCAGGTACTCGAGCGCGCGGTTGCTGCCGGCGCTGAAGACCCACTTGACACCGATGCCGTCCCGGCGGAGGTCTTCCTCCAACCAGCCGAAGCGCTTGAGCGCGAGGCTCGCCGGCGAGTAGTAGGCGAAGTCGAGCCGGACTTCCTTCGGCGCGTCGGCCGCGTGCAGCAGCCCGGGGGTGGCGAGCGCGGCGGCGCCGGCCTGGATCAAGGTGCGTCGTTTCATCGGGGTGGCGTGACGAGGTTCAGGGCTGGACCGGACTTTGGATCGGGGTTCGGATCGGGCTTTCGGCGGGTTCGGGGTCGTGTTGGCGGGCGACGGCAGGCGGCGGGGCAGGGGCCTTGGCGCTGCCTAGGCGGAGCTGCCGCGCAGCGTGGCCGCCCGGCAGGCGCGCGCCGCGGCCGAAGAGCTTGTGGCGCAGCGCGCCGGGCGCGTAGGCGCTGGGATAGCGCCCGCGCCGCTGCAGCTCGGGCACGACCCACTCGACCACGTCGCGGATCGTCTCGTGCGCCAGCGCGTAGGTCAGGTTGAAGCCGTCGATGCCGGTCTCGTCGACCCAGGCTTCGAGCGCGTCGGCCACCTGGCCGGGGTCGCCGGTGAGCACCGGCCCGCGGCCGCCCAGGCCGATGAAGCGCGCCGCCTCGCCGACCGTCCAGCGCCGCTGCGGGTCGGCGGCGCTGAACGAGGCGAGGGCGGTGCGGCCGGCGTCGGTGTCGAGGTACTCGATCGTCGCGTCCAGCGGATAGCGCGAGAGGTCGACGTCGGTCCAGCCCGACAGCAGCGCGAGCGAGGCCTCGATGTTGATGTGGCGCTCGAGCTCGGCCTGCTTCTCCTGCGCCGCCTGCGCGGTCGGCGCGGTGATGACCAGCGCCTGCGCGTAGATCAGCAGGCTGGCCGGGTCGCGCCCGGCGTCGGCGGAGGCCTGGCGCAGCGCCTTGACGTGGCTCGCGACCACGGCCTTGCTCGGCCCGCTGACGAACACGCACTCGGCGTGGCGGGCCGCGAAGCGCGTGCCGCGCGGCGAGGTGCCGGCCTGGTAGAGCACCGGCGTGCGCTGCGGCGAAGGCTCGCTGAGGTGGATGCCCGGCACCTGGTAGTGCGTGCCGCGGTGGTCGATCGCGTGCACCCTGGCCGGGTCGACATAGAGGCCGCGTTCGCGGTCGCGGCGCACGGCGTCGTCCTCCCAGCTGTGCTCCCAGAGCTTGTAGACCACCTCGAGGAACTCGTCCGCCTGGTCGTAGCGGTCGTCGTGCGCACGGCGCTCGAGGCCGAGGTTGCGCGCCGCGCTGTCGAGGTAGCCGGTGACGATGTTCCAGCCGACGCGTCCCCGCGTCAGGTGGTCGAGCGTGCTGATGCGTCGGGCGAAGGCGTAGGGCGCCTCGTAGCTGATCGCCGCGGTGACGCCGAAGCCGAGGTGGGTCGTGACCGCGGCCATCAGCGGCACCAACGCCAGCGGGTCGTTCAGCGGCACCTGCACGCCGTGGCGCAGCGCCGCGTCGTGCGAGCCGGCATGCACGTCGTAGACCCCCAGCACGTCGGCGAGGAAGATGCCGTCGAACACCCCGCGCTCGAGCAGCCGCGCCAGCTCGATCCAGTGGTCCGGGTCGGTGTAGCGGTGCGAGGCGTCGCGCGGATGCCGCCACAGGCCCGGCGACTGGTGCGAGGCCGCGTTCATCTGGAACGCGTTGAAGCGCAGCGTCTTCGCCACGGCCGGCGCGCTCACTTCGCGCCCGCGAGCGCCTGCTGGTAGTCGGTCTTGACGAAGCCGGCGAAGCGCTGCTCGGTCACGGCGAGGAAGTCGCGCGAGCGGTAGGCATCGGCGAGGTCCTTCACCCAGTGCTGGTCCTTGTCGGCGGCGCGCACCGCGACCAGGTTCTGGTACAGCGGCTGCGTCTTCTCGAGCGCGAGCGCCTCGGTGAGCTTGAGCCCGGAGGCGAGCGCGAAGTTGCCGTTGACGAAGCTGTAGTCGGTGTCGTCCAGCGACCGTGGCAGCTGCGCCGCCTCGAGCGGGATCAGCTTGATGCCCTTGAGGTTGGCCTCGACGTCCTTCTCGGAGGCGCGGATCGGGTCGATGCCGGGGCGCAGCTTGATCCAGCCGAGCTCCTCCAGCACGACCAGCGCGCGCGCCGCGTTGGTCGGGTCGTTCGGCAGCGCGACGGTGGCGCCGGCCTTCACCTCGTCGAGGCGCTTGTGCTTGCGGCTGTAGACGGCGATCGGCGCGGTCGGCACCTTGACCAGCTCGCTCAGCGCGAGCTTGTGCTCGGCGGCGAACTTGTTGAGGTAGACGACGTGCTGGAAGGCGTTGGCGTCGAGGTCGCCCTGGGCCAGCGCGAGGTTGGGCTGCACGTAGTCGTTGAACTCGACGACGCGCACCTGGTAGCCCTTGCGCTCGAGGATCGGCTTGATGCCGTAGCGCACCTGGTCGGCGTAGGGGCCAGCGGTGGCGCCGATGACGAGCGACTTCTTCTCCTGGGCCTTGGCCAGGGGCGTGAGCGTGGCGAGCGCCACGGCGACGAGGCCGAGGGCGGTGACGAGCTGGCGGCGCAGGGAATGCATGGGGTATCGGGCTTTTGCGGACAGTCCCGTCGAGTCTGGGAGGCGTCCGGGCACCGCCCAAGGAAGCCTTGCGCGTCGGTCGATGCGCGTGGCGCAGGACGCAGGAGCTGATGCGCCGGGCGTTGCGCGCATGACCTTGCGCGGCTTTGGCCGGCCGGGCGTGCATCGGCCCGCCAACTGACGTTATGCGTTTCGATTCCTTGGCCGCAACGCGAACCGCTCGTTAGCCTCGCGGCCTTCTTCACGTTCCGAAAGGTCGTCATGCACCGCCGCCTCCGCCTGCTCCCGCGTCTTGCCTTTGCGCTCGCCGCCCTCGCCTGCGCGCTGCCGTCCCAGGCCGACCAGCTGGCGGACATCCGGCAGAAGGGGGAGCTGGTGGTGGGCGTGCTGGGCACCGACGAGCCCAACAGCTTCGTCGACCCGAAGACGCGCGAGATCGTCGGCTACGAGGTCGACCTGGCGAAGGCCATCGCGGCGAAGATCGGCGTCAAGCCGGTGTTCAAGCAGCTCGCCGTCGCGGCGCGCATCCCGGAGCTGCAGCAGGGGCGAGTCGACATCCTGGCCGCCTCGCTCACCCACAACAAGGAGCGCGAGTCGCAGATCGACTTCTCGCTCACCACCTTCGTGACCGGGCAGAAGGTGCTGGTCAAGACCGCCGGCGGCATCGACGACGTGCCGCAGCTGGCGGGCAAGCGGGTGCTGACCGTCAAGGGCGGCACGCAGGAGCCGAACATCCGCAAGGCGGTACCGAATGTCGACGTCGTGACCTACGAGACGACGCAGCAAGCCTTCCTCGCGTTGCAGCAGGGCAAGGGCGTCGGCTACGTCAACGACGAGGCCTCGATCGTCAACGACTACGCCAAGCTGGGCGCGGCGAAGGCGAACTACCGGATTCTGCCGACCAGCATCAGCGTCGAGCCGCTCGCGCTCGGCCTCAAGAAGGGCGAGCCGGCGCTGAAGACCCTGGTCGACGACGCGCTGCGCGGGCTCGAGAGCTCGGGCGAGGCCGAGAAGCTCTTCCTCAAGTGGTACGGGCCGCAGACCAAGCTGCAGTTCGACAAGCGCAGCTTCCGCATCGAGACGGACCAGATCTGAGCCCCCGACCCGGCTGACCCGGCAGCGCGAGACCGCGGGTGTTCGACCTCGAACTCCTTCTGCACGGCCAGTACCACGACTGGCTGTGGGCGGGCCTGCGCGTCTCGCTGCAGCTGACCGCCTGGGCACTGGTGCTTTCGCTGCCGCTCGGGCTGTTGATCGCGCTGCTGAGGCTGGCGCCACTGGCCCCGCTGCGCGCCCTGGGCGCGATCTACGTCGAGGCGATCCGCGGCGTGCCGCTGCTGGCCCACCTGGTGTTCTGGTACTTCGGGGCGCCCGAGCTGCTGCCCGAGGCCTGGCGCGTCTGGCTGTACGAAGGCCACGACGTCGAGTTCATCGCCGGCCTGATCGCGCTCACGCTCTACGGCGCGGCCTACATGGCCGAGGACATCCGCAGCGGCATCCGGGCGGTGCCGCCGGTGCAGTTCGAGGCCGGGCGTGCGCTCGGCCTCGGCTTCCTCGAGACGATGCGCCTCGTCGTGCTGCCGCAGGCCCTGCGCGTGACGGTGCCGCCGCTGCTGTCGCAGACGCTGAACCTGTGGAAGGACAGCAGCATCGCCACCGTGATCGGCGTCGCCGAGCTGATGTACCAGGCGGCGCGGGTTGAGAGCGCGAGCTTCCGCAGCGTCGAGGCGTTCACGTTCGCGACGCTGGCTTACCTGACGGTGTCGCTGGCGATCACCGGGCTGGCCGGCCTGGTGCAGCGCCGGTGGCCGCCCCGCACCGCATGAGCCGGGCCGGCCTTCCGAGCCGCGCCGCGGGCGTTCCATGATCGAGCTGATCCAGACCTACTGGCTGTACTTCCTCGTCGGCCAGTACCCGAACGGACCGCTGGGCGGCCTCACGCTGACGCTGCTGCTCGCAGCGTCCGCCCTGGCGCTGGCGCTGCCGGTGGGGGTGGTGTTGGCGCTGGCGCGCACCAGCCCCTATGCGGCCCTGCGACTGCCGGTCGCGGCCCTGATCCACATAGTGCGCGGCCTGCCGCTGCTGATGGTGATCTTCTGGGCCTACTTCTTCCTGCCCGCAATCACCGGCCACAAGACAGACCAGTTCGGCACGATGCTCGCGGCGCTGGTGATCTTCGACGGCGTCTACCTCGCCGAGGTGGTGCGCGCCGGCCTGCAGAGCGTGCCGCGCGGCCAGGTCGAGGCGTCGCGGGCGCTGGGCCTCGGCTACTGGCGCACGATGCGCTGGGTGGTGCTGCCCCAGGCGCTGCGCAACATGCTGCCCTCGCTGGTGAACCAGTCGGTCTCGACCATCAAGGAGACCTCGCTCGGCTACATCATCGGCCTCAACGAGGTCGCGTTCATCGCCGCCCAGATCAACACCCAGGTGTTCACGATGGCGCCGCAGGTCTACGGCCTGCTCGCGCTGACCTACTTCGTGCTGTGCTTCGGCCTCTCGCGCCTGGCGCTGTGGCTCGAGCGGCGGCTCAACCGCCGTCCGCCCGCAGCGGCCACCCGCGGCGTCGAACTGCCCGCCCTACAACCAGCCCGCGAGGGCGCCAACCGATGATCCGCTTCGAACATGTTCACAAGTGGTACGGCAACTACCATGCGCTCGACGACGTGGACGAGACGATCGAGGCCGGCGAGGTGGTGGTCGTCTGCGGCCCTTCGGGCTCGGGCAAGTCCACGCTGATCCGCACGATCAACCGGCTCGAGCCGATCGCCTCGGGCCGCATCCTCGTCGGCGGCGAGGACGTCCACGCCCGCGGGCGCGACGTGAACGCGCTGCGCTCGGGCATCGGCTTCGTCTTCCAGCAGTTCAACCTGTTTCCGCACCTGACCGCACTCGAGAACTGCACGCTGGCGCCGCGGCGCCTGCGTGGGCTCGATGCCGCGGAGGCGCGCACCGAGGCGATGGCGCTGCTGGCGCGCGTGGGCCTGGCCGATAAGGCGCAGGCCTACCCTCAGGCGCTGTCCGGTGGGCAGCAGCAGCGCGTCGCGATCGCGCGCGCCCTGGCGATGAAGCCGCGGGTGCTGCTGTTCGACGAGCCGACGAGCGCCCTCGATCCGGAGATGGTCGGCGAGGTGCTGCAGGTGATGCGCAGCCTCTCGGGTCAGGGCCTGACGATGGTCTGCGTGACGCACGAGATGGGCTTCGCGCGCGACGTCGCACACCGGGTGCTGTTCATGGACCGCGGCAAGGTGCTCGAGCGGGCGAAGCCCGACGACTTCTTCCTGCGGCCCCAGCATCCGCGCGCGCAGCAGTTCCTGGCCGACATCCGCAGCCCGTTCGCGCAGGCGGCCTGAATCGCGGGGAGGGGGCCGAGGGATCGGCCGTCGTTCAAGCCCGGCGCATCGGTTGCAGGCCCTTGGGGTAGAAGCCGACGTGGCCGTCCCCGGAGCTGAACGAGAGCACCTCGACGCCGTAGAGCTCGCGGATCAGCAGGGGCGTGATGACCTCGGCCGGCGGGCCGTCCGACTCGATGCGGCCCCGGATCAAGACTGCCACCCGCGTGGCCGCGAGCAGGGCTTGTTCGGGATGATGGGTCGTCATCAGCACGGCGTAGCCTTCGTGGGCGAGCGCCCGGAGGTGTTGCAACAGTTGCAGTTGCCTGCCGTAGTCGAGCCCGCCCATCGGCTCGTCCAGGATCAGCGTGCGGGCGCCCTGGACCAGGGCGCGCGCCAGCAGCGCCAGCTGGCGCTCCCCGCCGGAGACCTCGGTGTAGGGGCGGTCCGCGAGATGGCCGATGCCGAAGCGCTCCAGCATCTCCCCAGCGGTCTCGATGTCGGACCGAAGGGGCGCGCGCAGCCAGCCGTTCGCCGGGAGCCTGCCCATCAGCACGATGTCGCGGACGGTATAGGGGAAGGGGGCGGCGTGCACCTGCGGCACGTAGGCCACCCGGGTTGCGAGCTCGCGGCGGGCGTAGGCGCCAAGTGGCCTGTCGCCGAGCGTGACCTGCCCCTTGAGTGGCACCAGCAGCCCGAGCAGCATGCGCAGCAAGGTGCTCTTGCCCGCGCCGTTGCGGCCGAGCAGGGCCACGACTTCGCCGGCGGACAGGGACAGGCTGGCATCGTCGATCACCTGCCGCGTGCCGTAGCGGAAGGCGAGCTGCTGCGCCTTCAGGCCTTCCGCCGCGCCGAGGCTCATGCCCAACCCTTGCGGACCCGGTTCAGCACCAGTAGGAAGACCGGGATGCCGATCAGCTCGGTGACGATGCCGATCGGGATCTCGGCTGCCATGACGCTGCGCGTCAGTGCGTCGCAGGCCAGCAGGAACAGCGCGCCAAGACAGGCGCTGAGTGGCAGCACGAGGTGATTGGCCGGGCCGGTCAGCAGGCGGGCGATGTGCGGGACGATGAGGCCCACCCAGCCGACCATGCCGGCGATCGACACGGTGAGGGCGGAGATCAGCGTGGCCGTCACGATCACGCCGGCGCGCAGCAGGTCGACGCGGACGCCCAGCGCGCGGGCTTCGTCGTCGCCCATCGACAGCACGTCGAGCGCGCGGCCGGCGAGGGCGAGCAGCGCGATCCCGCCCAGCACCGGGATCGCCAGCCAGCCGGTCTGGCCGAGATCTGCCCTCGCGAGGCTGCCCATCAGCCAGTACACGATGCTCGGCAACTGGTCGTTCGGGTCGGCGAGGTACTTGACCATCGAGAGCAGGGCAGCGAAGAGGCCGCTGCTGATCACGCCGCCGAGCACCAGCATGATGATGGACAGCTGGCCGAACAGCCTTGCCACCAGCACGCCGAAGCCGACCGCGACCAGGCCCATGACGAAGGACAGGGCCTGCACGCCGAGCCAGTCAAGCGACATCAGCATGCCGAGCGCGGCGCCGAAGGCGGCCCCGCCGAGCACGCCAAGCAGCCCGGGCGAGACCAGCGGATTGCGGAAGACGGCCTGGTAGGCCGCGCCGGAGACGGCGAGGGCCGCGCCCACCAGCACCGCGGCGAGGACGCGCGGCAGCCGGATGTCGACGATCAAGTTGTGGAGCAGGTCGAAGCGTTGCGGCGGCAGGTCGTGCAGGCCAGCCGCGGCGCCGATGAAGGACGCGATCTCGGCGAGGTCCAGCGGATAGCGGCCGATGGTCAGCGCCGCGAGCATGGCCGGGCCGACGACCAGAGCTGCGCACCACAGCCACAGGCGTCCGTTCACCGTGTGACGATTCAACGCTTCGGGTGCAGGAACTCGTCGATCTCCGCGTCACTGAACGCGTGGTCGTAGAAGTTCCGGTAGAAGCGCTGCGCCTCGACGTGCATGTCGACGTCCTTCATCTGTTCGGGATAGGCCAGCCGGGCCAGCCAGAGGAACTGCAGCGCGGCCTCGGAGGTTTCGCGGCACCACCAGAACAGGCCGCGCGGATTGGCATGGACCCGGCCGTTCCGGACCGCGCGCAGCTGGCGCCACCGGGGGTCGGTGCGGATGGCCTCGGCGTCGCTTGCCCGCATCGCGACGATGAGGTCGGGGTCGGCCGTGATGACCTGCTCGACCGACACCTGGGCCGAAGCGCTGCCGCCGAGTTCGATCCAGTGCTCAGCGACGTTGCGAACCCCCGCCAGGTCCATCCAGTCCTGGTTGAGCGAGGGCCGGCCCGAGGTGCTGAGCGGGCTGCCGACCGCGTGATAGACGCTGACCCGCCGCACCGGGTCGACACCGGCCAGCGCCCGCCGCACGCGCTCGACGTTGGCGTCGAAGTACGCCTTGTAGCGACGGGCGCGTTCGACGGCCTCGCCGCCCAGGATGTCGCCGGTGATCTGCGTCCGCTCGACGAGCGCCGACAGGGCGTTGGCGCGGAAGGCGGCGACGGCGATGCCGGCCCGCTGCAACTGCGCCGCCTGGGCCGGCGCCGGGGGGCTCGACAGGAACAGCACCTGCGGCCGCAGGCGGATCAGCTCTTCGACGTTGAGGTCGCCGCTGCCGGCGCTGGCCAGCGGCACGTGCTCGATGCCGGGCACCAGCTGGCGGAAGGCCGGCATGTCGCGCGCAAAGCGCGTGGAGGCGACGATGCGGGCGCCGAAGCCGAGCATCGTGATGATCGAGTTCTGGGCCTCCCAGGCGCTGGCCACGCGGGTGACCTGGTCCGGCACCGTGACCTGGCGGTCGCCGTAGTAGCGGATCGT
Source organism: Ideonella sp. (assembly GCA_035911095.1). Lineage (GTDB taxonomy): Bacteria > Pseudomonadota > Gammaproteobacteria > Burkholderiales > Burkholderiaceae_C > JAMHWF01. The sequence continues at coordinate 137,420 of JAMHWF010000102.1, read as the reverse complement.
GCGGGTCGGCCCGTCGGGCCTCTGAGCCGCGGCCGGGCGGCTCGATGCCGCGGCCAGCAGGGCGAGACCGGCAGACGCGAGCCATTGCCGGCGGTCGAACACCGCGCGCTGCACGACAGGCGCCGGGCCTATAGCGGGTCGACGCATGGCGTCTGCTTGTGCCACCAGACGATCGCGGTGCGCGTGCGCAGCTGTAGCAGCAGGCCCTCGTCGTCGGGGTGCAGGAACGGGCGCAGATTGCGCCGGAAGCGGGCCTCGCTGCCGGCGGGCAGGTGCAGCCAGCCGAAGTCGGCCACCGCCTCATCCTCGTCCCGGTAGCGCTTGCGGAAGCCGTCCTCGAGATAGTCGACCCGGGCCTCGAAGCCCAGCGCGAGCGCTTGGTTGAACACCAGCGCATGGCCGGGGAGGGCGAAGCGCCGCCGCTCGGCCGAGGGAAGGGGCTCGATGCCTTCGACCAGCCGATCGTGGAACTGCTTCAGGCTCGGCCCGGAGTAGAGCATCACGTACACCGCACGCCGCGCCAATGCGTGGAGCTTGTCCACGTCCCGCATGGCCGGCGAGCGCGAGGCGACGACCACATCGTGCGGGGCCAGGTTGACGCCGGGCTCGACGTCTTCCCAGGGCAGCTGGACGGCGTCGATGTTGGAGACGCCGGCCTCGCGCGCATTGCGCGCCAGGGCGTCCAGCATCCTGCGCGAGGTGTCGAGGGCGGTGACGCGCCGCACGCGACGCGAAGCCGGCACGCCGAGGCGCCCGGCACCCGCCCCGACGTCGAGCAGGGTCTCGTCCGGGCGCAGGTCCATGGCCTCGACCTGCGCCTGCGTGTGGGCTGCCTGGAGCCTGCCGTAGCCGTCGTAGCGCTCGGCGAAGGCGTCCCACATCGCCGGCTGGCTCAGGCCTGGCGGGGTCTGCAAGTCGGCCAGCAGCTGCCAGTCGATGAGGCCGCGCATGGAGCTTCCGGCGGCCTCGTCAGAAGTCCATCGACATCGACATCCGGACCTCCCGCGGGTCGCCGAGGAAGGCGCTGCCGGCCGCGACGCCGCCGTCGATGTTGCCGGGGAAGAGGGCCGCCCAGTAGCGCTTGTCGGTGACGTTGTTCACCGCCAGGCGCCAGGTCGTCGCCTTGCCGATCAGGCGATGGCTGTAGCGCAAGCCCAGGTCGATGATCTCGTAGCCGTCGACGAAGGCGGTGTTGGCCGTGTTGATCGCCCGCTTGCCGGTATGTCGCAGGTTGCCGGTCAGTGTGAGGCCGGGCAGCGCGAGCACCCGGTACTCGCCGAGCAACGACGCCTGGAGCTTCGGCACGCCCACCATGCGCTTGCCGCTGGTGCTGGGGTTGGCGGTGTCGCCCAGCTTGGCGTTGAGCACGGTGAAGCCGCCGTACAGGGCCCAGCGAGAGCCGAGCTCGCCGTTGAAGGACAGCTCGAGCCCGCGGTTGCGCTGCTGGCCCTGCACGCGGAACTCGTTGTCCGCGCCGGTGAAGGCGAAGGGCCGCTCGATCTGGAACACCGCGAGGCCCGCGTTCAGGGCGCCGAACGCGTACTTGGCGCCGAGCTCGTACTGCTTGCTCCTGAACGGCGACAGCACCGCGTTGGCATTGCTGGCCGTGTCCGGCGCCACCGAGCCTTCCTGCAGGGTGTCGGCGTACGCGATATAGGTCGAGATGTCCGGCCGTGGCTTGAAGCTCAGCGCCGCCGTGCCGCTGAAGCCGTTCTTGGCGTACTCCGAGCTGCGCGCGCCGGTGCGATCGTACGAGTCGGACTTCAGGATCGCGTGACTGCCGAGCAGCATCAGCGACCACTGAGGGTTGAAGCTCATCGTGTCGCCGACGGTGAAGGACTGGGTGCGCGTCCTGCCCGCGTAGTAGCGCGGCCCGTCATGAAGGAAGCCGGGGTCCGGATAGATCTGCGGGTTGTCGAAGCTCGCTTCGCCGAGCGGATAGGCCACGCTGTTGACGGCGGAGTAGATCTCCCACTTGTACCCGGTGGTGGACAGCACCAGGTCGTGCTCGATGCCGCCCGCCGTCACCGTGCCGTTCAGGCTGGCCAGGTTGCTTTCGACGACGAACCGGCCGGCGACGCCGCTGCTGGTCCGGGTCGAATAGTCACCGGCGTTGCTTTGCAGCGTGTTGGTGGCGGTCGCGAGGTAGCGGTCGGCGATCTGGCGCCCGATGCCGACGTTCAGCTTCCAGTTGGGCGAGATGGCGTGCCGGAGCTGCGTGCTCATGGTGTTGGTCTCGAGCTCCATCCCGGTGAAGGGCTGGCCGTAGCCGGGGCGGGACGCGTCCGGTGCCGCGGGCAACTGCTGCGCGATGCCGTACGCGAAGCTGCCGGGCAGGCCGAACTTGTCGAAGCGGTAGTGGCTGGCGCTGACTTCGAGCACCGTGGCCGGCGTCAGATGGAAGTCGAGGGCCAGGGCGGCGAGCTTGCGCTTGAGATCGCTGTCGCGCACATAGCTCTCGCCGTCCTCGTAGAGCAGGTTGAGCCGGTAGCCCGCGACCCCCTGCTGGCCGAGGCGGCCGCCGAGATCGCCGTGCGCACTCAGGGCGCCGCGACTCTTGTAGCCGAGCGTCAGCCGGCGCAGGTCGTCGCGTGTCGGCCGCTTCTGGACGAAGTTGAAGTTGCCGGCCGGGCTGGCGGGCCCGTAGAGGGCCCCGGTGAGGCCGTTGACGACCTCGACCCGTTCCAGCATTTCCATCGGGTAGGCCGTGGTGCCCACGACATTCAGGCCATCGAGATGGTTGTTGGCCACCACGTCGCTGCGCATGCCTCTGGATTGCGGCCGCCCGACGTCCATGCCGCCCCGGGCTTCCATCTGCGTGGACGGCAGGTACTTCATCACGTCGGTCAGGCTGCTCGCCTGCTGATTGCCGACCATCTCGGCGTTGACCACGCTGATCGAGTAGGGCGTGTCGATCAGCTTCCTGCTGCCCAGAGGGCCGAGGGTCGCGTCGCTGGCATCGAAGCCGGACGGGCGTTCGGCATCCCTGGGAGCCGTCACCACGACGGGTTCGAGCTGTTCCGGCGTGTCCGCAAGGACGGGAAGGGACCCCAGGCTGAGGCCGCAACCGAGGGCGACCGAGGTGAGGCTGGGGCGGGTCGATGTATGTCTCTTGACGTACTGGTGGCGGGGCATGTCGTTCTTGTTGCTTTCGGGAAGAGGGCGGTCATGGCAAACCTGCGCGCCGACCCACAAAGCCCATCGCTTCCGCCGTCTGACTCGCGGCGGTACTCGAGGACGCCAAAGTGTATACGCGAAATGTATACACGGATACAACGCAACCCGCTTCGACCCAGGCAGCGCAAGCGAGCGGCTGCATCGAGCCGCGAGGCTCAGCGGATCGGCGGACGGAGTGCGGCGCCCGGCTTCCGGTAGCGGTGCGTGAAGCGGTCGGACTCGCCGATGGCGAGGAAGCGCGCCTTGTCGACCTCCCCGCCGCGCAGCGTCGGCGGCAGCGACCACACCCCGTGCGGGTGGTCGTGGTCGTCGCGCGGATTGGCGTTGATCTCGCTGCGCGCCTCGAGGCGGAAGCCGGCCGCGGTGGCGGCCGCGATCGTCACCGCCTCGGTGGTGTAGCCACTCGACTTCTGGCGTTCGAGCGGCGTGCCGACCGGCGCCCGGTGGTCGACGATGCCCAGTACCCCGCCAGGGCGCAGCAGCGTCAGGCTGGCGCGGAGGATGTCGTCCAGTCGACCGTCCTCGAGCCAGTTGTGCACGTTGCGGAAGCTCAGGACGAGGTCCACGCTGCCCGGCGGCCCGAGGTCGGCGAAGGCCGGGCCGGTGGGCAGCGTGCCGACGCGCACGCGGTCGTAGTGCGCGGGGTCGGCGGCGAGCTTGGCCTCGAAGTTCGCCCGGCCGCGGCGAGAGTAGTCGTCGGGCGCGTCGCGTGCGGCATGCGCAGCCCACAACCGCCCGCGTTCGCGCAGGTAGGGCGCGAGGATCTCCGTGTACCAGCCGGCGCCGGGCGAGAGTTCGAGCACGGTGAGCGTGGGCGCAAGGCCGAAGAAGCGCAGCGTCTCGTAGGGGTGGCGAGCGGCGTCGCGTGCGCGCTGGGCGGCGCTGCGCTGCGGGCCCGCCAGCGCACGTCGCAGTGCGGTGTCGCCGTCGCGTGCCGCCAGCGCTGCGGGCGGGAGCAGCAGCGCTGGCGCAGCCTGCATCAGGCGGCGGCGCGAGAGCCCGGCTGAGGAGGCAGGCGCTAGCGCGGGGGGCCGGTCGGGTGACGGAGGTGATGACATGTTCGTGCCTCGCAGCGGCGCTGCCGACGCGCCCGGAACCTGGCCTGACGCGAGGCGGCGGCGCCGGGGTCAGTGGACCTTCGGAAAGCCGTGCCGTTCGGCCAGCAGCGCGAGGATGCGCCGGGTGTCGCTGACGAAGCGGCGCTCGCCGAGACGATCGGCATCGTCCGGCGGGGGGTGCTCGTCGCCGAGGATCAGCATCGGCAGGCCCTGGTGCGCCTCATCGAGCGCCGCGACGACGGCCGGGCGCGGACGGGGATAGGGCACACGCTCGATGTCGAGCCGGGCGGCACGCGCCGGGTCGCTGGCGAGCAGGCCCTCGACCGGCAGCACGTCGGGGCAGACGAAGCGCTCGCCCGGGTGGGCCGGGTCGGCGAAGCCGGGCTCGAGCAGGATCAGGCGGTCACGCGGCATGGGTTGGTCCTTCGGCGGGTAGGGACTTCATCGGGGGGCGCCCGCTACTCATCGCTTGTCGAGGCGGCGCGCGATCGTGCTGCCGGCGAACTGGATCACTTGCACCAGCACGATGAGGATGGCGACCGTCAGCACCATGACGTCGGTCTGGAAGCGGTAGTAGCCATAGCGGATCGCGAGGTCGCCGATGCCGCCGCCGCCCACCACGCCGGCCACGGCCGAGTACGAGAGAAAGCTGATCGAGAGCACCGTCAGCGCCGACACCAGCCCCGAGCGGGCCTCGGTGACCAGCACGCGCCGGATGATCTGCAGCTCGGTCGCCCCCATCGCATGCGCCGCTTCGATCACGCCGCGCGGCACCTCGCGCAGGGTCTGCTCGACGAGTCGCGCGAGGTAGGGGATCGCCGCGAACGACAGCGGCACCGCCGCCGCGACCGGGCCGATCGTCGTGCCGGCCACGACGCGCGTGAACGGCACCAGCGCGACCAGCAGGATGATGAAAGGGAAGGAGCGCACCGTGTTGACGAGCCAGCCGATCACGGCGGCGAGCCGGCGGTTCTCGAGCGACTGCCCCGGGCCGAGCAGGAAGAGCCAGATGCCGAGCGGCCCGCCGAGCAGCACCGCCGCTGACAGGCCGATGCCGAGCATCAGGAAGGTCTGGCCGATCGCCAGCCACAGCTCGGGCAGGATCGCGACGATGTTCTCAGGCATAGGCGGGCGCCTCGCGGTCGAGCACGCGCATGCGCTCGGCGTCGGCGCGCAGGCGCAGCAGTTCGCGGCCGAGGCGCGTCTTGGGCACAGCCGGCGGGGCGGCGACGCTGAAGCGTTCGGCGATCGCGCCGTCCTCCACCACCGCCACCTGGCGGCACAGCGCGTTCACCACCGGCAGCTCGTGGGTGACGATGACGATCGTGACGCCGAGCGCGGCGTTGATCTCGCGCAGCGTGGCGAGCAATGACTCGGTGGTCTCCGCATCGAGCGCCGAGGTCGGCTCGTCGCAGAGCAGCACCGACGGTGCGCTCGCGAGTGCACGGGCGATCGCCACCCGCTGCTTCTGCCCGCCGGAGAGCTGGGCCGGGTAGCTGTCGAGTTTGTCCGCGATGCCGACCCGCTCCAGGCATTCGCGCACGCGGGCGTCGAGACGGGCGCGGTCGCGCTGGCCGTGGATGCGCAGCGGGAAGGCGACGTTCTCGGCCACGCTGGCGTTCTGCAGCAGGTTGAACTGCTGGAAGATCATGCCGATGCCCTGTCGCGCCTGGCGCAGCTCGCGCTTCGGCAGCGCGCTCAGCTCGCGGCCGGCGACGAGCACGCGGCCCTGGTCGGGGCGCTCGAGCAGGTTGATCAGGCGCAGCAGCGTCGACTTGCCGGCGCCGCTCTTGCCGACGAGGCCGTAGACCTCGCCGCGGCCGATCTCGAGCGAGGTCGGGCGCACGGCCTCGAAGCGGCTGCCGTCCGGCAGGCGGAAGGCCTTCGCGACCTGGTCGAGGCGGATCAGCGGCTCGTCGCCTGCTGCCGGGGGAGCGCTCATGCCAGGGCCCCTCAGGAATACGAGCTGGGCTCGGGCACGACCCCTTCGAGCCGGAAGCGCCCGATCTCGCGCAGCTTGTAGTCGACCGGGTCGTGCAGCGTGTGCACCCGGGCGTTGCGCCAGTAGCGGTCGAGGCCCAGGCGCGTCGAGGTGGAACGCGAGCCGGTCAGCTCGAAGATCTGCGAGCTGACCTCGACGCCGGCGCGGTGGGCCAGCACCTTGGCTTCGGCCACCAGCACCGCGACCTCGCCGCGTTCCGCGGCGCTGAGCGCGGCGCCGCGGTCGAGTGCGGCCTGCAGCGCCTGCGCCGCAGCGTCGGTGGCGAGCTGCGCCGGGCGCACCAGCAGCCAGAGGTTGCCGTAGCGGTGCTGCACGAAGGGGTCGTCGGCCGAGCGCGGCACGCCGGCCGTGAGCCAGGGGCGCGCCTGCTCGAGCGTGTAGTGGCGCGAGGCCTCGTAGGCGGCCTCGGCGATGCCGAGGTAGAGATTGGCCATCGTCAGCTGCGAGACCAGGGTGCGCAGCGAGCCGCGCGGGCTCGGCGCGACCCCGGGGGCCACCAGCACGTCCCGCTCGGCGAGGAAGACCCGCTCGAAACGCGCCGAGCCGCTGTCCGTCTGGCGCTGGCCGAAACCATCCCAGTCCTCGTGCACGACGAGGCCAGGGCTGTCGGTCGCGACCGCGCCGACGAGGAAGGGCTGGGCGCCGTCGCCGTCGGCCGGCAGGTGGGCCGACAGCGTGAGGCGGTCGCTGCCCAGCGCGCCGGAGGTGAAGGTCTTGCGGCCGTCAAGCCGCCAGCCGCCGTCGACGCGGGCGGCGACGAGGCCCTTGTCGAGCGGGTTCAGTGCGTTGCCCCAGAACAGGCGCTCGGTGACGGTCTGGTGCATCAGGCGCGCCTGCTGCTCGGCGTTGCCGTAGAGCAGCACGCTCGCGACCTGCAGGTGGTGGAAGCCGAAGACATGGGCGAGCGCGCTGTCGGCACGCGCCAGGCGGCGCACGACCCGGTACAGCGCGGGCCAGCCGGCGCCGAGGCCGCCATGCCCCTTGGGCACGATCAGGGCGAGCAGGCCGCTGGCGCGGATCAGTTCGCGCGGCGCCGCGGCGTGGCCGCCGATACGGTCGCGCTCGATCGCGTCGACGGCCAGGGCCTCGGCCAGGCGTTCAGTGGCGGCGTCGATGTCGAAGGCCACGGCGGGGCCGGGCGCCTCGCGCGCCGGAGTGAGTACGGTGGACATGGACGCGTCAGAAACGGAGCAGGCCGCAGTCTTGGCGGCCATGGCCTGCAGGCGAACGAAGCATTCCGTCTGTGCTTCTGCGCGCGGCGCGAATCGTCTGCCGATGGGCCGCGCGTCGGCTATGCGGCGACATGCCGGTGCCGTCCCCAAAGCACCAGGCGCACGCGGGGCGGCGCCAAAAGAAAGAGGCCTTGTCGCGCTGCGGCGAGACAAGGCCTCGGGTGTCGTGTGGTGGAGAGGAGGAGGATCGAACTCCCGACCTTCGCATTGCGAACGCGACGCTCTCCCAGCTGAGCTACCCCCCCACGAGCGAGCCCGCGATTCTAGCCGATGGCGTCGATCGGGGCCGTGGGGCGGATGTGCGCAGGCGGGCCTTGCAACGCCGCCGTTGATCTGGAGGTTGTCCTTCTCACTAGGGAAGAACCGGCCCCTTCCCCCGTGGCGAGGGGGTCGCGTTCGGGGGGAAGCGGCTCACAGTCGACACGCCACCAGAGCCGATGCCCCTGAACGGGGGTTCCAGAGGAGTTTCCATGCAGTTTCACGAATGCAACGAAGGCAACTACCGGATCTTTGCCGGCGCGCTCGAAGCCCCGCGGGGCCACGGATACATCGCGGCTGTGGCCGTCACGCGCGTGCGCGGTGATGGCCGCGGCGGCCTGGCGTACCGGGACGACGCGATCTCCTGCGGCCATCGCTGGCCCACCGCCGACGAGGCGCTGCATTGCGCGATCACCACCGGTCAGCGCCTCGTGCGCGAGCAGGCCCCGGCGCTGCGCTGCTGAGTCATGACCCCGCCGCGACCTTCGGTTAGGGTCGTGGCATGGCCCACGCACCGACCCCCGCCGCTCCCGGTAGCCGCCTGCTCGCCGACATTGGCGGCACCAATGCCCGCTTCGCGTGGCAGGACGGCCCGGGAGCCCCGATTGCCGACGAACAGACCCTGCCGACGGCCGGCTTCCCGGCCATCGAAGACGCGATCCGCGCCTACCTGAGGGCGACGGGTCACGCGACGCCGCGCGCCTGCGCGATCGCGATCGCCAACCCGATCCTCGACGACGCGGTGCGCATGACCAACGGACCCTGGGCGTTCTCGGCGTCGGCGCTACGCGCGGCCATCGGCCTCGAGCGCCTCGTGCTGCTGAACGACTTCACCGCGCTCGCGCTGGCGTTGCCCGACCTTGAGGCCGATCAGTTGCGTCAGGTGGGGGGCGGCCGAGCCCAGCCGAACGCCGCCGTCGGCCTGATCGGGCCGGGCACCGGGCTCGGCGTGTCGGGCCTGGTGCCCGATGGCCGGGGCGGCTGGGTGCCGCTGCAGGGCGAGGGCGGCCACGCGACGCTCGTCTCGCGCACGCCGCGCGAGGCGGCGCTCATCGACGCACTCGGGCGGCAGTTCGGGCATGTCTCCGCCGAGCGTGCGGTGAGCGGCCCGGGGCTGGTCGACCTGCACGCGGCACTCTTCGCGGTGGATGGCCTGGCAGTGCCACCGGCCCCGCCGTCGGCCGCCGAGATCCTGGCGGCCGCGCTCGACGGCAGCGGCGCCCGCTGCACCGAGGCGATCGAGCTGTTCTGCGCTTTCCTCGGCACGATGGCCGGCAACCTCGCGCTGACGCTCGGCGCGCGCGGCGGCGTCTACATTGGCGGCGGCATCGTGCCGCGCCTGGGCACCGTCTTCGACCGCACGCCGTTCCGCGAGCGCTTCGAAGCGAAGGGGCGCTTTCGCGAGTACCTCGCCGCCATCCCGGTCTGGGTGATCGATGCAGCACGTTCACCCGCGCTCAGCGGCGCTGCGCGGGCGCTCGACTCCGCGCCAGGGTCGTGACGGGCCGGCGCATCGGCAGGCGCGGCAATCCGAGCCCACCGGAGGGCATTGCCAAGCTGGCTTCAGTGGCCGCAGCGCACGCATGCGCCGGCAACGCGTAAGCAGAATGCCGCCCCCGGCGGGGCACACTCGGGCGCGACCCGCGGCCCGAGCACCAGAGGAACCTTCATGAGCATCGTCACCGTCCCCACGCGACCGTTCGCCGGCCAGCGCCCGGGCACTTCCGGCCTGCGCAAGAAGGTCGAGGTCTTCCGCCAGCCGCACTACCTCGAGAACTTCGTGCAGGCGCTGTTCGACGGGCTTGGAGGCGTCGCGGGCCAGACGCTGGTGCTCGGCGGCGACGGCCGCTTCCACAACCGCGAGGCGGTGCAGACGATCCTGCGCATGGCTGCTGCACATGGCTTCGGCCGCGTGCTGCTCGGCCGCGGCGGCATCCTGTCGACGCCTGCAGTGAGCAGCCTGATCCGCAGCAGCAGGGCATACGGCGGCATCGTCCTGTCGGCGAGTCACAACCCCGGCGGGCCCGACGGCGACTTCGGCATCAAGTACAACGTCGGCAACGGCGGGCCGGCGCCGGAAAAGGTCACCGAGGCGGCCTACACGCGCACGCAGTCGATCCGCCTGTACCGCATCAGCGACGCCGGCCCGGTCGACATCGACCGCCTCGGCACGCAGACGGTCGAGGGCATGACGGTGGAGGTCGTCGATCCGGTGGCCGACTACGCGGCACTGATGGCGCGCTGCTTCGACCTCGGCGCGATCCGTGCGCTCTTTGCCGGCGGCTTCCGCATGCGCTTCGACGCGATGCATGCAGTTGGCGGGCCCTATGCGAAGGCCTTGCTCGAGGGCGTGCTCGGCGCACCCGCCGGCAGCGTCGTCAACGCGGAGCCGCTGGAGGATTTCGGCGGCCTGCACCCGGACCCGAACCCGGTCAACGCGGTCGACCTCATCACGCACATGGCCGCGCCGGACGCGCCGGACTTCGGCGCCGCCTCGGACGGCGACGCCGACCGCAACATGATCGTCGGGCGCAGCTTCCCGGTCGCGCCGTCGGACAGCCTGGCCGTGCTCGCCGCCCATGCGAAGCTGGTGCCGGCCTATCACACCGGGCTGGCCGGCATCGCACGCTCGATGCCGACCTCGATGGCCGCCGATCGCGTCGCGATCGCGCTCGGCATCCCCTGCTACGAGACGCCGACCGGCTGGAAATTCTTCGGCAACCTGCTTGACGCGGGCCGCGTGACGCTCTGCGGCGAGGAGAGCTACGGCACCGGCTCGAACCACGTGCGCGAGAAGGACGGCTTGTGGGCCGTGCTGTTCTGGCTCAACGTGCTGGCCGCGACGGGCCAGTCGGTCGAGGCACTGGTGCGCGCGCACTGGGCGCAGTACGGGCGCAACTACTACTCGCGCCACGACTACGAGGCGGTCGACGGCATCGCCGCCGACATGCTGATGACTGAGCTGCGCTCCCGCCTACCGGGGCTGGCCGGCCAGTCCTTCGAGGGCCGGCGCATCGCGGTGGCGGACGACTTCGCCTACACCGATCCGACCGATGGCTCGGTCTCGCAGCGGCAGGGTGTGCGGCTGATCTTCGCCGACGGCTCGCGCATCGCGTCTTCCGCCTCTCGGGCACCGGCACCGAGGGCGCGACGCTGCGCGTCTACCTCGAGCTGTACGAGGCCGACCCGGTGAAGCAGGACGTGCCGACCCAGCAGGCCCTGGCGCCGCTGATCGCGATCGCCTCGAGCATCGCGCGCATCCAGCAGCACACGGGGCGCAAGGCGCCGAGCGTCGTCACCTGACCGTCGCGGCGCGCCCGCCGCGGGCCGGGCCGTGGTTCGCGGGCCTCGCGTCTTGTCGCGTCAGGCGCGTGCGGCGGCGGCCGCCAGTTCCTTGCCGTTCGGGGCCGGTGCCAGCTGCGCGAATTCCTCGTCGGAGTACAGCCGCGAGCGGGTCAGGAAGCGCAACCCTTCGGGGCCTTCCAGTGAAAACATGCCGCCGCGGCCCGGCACGACGTCGATGATCAGCTGCGTGTGCTGCCAGTACTCGAACTGCGGCCCGCTGATGTAGAAGGGCTGGCCGCCGATATGGCCCAGCAGCCGGTCGTCGTTGCTGATGGTGAACTCGCCCCGCGGGTAGCACATCGGCGCGCTGCCGTCACAGCATCCGCCGGACTGGTGGAACATCACATCGCCGTGCTTGGCGCGCACGCGTTCGAGCAACTCGAGCGCAGCGGGGGTCGCGGTGACGCGCAGGAGGGCGTCGGTCATGTCATCTCCTTGGTGTCGTGGTCCGCTCGAGAGCGGAAGAGCGAGGGAGAGAAAAACGGCCCCGGCCGGACAGTGAATCCGGACGGGGCCCGAGAGTATCGACCCTGCGCCCGCCAGGGGCGGGCGCGTCGACGATCGGATCAGAGATCAGAAGAAGCCGAGCTTGTTTTCGTTGTAGCTGACGAGCAGGTTCTTCGTTTGCTGGTAGTGGTCCAGCATCATCTTGTGGTTCTCGCGGCCGATGCCCGACTGCTTGTAGCCACCGAACGCGGCGTGCGCCGGATAGGCGTGGTAGCAGTTGGTCCACACGCGGCCGGCCTGGATGCCGCGACCCATGCGGAAGGCCGTGTTGATGTTGCGGCTCCACACGCCGGAGCCGAGGCCGTACAGCGTGTCGTTGGCGATCGCGAGAGCCTCTTCTTCGTCCTTGAAGGTCGTCACAGACACGACCGGGCCGAAAATCTCCTCCTGGAAGATGCGCATCTTGTTGTGGCCCTGGAACACCGTCGGCTTGACGTAGTAGCCGCCTTCCAGGTCACCCGACAGCCGATTGCGCTCGCCGCCGATCAGCAGCTTGGCGCCTTCCTGGCGGCCGATGTCGACGTACGACAGGATCTTCTCGAGCTGCTCGTTGCTCGCCTGGGCGCCGATCATGGTTTCGGGATCGAGCGGGTTGCCCTGCTTGATCGCCGCGACGCGCTTGACCGCGCGTTCGATGAAGCGCTCGTAGATCGATTCCTGCACCAGTGCGCGCGACGGGCAGGTGCAGACCTCGCCTTGGTTGAGCGCGAACAGCGCGAAGCCTTCGAGCGCCTTGTCGAAGAAGGCGTCGTCCTTGTCCATCACGTCGGCGAAGAAGATGTTCGGCGACTTGCCGCCCAGTTCCAGCGTGGCGGGGATCAGGTTCTGGCTCGCGTACTGGCCGATCAGGCGGCCGGTCGTCGTTTCGCCGGTGAAGGCGATCTTGCCGATGCGGCTGCTCGAGGCCAGCGGCTTGCCGGCTTCCAGCCCGAAGCCGTTGACGATGTTCAGCACGCCCGGGGGCAGGATGTCACCGATCGTCTCGAGCAGCACGAGGATCGACACCGGGGTCTGCTCAGCCGGCTTCATCACGACGCAGTTGCCGGCGGCGATCGCCGGGGCCAGCTTCCACACCGCCATCAGCAGCGGGAAGTTCCACGGGATGATCTGGCCGACGACGCCGATCGGCTCGTGGAAGTGGTAGGCGTACGTGTTCTCGTCGATCTCGCTGATGCCACCTTCCTGCGACCGCACGCAGGCGGCGAAGTAGCGGAAGTGGTCAACCGCCAGCGGGAGGTCGGCGTGCGTCGTCTCGCGGATCGGCTTGCCGTTGTCCCAGGTCTCGGCTGCGGCCAGCATGGGCAGGTTCTGCTCCATGCGGTCGGCGATCTTGTTCAGGAGGTTTGCGCGCTGGGTCGGCGAGGTCCTGCCCCAGGCAGCGCGCGCCTTGTGCGCGGCGTCGAGCGCGAGCTCGATGTCTTCAGCGTTCGAGCGCGGGATCTCGCAGAACGCCTTGCCGGTCACCGGCGTCACGTTCTCGAAATATTGGCCGCTGCGCGGCGCGACCCACTCGCCGCCGATGAAGTTGCCATAGCGCTTCTTGAAGGCCACGGCGGTTCCGAATTTGCCGGGTTCGAGCATGTCCATGTGTGTCTCCGATCCAGGGTCAAGTCACGGCGCCGCGGACTGCGGCTCCCGGGTGCGAAAGTGCAACGCCCATACCCGATACGGATCGGTGCTTTCCCTTACGGCACTCTGGCGGCCAGATCGAAGGCGCGCGCGACGTTTCCGCGGCGTCCGCCTTTGTCACGCTCCGGGTCTTCTTGGAGGCTTTGGCGCCTATAGACGCCAACGGCAAGGGCGGGCGCGGGCGCAGGGTGGGGTGGCAGGCGCCAGATAACGGGCCTGCCCACGTCTGCGACGACCTGCGCACGCCGAGGCCGTCCATGGCCGCCATTGACCTGTCGCTCCCTGCGACAAGTACCCGTGCGAAGGTGTCGCAAACGGTCGCACAATGCGACGCCTCGGGCGCGCCGCACCGTTACATATTTCGCGCTGATGTGACGGGCTGGCGCACCGCGTTGCCACGTCCCGGCGCGACCGCCCGGGAGTCGAGGACGATAGAACGGAGACACGGGATGCAGGATGAGCCCAAGAATCTCGAACGCGTCGAACGAGCGCGCGAGATGTTCTTCATCGAAGGCCGCGACCCGGGCAGCGGCGTGGCGCCTCACATCACGCGCTCGTGGCGGCGCTGTCGCCCGGTCCTCTCCACCGCAGACGTGCCGTCCCCGCTGACGGCACCGCACCTGCTCGAGCGGCGCGAACAGGCGATGCGCCTGCTTGAGTCCGCCCAACCCGAGCTGGAAACCCTGGCCGAGCATGTCCTCGGCGAAGGCTGCGTCGTGATCCTCACCGACGACGCCGGCCTGATCCTCGACGAGATTGGCAGCGCCGATTTCATGCCGAAGGCACGTCGCGTCGCGCTGGCGCCCGGCGTCGACTGGTCCGAGGGCCTGCGCGGCACCAACGCCATCGGTACCGCGCTGGTCGAAAGGCAGGCGCTGCTCGTCCTCGGTGGCGAGCACCTGCTGCCGCAGCACGCCAACCTAGGCTGCGCGGCGGCGCCGATCTTCACCGGCCGCGGCGCGGTGGCCGGCTCGCTCGACATCTCGGGCGAGCCGCTGCGCGTCAACGGCCATGCCCTCGGCCTGGTGCGCATGGCGGCCATGCAGGTCGAGCACCGGATGCTGGTCGCGGGAGCGCGCGGTCACCTGCTCCGCTTCCATCGTCAGGCGGGGCTGATCGGCACACCGCGCGAAGGCCTGCTGGTGGTCGAGGAAGGGCGCATCGTCGGCGCCAACCGGGTCGCGCTGTCGCTGCTCGGCGAGCGCTGGGACGAGGTGCTCGACGAGCCGGTCGAGCGCCTGCTGGGCCAGCGCTGGTCGCGCCTGCAGGCGACGAAGGGGCCGCTGACCTTGCCCGACGGCCAGGAGATCGCGCTCAGCGTCGAGGCGCCGACGGCGGCATCCGGCGCGCCGCGTCCGGCGCTGGTGGCGGTGATGCCTGCCGGGGCGCCGGATGCCGACGACGCCTTGGAGCCGCTGCTCGAACGGGCCGCGCGCGTGCTGGACGAAGGCTTGCCGGTGCTGATCAATGGCGAGACCGGCAGCGGCAAGGACGTCTTCGCGCGCCGACTGCATGCCGGCAGTCGGCGCCGCGCCGGCCCTCTGGTGGCCGTCAATTGCGCGGCGCTGCCGGAGGCGCTGATCGAGGCCGAGCTGTTCGGCTACGAGGACGGGGCCTTCACCGGCGCGCGCCGTCGCGGCAGTCCGGGCCGCATCCGCGAAGCGGCCGGCGGCGTGCTGTTCCTCGACGAGATCGGCGACATGCCGCTGTCGTTGCAGACCCGCCTGCTGCGCGTGCTCGAGGAGCGCGTCGTGACGCCCCTGGGCGGCGGCGCCGCGGTGCCGGTCGACTTCGACCTCGTCTGCGCGACCCATCGCGACCTCGCGGCCCAGGTTGCTGCTGGCGCCTTCCGCCAGGACCTGCTCTATCGCGTCGACGGCTACCGTGTCGCGCTGCCGCCGCTGCGCCAGCGGCTCGACCGGCGCACGTTGATCCTGCGCCTGTTCGACGAACTGGGCCGCGCCAAGGGGCTGCAGCTTGCGGCCGCGGCCCTCGACCGCCTCGCCGCGCACGACTGGCCCGGCAACGTGCGCGAGCTGCGCAGCGTGCTGCGGGCGGCGGTCGCGCTTGCCGAGCCGGGCAGCGTCGTGTTGCCGGAGGACCTGCCCGGAGGGCTGGGCGAGGCACGGCCCGCCGAGCGGTCCGTGACGGCCGAGGACGCATCGCCTGCGGAGGCCGGTACCGACACCGAGCTGTCGGAGATCACCCGCCAGGCGATTGACCGCACGCTGGCAGACTGCAAGGGCCGTGTCGCCGAGGCGGCACGGCGGCTCGGCGTCCACCGCAGCACGCTGTACCGCCATCTGGCCCAGCAACGCCCGCACTGACGCCGGAAAGGCGATATCACCGGCATGACCAGACACGCCAGCACCGGCACCCGCTGCCCCGCCATGCCGCGCCGGGGGAGGGCTTGAGCCCGGGCCGCCTCCAGCGCGACCTCGAAGGGCGCCGCCCGGAGGGTCTTCGATGAGCCCGCCGGGCCGGCCCAAGGGCGATCCCGGTTCGCGCCGGGCCGCGGCCGAGACCGTTGCCTCGCCGGGCCCTGCCGTACGCGGCGCGGCGGGCGCAGACGCGCCGTCGACGGGGCCGGCGCGACCGAAGCCTGCCGCTGCCGGCACGCCCAAGCGGGTCAATGGCGGGGCGCCCAAGCGGGGCGACGCCAGTGCGCCGCAGCTGCGCCTGCGCATGCGTGTGATGGCGGGCGAGGTGATCGCGATCGGCCCCGGCAAGGTGGCGCTGCTCGAGGCGATCGCGGTGACGGGCTCGCTGACCGGCGCCGCCAAGCATCTCGGCATGTCGTACCGCCGGGCCTGGGTGCTGCTCGATGAGCTGAACCGCTCGCTGCGCACGCCGGCGGTCGATTCCGCGAAGGGCGGCGAGGGCGGCGGCGGCAGCGAGCTGACCGACTGCGGACGCGAACTGGTCGCGCTCTACCGCCGCATCGAGGACGGCGCGCGCCTGGCCTGCGCCGCCGACATCCGGCGCCTGCTCGGGCTGGTGGCGCGGTGAGGGCCGAGGGCCGGGCGAGGCATGGTCCGGCATCGCCACGCCCTTCGGCCTCCGGCCGGCGCCTGCTGCTGCAAGCGGGCTTCGCTTCGGGCCTCGGCGTTGCGCTGCCGTCCTCATCGGCACAGGCCGCCGCCGACAGCGCCGCGGCGCTGCGCGACCCGGCCACGGCGATCGAACCGGCCGGCACCGAGAGCCCACCGCCACCGCCCGATTGCAGCCACTGTCGGGCCCGTCTCCACACCCTCGATGCCCTGCGCGCCGCGCTGCCGGCCGACTGGACGCTCGGGCGCGAGCGCGACCCGGTCTTCGGCGGCGAAGTCCTGGTCGTGCGCGCGGGGCATCCCGAGGCCGAACCGCTGCTGATCGTGCACGGCCTGGGCAGCAACGGCTTCACCGACTGGCTGACGGTGATGCCGGCGCTGGCGGAGCGCTACCGCGTGATCGCGCTCGACCTGCCCGGCTACGGCTACTCCGATTCGCCCGAGGGCCGCTATGCGCCGGGCCGCTACGCGCGCGTACTCGAGAACCTGCTCGCGCGCCACGCCGCGCGGCCGGCGCGCGTCGTCGCCCATTCGATGGGCGCCGCGGCCGCCCTGCGCCTCGCCGAGGCGGCACCGGAGCGCGTCCACAGCCTGGTGCTCGTCTCCGCCGCGGGGATCCTGCACCGCACCGCCTTCGTCAAGCACCGCGCGAGCTTGCCCTGGACCGTCGACGCGGCGCCCGAAGGGCTCAAGGGCGCGGTGGCGCGGGTGCGCGATTTCGGCAACGCGGTGGTCGAGCGGCTGTTTGCGCTGCCGGTGCCCGACCCGGGCCGCATCCTCTCGCGCAGCGAGGCCGCCTGGGGCGCGGCGCTGCGCGAGCGCAGCGACCTCAACGCCGGCCTGGCCCTGGTCGACGAGGATTTCGCCGCCCTCGCGCACACGCTGCAGACGCCGGTGCAGCTGATCTGGGGCGACGCCGACCCGATCGCGCCCGTCCGCACCGGCCAGGCGCTGGCCTTCGTGCTGCCGCAGGCCCAGCTGCACGTGCTGGCCGGTGTCGACCACATGCCGATGGCCGGCGCTGCGGTCGGGCGCTTCCTGCCGCTGCTGATGTCCACGCTCGAGCAGGCGCCCGACACCTCGCAGCGCCTCGGCACGCCGCCGCCGGCCGCCGACGGCCCGGTCGTCGACCGCGAATGCCGCGGCGAGGTCGGACGCGAGATCAGGGGGCACTACCGCGAGCTGCGCATCACCGGCTGCACCGGCCTGCGCCTGAAGGGCGTGCGCGCCGAGCGCCTGCTGGTCGAGGACTCGATCGTCGAGCTGCTCGATGTCCAGGTGCGCGGAGGGCCGGTCGCGGCGCTGGTGCGCAGCTCAGAGTTCGTCGCCACCGCCTGCGTGTTCGACGGCGAGGTCGCGCTCGACGTCGACGGCAGCCGGCTCGACCTGGCCGGCGTGCGCGTCTCGGGGGCGCGCCTGGGCGTCGAGGTCAACCGCTGGTCGCGCGTGATCGCCTCGATCAGCGAGATGCGCAGCCCCGCCTACAACGGCTGGTGGCACGACAGCCACGAGCTGGAGCAGGCGGTGCTGGTGCCGCGCCGCCCCGGCTCCTGAATGTCGGACGTCCCGCAGCATCCGGGTGATGCGGCGGCGGGCGGGTGTCGTCAGCGGGCGCCGATCGGCCGCAGCGCCTCGTCCGCCATGCCGACCAGCAGCGCGCGGCCGTCCGCCTCGACGCGGAACTCGCCATAGCGTGCCTTCGCCCAGCGCTCGGCCTCGCCCTCGGCGAAGAACCAGCCGTCGGTGACGAGTACCCAGTCGCCGTCCTTCGGCGTCAGCTCGATGCGCAGCTCGCCCGGCTCGGGCTCGCTGCCGTGCGCGAGCACGCGGTCGAGCGTCGCGACGCCGCGCGCGTCCAGGCGTGCCGCGACCTGGGGCCGGCGCGCGCCCAGCAACTGGTACGCGTCCAGCGCCGAGGCATCGGGCAGGCGGAAGGCCAGGCGCATGTAGTCGCCCTGCATCAGCGAGCGCGGGTCGACCGGGGCGAGTTCGACATAGACCGGACGGCCTTGCGCGATCAGCGTCTCTTTGTCGCGGATGCCGAGGTTGACGACGCCGAGCGTGGCAGCAGCGGCCAGCGCGACCAGCCACGGCGCGAGCCAGTGCCGGGGCCGCGCTGGCGCATGGGGTGGCGCTCGGTCGGCAGGGGCTGCACGGCCGGGGCGGACGCTGGCAGCTGCCGGGGCCGGATCGGTTGCGGCACGGCCTCTCGCGCCCGGCCCGCGCCGCAGTGCCAGGGCCAGTGCCCCGAGCAGCACGCCAGCCGCCGCCAGCGCGGCCGCCTTGTCCGTCAACGGCCAGGCCAGCTGGTAGTAGAAGGCGCCGACGATCCAGGCCGCGACGAAGGCCGCGGCGCCGGCCAGCCCCTGGCGGCCGGTGGTCAGCGTCACCGCCAGGGCCAGCAGCGCCGCGCCAAGCATCGGCATCAGCGCCGCCAGCGCCGCGATGACCAGGGCAGCGCCCGCAAGGGGCCAGGCGCGCAGCGTCGGCCAGGCGCGACTGGCGACGCCGGCGGCTGCCAGCGCGAGGCCGCAACTCGCCGCCGCCAGTCCGGCGCCAACACCTCCATGCCGACCAGCCATGACGCCGGCCACGTCGCTGAAGCCGCCCATGACGCCGCCGACGAGGAAGCTGGTGCCCGCCGAGCTGGCCAGGCCGAGCAGCAGCATCGCCAGCCAGCCGGTCGCAACCGCCTCGAGCCATGCCGCGTGGCCGGTCCGGCCTGACGGCTCCAGGCGCCGCTGCTGCCACCACAGTGCGCCGAGCCAGATCGCCAGCAGCCCGTGCACCAGCCCCCACTGCGGCGCCAGCGCCGACATCTCCTTCAGATGCTGAGCCACCAGCGCGCCACCGGCGACCCCGGCCAACAGGCAGGCCGCGGCACCGAGCAGCGTGCGCAGCCAGGGCTGCGTCAGCGCCCAGGCCAGCGCCAGCGCGAGCAGCCCCAGCAGCGCCGCTGCCGCCGCCGTTGGCAGCTCGCGGAACAGCGCGAGGCCGAGGCTCGCGCCGCCCGTCAGCAGCAGCGGCACCGCGAGCTGCTCGACGAAGAGCCCTTGGCCCGGACGGCGCAGCACCGCGACCGCGGCGGCAAGGGCGAGCAGGCCGACCACGACGCCGCCGACGGTGTCGTCGAGCCAAGGGCCGAGCAGCGCGCCCAGCGAGGCCAGGATCGGCAGCGCGGCCAGCCAGGCGCCGAGGGCAGTCAGCAGCACGACCGGCCAGGGGCGGGCCGAGGCCTCGGCAACGCTCGCGTCCGGCGGCAGCAGGCCGCAGGCGCGGGCCCGGCACAGCCAGTCAGGTTCCGGCGAGCGGTCGGCCTCGGAAGGCGCTGCTGGGGCACGGCCGCTTTGGGCATCGCCGGGCGACGCGCCGGGTGCCGGGGGGCGTTCCTGCGCCGGTTCAGGTGACGTCGAGGCAGCCGCGGCCGAGAAAGGCCCGAGGGCGTGTGGCGCCATCGCGCCGCCCGGCGGCGTGCCGTGGCGACGCGCCAGCTGGAGCACCAGCTTGACCGAGCCGGCCAGCAGCCCGGCAGCCACCAGGCCGACAAGCATCAGCGAGCCGGCCACGCCGCTTTCGTCCAGGTCCTCCAGCAGCAGGCGCGCCAAGCCCCCGACCAGCAGCGTGTCGAGCCCCAGCGCCGCCGCGCTCAGCGCATAGACATCGAAGCCTGCCCGGCGCGCGTGAAGCGCGGCACCCACCGCCAGTACCGCCAGCGCGAGCCAGTAGTGGGGCGCCACCGGCTGGGCGAAGAGGGCGCCGATGCCCGCCGAGACGACCATCACGACGAACAGCGTGAACGCGGTGCGGCGCGACCAGGCGCCTGCCCCGGTGAGGCGCCGCAGCCCCGGGCCGAGCGCGAGCACGACGGCGAGCGCCAGCGCGAGGGCGATCGCATGCGTCGGCAGGTCGCGCAGGTCGACGCGCCAGGCATGGCCGGTGTGGGTGCGGGCCCACAGCGCGATCGCCGTCATCGCCACCAGGGCCCAGGGCGCCCACAGCACGTCGCTGCGTGCCGCGAGCGCCAGCGGCAGCGCGAGCGCCGCCCAGAGCGCGAAGAACTGCCAGGCGTCGACCCCCGTCTGGTAGGTCTGGCCGAAGGAAGCGAAGAGCGCGCCGACCGCCAGCAGCGCCGCCAGCCCGCCGGGGGCGCGCAGCGCCGGGCGCAGCGCGGCGGCGGCCGCCGCCGCGACGACCGCGGCCTGCAGCAGCGCGAAGCGCCCGACGCGGCCGAGCTCGCCCCAGTTCGCCGCCACCCACGTCACGAGCCCGAGGCCACACAGTGCCGCCGCGGCCACCGCGAGGCCGAGCGGCAGGCGCGGCGCCAGCCCGGGCGGCTCGGCCCCCGGCGCCGCGAGGGCGATCAGCCGCTGCGAAGCGACCGCATCGAGGTCGTGGCGCTCGGCCAGCGCGTGGAGCGCGGCGCGCAGGTTCATTCGGCGGCGTCGGGCCGGCTGGACTCGGGCGTCTCGGTGGTGCCGTTCGCCGCTGCCTCGGCCCGCGCCGCGTCGCGGGCCGCCTGCCGGGCGCGCCAGGCGCGCATCGCCTGTGCGTGACGCTCCCGCTCGGCGTCGTGGAGGTCGAAGATGCAGGGGTCGCAGCCGTTCCCGCAGCAGGCATCGAGATCGGGTTCCACGGGCGGGACCGGGGGGGGATCGTCGTCTTCGGTCGGTTTCATCGGGAGTGCGCGTGCGAGCGCATAGTGTCCCCGACGCGGGACAGCCCGCCGTCGTCGGGCCGACCTGCCGAGCCGTGCAGGACAGGTATGCTCGCCGCCTTTGTCCGCAAAAGCGAGGAAGCTCCGCATGGCCAAATCCCTGGCCCAACTGAACAAGCAGATCGCCACGTTGCAGCGTCAGGCTGACGACCTGAAGGCGAAGGAACTGAAGGGCGTGATCGCGCGCATCCGCGAAGCGATCGAGTTCTACGGCCTGACGGCGGCCGACCTTGGTTTGGAGCGATCGGGCGGCCGTGGTGGCGCCAGGAAGCAGTCGGACCCTGGCACGTCGCCGCGCAAGCGCACGACGAAGGCCGGGCGCGCCGCAGCCCTGCCGCCCAAGTACCGCAGCCCCGACGGCCGGACCTGGAGCGGCCACGGCCGCCGGCCGGTCTGGTACGTCGAGGCGCTGGCCCAGGGCAAGACGCCCGAAGACCTGGCGGTCTGACGGGCGTCGATGCCGGTGCCGCGGCGGCACCGGCGCGTCGCGGCTTCGCTCAGCCGAGGGGCACCGGCACGAAGATGCGCTCGTCGCCGCGCTGGATCAGCAGCGCGACCGACTTCTCCGACTTCTGCACCACCTCGCGCGCCTGCTCGACGCTGCGCACCGGCGTGCCGTTGATCGCCAGCAGCACATCGCCCGCCTGCACGCCGGCGCCCGCTGCCGGGCCGCCGGCCTGTTCCACGACCAGGCCGCCCTCGGTGCCGGCCTGGCGCTGCTCCTGCGGCTGCAGCGGCCGCAGGGCCAGGCCCAGGCGCCCGCCGCCCTGCACCGTGCCCGGGCCTTCGGTATCGGCCACCTGCGGGTCGGACGCGGCGCCGAGCGTCGCGCTCAGGCTGTGTGCCTTGCCGTCACGCCACACCTCCAGCTGCACCTTGGTGCCTGGCGCGGCCAGGCCGACGCGGGCCGAGAGGTCGCCCGAGGCGACGATCGGCTGACCGTCGAGGCTGCGCACCACGTCGCCGGCCTTCAGGCCCGCCTTCTCGGCCGGGCTGCCGGGCTCGACCTTCGAGACCAGCGCGCCCTCGGGCCGCTCGAGCTTGAAGGCGTCGGCGAAGGCCTGGTTCACGTCCTGGATCGTCACGCCGAGCCGCGCGTGGTTGGCGTGGCCGGTGGCGACGATCTGCTCCTGGACGCGCGTCGCGACCTCGATCGGGATCGCAAACGACAGGCCCTGATAGCCGCCGCTGCGGCTGATGATCTGCGAGTTGATGCCGACCACCTCGCCGCGCGCGTTCAAGAGCGGCCCGCCCGAGTTGCCCGGGTTGATCGCGACGTCGGTCTGGATGAACGGCACCGACTGGTCCTCGGGCAGCGAGCGCTCCTTCGCGCTGACGACGCCTGCGGTCACCGAGTTCTCGAAGCCGAACGGCGAGCCGATCGCCAGCACCCATTCGCCGACCTGCAGGTCGCGCGAGCTGCCGAGCGCCACGGTCGGCAGGTGCTTCGCGTCGATCTTCAGCACCGCGACGTCGGTCTTCGGGTCGCTGCCGACGACCTTGGCGTCGAACTCGCGCCGGTCGGTCAGCTTGACGGTCACCGTCTTCGCGTCGCGCACGACATGGGCGTTGGTCAGGATCAGGCCGTCGCTGCCGACGATGAAGCCCGAGCCCTGGCCGCGCATCGGCATCTCGCGCTGCGGGCCGCCCGGCGCCTGGAAGCGGCGGAAGAAGTCGTAGAACGGGTCGTCCGGGTCCATCCCGGGCAGGCCGCGCGCCTGGTTGCTCGTGCGCGTGCTGCCGACCACGCTGATGTTGACCACCGCCGGGCCGACGCTGCGCGTGATCTGCGAGAAGTCGCTCGGCGGCACGATGCCGGCGAGCGGCGCTGCCGGGGCGGCGGTCGCGACCGCTGCCGTGGCTGCGGCGGGTGGGGCGGCCCCCGCGTGGGCGTCGTGCCAGGCGGCGGTACCGCCGGCGCCGATCGCCACCGCGGCCGCCAGCGCGAGTGCCATCCGCGTGCGGCCGAACGGGGCGGGGCGGGGAGAAGTGCTGCTGTCCATGTCTGCGTCCTCTGTCGTCGCGCCTCCGACCTCCGGCAGGCGATGCGGCGGATGTTGGGACGCAGCGCTTAGGCCGCGCTTAAGCCGGCCGGGCCAGCCTGATCGGTGGGCCGCGGGGCTGTCGTTCGCCGCGGCCTGGCTGCCCCGTTCAATGGACCACGTCGCTCATCGCGCTCAACCCTGAGGGACCCTCTCCAGCACGTACGAGCCCGGCGCGTCCTCGAGCGGCGGCCAGTCGTCGCTGCCGAGCGCCTTTGGTGCGGGGCCGGACTTGCCGCCATGGCGCGTCACCCACCGGCACCACTCGGGCCACCAGCTGCCTTCGTGCAGGCTCGCGCCGCCCTTCCATTCGTCGGCATCGGTCGTCCGCGGCCCATCCGTCCAGTACTTCCTGCGCGACTTGGCGGGGTGGTTGATGGTGGTGCCCGAGACATGCCCGCCCGTGGTCAGGATGAAGTTCGCCGGGCCGGAGACGAGGTCCAGCGCCAGCAGCGTGGCCTGCCAGGGGACGATGTGGTCCTCGGTGGCCGAGACGAAGCAGGTCGGCATGTCGATGTTGCCGAGGTCGACCTCGCGACCCCTGAGGCGCAGCGCGCCCGGCACCCGCATCAGGTTCTTCAGGTACATGTTCTCGATGTAGTACTGGTATAGATCGGCGGGCACGTTGGCGGTGTCGCTGTTCCAGTAGAGGACGTCGAAGGGCGGGATGCTGTCGCCGAGCAGGTAGTTGTTGACGTAGAAGTTCCAGATCGAGTCCTTGGCGTGGAGCATCGCCATCGCCTTCGCCAGGTCGCCGCCGGGCATCACGCCTTTCGTCTGCAGGCGCGGCTTGAGCGCACTGACCTGAGGCTCGTCGACGAAGATGCCCAGGTCGCCGTGCTCGGAGTAGTCGATCAGGGTGGTGAGGAAGGTCGCCGAGGCGACGCGCTTCTTCTCGGCGCTCGTCATGACGGCCAGCGCCGAGGCCGAAAGCGCCCCGCCGATGCACCAGCTGAGCAGGTGGGTCCTGGGTGACCCGGCGATCGCGCAGGTCGTCTCGATGGCCCGGTGCACGCCATCGAACACGTAGTCCTCCCATCCCTGGCTCGACTCGCCGGCATGCGGGTTGCGCCAGGACACGATGAAGACGTTGTGCCCCTGGGACAGCAGGTAGCCGACAAAGGACTTCTGCTCGTTGAGGTCGAAGGCGTAGAACTTGTTGACGCAAGGCGGCACGATCAGCAGCGGTGTCGACAGCACGGTCGGCGCCACCGGCGCGTACTGGATCAGCTGGAAGACCGGGTTCTGGAACACGACCGCCCCCTGGGTGGTCGCCAGGTTGCCGCCGACGGTGAAGGCCTCCATGTCGCTCGAGGCCGGCAGCGCGTTGTTCTGCAGGTCCTGCAGCATGCGCGTCATGCCGGTGAGGAGGCTCTGGCCGCCGGTCTCGGCGGCCTTGCGCAGCGCCTGCGGATTGGTCAGGAAGAAGTTGGACGGCGAGACGGCGTCCAGCGCATAGCGGACATAGAAGTGCCAGACCTGCTTCTGGTGCGGCGGCAGGCTGTCGCCGAGCCGCGCGATGTGGTCGACCGACGCGTTCGCCATCCCGTACCAGTGGAGCAGGAACTGCCCGTAGGGGGTCTGGGACCACGCCGGGTCGCGGAAGCGCGGGTCGTCGGCCAGCGGCGGGGCGCCCGCCTGGTCGGGCCGGGGCACGGTCCAGGCCCTGGCCCAGTTGTCGAACAGGCGTTGCAAGCTGTCGGTGTCCATCGCAGTCAGGCCCGGGGCTGGAACAGGCGGAAGATGCTGGAGAAGTCGAGATCGCCGTGGCCGGCCACGCTGTGCGCCGCGTACAGCTGGCGCGCGAGACCCCCCAGCGGCGAGCTGGCGCCGGTTTGCAGGGCCGCTTCCTGGGCCAGGCCGAGGTCCTTCAGCATCAGGCTGGTGGCGAAGCCGCCGCTGTATTCGCGCGACGCGGGGACGTTCTCCATCACGCCCGGCATCGGGTTGTACTTCTGCAAGGCCCAGTTGTCGCCCGAACTGCGCTTCATGATGTCCGAGAGCACGGCCGGATCGAGTCCGAGCGAGCAGCCGAGGGAGATCGCCTCGGCGGTGCCGATCATCAGCACCGCCAGCAGCATGTTGTTGCACAGCTTCACGCTCTGCCCCGCGCCGTGGCCGCCGGCGTAGAAGACGTTGGCGCCCATCGCCTTGATCAGGGCGGTCGACCGTTCGAAGTCCGCCTCGTGGCCGCCGACCATGAAGGTCAAGGTGCCGGCCGCCGCACCGGCCGTGCCGCCGGACACCGGTGCGTCGAGGAAGGCGATCTCCCGCGCCTTCGCCGCCTCGGCCACCTTGCGGGCGCTGGCCGGCGCGATGGTGCTGGAGTCGATCACGACGGTGCCGGGCCCGAGGGCGGCGAGGAGCCCTGGCTTGCCGTTCGCGCCGAGGTACAGCTCCTCGACGTGCCGGCTGGCCGGCAGCATCGACACGACAGCCTGTGCCCCCTCGACCGCCGCGGTCGGCGACGCGGCAATCGCGACACCGCCTTTCTCTGCGTGCTTGCAGGCCTCGGGGCTCATGTCGTATCCGCGGACGGTGTGACCCGCCCGGGCGAGGTTGGTCGCCATCGGCCCGCCCATGTTGCCGAGGCCGATGAACGCCACAGGTGTGCTTGCTGATGCAGTCATGACGTGCTTCCAGGAAAGGTCGGTGGGGCGGCCGGGGTCGGCCGCTCGGGGCTCACTTCAGGCTGATCGTGGTGTTGACACCGCGTGAGGCCTGCGCGTCGAACCACCGTTCGGTGATCGTCTTCGTCTGGGTATAGAACATGACGACCTGCTTGCCGTAGGGACCCAGGTCGCCGAGCTTCGAGCCGCGCGACCCGGTGAACGAGAAGAGGGGCACCGGCACCGGGATCGGCACGTTGATGCCGACCTGCCCGACGTCGATGTCCTCCTGGAACTGCCGTGCGGCACTGCCGGACTGGGTGAAGATGGCGGTGCCGTTGCCGTTCGGGTTGTCGTTGATCAGGCCGATGGCCTCGTCCAGGGTCTTCGCCTCGGCCAGGCAGAGCACCGGGCCGAAGATCTCCAGGTCATAGACCGACATGCCCGGCTTCACGTCGGCGAAGATGGTCGGGCCGACGAAGTTGCCCTTCTCGAAGCCCTTCACGCTGACGCTGCGCCCGTCCAGGACCAGCTTCGCGCCTTCGGCGGCGCCGCGCTCGATGAGCCCGACGACGCGGTCGTGGGCGGCGCAGGACACGAGCGGGCCGACGTCGACCCCGGCCTCGATGCCGGGGCCGACCCTCAGCGCCTTCGCCTTCTCGACGAGGTCGTCGACCCATGTGCGGGCTTCGCCGACCAGCACCACCACCGACAGCGCCATGCAGCGCTGCCCGGCCGCGCCGAAGCTCGCGCCGACGATGGCATTGAGCGTCTGCTCCTTGTCGGCGTCGGGCATCACGATCGCGTGATTCTTCGCGCCCATCATGCATTGCGCCCGCTTGCCGGCCAGGGTGGCCCGGTTGTAGACGTGCGTGCCGACCTTCGTCGAGCCGACGAAGCTGATGGCCTTGATGTCCGGGTGGTCGCAGATGGCGTTCACGACCTCCTCGCCGCCGTGCACCACGTTCAGCACGCCGGGCGGCACGCCGGCCTCGAGGGCGAGTTCGCACAGGCGCATCGTCACCATCGGGTCCTGCTCGGACGGCTTCAGGACGAAGGTGTTCCCGGTCGCGATCGCCATCGGGAACATCCACAGCGGGATCATCGCGGGGAAGTTGAACGGGGTGATGCCCGCACACACCCCGAGCGGCTGCAGCAGGGTGTAGGTGTCAACGCCCGTGGCCACGTTGTGGGCCAGCTCGCCCAGCTGAAGGTTGCCGATCGAGGCCGCGTGCTCCACCACCTCCAGCCCGCGGAACACATCGCCCTCGGCATCGGGCAGGGTCTTGCCCTGCTCGGCGGTCAGGATGGCGGCGAGCTCGCCCATGTGCTCGCGTATCAGGTGCTGCAGCTTGAGGAAGATCCGCGCGCGCGTGCCGATGGGCGACTTGCGCCAGCTCTTGAAGGCCTCCTTCGCCGAGGCGACCGCCGCGTCGACCTCGTCCTGCGTGGCGAAGGGCACGCGTGCCAGGACCTCCTGCGTGGCCGGATTGACGACATGGCGCCAGTTGGTCGTGCGCGATTCGACGAACTCGCCCCCGATCAGCAGCTTGACGCTCGGGACCTGGGTGGCAGTCGATTTCGAAAGGCTGGTGTGCATGAATGTGCTCCTTGAATGCGGCGGAAAATCCTAGGGGTCGGACGGGGCAGGGCCAACAGGCGAATGCGCAGCACCGTTGTGCATCCATGCAGAGGCGTGGCATCGGTTCGACGCCACGCCGCCGGCACGGTCGCGCCGGGCGCCCGGAGGCGGGCAGGGGAGGCCTCGAGTTCTCATGACGACTCGAACGACGCATCCAGAAACTGCTGGACCCGGCCGTAGAGATCGAACCGGTTGATCTCGAGCGACATCGAGTGCGAGCCCCTGCCCAGGACCTCCAGTCGCTTGTAAGGCGCCGACGTGAGACGGGCGAAGACCTGATGGGCCATGTACAGCGGGGTGTCGGCGTCCCATTCACCGACGACCGCCAGCGTGGGCACGGCGATGTCGGCGGGGTCGTAGGTGGGCGAGCCGGCGGCCCAGAACTCCATCAGGTCCGCCAGCACGCCGGCGGGCGCGGTGACGCAGCTGGCCGGCCGCGACGTGGAGGCCTCGACGCTCATCGCGTGGTCCCACCAGGTCTGCAGCGCCTCGGGGGGGCAGAGCGCCCGGGCGGTCCGTTCGTCGAGCCCCTGGCACCACCGCCGCCGGGCATCGGCGAGGGTGACGGTGCGAAAGCCTTCCAGGCCGGCCGAGTACAGCGGCCCGAGGGTGGCCCACCAGACCAGGCCGGCCCAGGCCGGCTGCTGGAACGTCCACAGCGGCGCGAACATCACCAGGTGCCGCACCTTCTGGTTGTGGGCGCTGGTGTAGCCGCCGCAGATCGCCGTGCCCCATGACCAGCCGACCAGGTCGACCCGCTCGACACCCGTCCTCTCGCGCACGAAGTCGACGGCCGCACCGAGGTCGGCGATCGCGTCGCCCGTCCGCGCATAGGGCTGCCTGCCGCGATTCGCTCCCGGGCGCGACAGGCCGTAGCCCCGGATGTCGAGCGCATAGGCGTCGTGGCCGTGGCGCGCGGCATGGTCGAGCCACGAGCCGCCGGGCAGCGGGGTGTCGAAGGCCACCGCGCCGGAGAAGGTCGCGCCGTGCACGAACAGGACGACGCGACGGCCGGCCGCCGCATCGGCCGAGGCGGCGACCTTGCGCCGCAGGTGCAGGCGCACGCCGTCGGCGTCCGGCGGCAGATAGAGATCCTCGCTCACGATCGTGGCGTCGACCGGTGCCGGGTTCATCGCTCGGCGCCGTCAGATCTCGGTGGTCAACCGGGGCACGGCCTCGAACAGGTCGGCAACCAGGCCGTAGTCGGCGATGCCGAAGATCGGCGCCTCCTCGTCCTTGTTGATCGCCGCGATGACCTTCGAGTCCTTCATGCCCGCCAGGTGCTGGATCGCCCCGGAGATGCCGACCGCCAGGTACAGCTGGGGCGCGACGATCTTGCCCGTCTGCCCGACCTGCCAGTCGTTGGGTGCGTAGCCGGCGTCCACGGCGGCGCGGCTGGCGCCGAGCGCGGCATTCAGCTTGTCCGCCAGCGGCTCCAGCACCTCGTTGAATTTCTCCGCGCTGCCCAGCGCCCGTCCACCGGACACCACGACCTTGGCCGCCGTCAGCTCGGGCCGCTCGCTTTTGCTCACCTCGCGACTGACGAAGCGGCAGCCGGCCGCCGCCTCGATGCAGTGGCCGGCTTCGACCTTTGCGTCACCACCTGAGGAGGGCGCCGGGTCGAAGCTGGTCGTGCGCACGGTCAGCAGCTTGACCGGGTCCAGGCTCTGGACGACGGCGATCGCGTTGCCCGCGTAGATGGGCCTTTCGAAGGTGTCCTCCGACACCACCTTGGTGACGTCGCTGACCTGGGCCACGTCGAGCAGGCCCGCGAGCCGCGGCGCCACGTTCTTGCCCTGGGCCGTGGCAGGAAACACGACGTGGCTGTAGTCCCGCGCCAGCGGTGCGATCTGGGCCGCGACAGGCTCGGCGAGCTGGTCGGCAAAGACCGCGCCGTCGAAGCTCAGGACCTTCGCGACGCCCGGGATTTGGCTTGCCGCCGCGGCCGCCTCGGACGCATCGGTGCCGGCGATCAGCAGGTGCACCTCCTGCCCGCCGGCGCAGGCGAGGGCGGCGGTCACGGCGTTGAGGGTCGCGGGCCGCAGGCTGCGGTGGTCGTGTTCGGCGATGACGAGGACGGGCATGTCAGATGACCTTGGCTTCGTTGCGGAGCTTGTCGACCAACGCGGACACGTCGGCGACCTTGATGCCTGCGGCGCGCTGGGGCGGCTCGATCACCCGGAGCGTCCTGAGGCGCGGCGTCACGTCGACCTGCAGCGCCGCGGGGGTGAGGGTCTCCAGCGGCTTCTTCTTCGCCTTCATGATGTTCGGCAGCGTCACGTAGCGTGGCTCGTTCAGCCGGAGGTCGGTCGTGACGACGGCCGGCATCGCGAGCTCCAGCGTTTCCAGTCCCCCATCGACCTCCCGGGTGACGATGACCTTTTCCCTGTCGACCTGGACCTTGCTGGCGAACGTGGCCTGGGGCAGGCCGGCCAGTGCGGCGAGCATCTGCCCGGTCTGGTTGGCATCGTCGTCGATGGCCTGCTTGCCGAGCAGGACCAAGCCCGGCTTCTCCTTCTCGACCAGGGCCTTCAGCAGCTTGGCGACGGCCAGCGGTTGCAGGGCCTCGCCGGTCTCCACGAGGACGGCCCGGTCGGCGCCGATCGCGAGGGCGGTGCGCAGGGTCTCCTGGCTTTTCGCATCCCCGCAGGAGACAGCGACGATCTCCGAGATGACGCCTTTCTCCTTGAGGCGGACGGCCTCCTCGACGGCGATCTCGTCGAAGGGGTTCATGCTCATCTTGACGTTGTCGACCTCGACGCCCGATCCGTCGGACCGGACGCGGACCTTGACGTTGTAGTCAACGACACGCTTGACAGACACCAATGCTTTCACGGGAGGCTCCGGGTGCGGTTGCAGAAGGGGGCGCGTCGGCGCGGCGCTTCGCCGGGCCGGAAGGGCCGGTCAGTTGCCGGCCTTGCGCTCGGACGACTTGAGCGAGCCGAAGTCCTCTTCGAAGAACTCGAGCGCCACCTTCTCGCCGGCCGCCCGGCGGCTCGCCTCCTGCTTGCGCAGCTCGACGCGACGGATCTTTCCCGACAGCGTCTTCGGGAGCTCGGCGAACTCGAGCCGGCGGATCCGCTTGTAGGGCGCGAGCTTGTCGCGCGCGAAGCGCAGGATGTCGAGTGCGAGCTCGGCGCCGGGATCGAATCCGGCCCGCAGGTTGACGTAGGCCTTCGGCACCGAAAGGCGCACCGGGTCCGGGCTGGGCACGACCGCGGCTTCGGCGACGGCCTCGTGCTCGATCAGCACGCTCTCGAGTTCGAAGGGGCTGATGCGGTAGTCGGACGACTTGAAGACATCGTCGGCACGCCCGACGTAGGTGTAGTAGCCGTCGGCGTCGCAGAAGGCGGTGTCGCCGGTGTGATAGTGGCCGGCGCGCATCACGTCGGCGGTCTTCTTCGGGTCGTCGATGTAGCCGAGCATCAGGCCGGTCGGCCGGGGGTCGAGCTCGAACGAAATCTCGCCTTCCTCCGCGCGCTGGTCGTCGGCGTCGAGCAACACGACCTTGAAGCCCGGCAGCGGCCGTCCGGTGGCGCCGACCTTGACGGCCTGTCCGGGCGTGTTGGCGATGAGGACGCTGGTCTCCGTCTGGCCGAAGCCGTCCCGGATCGTGACGCCCCAGGCGTTGCGCACGCGGTCGATCACCTCGGGGTTCAGCGGTTCGCCAGCGCCGATCAGGCCCTTCAGCTTGACCGGGTAGGCGGCCAGGTCTTCCTGGATCAGCATGCGCCACACCGTGGGCGGCGCGCAGAGCGAGGTGACGCCGCAGCGGCACACCACATCGAGCGCGGCCTTCGCGTTGAAGCGCTCGTAGTTGTAGACGAACACCGTGGCGCCCGCGTTGAACGGCGCGAAGAAGCAACTCCAGGCGTGCTTGGCCCAGCCCGGTGAGCTGATGTTCCAGTGCACGTCCCCCGGCTGCAGCCCGATCCAGTACATCGTCGACAGGTGCCCGACCGGGTAGCTCTGCTGGCTGTGCATCACCAGCTTCGGCTTCGACGTGGTGCCGGAGGTGAAGTAGAGCAGCATCGGGTCGCTGGCCTTCGTCTCACCGTCGGGCACGAATCGCCTGCTCGCCTCGTACGCCGCCTCGAAGGGCTGCCATCCGGCGATCGGCGACGCGGCCCCGACGCAGATCCGCTGGAGGCTCGGGTCGAGCGCCGCGAACTTGTCCGTCTCGGATGCCGCCGCCACGACATGGCGCACCTCGCCCCGCTGCACGCGGTCGACCAGGTCGTCGTGGGCCACCAGCATCGTCGTCGGGATCGTGACGGCGCCGAGCTTCATCGCGGCCAGCATGGTCTGCCAGAGGGCCACCTGGTTCGGCATCATCAGCAGGATGCGATCGCCGCGACGCACGCCCTGTTCGCGCAGGAAGTTCGCGACCTGGTTCGACTGGGCCGAGAGCTCGTGGTACGAGACCTTGATCTCGCTGCCGTTCTCGTCGACGACCCAAAGCGCCGGTGTGTCGTTGCCCTCGGCCTGGATGTCGAAGAAGTCCAGCGCCCAGTTGAAGCGGTCCAGCGCCGGCCAGCGGAAGTCGCGGTAGGCCGTGTCGTAGTCCTCCCGGTGCGCGAGCAGGAAATCGCGCGCCTTCAGAAAGGGTTCGGTGGACGTCATGGTGTCTCCTTCGGCTGGTTCTGTGAGGGGGCTCGGGGAGGGGGACCGGCTGCGCTACGCGACCAGGCCGCGCGCGATCAGCATCCGCTGGACTTCGCTGGTGCCTTCGTAGATCTGGGTGATGCGTGCGTCGCGGTAGTGCCGCTCGACCGGGTAGTCCTGCAGGTAGCCGTACCCGCCATGGATCTGGATCGCCTTGGAGCACACCCACTCCGCGGTCTCGGATGCGAAGAGCTTGGCCTGCGAGGCTTCCGACAGACAGGGCTGGCCCTCGGTGCGCATGCGGGCCGCGTGATGCACGAGCATGCGGGCCGCGTTCGTGCGCGTGTACATGTCGGCCAGCATGTTGGCGATCGACTGGTGCTGGGTGAGCGCCACGCCGAACTGCTTGCGCTCCTTGGCGTAGGTGGTCGCGGCGTCGAGTGCGGCGCGGGCGATGCCGAGCGCCTGGGCCGCGATCCCGATGCGCCCGCCTTCCAGGTTCGACAGCGCGATCGAGAGGCCCTTGCCGCGTGTCCCCAGCAGCAGCGATTCAGGGATGGTGCAATCGGTCAGCGTCACCGCGCAGGTGTCGGAGGCCTTGATGCCGAGCTTGTGCTCGGGCCGGTCGACGATGAAGCCGGGTGTCTCGGTCGGCACGATGAAGGCGGAGATACCTTTCTTGCCCAGCTCCGGGTCGGTGACCGCGAACACGATCGCGAGCTTCGCCCGCTTGCCGTTCGTCACGAAGAGCTTGCTGCCGTTCAACACCCATTCGCCGTTGCGCAGTTCGGCCCGGGTCTTCAGGTTGTTGGCTTCGGAGCCGGCCTGCGGCTCGGTGAGGCAGAAGCAACCGATCTTGCGGCCGCTGGCCAGGTCGTGCAGGTAGGTGTCCTTCTGTTCGTCGGTGCCGAACTTGAGGATCGGCCCGCAGCCGACGGAGCTGTGGACGCTGGTCATCGCGGCGGTGGCTGCACAGCCGGCCGCGATTTCCTCGATCGCGAGGGCGTAGGCGGTGTAGTCGGTGTACGAGCCGCTCCATTGCTCGGGCACCACCATGCCGAGCAGCCCCAGTTCGCCCATCTGCGCCACCGCGTCGTCGGCGATCCAGCCGTCCTTCTCCCATTTCGCGGCATTGGGGGCGAGTTCGTTCTGCGAGAACTCGCGCGCCATGTCGCGGATCATTCGTTGCTCTTCAGTGAGGAATTCCATGTCTGCTCCTGGGACGCCCTGGGGGAGATGTCGGTCCGACCGCTCAGCCTCTCGCAACGCCCTGTGGGCGCATCGGGGCTGCCGGATCCGGCGCTTCGGCTTCCTTCGTCGCGTCGTGGTGATGGGTCGACGCGCAAAGGCTGTGGTTGACGAACAGCACCGCGACGGTCCCGAGCAGCCCGGCCAGGCCGATGGCCATGAAGTTCTGCTCGAGCGGCAGGTTCAGCGAGACGAGAAAGCCGATGACGAGCGGCGCCAGGATCGCCCCTGCGCGCCCCACGCCGGAGGCGAAGCCGACGCCGGTGGCGCGAATGGCCGTGGGGTAGAACTCGCCGGCATAGGCGTAGGCCACCAGCTGGGTGCCGAGCGTGGAGCCTCCGACGATGAAGACGACGAGGAACAGCAGCTCGGTCGACTTGGTGTACCCCATCAAGGTCAGCGACAGCGCGCCGACCGCGTAGAAGGCAACCAGGACGTACTTGATGTTGTAGCGGTCGCCGAGCCAGCCGCCGAGGACGGCGCCGACCATGGCGCCCAGATTGAAGACGAGCACGAAGTTGAGCGCCGACCCGAGGCTGTAGCCGGCCATCGCCATCAGCTTGGCGAGCCATGAGCTGAGGGCATAGACCATGAACAGGCCCATGAAGAACGCGACCCAGATCATCAGCGTGCTGAAGCCGCGGCCGTCGGCGAAGACCTTGGCCAGGGGCGTGCTGGTCGCCTTGTCTTCGGCCGGCACCAGGAACTGCTCGTTGGCCTGCAGCTTGTAGTGCGGCGCGAGCTTGCCGATGATCTTTCTCAGTTCGGCATCTCGATTCTTCTTGATCAAGAAGGGCATCGAGTTGGGCATCGTCTTCATGATGAAGGGGACGAGCAGCACGGGCAGCCCGGCGACGAAGAACACCGACTGCCAGCCGTAGGCCTCGATCAGCTGCTTGCCGGTCAGGGCGACCAGGATCCCGCCGATCGAGTAGCCGGCGAATACCACCGTGACGAGTCGCGCCCGCATCTTTGCCGGCGCGAATTCGGCCATCTGGGCTGCCACGATCGGCAATACCCCGCCGATCCCCAGGCCGGCGATGAATCGCGTGACGCTGAAGGAAATCGGGTCGCGCATCAAACCCGCCGCGGCGGTGAAGACACTGAACAGCACCACGCAGACCGAAATCATCAGCGGGCGCCCGACCCTGTCTGCGAGCGTGCCCAGAAACATCGCGCCGAACATCATGCCGAACAGTGCGGAACTCGCCATGAAACCGGCCTGGGTGGCGTCCACGCCCATGTCCTTCATGATTGATGGCAAGGCTGCGCCGACCACCGCCAGGTCGTACCCGTCGAGTATCAGAATAAGCACGCCCCAGAGCAGTACGCCGAGGTGAAAACGATTGAACTCGGCCTCGTCGACGAGTTTGTGTACGTCCGTGCGGTGCATGGTGTTCCTCTGCGCTGTGGGTCGGTTGCCGCCCGATGGGCTGGGCGCTGCCGCGATGCGGAAGCGATGCGTCGGCGTGCCTGGCGCACGCGACGGCCGACAGTGCCGGGCGGGCGCACTGCCGTGGGTTCAGCGGAAGGTGAGGCGCGGCGCGCCGTCAGATGGCTTCTGGCCGGCCAGGAGCGCGTCGCCGGGGAACGGTCTCGCGCTAGGTGGATGCAGGCTGCGAACTGCTCCAGCGGGGCGCGCGCTTCTGCAGGAACGCGTTGACGCCTTCCTGCTGGTCCGCGCCGTCGAACAGGTCGACGAAGCGTTCACGCTCGAGGGCGAGCGCGGCTTGCCTCGGGACCCCGTTGCGCGCCTGATGGATCAGCGCCTTGCTGAACGTCACGGCTTGCGGGCTTTGCTTGACGACCCTGGCCGCCATGGCGAGAGCGGCTTCGACCGCCTTGCCGCTGTCGACGACTTCCTCGACCAGGCCGATCCGCAGCGCCGTTGCGGCGTCGACGCGTTCGCCGGTCAGGATGATTCGTTTTGCCCAGCCTTCGCCGACCAGCCAGGGCAAGGTCTGGGTTCCGCAGCCGCAGGGCAGGAGGCCGACGGCGGTTTCCGGCAGCGCGAGCGCCGCGTGCGCTTCGGCAATTCGGATGTCGCACGCCAATGCGCATTCGAGACCACCGCCCATCGCATATCCGTTGATCGCGGCAATCACCACGACACGGGCGTTCTGAAGGGTTTCGAAAGCCGCGCCGAATCGCGACGCGGCTTCTCGAGCCACGAGTCGGTCACCTTCGGCGAAACGATTCAGGTCGGCCCCTGCACTGAAAAACTTCGGACCGTCACCGGTAATCACAAGGGCCCGCACACGGGGGTCGTCATTCAGTTGCTCGACCCGCTGATGGAGTTCCAGCAGGCCTTCCGGCGTAAATGCGTTCGCGGGTGGACGCTTCAGCGTCATCAGCGCAATCGCACCCCCATCTCGATATTCGATATCGACCATGCAGATGTCTCCTTCTATTATCTACCACCCTTATGTCGTCCGATGATTTCGCGGGAGAGGTGAATCGGCCCTGAGCGGTTTGTGCAATGAGCATAATGGCTCACCCCTTGTGCCGAAACCGCCGAAAAACGCCCAATGGATATGCAAAAACACACAAGCCACCCGCCGCCGCGACTGAACTGGGACGACCTGCGCTACTTCCTGCAGGTGGCCCGGACGGGACGGGTGAGCGGTGCGGCCAGCACGCTCCATGTCGACCACACGACGGTGGCCCGGCGCATCCGCGAACTGGAGGCTGCGCTCGACACCGTGCTGTTCGAGAAGTCGCGTGCACGGGGGTTCGTGCTGACGGCGGAGGGCGAGCGCCTGCTGGGGGTGGCCGAGGCCGTCGAAACCGCGGCGCTCTCCGTGACGGAGCAGTTCATCCGTGGCGTGGACCCGTTGTCCGGCCAGGTGCGCATCGGGTCGACCGAAGGCTTCGGCAGCTTCTTCCTCGCGCCTCACCTGGAACGGTTCCAGTCCGTGCATGCGGGCATCAGCCTGGAACTGCTGCCGGTGCCGTACTTCGTGAGCCTGTCGAACCGGGAGGCCGACATCACGATCACGCTCGAGCGACCGAACCGCGGCCAGTACGTCCTCACCAAGCTGTGCGACTACCGCCTGCGGCTGTATGCGACCGAGGGCTATCTGAGTCGTCATCCGGTCATCGTGGACAAGGCGAGCCTGATGAGCCACCACTTCATCAGCTACGTCGACGACCTCGCGTTCAGCTCGGAGCTGCTGTACCTGTCGCGCACGATCCCGGAGGCCTCGTCGAACTTTCGCAGCACCAGCATCATTGCCCAGTACTTCGCTGCCCTGCAGGGTCGCTCGCTCGCCATCCTGCCCTGCTTCATGGCCTCGACCGATCCGAGGCTGGTGCAGATCCTCCCCGACGAGGTCGAGGTGACGAGGTGCTTCTGGATGTGCTGCCGGGAAGACCTGCGAAAGCTGCGGCGCATCGCCGCCGTGTGGGACTACCTGCGTGAACTGGCGGTGTGCAATCGCGCGTTTCTGCTCGGCGAATCGACCGAGATGATCGAGGTCGGGCCCTGAGCCGCGTCGCGTCCGTTCCGCGGGCTCGACCTCAGATCAGGTCGGCCAGCGGGTGCGGCGCCGCCATGAAGGACTGGATGTGGGCGTCGGTCACTTCGGCCAGCGTGGGCGGGGACCAGCGCGGGTTCTTGTCCTTGTCGATGATCAGCGCGCGTATGCCTTCGGCGAAATCGCCGAAGCTGGCGCAGGCGACCGAGACGTGATACTCGAGCCGCAGCACGTCGGCCATCGACAGATGCAGGACGCGTCGCCACAGGGCGAACGACAGCGCGGTGGACGTCGGCGAGCCCTTGATGAAGGTCCGCGCAGCGCCTGACAGCCAAGGGTCTTCGTGTGCGGCCAGGCGCTCGAGGCGCTGCGCGATGTCGGCCAGGCTGTCGTGGCCGATGGTGGCGTCGATCAGGTCGTAGTGCTGGCGGATCGACGAGGCCGGCAACGCCTGTTGCGCGCTGCGCTCCACCAGCAGGCGGCTGAGCTGGAACGCGTTGTCGTCCGGCTTGTCGGACCAGCGCGCGGACGCCAGGGCCGCGAGCAGCTCGTCCTTGCCTTCGTGCGCGAGCACGAAGTCGACCAGCCCGACGAAGCGGGCGTCGGCAGCGTTCATCGAGGCACCGGTCAAGGCGAGGAACAAGCCGCTCTTGCCCGGGGCTCTCCGCAGGAACCAGCTGCCGCCGACGTCCGGATACAAGCCAAGCGAGATCTCGGGCATGGCGAGCCGGGTCCGTGGCGTGCCGACGCGGTGCGACGCGCCTGCCAGCAGACCGATGCCCCCGCCCATGACGATGCCGTGGCCCCAGCACAGGATCGGCTTCGGATAGGTGTGGATCTGGTGGTCCAGCCGGTACTCGCGTTCGAAGAACTCCGCAGCCTGCCTTGGCACTTCTCCCTTCGGGGTCTCGCGCATCGAGGCGTACAGCAGCTGCAGGTCGCCACCGGCGCAGAACGCCCGGTCTCCGGTGGCATCGAGGACCACGCCTGCGATGCCGTCGTCCTGCGCCCAGCGCGCCAGCGCCGGACCGAGGCGGTCGATCATGTCGAGCGACAGCGCGTTCAGCGTGGCGGGCGCATGCAGCGTCGCGCGGCCGAACCTGCGGCCACAGGCCGTCCCGATCTCTTCGAACAGCACGCAGTCTTCCGTCTTCATCTCCATCGACCTCATTCCTGGATCTCGACCTGACCCGACCGCGAGCAACGCGGCGAGTGCGGGAATGTAGAGGCATCGACGGCCGAGGGCTGTCGACGTCAGGGCCGGTCAGCTGGCGTCAGGGCCGCTTTCGTGCTGCCACGCATAGTCCATCTGCCGCGCCGTGCGCTCGGCCAGCGCGCGGCCGGCCAGGCGTTCGACCAGGTGCAGGCTGAGGTCGAGGCCCGCGCTGATGCCCGCCGAGGTGTAGAGGCGCCCGCCGTCCTGCGCGACCCAGCGCCGGTCGTCGTGCAACTCGAGCGCCGGGTGCTGCGCGCGCAGCTCGGCCAGGTCTTCCCAATGCGTCGTCGCCGGCCCGCTGGTGAGCACGCCGGCGTCGGCGAGCAGGAAGGCGCCGGTGCAGATCGAGGCGACGAGGCGGGCCGAGGCCGCGGCCTGCGCGATCCAGTCCAGCGTGGCGGCACAGGCGCGGGCGGAATCGACCACGCCGCCGGGGACGATCAGCACCTCCGGCGCCGGGCAGGTGGCGAAGTCCGCGTCGGGCAGTACACGCAGCCCGGCGCGGGCGCGCAGTGGCGCGGTTGTGCGGGCGACGCAGCGCACCTCGAACGGCGCGGGGGCCTCTGGGTGGGTGCGCCGGTGCATGCGGCTGGCGGTGGTGAAGACCTCGTAGGGGCCGGCGAAGTCGAGGGCCTCGACATCGTCGAAGACGAGGATCGCGACCCCGAGCGGGGCCGCCGATGGCGGGCTCGAGTACGGCGGGGATGGATCGGGATCGGGCATGGTGATCGGGTGCGGCGGGGCAGGACGCAGGGGATGCGATCTTGCCCGCACCGCCCACGTCAGCAGGCCGCCCCTTTGGCACCGCCCGGCGATGCCGAGCGGCCAGACGGCCTACTGCCCCGTTCCTGACGACGTGGAGCCACCGCCGGACGGCGGAAAGCGCAGTTCGACCCGCAGCCCGCCGAGCGTGGGCGAGCGGTCGAGCCGCAGGCTCGCGCCATGCGCCGTCGCGATCGTGCGCACGATCGCCAGGCCGAGCCCGCTGCCGCCGGGCGGGCTGCCGGCGATGCGGTGGAAGCGGTCGAGCACCCGCTCGCGTTCGTCTTCGGGGATGCCGGGGCCGCTGTCCTCGACTGTCAGCCACGCGTCGTCGACCTGCCCGAGCGCCTGTGCCTGCACCGTCACTTCGACCCGCCCGCCGGCCGGCGTGTGCACCACTGCGTTCTCGACCAGGTTGCGCACCAGCATGCGCAAGGCCTCGGCCTGGCCAGCGACGACGACCGGCAGCGGGGCCTCCAGCGCCAGCTCGGTGCCGCGCTCGAGTGCGCGCGGCACGGCGTCCGCCACCGCCTGCCGGGCGGCCTCGACCAGGTCGACCGGCGCCGCGGCGCCGCCGTCGCGCGGGGCGTTCGCTTCGGCGCGCGCCAGCGCCAGCAGCTGCTCGACGAGCCGGGTCGCGCGGTCGACCCCGGCGGCCAGGCGGCCCACGGCCACCTCGCGTGTTGCGGGGTCGGTGCTGCGCTGCAGCCCCTGCAGCTGCAGCTTCAGCGCCGCCAGCGGCGAGCGCAGCTCGTGCGCCGCGTCGGCGACGAAGTGCGTCTGCGCGTCGAAGGCGCGCTGCACGCGGCCGAAGAGCAGGTTGATCTCGCGCACCAGCGGCTGTACCTCGTCGGGCAGGCCGGCCGGGTCGACCGGCGAGAGGTCGCCGGCCGCGCGGGCCGCGACCTGGGCCTGCACCCGCGCCACCGGCGCCAGCGAGGCCCGCACCACCCACCACACGACCAGCATCAGCAGCGGCGCCAGCGCCAGTACCGGCGTCACGGTGCGCCAGGCCAGGCCGCGCGCCAGCTCGCGCCGCACCGACAGGTCCTGCGCGACCTGGATCGTCTGCGTTGCCGTCTGCAGCGAGAGCACGCGGTAGGTCGTGCCGCGCGCCGCGACGTCGGCGAAGCCGAGGATCGCCAGCTGCGGCAGGCGGGCGCGCGGCGCCGACTGGAAGATCTGCAGCCCGTCGCGCGTCCAGACCTGGACGATGAAGTCGAAGTTGTCGTGCACCTCGTTGCCCGGCGGGGCGGCGACCGCGGCGGCGGGCAGGCCGGCGCCGAGCGACGTCGCCGTCTGCTGCATGTGGTAGTCGAAGATCGCGTCGGCCTCGGCGAGCGCCGCGCGGTAGGCGACGGCCGCCTGCGCGCAGGCGCCGGCGACGATCGCGATGATCAGGAAGCCGAGCAGGCGCCGGCGCAGCGAGTGGGCTCGTCCGCCTGTCGCGCCGGGTCTCAAGCCGGGTGCCGGGCCGGGCGGGTCGGGCACGGGTGCTGGGGTCGCGGACACCGCCGCAGGCGCAGGCGATGCGGGCGACGCCGCCGGTGTCGCGTCCACTGCGCGTCAGTCCTTCGGCACCAGGTAGCCGACGCCGCGCACGTTCTGGATCGTGTCGGGGCCGAGCTTGCGGCGCAGGCTGTGCACGTAGACCTCGATCGTGTTGCTGCTCACCTCGTCCTTCCAGCCGTAGAGCTTCTCCTCCAGCTGGGCGCGCGAGAGCACGCGGCCGGGGCGCGCGATCAGCGCCTCGAGCAGGGCCCATTCGCGCGCCGAGAGCACCACCGCGCGCCCATCGACGCTCGCCTCGCGGGTGGCGGGGTTGAGGCTCAGGCCACGGTGCGTGTAGACGGGCTCAGCGCGCCCCTCGGCACGGCGCAGCAGGGCGCGGAGGCGCGCCAGCAGTTCGTCGAGGTCGTAGGGCTTGACGAGGTAGTCGTCGGCGCCGGCATCGAGGCCGGCGATGCGCTCGGCGACTGCGTCGCGCGCGGTGGCGATCAGCACCGGTGTGCGGTCGTGCCGGTCGCGCAGCGCGCGCAGCACGGTCAGGCCGTCGCGGCGCGGCAGGCCGAGGTCGAGCAGCACCAGGTCGTAGCGCTGGGCGGCGAGCGCGGCCTCGGCCATCCCGCCGTCGCGCACCCAGTCGACCGCGTAGTGCTCGGCGCGCAGCGCGTCGAGCACCGGCTCGCCGATCATCGGGTCGTCTTCAACCAGCAGCAGTCGCATCGTGGTGTCGCTCGGTCCGGGCTCGCGGGCGCCGCCCTGGCGCAGCGATCCTCCGCTGCCGAGCTTAGACGCTGCTGAAGACCGCCGCGGGGCGGCCGGGCGCCGCCGGCAGGCGCTGCGCCTGGGCGGCGGCTACCTCAGGCCCGACCCCAGGCCCCGGATCTCAGGCCTCGACGACGAGGCGGCAGCGCGCCTGCAGCCCGTCGGCGACCTCGGTGTAGGGCAGCGTCACCGCCGCCTGTCCCGCCGCGCCCAGGCGGCGCCAGATGCCGTCGCGCGCGTTGCCCGGGTCGCCTTCGACGTAGAGCTGCGTCGTCAGCAGCTCGCGCCGGCCGAGCTTGACCTTGGCGTGGATGTGCGGCGTGCGCCCGGGGTAGGGCGCTGGCCGGATCGTGCGGAAGCGAAAGCGCCCGTCGGCCCCGACCTGCACGCGGCCGAAGGCCTGGAAGGCCGGGTCGGCACGGTCGCCGTCACCGGGGTGGCGGTAGCGGCCGTCCTCGTCGCACTGCCAGATCTCGACCACGCCGCCGTTGATGGCGCGGCGCTGCGGGTCGACGAGCAGGCCTTCGAGCCACACCGGGCGGCCGCGCGTGTAGCGCAGCGCGCCCTGGGCGAGCAGGTCGGCGTCGGAGTCGGCCGGCAGCTCGACCGGATAGAACGGGCCCTCGGTCTGCCTCGGGGTCAGCGGCAGCGGGCCGTCGCCTTCCGCCCCGACCACCTCCTGCGCCAGCGCGCCACGCCAGACGGCAGGGGCGGCCACCAGCGCCAGGCCACCGACGAGCCGCCGGCGCGTCGAGGATTGAATCGAGACCGTGGCGGTGTCGGCGCGGCGCAGGCGGGCGGCGTCAGACATCGAGCAGGTACACCTCGGCCGCGTGTCGGTCGGCGGCGCTGAAGCCGGCCAGCGCCTTGTCCCACTCCGGGCCATCGGCGGAGCCGGCGGGCAGCAGCCCGCCGATCATCTGCGCCACCTCCTCGGCGCCGGCGTCGAACTCGGCGACCTGCAGATGGCTGGAGAGGTAGAGGCAGGCGATGCGTCCTTCGCCGCTGTCGATCAGGACGAGGTATCGGGCCGGCGGCTGCCGATCCGCAAGGGTGTGGCGGCTCGGTGCTTCGATGCCGTACATGCTCATGACGACCTCCGGGCTGTGACGCGCCTGGCCTTGCCTGCGGCCGCGTCGGGTGGCGATGTCGCCGGTGTTCGGCACCGGCGACCCTCAGGCGGGGGACTCGTCGATTGTGGCGAAGTTCCGGTGCGGCCGACCGTGGCGACCCTGGGGGTCGCGGCTGGCGCGGCCCGGTCGTGCGGCACGCGGCGCCACCCGCCGACGCCGCGCGTCGGCCCTCGCGGTGCCTGGGCGGCCGCCCGCGGTGTGCGGGACCGCCCTTGAGCGCGCCCCGGCGCCAGATTCCCTGGCGTCGGCAAGGTCGCCGCCCGGCATGGCATAAGAGCCGCCCGGTGCCCGCCGGGCACGCCACGCACACCGCCCGAGGAGCTGTCATGGCCGACGCCGCCTACCCCGACACCCGCCTGCTGATCGACAACGAATGGGTCGACGCCGTCTCCGGCCGGACGCTCGAGGTGCTGAACCCGGCGACCGGCCGCGTGATCGGCCGCGTGGCCCATGCGGGCGCGGAAGACCTCGACCGGGCGCTCGCCGCCGCGGCGCGAGGTTTCGCGGCCTGGCGAAGGGTGCCGGTGCATGAGCGGGCCGCGACGATGCGCCGCGCAGCCGCATTGGTGCGCGAGCGGGCCTCGGCGATCGCGGTGCTGCTGACGCAGGAACAGGGCAAGCCGCTGGTCGAGGCGCGCGGCGAGGTGACGGCCGCGGCCGACGTGATCGAGTGGTTCGCCGACGAAGGCCGGCGCGCCTATGGCCGCGTCGTGCCCGCGCGCAGCGCGAGCGTGCAGCAGTTGGTGCTGCGCGAGGCGGTCGGCCCGGTGGCGGCTTTCACGCCCTGGAACTTCCCGGTCAACCAGGTGGTGCGCAAGCTCTCGGCGGCGCTGGCCTGCGGCTGCTCGTTCCTGGTCAAGGCGCCGGAGGAGACGCCGGCCTCGCCGGCGGCGCTGGTGCAGGCCTTCGTCGATGCCGGCGTGCCGCCGGGGGTGCTGGGGCTGGTCTACGGCAACCCGGCCGAGATCTCGTCCTACCTGATCCCGCACCCGGTGATCCGCAAGATCACCTTCACCGGCTCGACAGCCGTCGGCAAGGAGCTGGCCGCGCTGGCCGGCCGCCACATGAAGCGCACGACGATGGAGCTCGGCGGCCATGCGCCGGTGATCCTGGCCGAGGACGCCGACATCGCGCTGGCGGTGAAGACCGTCGGCACGGCCAAGTTCCGCAACGCGGGGCAGATCTGCGTCGCGCCGACGCGCTTCCTCGTCCACCGCAGCGTGAAGGACGAGTTCGCCCGCGCGCTGACCCGGCACGCGGAGGGGCTGAAACTCGGCGACGGCCTGGCCGAAGGCACGCAGCTCGGCCCCCTGGCCAACGCGCGCCGGGTGGCGGCGATGACGAAGCTGCTCGACGACGCCCGGCGCAAGGGTGCCAGGGTGGCGACCGGCGGCGAGCGCGTGGGCGACGCCGGCAACTTCTTCGCGCCGACGGTGCTCGACGACGTGCCGCTCGACGCCAGCGTCTTCAACGACGAGCCCTTCGGCCCGGTGGCCGCGATCCGCGCCTTCGACACGCTCGACGAGGCGATCGCCGAGGCCAACCGACTGCCCTACGGCCTGGCGGCCTATGCCTTCACCCGCTCGCTGAAGCACGCGCACCAGCTGGCGCAGCAGCTCGAGACCGGCCAGCTGTGGATCAACCAGCCGGCCGCCCCCTGGCCCGAGCTGCCCTTCGGCGGCGTCAAGGACTCCGGCCACGGCTCCGAGGGCGGGCCGGAGGCGCTGGAGGGCTACCTCGTGACGAAGACGGTCGTGACGACGATGGTCTGAGATCGATCGAAGAATCTTCTCGAAACTGACGATTGAACCGCCAGGTTGATGAGGCAGACACCCCGTCCCGATCTTCTCAAGAATCTTCTCATAATGAGGATGTGAGACCGAGGAACGAGACTGGTCGCAGCCGGTTCGACTTCAGCCGCTGCTTTCAGTACGCCTATCGAGTTCAGCCTCTTAGCGAACCCGCCAGCGATTGATCGCAAGCTGAGTGCGGGTATCAATTTCACGCCAATGCTCTAACAAGTCCAATGAAAACTGGTACACGGCGATCTCCCGATTGACCGGGTCATGCATTCGGACCTTGCTCGATGGATTCGGGATCGACTCGAAGGCGCTCCGATCACGGGGGTCAAACGACTCCATCATGAACATCTGCCCGTCGCCCCTTACCCCGATCCAAACAAGATCGCGATGGGACTTGAATCGATAGCCGCTCAGCCCGGAAAGTTCGACGCTCGGTCGGCTCTCCACTTGTCCAGTTATCTGCCGAAAGTTCAACAAGTCTGTTGTAGAGCGAAACTCTGGTTCCTTGACGACTTGGAAGTAGCTGTACCTGATCTTTCGTCGATCAAACGAATCAAACCAATTCTCCGTTGTGAAGCCGTTGAAGTCTGGGTAGAAGAAGAACCAATCTCCTAGATATTCGGCTGGATCCGGAAGCTCGTAGCGCTCTTCGTTTGGTGCCTTGTACTCTCTGAATCTCGATTTCCCCACGTAGGAAATGAAGTTCGCTGGAATGTCGTAGATCCGATCTTGATGGCGATAGCGAACAATCTGCGTGGTGTATTCCCGCTCGACTTGACGGGCGATCTTGGCGAATTCTCGTCTTCGGTT
The DNA here is from genome assembly GCA_035911095.1 of Ideonella sp. GTDB lineage: Bacteria > Pseudomonadota > Gammaproteobacteria > Burkholderiales > Burkholderiaceae_C > JAMHWF01. Next base: position 92,835 of record JAMHWF010000102.1, on the reverse strand, counting down.
GGCGGGCAAGTGTTGCTGCGCATACTGCTTCGCCTTCTCGACCGTCGGCGAATCTTTCACCAACGACTCGATCTCGTCGCAGCCTGGTAACGCGATCCCCGTCAACCCGAGACCGAAGATTCGCCGCGTGCAGCCTGTCATGGTCGATTCCGATCGCATGGAGCCCAAGATCAATCCAAAGCGCTGCTGCACTTCAGGCTTGAAGCCACCGATCTTCGTGCCTCATCGCGCTTCTGACACCGGCGGGAACGTGAAACGTGCCTCAACCCCGCCTCGCCTTCACCGGCTGCGCGCACCCGGTTGCCGGCGACAAGGTCTTCACGCCACCCTTGCCCCAGCCGACGTAGCGCGCCGCCTGGACGGACGCCTGCCGCGCAGCGACGGCGCTTTCTGGGCGCTCGCAGCGGTCGACGGGCGCATCAGCGCATCAGCGAGGGCTTTCGCTCCGTCTGCGTTGCAGCGGGAGAGCAGCTCACACACGCTGCCGACCGGGCCTGAGGCCGGCCCTTCCCGCACGCAAGGCGCCCGTTGCTCGTCAGGCCCCAGGGAGCGCCGTCGCGTGCCGCGGAAACGCCTTCAGTACCTTCGCGTCCATCGTGACGAGCTTCGTTCCCAGCTGCGCTGCCAAGGCGACGAACTCGCAGTCGTACGCCGAGCAGTCGCTGTCCCGCACCAGTTCCAGTACTCGCCGCGAGTCGACCTCGTGCTCGTTGCCGGCAGTGAGTGCTTCGGCTTCTGCCTGCACCCTCAAGGTGTCGTCGAAGGTCAGCGTCTTGCGTCGCAGGTAACCGGCGAGCAGGTTCCGGAACTCGCTGCGCCAGAGGATCGGCACCGCCCAATCCGGGTCGCGCTTGAACAAGGCGTCCGCCCGCGGGCTGTGCTCATAGGGCAGGAGCAGGTACGCCAACACGTTCGTGTCGGCCACGATCACAGCCGACCTTCCCGCTTGAGGATGTCGATGTCCTTCATCTGGAACTTGCCCGTCGGCAGCGACGCCCGCAGCGCCTGCGCACGGGCCAGCCGCTCGGTCGGGGGCATCTTCCCAGGCAGAAGCACCGTCTCTAGGCACACGATGGCTTCACTGTTCAAGCTGCGCCGGTGAGCCTCGGCCGAGGCCTTCAGGCGCTCATACACATCGTCTGGAATCCCCTTCAGGGTCAAGGTCGTCGGCATTGAAGGCTCCAAAAGTCACCATTCTGGTTCCATGGACCGCCCTGGTCAAACGCTGGGCCAAGAGTCTCAACCCCGCCGCGCCTCCACCGGCTGCACCGTCAGGAACAGCGCCTGCGCCCCGCGCAGCACGCGCAGCACGCAGGGCTTGCCGATGCGGCTCTCGTCGAGCAGGCGCTGCAGGTCGTCGAGCGCGCGCACCGGGTTGCCGTCGATGCCGACGACCAGGTCGTCCACCCGCAGCCCGGCCATCGCGCCGGGCGAGCCGGCCTGCACCTCGGCCACGCGCACCGCGCTCTGCTGCTCGACGCCGAGGAAGCGCGCGACCCTGCGCACGATCGGCACCGTCGTGCACGAGACGCCGATGTGGGCGCGCCGCACCCGGCCGTGCATGAAGAGCTGGGTCACGACCCAGCGCGCGGAGTTGACGGCCACCGCGAAGCAGATCGCCTGCGCGCCCGGAATGATCGCGGTGTTGACGCCGATCACCCGCCCGCGCGAGTCGAGCAGCGGGCCGCCCGAGTTGCCGGGGTTCAGCGCCGCGTCGGTCTGGATCACGTTGTCGATCATCCGGCCGGCGTTCGACGGCAGGGAGCGGCCGAGCGCCGAGACGATGCCGCTCGTCACCGTGTGGGTGAAGCCGAGCGGGTTGCCGATCGCGATCGCGATCTGGCCGACGCGCAGGCGCGAGGAGTCGCCCAGTTCGACGTGCGGCAGGTCGCGGCTGGCGCCGATGCGCAGCACCGCGAGGTCGGTGTCCGGGTCTTCGCCGACGAGCTGCGCCTCGCCGCGCACGCCGTCGGGCCGCAGGACCTCGATCGCGCTGGCGCCGTGCACCACGTGGCTGTTCGTCAGCAGGTAGCCGTCGGGCGTGAAGGCGAAGCCCGAGCCGGTGCCGGCCTGCGGGCCGCGGCCGCCCTCGCGCCGGATCGCGACGGCGACCACCGCGTCGCGCACCCGCTCGACGCTGGAGGCGACGGTTTCGGAATAGGCGTCGAGCAGTGGCTCGTCCGCCGCGACGGTGTCTGCGGCAAGGCCCGCCGCCGCCTGCGGCGCTGCCTCGTCCAGGCCGATCGGTCTGGCGCCCATGGCAATCCCCCAAAGCCTCGCACATGGCGGCGGGGCGGGCGGCTGCAAGGTGGCGAGGCAGGACGCCAGCGGCGCGGCTTCAGCGGTGGCGCCGGGCCGGGCTCACTCCGGCTCGATACCGGCGGCCTTGATCACCTTGCCCCACTTCTGCGTCTCGCCAGCCTGGAAGGCGGCCAGTTCTTGGGGCGTCGTCAGCCAGGGCTCGCTGCCCGAGGACTCGAAGAAGGTCTTCGCGGCGGCGCTCTTCACGCCGGTGGCGAGCAGGGCATTGAGCTTGGCGATCACCGGTGCCGGCGTGCCGGCCGGCACGTAGGCGGCGAACCAGTAGCCCATGTCGTAGCCGGTGACCCCGGCCTCGGCGATCGTCGGCACCTCGGGCAGCAGGGTGCTGCGCGTCGTCGTCGAGAAGCCGAGCGGGCGCAACTTGCCGGCCTTGATCTGCGGCACGCCGGTGGAGACGTCGGTGATCATCAGGTCGATCTGGCCGCCGAGCAGGTCGGTGATCGCGTTGGGATTGCTCTTGTACGGCACGTGCAGGATGTCGGTGCCCGAGAGCTGCTTGAACATCTCGCCGGCGACGCGGCTCGACGAGCTGCCGCTGCCGAAGCTCAGCTTGCCCGGGTTGGCGCGCGCGTAGGCGACGAGCTCGGCCACGCTCTTGTAGGGCGCGCTGGCGTTGACCACAAGCACCTGGCCGCCCTTGCCGAGGCCGGTCACTGGCGCGAAGTCCTTCAGCGGGTCGTAGGGCAGCTTCTTGTACAGGTGCTCGTTGGCGGCATGCGTGGTGTTGGTCGTGATCAGCACCGTGTAGCCGTCGGCCGGGGCGCGCGCCACCGTCTGCGCAGCGAGCATGCCGCTCGCACCGGCCTTGTTGTCGACGACCACGGCCTGCTTGGTCTGCTCGATCACCGACTGGCCGAGCGCGCGGGCGAGCTGGTCGGTCGCGCTGCCCGCGGCGAAGGGCACGAGGAAGGTGATCGGCTTGGTCGGGTAGTCCTGCGCCTGGGCGAAGGGCGCGGCGGCGCAGAGGGCCAGCGCCGCGACGAAGCGGCGGCGGGAGGTGAGGGCGGTGGGGCGGGCCATGTTGAGTCTCCTGGATGTGATGCGGTCGGCACGGGTCTGTGCCGGCTCGGGTCGGGCGGGGAACGTGATGGGCGGCGGGGCGCCGGGGGCGGTCGTTGCGGGTGCGGCCACCGGCCCTCGGGCGTGGGCGGCGGGCTGGGTGGTCAGCCCGCCGGCGGCAGCTCGTCGGCGGGGCCGACCAGGTGGCCGGCCAGCTCGGCCGGCACCGAGACCGGCAGGTCGAGCAGCAGGAACGACAGCGCCTTGCCGTGGCTGTCGAGGTTCAGCGAGTCGTTGACGCCGCCGTCGAGCACCTCGTCGAGCACGAAGTTCATCGCCTGCAGGCGCGGTAGCAGGTGACGCGTGATGCGGCTGGGCCGGCGGTGCGCGAACTGGCGCGCGACCGCGGCCTCGGTCACCTGCTCGACGAGCAGCGGCCAGAGCGCCGGGTGCCAGGCGATGACGCTGATGTTCGAGCGGTTGCCCTTGTCGCCGGTGCGGCCGTGGGCCGCGCGGTGCAGCGGCACGACGACGTCGGGTTCGGCGGCATGGGGCGAAGACAGGGTGTTCATGCGCGGGTCTCCCCGGTGACGAAGCGGAAGGTGGTCAGCACCTGGGCGCGCGGCACGGTGCAAGAGACGGTGCCCAGCCGCGCGCGCAGCGCGGTGCGCACGCCGCCGCCGCCGGCCGGGCCGCAGGTGTAGAGGGCGGTCACCTCGCGCGTCAGGCGCTCGGCGGCGTGCCGCTCGGCGTGGTTCAGCGCGACGCGCAGGCGCACGTCGCGCGCGCCGCCGTCGGGCGTCGCGGCCAGCGTCTCGCCGGCGTCGTCGCCGAAGACGCTGGTGACGCCTATCAGGTCGGCACGCAGCGGGCCGAGCCCGGCCAGGCGCTCGCGCAGCGTCTGCGCGGCCAGGCGGGCGCGCGCCTCGGCGCGGGCCCCGGCGTAGGAGATCTCGCCCTCGGAGAACCAGCCGGTCTCGTGACAGACGTTGACTTTCAGTTCGGCCGGCCGGGCATGGCCGCGCACGCCGGAAAGGCGCACGCGGTCGGGGCCGAGCAGCGTCACCTCGGCCTCGGAGAGGTCGGCGGTGACGTCGGGCGTCAGGTAGGCCGCGGGGTCGTGCACCTCGTAGAGCAGTTGCTCTTTCACCGTGTGGGCGTCGATGCACCCGCCGCTGCCGGGCGGCTTGGTGATCACGCAGTGGCCGTCGACGTCGATCTCGGCGATCGGGTAGCCGAGCGTCGCCAGGCCCGGTACGTCCTTGAAGCCGGGGTCGGCGTAGTAGCCGCCCGTGACCTGGGCACCGCACTCGAGCAGGTGGCCGGCCATCGTCGCGCGGGCCAGGCGGTCCCAGTCGTCGCGCGCCCAGCCGAAGTGGGCGAGGGCCGGGCCGACGGTGAGCGAAGGGTCGGAGACACGGCCGCAGACGACGACCTGCGCGCCGGCCACGAGCGCGTCGGCAATCGCCTCGGCACCGAGGTAGGCGTTGGCCGAGACGACCGCGAGGCCTTCGGCCGCGTGCTGCCAAAGGCCGCGCTGTTCCGGGCCGCAGAGATCGTCGCCTTCGACGATCGCGATGCGCGGCACTGCCAAGCCCAGCTCCTGCGCCAGCGCCGCGATGCGCCGCGCCGCGCCCGCCGGGTTGGCCGCGCCGAAGTTGCTGACGATGCGGATGCCGGCCTCGAGGCAGCATGCCAGCACCGGGCGCAGCAGCTCGTCGAGCAGGGGTTCGTAGCCGGCTTCGGGGTCGCTGCGGCGTGCGAGCTGGGCCAGGGCCAGGGTGCGCTCGGCGAGCGTCTCGAAGATCAGCACCGCGGGCCCGCCCGAGGCGGCCAGCGCCTCGACCACCGGGCCGGCGGCGTCGGTGCGGTCGCCGGAGAAGCCGGCGGCGCAGCCGATGCGCAAGGGTGTCGTCGTCATCCGTCTGTCTCCTTGTCGGCCTCGGGGTGACGGGCCGTGTTCTCGGGCGAATGCAGCCGACTCTAGGTGTCGCGGGTTAATCTGTGAAATCGAAAGACAGGATGAACTGATCTGTGATGCAGATGAATGTATCGACTCGCCAGCTGCGCGCCTTCGCGGCGCTGGCCGAGCTGCGCAGCTTCACGCAGGCGGCGGCGGCGAGCCACCTCTCGCAGCCGGCGTTCTCGGCGCTGATCCGCCAGCTCGAGGAGGCGCTGGGCCTGCGCCTGTTCGACCGCAGCACGCGCCACGTCGCGCTGACGGCCGACGGCGAAGCCTTTCGCATCGCCGCGCAGCGCGTGCTGGCCGAGTTCGATGCCGCGCTCGCCGGCATGCAGGCATTGGCAGCGCGGCAGCGCGGGCGGGTGTCGATCGCGCTCTTGCCCTCGCTGGCGGCCGACTGGCTACCCGGCGTGCTCGCGGGCTTCCGCGCCGCGCACCCAGGCATCGAGCTGGAGGTGGCCGACGTGCTTTCGGAGCCCTGCATCGAGCGCGTGCGCAGCGGCCAGGCCGACTTCGCGCTGGCGGCGATCCGCGCCGACACCCCCGAGCTGCGCGCCGAGCTGTTCTGCAGCGACGACTTCCACCTGGTCTGCCCGGTCGATCACCCGCTGGCGAGCGGGCGCGAGCCGCGGCCCAAGGACGTCGCCGCCTGGCCCTTCGTCCACCTGTCGCGCATCTCGAGCGTGCGCCAGGTGCTCGATGCCGCTGCGCGGCCGATGGCGATGGCAGCGGTGCTCGAGGTGGAGCAGCTCGCAACCGTGGCCGGCATGGTCGCGGCCGGGCTCGGGGTTAGCGTGGTGCCGGCGTTGTCGCTCTACGCGTTCCGCTCACCACGGCTCGTGGTGCGGCCGCTGCATTGGAGCGGGCTCCTCCGGCGGATCTACCTGGTGCGCCGGCGCGACCGCAGCCTTTCGGCCGCGGCACAGGGGCTGCACGACTGGATGGTGGGGCAGCGTCCGGCGGTACCTCCGCCGCGGGCGGCGCGGCGTTGAGGTGAGCGCGGCTGGGTGAGGTGCCGGGCAACGACGGCGCCGGGCGGTGCCTGTTGTCGCGGGTCTTGGCCGCGGCAGGCGGGCACGAAGCCCGCCAGAGGGTCAACGCAGGTGTACCGAGCGCGGGATCGTGCCCTCGGCTGCGGCAGCCTTGAGTCGGTCGAGCAGCACACGGGGCCGCACGCCGATCAGCTTGAAGGTCTGGGCCGGCTGGCCTTGAATCGACACCTCGATGTGGCCGCGGTGCACGCGCAGTTCCTCGACACGGCTCCAGTGCACGACATGCGAGTTCCACAGCGTGTGCCAGGTCAGGCGGTCGCGATGGGCGGTGACGCAGGTGGCGCCGAAGCCGAGCACCACCAGCAGCCAGACGACCGACAGCAGCAACCCGAGCTGCGGCAGCCAACTGGGTTCATCCCCGAACGCGAGCACCGCGGTTCCCGCCACGGCCCCGACCGGCAGCCACAGCCCACGGAGCCAGGAGGCGTTCTGGCGCAGGACCAGACTGGCGCGGTAGAGATCGTCGTCCTGGAAGCCGCAGCGTTCGAAGAGCACCTGCATCGTCGTGGTTCGGGTTGCGGCGTCGTCGACGCCGTGAGACTGGGGGCGAGAGGCTGCACGAGGCCGGGTGCGAGGGTATACCCTCGGGCCGCAGCGCGAGGCAGGAGTGTGCCGCCCGTCACGTTCGGTCGGCAACCTTTTTATGGGCGTCGGTGGCGGCTTTGAGACAGGCCCGCGCCCTCGTGAGCAGGGGGTGCGGCGCGCACTCCCGCGAGAATGCTGCGATGCAAACCCCCGAGTTGAAGATCGACCGGCACGTCGCGCGCATCACGCTGCGGCGGCCCGAGCAGCACAACCGCCTCGAGCCCGAGGACCTGGCGGTGCTGGCCGCGCACCTCGCGACGATCGAGGCGACGCCCGAAGTGCTCGTGCTGCGCCTGGAGGCCGAGGGCCGCACCTTCTGCAGCGGCTACGACCTGCGGCGCATCGGCGGGCCGAACACGCTCGACTTCGAGGACGTCGCCAACGCGATCGAGGCCGCCCGCCCCGTGACCCTCGCCCTGCTGCAGGGCAGCGTCTACGGCGGCGCGACCGACCTCGCGCTGGCCTGCGACTTTCGCCTCGGCGTGTCGGGCATCGAGATGTTCATGCCGGCGGCGCGGCTCGGCATGCACTTCTATCGCGGCGGGCTCGAGCGCTACGTGAGCCGGCTCGGGATCGATCAGGCCAAGCGGCTCTTCCTGACCGCGGAGCGCATCGACGCCGCGGAGATGAAGGCGATCGGCTTCCTGACCCACCTCGTCGAGCGGCCCGATCTCACGGCGACGGCCGACGGGCTGGCCGACACGCTCGCCGGCATGGCGCCGGTGGCGCTGGTCGGCATGAAGAAGCACCTGAACCGCATCGCGCGCGGCCGCCTGGATGCCGACGAACTGCAGCGCGACATCGAGCGTTCGCTCGCCTCGAGCGACCTGCGGGAAGGGCAGGCGGCCTGGGCGGAGAAGAGGGCGCCGAAGTTCACCGGGGAGTAGGCGGTCCGGCTGCCCCTCGGTCCACGGGCAGGATGCGGAGGCCGGCAATGAACAAGGGGTTGGCGACTTGCGGCGCCAACCCCTTGATGTCTTTGGCTCCCCGACCTGGGCTCGAACCAGGGACCTACGGATTAACAGTCGGTGAAATCCCCCTGGGAGCGCCAACAAAACCCAACTGAATCAACGCTTTACGTATCCGTCGTTTGTAACGATTCGCAAATGTAGGCGAAAATGTGCCTACAGCGTTGACTACATTTCGGACCAACGGATGCTTCAAAAAGCCGACCGCCCCGCCAGGCGTCTGACCGCTCGCCTGACCGACTCGCGCATGCGCGCCCTGCCTCCGCCGGCAGCGGGCTATGCGCTGCACTGGTGCCCCGACACACCCGGGTTCGGCGTGCGGGTCAGCGCGAACGGGTCGAAGGCGTGGATCGCCGAGCGCCGCGTGAACGGCAAGACCACGCGCCGCACGCTCGGCCGCGCTGCAGGCCGCGGCGCCATCTCGTGCGACGTGGCGCGAGGGCTTGCGCGCGAGGTGTGGGGCGAGCTCGAGCGAGGTATCGACCGAGCCGCCGAGCGCCGCGCCGCGCGCGAGGCATCGAAGGTGCAGGCCGAGGTCGACGCGCTGACGCTCGCTGTCGCGGTGCGCGAATACGTCGCCGGCAAGCGCCGCGGCAAGGACGGGCTTCCGCTCAAGGCGAGGACGCAGGCCGACTACGTCGCCATGATCGAGCCGGGCCGTGTCTCGAAGGACGGCAAGCCGTTCGCCGACGGCCTGCTGTACAGCCTCGCCGACGTGCCCCTGCGCGCGATCGCGGCTGACCAGCTACGCGACCTGCACGGCGACATCGCGACGCGGAGTCAGCGGCAGGCCGACTATGCGGCGCAGGTCTTCCGCGCCGTCGCCAACTGGCACGGCGTGCGCATCGAAGGGTCGCCATTCGACAAGGCCACGCCTGGCCGAGACCGCATCGTCCTAAAGCCCTCGAAGGGGAACCCCTCGCCGATCCCGCCCGAGCGGCTCGGGGCATGGTGGCGGGCCGCGACGGGCCGCGCCGGCTCACCATCCGCTGATGGCCTGCGCGTCGCGCTGCTGACCGGCGCGCGGCCGGGTGAAGTGTTCGGCTCGACGCACGCGCCCGGGCTGCTGGTTCGCGACGTGGACCTTGCCGGCGGGCGCATGACGCTGGTCGAGACCAAGAATCGAGCCGACCATGCCGTCCTGCTGTCGCGGCAAGCCCTCGCGATCCTGAAGGCTCACATCGAGCCGCGCATGGTCGATGCGAAGGCCCGCGGGCCGAAGGCCGTTGCCGCGCTGCAGGCATCGCGGGTGTTCGACGTGAGCGACCCCGGGAAGATGCTCGACGCGATCAACGCCGAGGCAGGCACGCGGGGGGTGTCCGCGCACCGGCTGCGCCATAGCTTCGCGAGCACCGCAGAAGACCTCGTGACGGCCGGCGCGTTGAAAGCGATGCTGAATCATTCGGCCGGCGCCGACGTGACGCAGGCGCACTACCTCGGGCGAAGCGAAGCGAAGTTGCGGGCCGCGTGGCAGGCAGTTGCCGACGCCATCACGGGCGCCGGACCGCTTGAATAGGTGGCGACCAGACACTAGACGTAGTGCTTGATTCTCGTTGCGGGAATCTGCATAGTGATGCCTGCGCAAACGAACGATCGGGCTGCAAGTCCCGATCGGTTCACCCGCCGCCGGGGCCCTGCAAGGGGATAGGCGGCCGGCCTGAGTATCGGCCGAGCGCACAGCGGGGATGGGGCCGGGTGCAATACCCGGTTCAACACGGGCATACCGCCCGGGCGAGGGAGTCAGCCTCCCCGCCGGCAGTCGTGAACGCCGGGGCGATCGGACCATGCAGGGTCCGGTCAAGGTTCAATCCTGCCCCGGAAATTCACGATGTCCACCGCAATTCAAGCCGCACCCGTCGCCCCGACCGTTCCGAAACTCGTCCTCAACGAATCCGAGATCGCGGCGGCGCTGGGGGTATCCAAGTCCTGGGTTCAGCACGACCGGTGCGGCGCCCGGATACTGCCGTTCTACAAGATCGGCGGCAGCGTCCGTTACAACCTCGATCGGGTGCGCGCCGCGCTCGACGCTCGTGAGGAAGGCGGCACGCCCACGGCAGGCCGTCGCCGGGCTGGCGCCGCGTGAACGCCTCAGCGCCCCGTGCAGGCCGCGCGCGCCGCGCGCATCGCGGTCGAGTGCTCGCCGATGACGCGCGCCGCGTGCTCGGCGCTGCGACCTTCCAGCGCGGCATCGACCGCCGCGCAGAACGCGTCCTGAAACGCGCGGAAGGTGTCCGCCTCCGAATCGGGCAGCGCCATGCCGAGGCGCTCGACGGCAACCTCGAGGGCGGAAATCAAATCGTGGTCGACAGTGGCGTGCATGGGGTATCTCAGGGCTGCGGGGCACCGGTGCGGCGCAGCCATGACCAGAACTATGCAGCCTGCGCCGCCGCGCGTGGATTGAATATCTGAGCGACGCGGCGGTGCGTAATTGGCGGCGCCGATCGTTTCGCAGTATTACGCAGACCCGCCGCGACGACGGCCGGGCGCAAACGACAGCGCAGCAGCAGACAAGCCCGCCTTTTGTTTCCGGGGGCGCTATCGAATCCGGGAGAAAAAAAATCCCCGAAGGCTCGGCGCCGACGGGGATTTGAATAGGAACGAACTGGTATGCACACTGTGCCCGCCGTCTGCGAAATGTCTAAGGTCGATCCGTTGCGCGAGCCTGCCGGCGCGCCGCCACCCGCCGAACTGGCGACCCTCCGCGCCTGGGTCTGCTGGCGCTACGAACAGCACCCCGGCGACAAGAAGCCGCGCAAGGTCCCCCACTACGCCGACGGCAGCGTGCGGCGCGGCACGCAGGGCTCGCCGGCCGATCGGGCCGCGCTGGTGACCTACGCCGAGGCGCGGGCCGCCGCTGCCCGCCACGGGTCCGCTGGGGTCGGCCTAGCGATGCTGTCTGAGCACTGCATCGTCGCGCTCGACTTCGACAACTGCACCGACGAGAACGGCGCGATCGACTCGACCGTGCTCGACACCGTCGCCGGCACCTATGCCGAAGTCTCCCCGTCCGGCCGGGGCGTGCGTGCCTTCTTCCGCGGCGCGCTGCCGGATCGCAAGTCGGCGAGCACCGCCGACGCCTTCGGGTTCGAGGTGTTCCACGCGAAGGGCTTCGTGACCTTCACCGGCGCCCTGCTGGTCACCTGCCTGTTCGACGGCTCAGACCAGCGCGTCGCCGACCTGACGCCTGCCGCGCTCGCTCTGGTGGGGCAACGCTTCGGCCCGGGCGGTGCAGGGCACAACGCGGCGCGGACTGAAGGGGGTGCAGGTGCGACCGGGGCACTCGACCTGATGACCATTGGCCGCACCGAGGAGCTCGCGCGCGTCGACGAGACGACCGCCGAGCACCTGCGCTCGGCGCTCGAGCACCTGGCCGGCAGTGGCGCCGAACGCGGGGGCTATGACGACTGGCAGCGCATCGGCCAGGCGCTGAAGCCGCTGGGCGATGACGTCGGCCTGCCGCTATGGCTGGACTACTCCGCAGCGTGCCCCGACGGCACGACCGACGACCCGGACGAGAAGCGTGCCGGCGCGCTGGCGAAGTGGGACCAGTTGCGCGGGGACCGCGTGTCCTACGTGTCGATCTTCAAGCGGGCGCAGGCCGCGGGCTGGGTCAATCCGAACGCGGGGCGACGGCCCGTGCAAGTCGCGTCGGCGGGCTCGGCGGGCTCGGCGTTCGCGACCTATGACGACCTTCTCGACCGCACCGACACCGGCAACGCGAACATGCTGCGGACCATCACTGAGGGCAACCTGCGCTTCGTCGCAGAGCGCAGGCTCTGGCTCTGGTGGGACGGCGCGGGGTGGACCCCGGATGAGAGCGGGGCCACTGCGCAGCGCCAGGCCCTGCTTGTCGCGAAGCACTACCTCGACGGCGCAGACGATCTCGCCCGCCAGGTGGCCGCGTCGCCGATGGACGATGACGAACGCAAGCGCGCGCTGAAGGGCGTCGAAAGCCTGCGCGCGTGGGGCCACCGCTGCCGGAGCAAGGGGGCCCTTGACGCAATGCTGGCGCTCTCGTCGCGCGACCCTCGGGTGCTCGTGTCGACGGAAGACCTCGACCGCGACCCGTGGCTGCTGGGCGTTGCGAATGGCGTGGTGGACCTGCGCACCGGGACACTGCGCGGCGCGGCGCGCGAGGACTTCGTGACGAAGCGCAGCCCGCACGCCTACCGGCCCGGCTCGAGTGCTGCCCGCTGGCAACGGTTCGTGGCCGAGATCACCGGGGCGCCGATTGCTGCGGAGGTGGACTCGAGCACCGGGGACGTGAAGCCGGAGACCGTCGGGCGGTTCGCCGCGCGGCCGGCACTGGCCGCCTACCTGCAGCGGGCGCTTGGCTACGCGATGACCGGGAGCACGGCCGAACAGAAGATGTTCGTGGCCGTCGGCGAGGGCTCGAACGGAAAGAACATCTTGTTGGACGTGGTGCAGGCCGCGGCCGGCGACTACTGGCGGACGATCCCGCCCGAAGCGCTGATGGCGACGCGGCATGACGCTGACGCAGAGCGGCCTTCGCCGACGGCTGCCAGCCTGGCCGGCGCACGGGCCGCGGTCAGCAGTGAGTCTCGCGACGGCGCGAAGCTCGATGTGGCCTTGGTGAAGCGGCACACGGGGGGCGGCTTCATGACCGCGCGCCTGCTGCGGGAGAACACGTTCCGGTTCCCGATCACGCACAAGGTCATCCTGATGACGAACCATCGGCCGGGCCTCGACCACATGGACGAAGCGATGCGCGGCCGGCTGCACTTGATCCCGTTCGATCGGGTGTGGAACCGCCCGGGGCACCCCGAGCGCGACCCGGGCCTGCCCGACGGCGACAAGGGTCTGATGGTCGACCTGCAGGGCGAGGCAGAGGGCGTGCTCGCTTGGTTGATCCGCGGCGCGGTCGAATACCACCGCGACGGGCTCGAGCCGCCGGCCGAGGTGCTGACCGCGACTCGCGCCTACTTCAGCGAGCAGGACGACCTTGGGCAGTGGCTCGAGGGGTTCTTGCGCTGCGACCCCGGGCAGGGGATCAGTTCCAGCGACCTGTTCAGTCGGTTCGGCGCTTGGTGCGCTGCGCGCGGACGGAAGCCGCTGACGCCGACTGCGTTTGGAATTTCGCTGAAGCGGCGCGGCGTGCCGAACAAGCGCGACCGCGAGAAGGGGATTTTGTACGGGCTGGCACCGGCCATTTCCTTCTGATTCCGTGAAGGGTGGAAGGGTTGTGAAGGGTTTTCCTACATCGTCCCTAGTACCCCAAAAAGTGACTTCTGGCGGAGATGTAGGGGGAAGCCTTCACAACCCTTCCACCCTTCACAGAAAAATGCCCGCCGAATTTCCTGAATTTTCCGCCACCCCCTCACGGGCCCCTGCCGGCCATAAATGGCCTGGATTTTTCTTGTTTTTTCGTTGAGAGGAATTTCGAGATGACAACCCCGAAGACCATCGCCGACGTGATGCGGGAACACCCGACACTCTGTGATCACGGATGGGGCGACCCCCGCGGGGCGCTGCCAACGTTCGACCTACCGGCATCAGCGTTTGAGGACGCGCGGCGCCGCATGCGCTCGGCCGACTTTGCCCTGCAGGTCGGACGCGCCACGGCATGGCTTCAGGTTGCGCGCGGTGCGTCCACCGCGATGCGTCGCCTCAGCAGCTACGGCGCCAAGCACAAGGCCGAAGACTGGGCAGGGGCCTACGTCTCGAACGGGGCGTTGATCACCGCCGCCCTGCTGGCGGGCTGGCGCCCGGTCACCCCGACCCGTAGCGGGCCGAACTGCACGTTCCGCCGGCCGTGAAGCGCCCTCAAAAACCCGTCGTCGTCCGCCGCCCGACGCGCGCCGAGTGGATCGCCGTCCTCGGCGAGGCGGGTTTCGCGAAGCTGGCCGCGGCCTTTGGCTCCGAGGTCATCCGCATTCCGTTGGAGAACCCGCCCCCTCCGCCCGTCGCCGCCCGTCGCGCCGAGGTGGCCGCGCTGCTGCGCCAGGGCCTGGCTACCCGCGAGATCGCCTCGCGGCTTGGGGTGTCGGTGCGTCGCGTGCAGCAACTCGTCGCGGACCCGCGGCTGTTCGACCCGCTGCCCGCCGAGCAAGAGGGCCCCGGATCATGAGCGACCTTTTGCGGGGGCGATTGCCCGCCGTCGAACACCCGGATTTCCGCCCCGCCGTCGACCCCGTGCTTGCAGCAGCCCCGACCGGCGCCCTGCGCGTCCTCGTGGCGGCATTTTCGTGCCTCGGGTCAAGCCTGCACCCCGACGACCGACTGGCACTCGCGGCACTCGCGTCGGCCCGCATCCGCGACCATGGCATGCGAGCCGAACCGACCACGCTGGACTTCGCCGCCGGCCGGCTCATCACGTCGACCGACTGGAGCACGGCAGAGGTGGCGACCGACCGCCTGATGGTGCGGGCAGCGGATCGCACGGGCCAGTTGGCCGCGGCCGGCCAGACCCTCGCCCGCCTGCGCGAGGCGCTCGAGCCGCTGCGCGCGAGGCGGCTCGACCCCCACGCACCGCCGACGCCCAGCGCGGGCCCATAGCGGCCCCGTAGCGCGGACGCGTCGACGTGCCTTGCGTTACTCGACCTCGCCGCGCACCCCTGCGGGCTCGTGGCGCGCTCGCGAAATTCCCTGCGAGCCGTTGCAAACCGGTGGGGGTCCCTGCAGCCCCGCGGGCGACAGCGGGGACAAAGAGGCGCCCTCGTCGGACGATTTATTTTCGCTATCGAATGATTTCGAGGTAATAGACTTAGACTATGTCGTCGGAGGCGTTTCTTTCTGCGCCGTCCGGACGCGATCGATGTGAATCTGTCCGGACGGGTGCGAAATCAGTTTGACCTACACCATTTCGCACCGAATGGACATAGTCGATCGTATTGCAACCCGACTCGACCGAATATGGCCGTTCTTTCACCACAGAAACCTCGGGAGGACCAGTTCCCGAAGGTATCCCGGCGCCTGATCCCGGAATCCGGGCTCGTGACCCTGCGCGATGCGGCCTTATTCCTCAACAGGGGTGCGCGGTCGCTTCAGGCGGCGATCGAGGCCGGCGATTTGCCCGGCTTGAAGATCGTCGCCTTGCAGGGACGCCGATACCTGTCCGCGCAGGCAGTCCGCCGCGTGCTGGCCGACCTCGACGCTGCCGCGCCGCTCGAGAGCCGGCCCGCCGTGCAGGCAACGACGCCCGCCGCACCGCCCGCCGCCCAGCATCGCCCCGCGCCCGAACTCTCGTGGCCCCGTCTCGAGGGCAGCGACGCATGAGCGCCGCACGACTGGCCCACCACGAAGCCGAGCTTGCGCGCCGTCAGGCCCTGCGCCGCGACCTCGTCGATCGCCTAAGCCAGGTCACCTCCGATTGGCTCGAATTGCGCCGCGAGCTACAGGCCCTCGGCCGCGGCTCGCACGTTGGCGTGCTGAGCATGTCCGTCCACGAGTACCGCGCCGAGGCCGCTTCGCATGCAGCGCGCGAGCGCGATCTTTCCGCCGCCATTGGGCAGGCCCTCGAGCGCCGCGAGGCGTTGAAGACCGAACTCGACGCCGCGACTGCAGCCGTCGGGCGTGTCTCGGACTTGGTTGACAACCTCATGCGCTACGCGCGCGACGCCACATGAACGTCTTGGAACTCTTGGGTCTGAGGACCCGCCCCGTGGCCCTGGCGTCGGTCGAAGCCCTCGCCGGCCGGCTCGAAGTCACCCGCCGCGACATCGCCGACCTACAGGCCGAGCGAACCTCGATCGAGAGGCAGACAAGCAGCCGCCGCGAACTGCAGGCCAGCGCCGAGCGCGAGGTCGCAGCGCTCGCCGAGCGCGGCCGAGAGGCCATCCGCGAGGCGGCCATCGACGTGGCGCACATGCGGACCGGAACGCGGTACGTCACGCACAGCGTAGTCGCCGGTGCGCTGCGCCACGCTCGCGAACCGCGCGAGGTCGCGGCCGTAATCCTTGCCCTGGTCGGCGAGGACGCCGTGCGGGACAACCTCTCCGCGCTGATCGCCGAGGCGGTGCCGGAAGGTCTGGACGCCGAGCCCCACGCCGACGCCCTGCAGGCACTCGACGCGCGTCTTCTCGAGCTCGAACGCGAGGCCGAGCGGCTCACCCGCGAGCTCGAAGCCGCGACGGGTCGATACGTCGAGAGACACCGCGGCGCCGACCCCCGCGCCCTGCTGGAGGACTGAACCAATGCGCCCGAATCTCGACCCGCGTCACGGCGCACCGGCGCACCGCCAGCAACTGGCCGACCATGCGCGGGCCTTCCTCGGCATGCACGAACCGGTGCAGTTGGCGACCTATGTCGACTGCGTCGTCGCTGGCTTGTCGCAGGCCGCTGCGGTTGCCAACGCTAAGGCCGATCCGCGCACGGTGCAGGCAGTCGCTTACGGTCGGCCCGTGCCGTTCAACCTCGCCGCCGGCATCGAACGCCCCGTGCAGGCCGCCGCGAAGAAGGACGCACCGCCGCCGGCCCTCGAGATCCATGACGAGATCGGCGGGCCCGGCATCAAGGCCGAATCGTTCATCCGACTGGTCAACGCGCACCGCGGGGAGAAGTCGCTTCTCGTGACGATGAACAGCCCGGGCGGGTCCGTCTTCGACGGCCTGGCGATTGCGAATGCGCTGCGCTCGCTGTCGGCCGCCGGCACGAAGACGACCGTGCGCGTGCTCGGAATCGCAGCCAGCATCGCGAGCGTCATCGCGTGTGCAGCCGACACCGTCGAGATGGCCGAGGGCTCGTTCATGTTCGTGCACAACGCATGGGCAGGCGTGATCGGTGACGCCGAGGACCTGCGCGAGCACGCGGACCTGCTGGACAAGGTCGATGCGTCGATCGTCGGCACCTATGTCGCGAAGACCGGCTTGCCCGAGAAACGCGTGCGTTCGCTGATGGAGGCGGACACGCTCATGAGTGCCGACGAGGCCGTGCGCGACCACTTTGCCGATCGCGTGTGGCACGGCGCCGACAAGTCGAAGGCTCAGGCCGCGATTCGCGGCGATGCCAAGGTCCTCCTGGCGCCGAAGCATGCCGCACTGCTGGCGTCGCTGAAGCGCAAGGGCGTGAGGCTGACGGCATGAGCGCCGCCGCCGTGACCGCCGACATCTACGTGCCGGATGACGACCGGGCCGGCCGTCGCATGCTCACACGGATTCGCCGCGACCCGACGCTCACCGTGCAGCATCTCGGACCGCCATCGGCCCTGCGCTACAGGGTGAGCGGGCCCGGGGTCGACGTCCTCGTCGCGGGCAGCCTGGGACACATCACGAGGGAGGACCTCAAGCCCGTGCGCAGTGCCCCAACGACTGGGCACTGCGAAGCTACCCCGCTCAAGCACGCCGGCAAGCGCGACACGCTAAAGCGAATGTTCGCCTGAGCGCGCCTCACCCACCTACCTACCAATCACGCCCGGCCCGCGCCCCAATGCAGGCCGGGCTTCGTTCCGTTTGGAGACCCCATGAGCGACACATCGAAGACCGTTGACCTCAACCTACGCGTGCAGTCAACCGGCGCCGACAAGATCGGCGACCTGGCGCAGGACCTCCGCGGGGTCGGCGCCGCTGCAGCAGCCAGTACCCCCGAACTCGACCGCATGGTGGCCGAGGTTGCGCAGTTGGCAGCGTCAACCGAGGAACGTCGACGCGCCGAGACGGCGGCTCGAGCCGAGGTGCAGGCCCAACGTCGCGCGCTCGATGAGCAGCGCGAGGCATTGGCTCGCCTGCGCCTGAGCACCGACACGGCCGGCCGCGCGACGGACGACTACCGCTCGAAGGTCCGGGCGCTGCAACTCGGCATCCTCGACAGCCGCTCGGCACTGCGCCAGAAGCAAGACGCGTTGACCTCGGCCGCGACCGCAAGCAAGGCCGCCGCCAACGCAGAGACCGACCTACGGGCGAAGCTGGAAGCGACGACCAGTGCCTACCGGCAGCAGGTCGCGGCCGCAACTGCGAGCGCCGACGCGCAACGACGCGCGACCGCTGCCGGCCGGGATGGTGCGTCGGCCACAAGCGGCGCCGTCGACGGGATCACAGGCGCCTTCGGCAGGCTCGGTGTGGCCGCCGGCGCCGCGCTGTCGGGCCGCGAGTTCATCGAGACGATCACGGCGGCCGAGTCGCTGCAGCGCGGCCTGACCGCCGTCACGGGTAGCACCGAGGCTGCAGGTCAGGAGATGGCCTGGCTCCGCCGCACGTCCAACGAGCTAGGCGTCGAATTGATGTCGGCCGGCCGCGCGTACTTGAACCTGACGGCTGCGACGCAGGGCACCGCGCTTCAGGGTGAGGCGACGCGCGAGGTGTTCGTCAGCGTCGCCCGCGCGATGTCGGCCCTCGGCAAGAGCTCCGCCGACACGGAAGGCGCCCTGCTTGCCGTGGGGCAGATGGCGAGCAAGGGCGTCGTGAGCATGGAGGAGCTCCGCCAGCAACTCGGCGAGCGACTGCCGGGCGCGATGAAGGCCGCCGCCGACGGCGCGGGCGTGACGGTCAAGGAACTCGTTGACATGGTCGAGAGCGGACAGGTCCTCGCGAAGGACCTGTTGCCGCAACTCGCGAGGGGACTCGACACCCTCTATGCGAACGGCAGCCCGCCGGACACGCTCAATGCCAACTGGAACCGGCTCAAGAACAGCATCACCGAGGTCGCTGTTGCGCTCGGCGAGGGCGGGGTGGGCACGGGCCTCTCGAAGGCCGCCGGCGCCGCTGGCGTGGCCCTGGTGGGCGCACAGGAGGCCATCGTCAACGTGGGCCGCGACATTGGCGAGTTTGCCGGCGCCGTCGCGACTGGTAACTTCCAACTGGGCACGCAGGCCGAACGCATCGCGGAGAGCGAATCGAAGCTGCGCAGCCTGGCCGAGACGGCCGGCCTTGTCGCGCCCGCCACCGAGGCGATCGGCACCGCGGCAGCCGCTGCCGGCGAGACCGCGGCGGAGGCGTTCCGGCGCCTGGAGCGCGAGAGCACCGCCGCACAGACCGCGGCCGAGCGCCTTGGTGTCGGCGCCGTCGACCTCGCCGGCAAATTCGACACCCTGTGTGCCAAGGGCGAGGACGTCGCGGGCGCGCTGGCGAAGATCGGCAAGGACATCGACCTGAGCAGCGTCGCCGGCATCACGCAGGCCGAAGCCGCGTTGACTTCGCTTGCGAACAGCGGGCGCATCAGCGCCGAGCAGTTCGGCGAAGCGTGGTCCAACGCGCTGCGCAACACGGACCTACAGGCGTTCCAACGCACCGCGGCGGAGGCGTTCGCCGGCACTGCTGGCGAGGCGCGGAAGATGGGCGTCGCGCTCGATGCCATCGCAGACCAGTCGCTGCGCCGCGTCGGCTCGAGCGCCGAGGAAGCACTGTCGGGGTTCTCGAAGCAAGCCCGACAGGCACTCGGCGACGTGGACACGCTGGACGCATCGCTTGCCCGCCTCGGCGTGACCGGCGAGCGGGCAAGCGACCTGCTGTCACAGAGCCTCGGCAACGCGCTGAAGACCGCAAGCACCGAGGCCGCGGTGCAGGCCGTAATCGACCGCCTGCAGGCGCTCGGCGAGGCGGGTCGCATCAGTGGCGACGCGCTCGTCGCCGGGCTCGACAAGGCGAAGGCCAAGCTCGACGACATGCGCGACGGCGTGGGGTCGCTCGACGAGGCACTGCGCGCGTTCGGCATGGCGACGCAGGCACAGATGCAGGCCACCGCCGACAAGCTCGGCGATGCGTACCAGCGCATCGCGAACGATTCGAGCGTCAGCCTGTCCCAGCAGCGCGCCGCCTTCGAGCAGTGGGCCCGCGCCGCGATCGAGGCGAATGGGGGCATCGAGACTGAGGCCGTCAAGGTGGCGCGTGCGATCCTCGAGATCCGAATCGCCGCCGAGGACGCAGGCGACGGCATCAACGTGCAGGCCGGGCGCATGCGGTCCGACCTGCAGGGGGTCGAGAGCGCGGCCCGCGCCGCTGCGTCGGCCCTGTCCGGCATCGGCACCGGTGTCGCCGACCGCGTCAGCACGACCGGCAACACGCGCGAGGAGCGGCTCGCCGGCCAGAACGCGGTCGACAACTCGTGGCTGTTCAACCTGCGCAGCCGGCGCGATCGAGGCCAACTCACTGAGCAGGATCTCGCGATCGCACAGGTCGCCCTCGGCGCCGAGCGCGGCAACCTCTACTCGATGGAGGCGAGCTTCGCGAAGGGCAACGTGTCGCTGCACGCCGTGCGGCAGCAGGAGGGCAGCGTTCGGTTGATCTCCCAGGTGATTGCCGACCTCAGCGAGAAGTACGGCAACAACCGGAGCACCGACGCCGGCACGACTGGGGACAGCACCAGCAACGCGAGCTCGAACACCCGCACCGTGAAGATCGACATCGGCGGCCGAAGCACGGAGATCAACGTGGCGAGCCAGGCGGACAGCAACGCCCTCGTGTCGCTGCTGCGGCAACTTGAATCGGCCCGGGGGGTATCGGCATGATCTCCCCTGCCGGCCGTTGAAGATCGAAGGCCCGCCGCGTGCGGGCCTTTTTCCGTGACTGCCACGGACGCCCACCACCCGGGGCCCGGGGGTTGCGCGCCCCGTACCCACGGGTAGCCTCCCCGCCCACAACAACCACCGGGAAATGCCATGCGGAAGGTCCTCCTCGCGCTGCTCGTCGCCGCGTCGCCCACCGTCAACGCCGCGACGGCCTCGGCCGGCTTCGGCGAGGTCACCATCTCGTTCTCGTCCGCGGTCGCCGGCGGCACGCCGGGCTTCTGGATCGACTACGAGGCTTACCCCGACGTCGACCTCGGCGGGTACTTCACGAACGCGAACAACTTTGAAGGTGAGCAGATCGACGCTCCGCCGTCGCCCGGCACCGCGTGGTCTACGGCCGCCGGCATGGCGTCAGGCTTCTCGTGGCACTACTCAGCCCAGGCGCTGCCCGCCTTCTACCTGAGCCCGTTCACGACGATGACCGTCAGCGCGACGGCCTACCTCGATCGCAAGCTCGCCGCCGGCGAGAGCGGCGCGGCTGACGCGGTGCTCGGCATCGAGATGCACGACACGACGACCGGCGCGCCGCTGTGGGGCGACGGCGCTGCCGACGCCCTCACGTTCACCGGCACCGACGCCACGAGCCTGTCACGCATGCTGACGGCCAGCGTGACCGCCGGACCGTCCTTGGCCCTCGCGCAGTGGAGCCAGTCGGTCTACGTGAGCGTGGACGCCGGCGCGGTGGCCCCGGTGCCCGAGCCCGAGACCTACGCGCTGATGGCGATGGGTCTCGGCGCGGTGCTGTGGCAGGTCAAGCGGCGGAAGCACCGCGAGGGGTGTCACTCGCTCGCGTGATGCCGCGCCGCTCGCGGCTCGGCCATCATCCGCCCCGGTGCAGCGCGAAGCACCAGAAGGCCCGCCCGGAGAAACGTCGTTCCCGGTGCGGGCCTTCTACTTTCCGCCGAAGAAGTGGGCGTGGTGAAGCCCCGGCACCCTCTGCCGGCCGGCCTTCCCTAGTGGGTGCTCGGGCGAGTTAGACAGGTCGAGTTGCTGCGGCAACCGTCAGCGTGGGAGGTGCGTGGTCAGAGCAGCGTCTGAACAAGACGAGTCGAAGTGACCACCAGGGCTGCCGCCGCAAGGACGATAGGCGTCACGGTCTGGACGAACGCCGGAGAAAGGAACAGAGACCGGAGCCACGCCGAGCCGTCGACAAGCCGCGCTTCAAATGCGCCGATCTGCACCTCAATATCTGGGCCCTGCGAAATGTAGTTCGTTGACCTACCTCGAATCTCCGTGCTGAACAAGTAGCGACCGTCGCCGCGTAGCTCCCACCTCTGAGGCTGAACGCGGGGCAAGTGACGCTCTCTCTCGCCAATGTCCACGAAGCCCGTAACGACCCGGGCACGTGCCGTTATGAGATCGATCGCATCAGCCTGCACGCCGCGGGGCAAGCGGTCTCATGTCGCCGATCTCTCGTCGAGTTGCAGAGCCTGCCTACAGCCCCGCCTACACACTCCGCCAGAAACGGCGAAGGGGTAGCAGGCGCTAACCTGCTACCCCTCGTCTTTCTTGGCTCCCCGACCTGGGCTCGAACCAGGGACCTACGGATTAACAGTCCGGCGCTCTACCGACTGAGCTATCGGGGAAGTGAGCCCGCGAGTATACATAGCCGCAGTCGGCGGCCTCGCCACGAGACACCTGGGCCAGTACGCAAGCGCAGCCGTTGCCAACGACAGTCGGCCTCACAACGACTTGAGCCACGCCCGCGGCGAGACGCCGGCACTTTGGGTGAAGGCTCGCGAGAACGCCGCAGCGCTCGCATAGCCCAGTTCATCGCTGATCCGCTTGACCGGCGCGCCCTCGCGCAAGCGCGCTTGTGCAATCGAGATGCGCCACCGCAGCAGGTAGTCCCCCGGCGTGATCCCCAGCGCCTGCCTGAACGCCGCGGCGAACGCGCTCCTGGACATGCCGGCCGCCTGCGCCATCGCGTCGAGCGACCAGGCGTCGCCCGGGCGCTCGTGCAGGCAGGTGAGGGCCCGCGACAGCTTCGGGTGCGCCAGGCCTGACAGCAGGCCTTCGGGAATGCCGCTTTCGGCAGGGTGGTCGAGCAGCCAGCGAAACATCTGCAGCAGGAGGACCTCGAAGAGCCGGTCGGCGAGCAGCCGTTGACCGCAGCGCACCCGCTCGGTCTCGGAGAACAGCAGCGCCAGGGTCTTCTCGATGCCTTCGACCTCGCGCACGCGCAGCGCCAGCAGGGCGGGTAGCGCCTGCACCAGCGGGTGCTTGGTGCCGCCATCGAAGTCGAGCGTCGCACAGACGAAGTCGCTGCCGTCGGTGGGCGCGTTGTCGAACCGATGGTCGAGCGGCCGCGGATAGAACAGCAGCGTCGGCTCTGCGAGCCTGAGCTTGCGCGGTGCGCCGCTGCGGGCCGGGTGTGTGACCACCATGTCACCGCGTCGCAGGACATGAAGGAAGGCGCGCCCTGGCTCCGCCGCGAACCGCGTGACGCCGCACAGCGGCCCGGCGTGGAACAGGTGGGCGCGCACCCGAAAGCGCTCGAGCAAGGCGGAAAGCCGGTCGACCGGGGTCGACGGTTGACGCGCGGCGGCATTCATCCTGGACGATCGGCAATGTACTGTGGACGATATGAGTCCAATGATACGAACCGGCGGGTGAGACTGCAGGCCTGTCGACCGGCTGCCACGCACGCGGCCTGGTCGTATCCGCCACTCCACGACGAAGGAGCTCCGCCATGACCCGTGTCCCCCTCATCGACCGCGACAGCGCCACCGCCGACCGCAAGGCGCTGCTCGACCAGATCCATGGCGCTTTCGGCGCCACGCCCAACATGTTCCGTGCCGTCGCCAACTCGCCGGCCGCGCTCAAGAGCA
Source organism: Ideonella sp. (assembly GCA_035911095.1). Taxonomy (GTDB): domain Bacteria; phylum Pseudomonadota; class Gammaproteobacteria; order Burkholderiales; family Burkholderiaceae_C; genus JAMHWF01. Next base: position 69,658 of record JAMHWF010000102.1, on the reverse strand, counting down.
TGTGGGGGTCCTTCGCTGCGCTCGGCGGTGGCGCCATCGACGCCAGGCTCGGCGAGCAGATCGCCGTGGCCGTGGCCGACCGCAATGCCTGCGAGTACTGCCTGGCCGCGCACACGGTGCTGGGCAGGAAGGCGGGCGCGAGCGCCGAGGAGATGTCGGCGGCCCAGGCCGGCGAGTCCGCCGACCCGAAGACGCAGGCCGCGCTGCGTTTCGCCCTCAAGGTGGTCAACGACCGGGCGCAGGTCGGCGCCGGCGACGTGCAGCAGCTGCGGGATGCGGGTTTCAGCGACGAGCAGGTCGTCGAGATCCTGGCCCACGTGGCATTGAACCTGTTCACGAACTATGTGAACGTGGCGTTCGCGGTGCCGGTGGACTTCCCGGCCGTGAAGCTGCGCAAGGCTGCCTGACCAGGGCTTGCGCGCCCCGGGCCCGGCACCGCGATGCCGGGCCTTGTCTGCACTTCGGAGAGGCTCATGGATCCTCGCCTGTCCTCGGCGCTCCGGTGGCATGTCAGCCGCTGGTTCAACACCTCAGGGCCGCTCACGCTCGAGCAGTTCCAGGGCCAGGTGGTGGCCGTCCACACCTTCCAGATGCTCTGTCCCGGATGCGTCGCGCACGGGCTGCCCCAGGCCGGCAGGCTGCGCGCCTCCTTCCCGGAGAGCGAACTCGCGGTCGTCGGGCTGCACACCGTGTTCGAGCATCACGAGGTGATGACGCCCGAGGCGCTGAAGGCCTTCATCCACGAGTACCGCTTGCCCTTCCCGGTCGGCGTGGACGAGCCCGATCCTCACGGGCCGATCCCGAAGACCATGGCGGCCTGGGGTTTGCAGGGGACACCCAGCCTGGTGCTGATCGACCGCCACGGGGTGCCCCGACTCACCCATCTCGGACGCATCGAAGACCTGGCCCTCGGCGCGGTGATCGGACGCCTGCTGGAGGAGCCCTACGCGCCGGCGCCCTCGCAAGACACCGCTGCTGGAGAGGGGCGGTGCGACGGCGACGTCTGCGGCGCCGGCTAGTCTCCTGGCATGGGGGAACCACGCATTCGCCAGGTGCTCACCGGCCGGGTCTCGTCGCTGGTCCGGCCCGGCGTGCTCAGCGCGATCGACAAGCAGCCGGTCACCGCGCCCGTCGCGGTGGGCGCACTCGGCCTGGACGGGGACGAACAGGGGGACCGCTCGGTGCACGGCGGGCCCGACAAGGCGGTGCACCTGTACGCACGGGAGCACTACGCGGCGTGGCGCCGCGAACTGCCGGATTGCCGGGTCCTGGACCGGGCCGGTGCCTTCGGCGAGAACCTCAGCGTGGACGGCCTCGACGAGGCGGGCGTCTGCATCGCCGACCGCTGGCGTGTCGGTGACCTTGTCATCGAAGTCAGCCAGGGGCGCCAGCCGTGCTGGAAGCTGAACCTCCGCTTCGGCGTGGCGGACATGGCGGCGCGGGTGCAGCACTCGCTGCGCGCGGGCTGGTACTGCCGGGTGATCGAGCCGGGGACGGTGGCGCCGGGGGACGCGATGGAACTGGTCGGCCGCTCCTGGCCGGAATGGACGATCGCACGGCTGCTGCGCCTGATCCGTGATCGAGAGTGCGGACGGGCCGAGTTGGAGGAAGTGCTGCGTCTCCCGCTCACGCCGTCCTGGCAGCGATTGTTCGCGCGACGCCTGGACGGCGGGAGCGCCGAGGACTGGCGACCCAGGATGCAGGGATGACCGCTTGCACGCCCAAGCGCTCCGCTTGGTTTGTGCACGACATCGGCGACCGGGGTCGGAGCAGGTCACGCCGGCCCTGGGCGTCGGCCTTGCGCGATCGCGCAGCGGCAAGGGCCCCTTCTACGACGCTGCGACGATCCCGGATGTCGCTACGGCCGATGGCACTCGAAGCTCGCCGCCAGGTTCACGTCGCCGCTGCCGAGGTAGCGCGGCCAGGCCGGGTACTCGCACAGCGGCCGGGTGCGGCCCGGCACGCCGGCGGTGTCGGCGACGACGGGGTTGACCGGCGCGGTGCCGCGCTCGACCCAGTCCTCGAGCGCCGCCACCGAATCCCAGGCGGCGTTGAAGACGCTGCTTGCCGCATGGCCGTAGCCGGGGATCTCGTAGTAGCGCGCGAACTCCGTCACCGCCGCGTCGCCCATCGCGGCACGCAGCCGCGCCATGTAGCGCTGCGTCGAGCGGTTGCTGACCAGCACGTCGCCCATCCCGTGCGCGATCAGCAGCTTGCCGCCACGTGCCTTGAACGGCGAGAGGTCGTCGGCCGTCGCCTCGCCGATGCCGGAGAGGTAGACGATGCGCGACTGGTAGGTGCCGGGGTTCGCCGGGTCGAGCGAGAGCGAGTCGAAGTCAGGGTCGCGGGTCAGGATGTAGCGAGCCCACTGGTCCCAGAAAGTGCTGCCGTAGGGCGGGCTGCCGGAGGCGGTGACGGCCGGCATCGGCGAGGCCGGCTGCAGCGTGCCGAGCGCGAGCGTCACCACCGTCGGCTGCAGCGGGCTGCTGCCTGTCATGCCGAAGTCGCTGCCCCAGGTGTTGAAGCCGGGGTAGCTGGTCTCGCCGCTGGCGAGCGCGTAGCCGTAGCTGAACGCCGAGTCGAGGCTGCGGAAGCCGGCGATCTGCGCGTCCGACAGGCAGCTGTCACCGAGGTCGGCCCCGCCGGCGCAGCGCAGCGGGGCGCCGTCGAGCAGGGCCGTGTCAGGGTCGAAGCTGGCATGGCAGGACACCGGGTCGCTGATCAGGCCGTCGCCCGCGCCGTCCAGCGCGTCGCAGGCCTGCATCGCGGCGTCGTACATCGTCTTGCGCTTGGCCTGGTTCGGGTAGGCACCGGGCTGCGCGAGGGCGCGCGTGAACTGGCCGAACTTGAGGTCGAGCGAGATCGCGTCCCAGGCCGGGTAGAGCACGATCGCGCCGTCGAAGTCGGCGGGCCAGCGGCCGACGGCGATCAGCGCCTCGCGCCCGCCCGTCGAGCCGCCGGCGAAGTAGCTGCGCTCGGGGCCGCGGCCGTAGCGCTTGGTGAGAATCGCGATCGCGGTGTCTCGCGTCTTCTTCAGCGCGTCACCGCCGAAGTTGGCCAGGGCCTCGTCGTTGAGGCCGAAGCTGCCGTCGCGGCTGGTCGTCGGGCCGGCCTGGTGGCCGGAATCGCTGCCGAAGGTGGCATAGCCGCGGCCGAGCGGCACCGGTTGCGTCACGGGGCCGGCGGGCACGTTGCCTGCGCCGGTCGCGATCGTGCCGTTGTAGCCGCCGCCGCCGAACATCATCGCCTTGCGGTTCCAGTCGGCCTCCGCGGGCAGGTTGAGCTGGAACTTGATCGCCGGCGCGCTGGGGTCCACCGGGTGGATGTCGCCCAGCACCTTGCAGTACTCGCCGACCGCGGTGGGGCCGGTGCCGGCGGCGGCCACGACCTCTACGTTGGTGACGGTGGCGCCTGTCGTGGGCAGGCCGATCGATGTGGCCGGGATCGTGAGGCCGGCGAGTTCGGCACAGGCGACAGGGCGGGGATCGTCGTGGTCGTTGCCGCCACAGGCGGCGAGACCGAGAACCGCGGCAGTGGCGGCCACGCAGACGGCAGCCTGCCTGGCGGTGTTCGACGGGGTGCGTCGCGTCATGTCTTCCTCCCTGGTACGCGCGCGTGAACTCCAGACACGTCCGATGCGACCATCGATCGACGTCTTCGGGCGTGCGCGGAGGCGGTCGGCGACCGCTGTGATGCGCGGGCGGCGGCATCGTGCGAGCTCCTGCGGCCGGTGTACATCCCGGAAGACCTCGATGGCGCGACGCCCGGAGTGTCGAGGCTCAGGGCGCGACCCCGACCTGCTCCGGTATCCGCCGCGCCACCTCGCCCAGGTGATGCATCGAATCGCCCCAGCTCAGCTCCAGCATCGTCAGCCGCTTGAAGTAGTGGCCGGCCGCGTACTCGTCGGTGACGCCGATGCCGCCGTGCAGCTGGATGCAAGCCTGGTCGACAGCGCGCAGGCTGTGGCCCAGCTGCAGCTTGGCCTGTGACAGCGCGCGGCGGCGCGCCGCCGGCGGCTCGTTCAGCTTCAGCGTTGCGAAGTAGCTCATCGAGCGGGCGAGCTCGAGCTGCATCTTCACGTCGGCCATGCGGTGGCGCAGCGCCTGGAAGCTCGCGATCGGCACGCCGAACTGGCGGCGCGTGTTCAGGTAGTCGGCCGTCATCCCGACCAGGCGATCCATCGCGCCGACGGCCTCGGCGCAGGCGGCGGCGATGCCGATGTCGGCGCCGCGCTCGAGAGCGAGCAGCCCGTCGTGGGTGATCAGCGTCGCGGGCGTCGCGTCGAGCCGCAGTTCGCCGGCGCGCGCGCCGTCCTGTGTCTGGTAGGCGCGCAGGCCGGCCGCCGCGCGCTCGACGAGGAAGAGCTTGATGCCGTGCGCGCTGTGTGCCGGCACGATGAAGGCATCGGCCTCGTCGGCCGCGGGCACGATGCTCTTCGCGCCGTCGAGTCTCCAGTGCTCGCCGTCGGCCGTTGCGCGGGTCGCCACCTGGTCGAGCCGGTAGCGGGCGCCGCGCTCCTGGTGGGCAAGCACGACAAGAGCCGTTGCGCCGGCGACGCGTGGCAGCCAGGCCGCCTGCAGCTCGGCCGGGCCGGTGGCGAGCAGCGAGGGCGCGATCAGCGCGGCCTGCGCATAGGGCGCCGGCACGAGGGCGCGCCCGAGCTCCTCCATCACGACCAGCGCCTCGACGGCGCCGAGACCCATGCCGCCGTGGGCTTCGGGCACCACCAGCCCGGTCAGCCCCAGGCCGCCGAGCTGCCCGTAGAGCTCGCGCGTGAAGCCGCCGTCGCGCACGAGCTGCTGGCGTCGATCGAAGGGGAAGGCCTTCTCCGCCCAGCGGTGCACGAGCGCGCGCAGCGCCTGCTGGTCTTCGGTGAAGTCGAAGTCCATCGAGAGCCTCCCGGGGTGGTGCGGCGGCGTGGCGGCCCGCGGTCAGCCGAGCAAGGTCTGCGCGACGATGTTGCGCTGGACCTCGTTGGAGCCGCCGTAGATCGTCGTCTTGCGCGTGCCGAAGTAGGTCGATGCGGCGGTGGCGCAGAAGGCGCCACCGATCTGGTCGCCCTGCCAGCCCGCTTCCATCGCCTCGCGGATGAAGGGCAGGGCAAGGGGGCCGGCGGCGAGCATCACAAGCTCGGTCAGGCGTTGCTGCACCTCGCTGCCGCGGATCTTCAGCAGGCCCGCCACGTCGAGCGAGGCGCGGCCCTTCGCCTCGTCGGCGAGCACCCGCAGCACCATCATCTCGAGGGCGAGGATGTCGACTTCCAGCAGCGCGAGCTGATCGCGAAAGCGCACGTCGTCCAGCAGGCCCTCGCCCTTGGCCATGCGCAGGAGCCGTTCGAAGTCGCGCTTGGCGCGGTTGACGTCGGCGATCTCGGTGCGTTCGTGGCCGAGCAGGAACTTGGCGTAGGTCCAGCCCTTGTTCTCTTCGCCGACGAGGTTCTCGGCAGGCACCTCCACGTCGTCGAAGAAGACCTCGTTCACCTCGTGCTGGCCGTCGATCGTGACGATCGGCCGCAGCGTGATGCCCGGCGAGCGCATGTCGACCAGCAGGAACGAGATGCCTTCCTGCTTGCGCGCTTCGGCGTTCGTGCGCACGAGGCAGAAGATCCAGTCGCCGTGCTGGCCGAGCGTGGTCCAGGTCTTCTGGCCGTTGACGATGTAGACCTCGCCGTGGTCGGTGCGGCGGCGCTCGGCGCGCGTTTTCAGCGCCGCGAGGTCGGAGCCGGCATCCGGTTCGCTGTAGCCCTGGCTCCACCAGACGTCGCCGCTCAGGATGCCGGGCAGGTGGCGCTGCTGCTGCTCGGGCGTGCCGAAGGCCATCAGCACTGGCGCGACCATCACGGGCCCGAAGGGGACGATGCGCGGCGCGTCGGCGCGCGCGCAGGCCTCGGAGAACAGGTGGCGCTGCACGGCGCTCCAGCCCGGGCCGCCGAAGCGTTTGGGCCAGGCCACGCCGAGCCAGCCCTTCTGGCCGAGGATGCGGGCCCAGCGCTGGTAGTCGTCCTTCTTCAGGTGCAGGCCGTGTTGCACCTTGTGCGCGATGTCGGCGGGGAGGTGGCGCTCGACCCAGTCGCGGGCCTGCGCGCGGAAGGCCTGCTCTCCGGCCGTGAAGTGGAGGTCCATCTCGTCTCCCCGGCAGGCGTGAGATCCGCGCAGGCGCTCGGCGCGCTGGCTCGCGGCGCTACCTGCGGCCTTCCTTCAGCGTCGTGATGCGGTTGAACACCGGCCGGTCGGCGCGATGGTCGACGCGGTCGGCGACGAAGTAGCCGTGGCGCTCGAACTGGAAGCGGGCCTCGGGCGCTGCCGACGCGAGCGAAGGCTCGACGTAGGCCTGACGCACCGAGAGGCTGTCGGGGTTGAGCGCCGTCAGGAAATCGCGTCCACCGGCGTCCGGCTGCGGCTCGGTGAACAGGCGGTCGAACAGCCTGACCTCGGCCGGCAGCGCGTCGTCGGCGCCGACCCAGGTGATCACGCCCTTGACCTTGACGGCGTCGGCGCCCGGCGTGCCGCTGCGCGTGTCTGGCACGATCCGGGCCTGCACGGCGGTGACCTTGCCATCGGCGTCCTTGCTGCAGCCGGTGCACTCGACCACATAACCGTACTTGAGCCGCACGCGGTTGCCGGGGAACAGGCGGAAGTAGCCCTTCGCCGGCTGTTCGGTGAAGTCTTCCCTTTCGATCCACAGGCGCGGGCCGAGGTCGAAGGCGCGGGTGCCGAGCTCGGCGCGCTGAGGATGGACGGGCGCATGGCAGCGCTCGCGATGGGCGTCGCTGCCGAACAGCTCGGCCCAGTTCGTCAGCTCGAGCAGCAGCGGCTCGAGCACGGCCATCGCACGGGGCGCGGTGCCTTCGAGGTCGTCGCGCTGCGCGATGTCGAGCACTGAGTAGTCGATCCAGCTGTCGGCCTTGCTGACGCCGATGCGCTCGCAGAAGAGCTGGATGCCGCTGGGCGTGTAGCCGCGGCGACGCAGACCGACGATCGTCGGCATGCGCGGATCGTCCCAGCCCCAGACGTGCTTCTCGTCGACAAGCTGCCTGAGCCTGCGCTTGCTGGTGATGACGTAGGTGAGGTTGAGGCGCGCGAACTCGTGCTGGTGCGGGCGGGGGTGGGCCAGCAGGCCGAGGTCGCACAGCCGCTCGAGCAGCCAGTCGTAGAACGGGCGCTGGTCCTCGAACTCGAGCGTGCAGATGCTGTGGGTGATGTTCTCCAGCGCGTCTTCGATGGGGTGCGCGTAGGTGTACATCGGATAGATGCACCAGGTGTCGCCGGTGTTGTGGTGCGTGGCGCGTTTGATGCGGTAGAGCGCCGGGTCGCGCAGGTTGATGTTCGGCGAGGCCATGTCGATGCGCGCGCGCAGCACCGCGGCGCCGTCGGGCAGGGCGCCGTCGCGCATCTCGCGAAAGCGCGCCAGGTTCTCGTCGACGGAGCGGTCGCGGTAGGGACTGTCGACGCCGGGCGTCGAGAAGTCGCCGCGATTGGTGCGCATCTGCTCGGCGGTCTGCTCGTCGACGTAGGCCCAGCCGGCCTGGATCAGAGCTTCGGCCGCGCGGTACATGAAGTCGAAGTAGTCGCTGGCGAAGTAGAGATGGCTCAGCGTGCGGCCGTGGAAGACCGACTGCCAGTCGAATCCAAGCCAGTGCACGGCGTCCACGATGGCATCGACATATTCCTGCTCTTCCTTTTCAGGATTCGTGTCGTCAAATCGAAGGTGGCATACCCCGCCGTAATCGCGCGCCAGGCCGAAATTCAGGCAGATGCTTTTCGCGTGACCGACATGGAGGTAGCCGTTGGGCTCCGGCGGGAAGCGTGTCCGGATGGCGGCCGGATCGGGCGGGCCGGCCTCGTGGTGCGCCGCGTCGCCGGGCGTGGCACCGAAGCGCCGCCCAGCGTAGGTTCCCTGTGCCAGATCGCGTTCGATGATCTGACGCAGGAAATTGCTGGCGCGTGGTGATTCGGGTTGATTCATGGGTTCGTGAGCAGAGGCGGATTCTCGGAACGCCCGCATTGGGGGTGACGTTTCCCACCATCAGGGGAAAACCACCTGAACTTGAACGGCGAATGTTGCCTTGGGACGACGCGGATACCGTTCCTAACGTGCATCTGTCATCGTTTCCCCCTAGCCTAGTGAGTGGATCGGACACGCCCCCCGTTCAAGTGTTGGTCCAGTCTAGTCCGTGAGCTAACTTCACCCACTCCAAAGACGGCGCTCTGCAGTCGCAGATGTCGAGAGATGCGCAGCCAATCCGATTTCGAATCCGGCAATTCCCAAGCGATCAGCGCCAGGGCCTGGCTCTATGTGGGCGCGTTGGCGATGGGATTCTGGTTGGCGTCTCTCGCTGACTTCGATCCCGTGCCGGCGCTGGCGGACGATTTGCCGATTGCATCGGATGGCTCGATCGTGGCGGGCGAGGAACCGGCTGCGGGCGCCCGGCCTGCCACGGATCGCGGCGGCCTTCGCGCCCTCAACCTCGACAGCCCGCCGCGCGTGGGCACGCGGGCAGCCCAGTAGGGACCGAGTGCGCCCCGGGCCAACCGGGGTGTCGATGGGCCGGGACGGCCCATGGCGGGCGGAACCCAGCCCTGGAAGCCGCGCCGGGTCAACGGCGGCGACCCCCTAGAAGCGAACCCAGGACTCCCCTGAGGATCTGCTTGCCCACCGTGGTGCCGACGGTGCGTGCCGCCGACTTCGCGACAGTCTGGGCCAAGCCGTCGTACTTGCCGCCACGCGGGCCGGTCCTGCCGAACAGCAACTCGTTCAGATCACCCATGAGGCCACCACCGCTGGAGGAGGCGTCCTCGCCGCCAGGGGGCTCCCGGCGGCCGCCCGGTGCACCCTGGTTCGCGGTCGTCTCGCGGTCCGCAGGCGCGCTCTTCACGGCGCGCTCGCGCAGCTGCTCGAAGGCGGATTCGCGGTCCACCGCCTGCTCGTAGCTGCCGGCGACGAGCGAGCCGGCGATCAGCGCCTGCCGCTGGGCAGGGGTGATCGGCCCGATCTGGCTGCCCGGTGGCAACACGTAGACCCGCTCGGTCACGCTTGGCCGTCCCTTCGCGTCGAGAAAGCTCACCAGCGCTTCGCCGACCGCCAGCTCGGTGATCGCGGTCTCGACGTCGAGCTTCGGGTTCGCGCGCATCGTGCTCGCGGCCGACTTGACGGCCTTCTGGTCGCGCGGGGTAAATGCGCGCAGTGCGTGCTGCACGCGGTTGCCGAGCTGCGCGAGCACGGTGTCGGGAATGTCCAGCGGGTTCTGCGTCACGAAATAGACGCCGACGCCCTTCGAGCGCACGAGACGCACGACGAGTTCGATCCGCTCCACCAACGCCGCCGGCGCCTCCTTGAACAAGAGGTGCGCCTCGTCGAAGAAGAACACCAGCTTCGGCTGATCGGGGTCGCCGATCTCGGGCAGCGTCTCGAACAGCTCGCTCAGCATCCACAGCAGGAAGGTCGCGTAGAGGCGCGGCGCGTTCATCAGCTTGTCCGCCGCGAGGATGTTGACCACGCCCCGCCCGTCGACCGTCTGCATGAAGTCGGCGATGTTCAGCATCGGCTCGCCGAAGAAGCGGTCGCCGCCTTGTTCCTCGATCTGCAGCAGCCCGCGCTGGATCGCGCCGACGCTGGCGGCGCTGACGTTGCCGTAGCTGGTCGTGAACTCGCGCGCGTTCTCGCCCACGTGCTGCAGCATCGCGCGCAGGTCCTTCAGGTCGAGCAGCGCCAGCCCGTTGTCGTCGGCAATCTTGAAGACGAGGCTGAGGACGCCCTGCTGCGTCTCGTTCAGCCCGAGCATCCGTGCCAGCAGCAGCGGGCCGAGGTCGGAGATCGTCGCGCGCACAGGGTGGCCCTGCTCGCCGAAGACGTCCCACAACGTGGCGGGGCAGGCCACCGAGGCCGGCGCTTCGAGGCCGCGCTCCTTCAGCACCTCGGCGAGCTTGCCGCCGATCTGGCCCGCCTGGCTGATGCCGGTGAGGTCGCCCTTGACGTCGGCCATGAAGACCGGCACGCCGATGCGGCTGAAGTTCTCGGCCAGCGTCTGCAGCGTGATCGTGTTGCCGGTGCCGGTGGCCCCGGTGATGAGGCCGTGGCGGTTCGCCAGGCCCGGCAGCAGGAAGCATTCGACGTCGCCATGTCGGGCAACGAGGATCGGGTCGGCCATCCGGATACTCCTTCGAAGGCGAATGACGCTCAGTCTAGCCGGCGGCCGCGTCCGGGACTGGTGCGGGGGACGGCCGCCCCATCGTGCTCGCTAGAATCCGCGTTTTCACCGTCACGGCGCGACGACCTAGCTTCGCGCCATCTCCCGGGAGCCTCGTTCGAGCATGGCCGGACATTCCAAGTGGGCCAACATCCAGCACCGCAAGGGGCGCCAGGACGAGAAGCGCGGCCGCGTCTGGACGCGCCTGATCCGCGAGATCATGGTCGCCGCGCGCCAGGGCGGCGGTGACGCCAGCGCCAACCCCAGGCTGCGCCTCGCGGTCGACAAGGCGCGCGCCGCGAACCTGCCCGCCGACACGATCCGCAAGAACATCGACAAGGCGACGGGCAACCTCGAGGGCGTCAGCTACGAAGAGATCCGCTACGAGGGCTACGGCATCGGCGGCGCGGCGATCATCGTCGATTGCATGACCGACAACCGCGTGCGCACCGTGGCCGAGGTGCGCCACGCGTTCAGCAAGTACGGCGGCAACCTGGGCACCGATGGTTCGGTGGCCTTCCAGTTCAGGCACTGCGGCCAGTTGATCTTCGCGCCCGGCACCAGCGAGGACAAGGTGATGGAAGCCGCCCTCGAAGCCGGTGCCGACGACGTGATCAGCGATGACGACGGCGCGATCGAGGTGCTGACGCCGGCGCCGGACTTCCAGAAGGTGAAGGACGCGCTCGAAGCCGCCGGCCTCGTCGCGGCGGTCGCCGAGGTGACGATGCGCCCGGAAAACACGGTCGCGCTCGAGGGCGAGGACGCCGCGCGCATGCAAAAGCTGCTCGACGTCATCGAAGACCTCGACGACGTGCAGGACGTCTATCACAACGCCGAGCTGTGAGCGTCGTGGGCGCCACGGCCACTCTTCCCAAGACCGCGACGAGGACGCTCGAACCCATGAAGGTGCTGGTGATCGGCGGCGGCGGTCGTGAACACGCACTGGCCTGGAAGCTCGCGGCGTCGCCTCGCGTCACCAGGACCTTCGTCGCCCCGGGCAATGGCGGCACCGCGCGCGACCCACGGCTGACCAACGTGCCGCTTACCGATCCGCAGGCCCTGGCCGACTTCGCCGAGACCGAGAAGGTCGCGCTGACCGTCGTCGGTCCCGAGGCGCCGCTTGCCGCCGGCGTGGTCGACGTGTTCCGCACCCGCGGCCTGCGCATCTTCGGGCCGACGCAGGCAGCGGCCCAGCTCGAAAGCTCGAAAGACTTCGCCAAGGGCTTCATGGCGCGTCACGGCATCCCGACCGCGCGCTACCAGAGCTTCACCGATGCGGCTGCCGCCCGTGCCTACGTCGCCGTCGAGGGCGCACCGATCGTGATCAAGGCCGACGGCCTGGCCGCCGGCAAGGGTGTGGTCGTCGCGATGACGCTCGCCGAGGCGAACGAGGCGATCGACGCGATGCTGCTCGACGACACGCTCGGCGTGCAGCACAACGCAGAAGGCGCTCGCGTCGTCATCGAGGAATTCCTCGAAGGCGAGGAGGCGAGCTTCATCGTGCTCAGCGACGGCCGCAACGTGCTGCCGCTGGCGACGAGTCAGGACCACAAGCGCCTGCTCGACGGCGATGCCGGCCCGAACACCGGTGGCATGGGGGCTTATTCGCCGGCGCCCGTCGTCACGCCGAACGTGCATGCGCGCGTGATGCAGGACATCGTGCAGCCGACGATCGCTGGCATGGCGCGCGACGGCCTGCCGTTCACCGGCTTCCTCTACGCCGGTCTGATGATCGACGCCGACGGTGGCGTGAAGACGCTCGAGTTCAACACGCGCATGGGCGACCCGGAGACGCAGCCGATCCTGATGCGCCTGAAGAGCGACCTCTATGACGTGCTGCTGCACGCCACGGCCGGCACGCTCGACCAGGTCGAATTGCAATGGGACCGGCGTGTCGCGCTCGGCGTCGTGATGGCGGCGGCAGGCTACCCGCAGGCGCCGCGCAAGGGCGACGCGATCGTCGGCCTGCCGCCGGCCGCGGCGGCCGACCCCGAGGCGGACGCGCTGGTCTTCCATGCCGGCACGGCCGAGCAGGACGGCGAGGTCGTGACCAGCGGCGGCCGCGTGCTGTGCGTGACGGCGCTCGGCGAATCGGTGCGCAAGGCACAGCAGCTCGCCTACGAGACGCTGGCGCCGATCCATTTCGACGGCGCGCAGTTCCGGCGCGACATCGGACACCGCGCGATCAAGCGCTGAGCGCTTGCGCGCGCCCGACCCCTCATTCCCACCTGGCGCGTCGCCGCCCGTGATCCGATGCAGACCGAAGCCGTACGCGACTACCTGATCGGCCTGCAGCAGCGGATCGTCGGCGCGCTGGAGGCGGCCGACGGAGGCAGCTTTCTGCACGACGCCTGGCAGCGCGAACCCGGCGGGCGCCTCGAAGGCGAGGGCATCTCGCGCCTCATCGAAGGCGGCGCGCTGCTCGAGCGAGGCGGCTGCGGCTTCAGTCATGTGCGCGGGCGCGAGCTGCCGGCCTCGGCGACCGCGCACCGGCGCGAACTGGCCGGCGCGCCTTTCGAGGCGCTGGGCGTCTCGCTCGTGATGCACCCGCGCAACCCGTACGTGCCGACGGTGCACATGAACGTGCGCATGCTCGCCGCGTTTCCTGCGGCCGGTGCGCCGGTGGTGTGGTTCGGCGGCGGCATGGACCTCACGCCGTACTACGGCATGGAGGAAGACGCGCGTCACTTCCACCGCTGCTGCCGCGAGGCGCTTGCACCGTGCGGCGACGAGGCCTACCCGCGCTACAAGCGCTGGTGCGACGAGTACTTCTTCCTGCGCCACCGCAACGAGCCGCGCGGCATCGGCGGCATCTTCTACGACGACGTTGCCGAGCTCGGCTTCGACGGCGGCTTCGCGTTGACGCGTTCGGTCGGCGACGCCTTCCTCGGTGCCTACCTGCCGATCGTCGAACGCCGGCGCGCCGAACCCTATGGCGAGCGCGAGCGCGCCTTCCAGGCGTATCGGCGTGGTCGCTATGTCGAGTTCAACCTGGTGTTCGACCGCGGCACGCTGTTCGGGCTGCAGTCGGGCGGCCGTACCGAATCGATCCTGATGTCGATGCCACCGTCGGCGAGCTGGCGCTACGACTGGCAGCCGGAGCCGGGCACGCCCGAGGCCCGGCTCTACACCGACTTTCTGCGCCCGCGGGCGTGGGCCGACGAAGCCGTCGCGTGAGCCTGGCCGTCCGCGTCCAGGGCGGGCGGCGGGGGCGCGGCCCGAAGGTGTCGCCGTGAGCGAGACGGGCCCGGCAACGGCAACGCCCGGCGCCGAGCCCCCGTCGCGGCACATCGGCCTCTTCGGCGGCAGCTTCGACCCGGTGCACGACGCGCACCTCGCGCTGGCGCGCATCGCCCGCGACCACCTCGGCCTCGACGAGCTGCGCTGGATCCCGGCGGGCGAGCCCTGGCAGAAGGCGCACCGTCTGGCGCCCGCACGTGACCGCGTCGCGATGGTCGAGCTCGCGATCGCCGGCGAGTCGCGCTTCGCGCTCGACCGCAGTGAGGTCGAGCGACTGGGGCCGAGTTACACGCTCGACACGGTGCGCGCGGCGCAGGCACTCGAGCCCGCCGCGCAGTGGTGGCTCGTCATCGGCCAGGACCAGTACGCGCGTCTGCACACCTGGCGCGGCTGGACCGAGCTGCTCGCCCGCGTGACCCTGGCGGTGGCGGGTCGAGAGGGTGTCCTGCCGCAACCCTCGACCGAAGTGGCAGCCGTGCCGCATCGCGCGGTGCCTTTGCCGCTGCCCGCGATGGCGATCTCGTCGACTGCGCTGCGAGAGGCGATCGCCGCCTGCCGCGGGCTCGACGGCATGGTGCCTGCCGCGGTCGCGCGCTATATTGAAAGCCACCACCTCTATGCAAGGAATGCCTGATTGGACATCCGCAAGCTGCAGCGCGCCATCGTCGACGGCCTCGAAGACGTCAAAGCCCAGAACATCGTCGTCTTCAACACCGAGCACCTGTCGCCGCTTTTCGAGCGGGTGATCATCGCCTCGGGCAACAGCAACCGACAGACGAAGGCGCTGGCGTCCAGCGTGCGCGACGCGGTCAAGAGCAGCGGTTTTCCGGTGATGCGCACCGAGGGCGAGGACAACGGCGAATGGATCATCGTCGACTGCGGTGCGGCGGTGGCGCACATCATGCAGCCCGCCGTGCGCGACTACTACCACCTCGAAGAGATCTGGGGCAGCAAGCCGGTCCGCATGAAGTTCGGGGGCGTCGCCCCGACGACAGCGAAGGCGACGCCCGCTTCTCCGCGCGCGCGTTCAGCGGTCGCCGAGGCGGCGAGTCCGCCGGCGCGCAAGCGGGCCTCGGCCCCGTCCGGCAGCGCTGCGTCGAAGAAGGTCGCCGCCAAGCCCAACGGCAAGACGGCACCAGCCCGCCCCGCGGCGACGAAGGCGGGCGGCAGGCCGCCGGCCAAGAAGACGCCCGCCTCGGCGCGTGTCGAGCGCACGACGGGCGTCAAGTCCGCACGGTCCACGGCGACGGCGAAGGACAGCCCGGTCCGGCGCAAGACGGCGACGGGCGAGGCCACGCCGCGCGCGGCCGTGAGCGCGCGCAGCGCACCTCGCACGGGCCGCAGCACCACTTCGCGCGCCACGACAGCCAAGTCGCGCGGTTGACTACGGCCGCATGCAGCTTGTCGTCGTCGCCGTCGGCCAGCGGTTGCCGGCCTGGGCGCAGGCGGCCTGCGACGAGTACGCGAAGCGCTTTCCGCCCGAGCTGACGTTCACGGTCAAGGCCGTCAAGGCCGAGCCGCGCGACGGTCGTCCCGCCGCGGCATTGATGGCCGCCGAGCGAACCCGCATCGAAGCCGCCTGCCCGCGAGGCGTGCGCCGCGTCGTGCTCGACGAGCAGGGCGCGCGCCTGACGACCAAGGCCCTCGCCGAGCGGCTCGAACGCTGGCGTGCCGACGGGCGTGATGCGGCATTGATCGTCGGCGGCGCGGACGGCCTCGACGCGGGGCTGAAGGCGAGCGCCGACGAGGCGCTGCGCCTGTCCGACCTGACGCTGCCGCATGCGCTCGCCCGCGTGCTGCTCGTCGAGGCGCTCTACCGCGCGTGGACGCTGACGGCCGGGCACCCTTACCACCGCGAGTGAAGCCACCGTCGCCTACCGCCGCAGCTGCTGCGTCGTAAGGCCCGATCCCGCCGCCATGCATGCCTTCGTCTACCTCGCCTCGCAGAGCCCGCGCCGTCGGCAGCTGCTCGACCAACTCGGCGTGCGCCATGAGTTGCTGCTGCCCGTGGCTGACGAGGATGCCGAGGCGCTCGAGGCCGTGCGGCCCGGCGAGGCACCGATCGCCTATGCCGAGCGGGTGACCGCGGCCAAGCTGAACGCTGCGCGGCGGCGCCTGGCGCGCCAGCCCGCACGCGAGGCAGCTCCGATCCTCTGCGCCGACACCACGGTCGCGCTCGGCCGGCGCATCCTCGGCAAGCCCGACGATGCCGCGCACGCACACGCGATGCTGGCGACGCTGGCGGGGCGGACGCATCGCGTCATCACCGCGGTGGCCGTCTTCGACGGCCGGCGCACGCGCCGCGCGACCAGCGTCTCGCGGGTGCGCGTCGATGCGCTGGGGGCTGGCGCGATCGAGGCCTATGTCGCCAGCGGCGAGCCCTTCGGCAAGGCCGGCGCCTACGCGATCCAGGGCGGCTTCGCGGCCTGGATCCCGTGGGTCGAAGGAAGCTACTCCGGTATCATGGGTTTGCCCCTGCACGAGACGGCCCAGCTGCTAAGAGAGGCGCGCGTGCACTTCTAGCCGCTGCTGCCAGGCGCGGCCGGACCCAAAGACAACAGGCCAAGCGCCGAGCCCGGAGACCAGCCCGTCGCGCCGCCCGCCTGCCGCGGCGGCGACACGCAGCGCGCATGCAAGACATCCTCATCAACTGGGCACCGCAGGAGACACGCGTCGCGGTGATCGAGAACGGCGCCGTGCAGGACCTGCACATCGAGCGCACGCTCGAGCGCGGCTTGGTGGGCAATGTCTACCTCGGCCGCGTCGCGCGCGTGCTGCCCGGCATGCAATCGGCCTTCATCGACATCGGCCTCGAGCGCGCGGCCTTCCTGCACGTGGCCGACCTGCACGGCGTGGGCGCGGCGCCGCCGCGCCACGCGGAGCCGGCGAACCCGCCGCTGCCGATCGAGAAGCTCGTCTTCGAAGGCCAGACGCTGACCGTGCAGGTCGTGAAAGACCCGATCGGCACCAAGGGCGCGCGCCTCAGCGCGCAGGTCAGCATCGCCGGGCGGCTGCTCGTCTTCCTGCCGCACGACGACCACGTCGGCATCAGCCAGAAGATCGGCTCGCACGAGCTGCGCGAGCAGCTGCGCGCCCGCGTCACGGCGCTCGCCGCAGCCGCCGCGCAGGGTCAGGACACCGGCACCGGCAAGCCCGGCGGCTACATCCTGCGCACCAACGCGGAAGACGCGAGCGACGACGAGCTGGCCGACGACATCCGCTACCTGCGCAAGACCTGGGCGGCGATCCGCGAGCGCAGCTTCTCGCAGCCGCCCGGCACGCTGCTGCACCAGGACCTGAGCCTTGCCGAGCGCGTGCTGCGCGACCTGACCAACGACCGCACGCAGTCGATCCGCATCGACTCGCGCGCCCGCTACGAGCAACTGCTGGCCTTCGGCGGCAGCTTCACGCCGGGGGCGGTCGGCAAGCTCGCGCTCTACAAGGGCGAGCGGCCGATCTTCGACCTCTACAACATCGACGACGAGATCGCCCGCGCGCTCGCCCGGCGTGTCGACCTGAAGAGCGGCGGCTACCTGATCTTCGACCAGACCGAGGCGCTGACGACGATCGACGTCAACACCGGCGGCTACGTCGGCGCGCGCAACTTCGACGACACGATCTTCAAGACCAACCTCGAGGCCGCGCAGTCGATCGCGCGCCATCTGCGCCTGCGCAACCTGGGCGGCATCATCATCATCGACTTCATCGACATGACCCGCGACGAGCACCGCCAGAACGTGCTCGCCGAGCTGCGCAAGCAGCTTGCGCGCGACCGCACGCGCGTGGCGGTCGGCGGCTTCACGCAGCTCGGTCTGGTCGAGATGACGCGCAAGCGCACGCGCGAATCGCTTTCTCACATGCTGTGCGAGATCTGCCCGACCTGCGAAGGCAAGGCGCAGGTCAAGACGGCGCGCACCGTCTGCTACGAGATCCTGCGCGAGATCCTGCGCGAGGCGCGCCAGTTCGCGCCGAAGGAGTTCCGCGTCGTCGCCGCGCCTGCGGTGGTCGAGATGCTGCTCGACGAGGAGAGCCTGCACCTGGCGGGGCTGTCGGAGTTCATCGGCAAGCCGATCTCGCTGCGCGCCGAGCCGACCGGCTCCCCCGAGGCCTACGACATCGTCCTGCTCTGAGCCTGCCGGCACGGTCCCGTGCCGGTCGCCGGCCGTGGCGCCCTCGGTCGTGACGTTGGCATCGGAGCGCGCGTGGAGCTGCGCTTGGAGCCGGAAAGGGTCTCCGGCACGCCTAAAGCCCCCGGCGCCGCCGCCGATAAGGGCGGGGCGGCGAGCCCGCGAGCACCTTCCCGACCGCCCTGGAGACCTTCATGACCGATTCCGCACCCAAGTACCGCCTTCTCACCCGCAGCGACATGGACGGGCTGGTCTGCGCGGTGCTGCTGAAGGAACTGGGCATCCTGGGCGAGATCGTCTTCCACCACCCCAAGGACGTGCAGGACGGCAAGGTCGCGGTCACGGAACGCGACATCCTCACGAACCTGCCGTACGTGCCCGGCTGCGGCCTGTGCTTCGACCACCATGCGAGCGAGGCGCTGCGCAACGGCGAGCAGCGGCCCGACAACTACATCCTGAAGCCCGAAGCCAAGTCCGCCGCCCGCGTGGTGTACGACCACTACGGCGGCAAGGCGCGCTTCCCGCGCATCAGCGACGCGATGATGGAAGCGGTCGACAAGGCCGACTCGGCCGGCTTCAGCCGCGAGGACGTGCTGAACCCCAGGGGCTGGGAGCTGCTGAGCTTCCTGATGGATGCGCGCACCGGCCTGGGCCGCTTCCGCGACTTCCGCGTCAGCAACTACCAGCTGATGATGATGCTGATCGACTGCTGCCGCGATCTGTCGATCGACGAGATCCTCGCGCTGCCCGACGTCAAGGAACGGGTCGAGCTGTTCTTCGCGCAGCACGAGCTCTTCCGCGCGCAGATCAAGCGCGTGGCCGAGGTGCATGAAAACCTGGTCGTGCTCGACCTGCGCGGCGAGGACGTGATCTACGCGGGCAACCGCTTCGTCGTCTACGCGATGTTCCCGCAGTGCGACATCTCGATGCACGTGATGTGGGGCCGCGACCGCATGAACACCGTCTACACGGTCGGCAAGTCGATCTTCGACCGCGCCAACCCGCTCGACGTCGGCCGCCTGATGCTCGCCCACGGCGGCGGCGGCCACCACGCCGCCGGCACCTGCCAGGGCGCGAACGACACCGCCGAGGCCGCGAAGGAGGGGCTGATCGAGAGCATCGTGCGCCTGTCCCAGCGCGAAGCCGCCGCCGCCTGAGCGGGGCGCGCGTCGCCTCCGGCGACGCCATGGCGCGTCGGCTGCCGGCCAGCCCGGGCGGCGCGCCCCTTTCCGCAACGCAGTGACCACGGTTCGTAGCGCCGCCGAAGGGCGGCGGTGCGGCGCGCAAAGCGGCGAGAAATTGGGAGAGCGGCCTAGAGCGGCCCGCGTGATGCGGCAGCCGCTCGGCCAGGCGCCCCTGCCGCATCCACTCGTGGGCGATGACGTCGTCGCGCTGGCAGATGCCGGCGCCGTGCCCTGCCAGCGAGGCGACGCCCGGCACGACCCGCCCCGAGGGCGGCGTCGCGTCGACGCCGTGTCCGGCTCCGGCGAGCAACAAGGGCGCCTCACGCCCGGTGTCAGTGCCGCGCCGCGGCTCGGGTTCGACTTGCGCGTGCGGACCAAACACTGTCGGGCTCCGAGCCGCTGCGGGCGGCGCCTTCGGGCAAAGGCCGATTGAGCCTCTTCGTGATATCTTGAAAAATACGACGAGCAAGCCCTGCCAAGAGGAGCACACCCCCGCCTGCTGCAGCGCGTCGTGCATCGACGCATACGGCGTGCGCGCCGTCAGACCACCACTGGAGCCCCGATGACCCTTTCCCGCGCCTTCCTCGCCGCTGTCCGCACCGCCGTCATCGCCGGCGGCCTCGCCAGTTCGTTCGCCGCGCATGCCGGCGAGGTCATCGTCGCAGTGGCCGCGAACTTCGCGGGCCCGATGGCGAAGATCGCCGACGGCTTCGGCAGCGCGACCGGCCATGTGCTGAAGATCTCGTCCGGCGCCACCGGCAAGTTCTATTCGCAGATCACTGCCGGCGGCGCGCCGTTCGAGATCCTCGTGTCGGCCGACGACACCACGCCGCGCAAGCTGATCGACGAAGGCCATGCGGTGGCCGGCACCAACTTCACCTACGCGATCGGCCAGCTCGTGCTGTGGAGCAGCGACGCCTCGCTCGTCGACGCCGAAGGCGCGGTGCTGGCGGACGCCAGCAAGTACAAGCACCTGTCGATCGCCAACCCGAAGGTCGCGCCTTATGGTGCAGCGGCGATGGAGGTGCTCGCCTCCCGCAAGCTGACCGAGGCGGTGACGCCCAAGCTCGTCACCGGCGAGAGCATCGCCCAGGCCTACCAGTTCGTCGCCACCGGCAACGCGGAGCTCGGCTTCGTCGCGCTGTCGCAGGTCGCCGTGCCCGACAAGCCGGCCACCGGCTCGATGTGGAAGGTGCCGGCTTCGCTCTACACCCCGATCCGCCAGGACGCGGTGCTGCTCAAGTCCGGCGAGGCCAACCCGGCGGCAAAGGCACTGCTCGACTACCTGAAATCGGCCCCGGCGAAGGCGGTGATCGAGTCCTACGGCTACGGGCTGGCGAGCGGCTCCTGAACCCGGTCGCGGTGCGCGGCGTCGCGGGGCGGCATGGCCGCCCTGCGTTCGCCTCAGCCAGGCCCTAGAGTCGCCCGATGTCCACGGTCGACTGGATCGCGATCCGCCTCACCGCGGAGCTGGCGGCGCTCACCACGGTGTTGCTGCTCATCGTCGGCACGCCGATCGCGTGGTGGCTCGCGCGCACGCATTCGCGGGCCAAGCCGCTGGTCGCGTCGCTGGTCGCGATGCCGCTGGTGCTGCCGCCCTCGGTGCTCGGCTTCTACCTGCTGGTGCTGATGGGCCCGAACGGCCCGGTGGGGCAATTGACCCAGTCGCTCGGCCTCGGGCGGCTGCCTTTCACGTTTGCCGGGCTGGTCGTGGCCTCGGTGCTGTATTCGATGCCTTTCGTCGTGCAGCCGTTGCAGCAGGCGTTTGAGGCGATCCCCGAGCGCACGCTCGAAGCCGCGGCCACGCTGCGTGCGAGCCCCTGGGACCGCTTCGCGACGGTCGCGCTGCCACTGGCCCGGCCGGGTTTCCTGACCGCCAGCGTGCTCGGCTTCGCGCACACGGTCGGCGAGTTCGGTGTCGTGCTGATGATCGGCGGCAACATCCCCGGCCGTACGCGGGTGCTGTCGGTGGCGATCTACGACCACGTCGAGGCGGCGGAATTCGACGAGGCGCACCGCCTCGCCGGCGGCATGGTGGTGTTCGCGCTCGTCGTGCTGCTCAGCCTGTACCTGCTGAACCGCCCGGCGACGGCGCGCGCGCGGGGCGACGCGACGTGATCGAGGCGCGGCTGCAGCTGCCGCGCGGCGGTTTCGAACTCGACGTCGACCTGCGCCTGCCGGGCGAGGGTGTCAGCGTGCTGTTCGGCCCCTCGGGCTGCGGCAAGACGACGGTGCTGCGCGCGCTGGCCGGCCTCGAACGCGCGGCCGGGCGGGTCGCGCTCGGCGGCGAGGTCTGGCAGGACGATGCGGCCGGCCTCTTCCTGCCGCCGCACCGACGCCCGATCGGCTACGTGATCCAGGAGGCGGCGCTGTTCCCGCACCTCGACGTGCGGCGCAATCTCGAGTACGGCCGCAAGCGCAGCGGGGCGGACGGCGCGCGGGTCGACCTCGACGCGGTGGTCGATCTGCTCGGCATCGCGCCGCTGCTCGCGCGGCGGCCGACGACGCTCTCCGGCGGCGAGCGCCAGCGGGTCGCGATCGCGCGTGCGTTGGCGACCGGCCCGCGCCTGCTGCTGATGGACGAGCCGCTGGCCGCGCTGGACGCCGCGCGCAAGGCCGAGATCCTGCCGTACCTCGAACGCCTGCACCGGCGCCTCGCGCTGCCGGTGGTCTACGTGACGCATTCGATGGACGAGGCCGCGCGCCTGGCCGACCACCTGGTGCTGCTGGAGGCGGGCCGACGGCTCGCGGACGGGCCCCTGGGCGAGCTGACGGCACGTACCGACCTGCCGCTGGCGCGTCACGACGACGCCGGCGTCGTGCTGGAGGCCCAGGTGGCGGAGCGTGACGAGGCCTACGGCCTGGTGCGCCTGGCGATCGAAGGCGGCTCGCTGTGGATCGGCGCCCCGCCGGCCCTCGACGCCGGCGAGCCGCTGCGCGCCCGCCTGCTGGCCCGCGACGTCAGCGTGACGCGCCAGCACCCTTCCGAGACCAGCCTGCTCAACGTGCTGCCGGTGCGGCTGGAGGAGATCGTGCCGGACGGCGTCACGGTGCTGCTGCGCCTGCGCGCCTGCGCCGGCCACGCCGCGGGACACGACACGGAAGGCGAGGGCGCCACGGCGGGAGCGGACCGGGCCCAGGCCGCCGTGATCCTTTCGCGCATCACGCGCAAGAGCCGCGAGGCCCTGGCGCTGCAACCGGGCGACCTCCTCTTTGCGCAGATCAAGGGCGTCGCGCTGATGTAGCGGGCCACCGTGCGGCGAGTGCATCGGCTAGGGGCCGCCGGCCCTACCTGACGGCGCCCGATCCGACCGGCTCAGCCGCGGCGGTGCAGGGCGGGGCAGGGGTGGCCTGCGGGGCGGCCTATCCTGGGTGCTCCACTCCGTCCTCGGCCCCGCTGCTGCCAGGCAGCGGCCGCCGATCCACCGCCGCCCGCATGCACGACAGCAGCGCCACCGACATCCCGCAGCGCCTCGACCGCCTGCCCTGGTCGCGCTGGCACCTGCGCGTCGTGCTGGCGCTCGGCATCGCCTGGGCCCTCGACGGCCTGGAGGTGACGCTGGTCGGCTCGATCGGCGCGGTGCTCGAGCGCAGCGACACGCTGGGCCTGAGCGCGACCCAGGTCGGCCTGTCGGGCTCGCTCTACATCGGCGGCGCGGTGCTCGGCGCGCTGCTGTTCGGCCGCCTGACCGACCGCTTCGGCCGCAAGCGCCTGTTCCTCGCCACGTTGGCGCTCTACGCGGCGGCCAGCTTCGCGACCGCCTTCGCCGACGGCTTCCTGTTCTTCGGGCTGTGCCGCTTCCTCACCGGGCTGGGCATCGGCGGCGAGTACGCGGCGATCAACTCGGCGATCGACGAGCTGGTGCCGGCGCGCGTGCGCGGCCGCGTCAGCCTGGCGATCAACGGCAGCTTCTGGATCGGCGCGGCGCTCGGCGCGGCGCTGAGCCTGGTGCTGCTCGACCCGCAGGTGCTCGGGCCGCAGCAGGGCTGGCGCGCCGCCTTCGGGCTCGGTGCGCTGCTCGCGGTGGCGATCGTGCTCGTGCGCCGCCATGTGCCCGAAAGCCCGCGCTGGCTGGTCACCCACGGCCGCGCCGAAGAAGCGCGCGCCGTCATCGAGCGCATCGAGGCCGAGGTCGCGGCCGCGCACGGGGGGCGGCTCCCGGCCTCGGCCGAAGCCGGCCCCGCGTTGCAGCTGTCGGCGCGGCCGGCGTCGCCCGCCTGGCGCGAGATCCTGCACCTCGTCGTCACCCGCTACCGGCGCCGCAGCGCCGTCGCGCTGGCGCTGATGATTTCGCAGGCCTTCTTCTACAACGCGATCTTCTTCACCTATGCGCTGGTGCTGACGCGCTTCCACGGCGTGGCCGAGGAACGGGTCGCGCTCTACATCTTCCCGTTCGCGCTCGGCAACGTGCTCGGGCCGCTGCTGCTCGGCCCGCTGTTCGACCGCGTGGGGCGGCGCCGGATGATCGGCCTGACCTATGCGCTGTCGGGCGTCGGGCTGGCGCTGGTCGGCGCCGCGTTCATGGCCGGCTGGCTGGATGCGCGCAGCCAGGCGCTCGGATGGTCGGCGGTGTTCTTCCTCGCCTCGGCGGCGGCGAGCTCGGCCTACCTGACGGTGAGCGAGGTGTTCCCGCTCGAGATGCGCGCCCAGGCGATCGCGCTGTTCTACGCGGTCGGCACCGGTGCCGGGGGCTTCGTCGCGCCGGCGCTCTTCGGCTGGCTGGTGCAGACCGGCAGCCGCGGCGCGGTGACGACCGGCTATGCGATCGGCGCGCTGTTGATGATCGGCGCCGGCCTTGCGGCCTGGCGCTACGCGATCGATGCGGAGCGCAAGCCGCTGGAGGAGATCGCGCCGCCGCTCGGCGCGGTCGACGGGCCGCGGGGCTGATCGCCTGCCGCCGGCCGGGATGCGGCCGGCGCCGGCGTATCCTTCGCCGCCCGGCGTCCCGCCCAGCCTGGCCCCGCGCATGTTCTCGATCCTGATCCCCACCTGGAACAACCTGCCCTACCTGCGGCTTGTGGTGGACAGCATCCGCCGCCACTCGGCTGCGGCGCACCAGATCGTCGTGCACGTCAACGACGGCAGCGACGGCACGCTCGACTGGGTGCGCGCCGAGGGCCTGGCCCATTCGCACTCGCCGGGCAATGTCGGCATCTGCCTGGCGATGAACGAGGCCGCGATGCACGCGACGGCACCCTGGATCGTCTACCTCAACGACGACATGTTCGTCTGCCCGGGCTGGGACACCGCGCTGCAGGCGCGGGCCGCCGCGATGCCCGACCGCCTCTTCATGCTCTCGGGCACGATGATCGAGCCGCGCGAAAGCGGCAACCGCTGCGTCGTCGTGCACGATGCCGGCGACAGCGTCGAGCGCTTCCGCGAGGCCGAGCTGCTCGCCGCGCTGCCGCAGCTCAAACGCGGCGACTGGTTCGGCTCGACCTGGCCGCCGACCCTGGTGCACCGCGACTGGTGGTTCAAGCTCGGCGGCTACAGCACCGAGCTCTCGCCCGGCATGAGCAGCGACAACGACTTCTCGATGAAGCTGTGGCACGCCGGTTGCCGCCGCTTCATCGGCGTCGGCGACGCGCTGGTCTACCACTTCATGTGCAAGTCGACCGGGAAGGTCGTCAAGAACGACGGGCGCACCCAGTTTCTGCGCAAGTGGGGCCTGACCCAGCGCACCTTCGACCGCCACTACCTGCGCCGTGGCACGCCGATGCCGTCGCCCGATGCGGCGCTGCCGGAACCCGAGGACACGCCGGCCCTGCGCTGGGCGCTGCGCAAGTCGCGCTGGAAGATGCGGCTGGGGTGAGCCGCGGGCGCAGGTGCCCGCTCCGCTCGTGCGCGCCTCAGGCCTTCGACGCCAGGCGGCGCTTCAGCCAGAAGAAGGGCGCCAGCAGCGCGGGCCAGAGGCCGTAGACCGCCAGGCGCAGGCGCAGCCCGAACGGCACCGCGCGATCGCCAAAGAGGCGTCGCAGCTTGGCCCCGGCCGGGCCGGGTTCGAGCTGGGCGAGCACGTGCCGCTCGCGTGCCAGCTCGGTCGCGAGCGGGGTCGCGACCGTGTCGAGCACGCCGGCGCGCCGCGCGTCCTCGAGCAACTGCGGCAGCTCGACCACCGCATGGCGCGCGTTGCTGACGAGGCGGCGCGTCTGGGCTTCGGCCGTCAGCGCGCGGCGTCGCCGCGAGAGGCCGCCGCGCCGGTAGCGCACCAGCGGTTCCTCGAGCGTCACGGCGCCGCCGGAGACGATGGCGCGGAAGCCCATCACGAGGTCTTCGGCGACGGTGCCGGGCGGCAGCGGGCCGAAGCGCTCGACGAGGCGGCGGGTCCAGGCCTGGCCGGCGCCGATCACGTGCGGGCGCTCGCGCACCCAGTCGGCGGCGCTGCGCCAGCGCGCCAGGTCGCTCGGCCGCAGCTCGCCGTGGGGGCGGCCTTCGGCGTCGATGTCGACCAGGGCGCTCGCGATCAGGTCGGGCCGGCGCCCGTGCGCGAGCCAGGCCTCGACCGTGCGCGTGCAGCGCTGCGGCAGCGAGACGTCGTCGCCGGCCGCCACGACGAGCAGCTCGCCCTCGGCCTGCGTCGCGAGCGCCGACAGGTGCGCGCCGATGCCGAGGTTGCGCGGCTGCGCGAAGGCGCGCACGCGGTGCGGCCCCGCGTAGCCGGCGACGGCGGCCTCGATCGCCGCCCAGGTGCCGTCGCCCGAGGCGTCGTCCGAGACGAGGATCTCGAGTGGCGACCAGGTCTGCGCCAGGGCGCCGGCGACGGCCTCGCCGACGGTGTCGGCCTGGCGGTAGGCGATCAGCAGGATCGAGACGAGGGGCCGGTCGCCGGGGGGGGCGTCGCTGTCGGCCGGGGCGCCCGTGGACGTCGTGGGGGACATCGCTGCCGTTGCCGTCAGGCCGGTCGCCGGTCCGGCGGCGCTTGCGAGCTGTCGGCGACCGGCGCGTCGCGGGTCAGCGCGTCGGCCATCGCCAGCAGCGCCTCGACGTGTACTGCCACCGAAGGGTCGTAGCCGAGCGCGGCGCGCGGCTCGGCCAGTCGGGCGCGGCCCTCGGACCAGCGGGCCACCGCCTCCTCGACCGCGCGCGCGAGCGAGGCGGGGTCGTCGAGCGCGAAGGTCAGCGCCGCCGGCGCACGGATCACCTCGGCGCAGCCGACGTTGTCGGCGACGAGCACCGGCGTGCCGCACAGCACCGACTCCACGCCAACCAGGCCGAAGGGCTCGTAGCGCGAGGCCAGCACCGTGAAGTCGACGGCGCGGTAGACGTCCTCGATGTCGCGCCGGTAGCCGAGCGAGCGCAGGCGGGGCGAATCTGGCCGTCCCGTGGGCCGGCCCGCCACCGCCAGGCACACCGGCAGCGTGCTGCGCTCGAAGAACTCGGCCAGCAGGTCCAGCCCCTTGCGCCGGTGCCCGGTCGAGGCGAGCAGGAAGACCGCGCGGTCCGCCGGCAGGCCCAGCGCGCGGCGCAACTCGGCGCGGCGCGACTCGTCGACCGGGCAGAAGCGCTCACCGTCGACTGGCGGGTAGAGCAGGCGGATCTTCGACGGCGCGATGCCGTAGTGGCGCGCGGCCTCGTCGGCCATGAGTTGCGAGTGGGCGACGACGATGCGCGAGGCCTCGAGGTGGGCACGCTCGGTTGCGATCTTCAGGCGATCGGAAGGGCGCGCGCGCTGGTCCATCGCGGCCAGGAAGCCGGGGTGCGTGCCGCCGCAGATGCCGATGTCGGCCGCACCCGTCTGGTTGCAGGCGATCACGGGAAACAGGTGATGACGCCGCTTGAGCCGGCGCAGCCGCCAGTCGAACCAGGCGTCGCGCAGCTTGCCGGGCAGGGCGCCGACCGGCACCGCGATCGGCTCGACCCAGCGGTACTCGTCGAGCGCGGTGTCGAAGGCCTTGGCGATCATCACCGGCCGCACCCCGCGCGCATGGAAGCCGCGCACCAGGGTCAGCGCATAGCGCTCGATGCCGCCGCCGGCACGCAGCGCATGGTTGGTCAGCGCCAGGCGCATCGGCTCCACGCAGGGCTCGCGCCCGCTCAGGGCTTCGCCCGGGGCACGCGGCCCATCAGGTAGAACTCGTCGTTCGGCCGCATCGAGACGAGGTTGGCCATGCGGTTCGAGAGGCCGAAGAGGGCGGTGATCGCGCCGATGTCCCAGATGTCCTCGTCGCTGAAACCCTGCGCATGCAGCAGCGCGAAGTCGGCCTCGCCGACCGAGGCTGAATCCAGGCAGACCTTGAGCGCGAAGTCGAGCATCGCGTGCTGGCGCGGCGTGAGGTCGGCCTTGCGGTGGTTGACCGCCACCTGGTCGGCCAGCAACGGGCGCTTCTCGTAGATGCGCAGCAATGCGCCGTGCGCGACCACGCAGTAGAGGCAGCCGTTGGCGCCGCTGGTGGCGACGACGATCATCTCCTTCTCGCCCTTGCTCAGGCCCGAGGCGCGGTCCATCAGCGCGTCGTGGTAGGCGAAGAAGGCGCGGCATTCGTCGGGCCGGTGTGCCAGTGCGAGGAAGACGTTGGGTACGAAACCCGCCTTCTCCTGCACCTGCAAGATGCGCGTGCGCAGGTCGTCGGGCAACTCGCCCAGCGCGGGCACCGGGAAGCGACTGATCGGGACTGTCATGCGGGCCGTCCTGGTCGAGGGGCGTGGGGCGGGGCATGGAGTCTGGCATAGGGGCCCGTGCCGTCACCGGCTGACTATCATCGCCGGCCATGGCAGACACCCCCTCCTTGCCACAGGCGTCGTCGCCCGAACCCTACGAGCCCGGCGAGTGGCCGGTGGCCGACACCGAACGCGCGGCCGCATGTCCCGTCTGCGGCAGTGCCCGGCGCGAGCCCTGGCTGGACGGCCTGACCGACCGCATCTTTCGCGTCGCCAGCGGGCGCTGGACCTTGTGGCGGTGCGCCGACTGCGGCGCGGCCCACCTCGACCCGCGCCCCACGCCTGCCTCGATCGGTCGTGCCTACGGCCACTACTACACGCACGGCGAGCCCGAGCGGCAGTTCCTCGTCCCGGGCGACCGTCCCGACCTCCGGGTCAAGCGCGCCTTGCACCTGAGCTTCTACAACCGCCGCTTCGGGCACCGCCACCGCGACGCCTTGCCCTTCGGCTGGTCGCTGATCGCCGTGAGCCGTTGGCGCAGCGCGCGGGCGGGGCAGTACATCCGTCACCTGCCGGGCCCGGCGCCCGGCGCCCGCCTGCTCGACGCCGGCTGCGGCGACGGCGGCTTCCTGCGCGTGGCGCGCGCGCTCGGCTATGAGGGGATCGGCCTCGAGTTCGACCCGGCTGCGGCCGCTGTCGCGCGCGCCCAGGGGTTCACCGTCCACGAAGGGGTGCTGGAAGAGGTCCCGATCGCGCCCGCCAGCGTCGACCAGGTGACGCTGCGGCACGTCGTCGAGCACCTGCACGAACCGGTGGCCGTGCTCTCGCGCCTGTGCGGGGCGCTCAAGCCCGGCGGGCGCATCTGGCTGCAGACGCCGAATGTCGACAGCCGCGGCGCCCGGCGCTACGGCGCGGACTGGCGCGGGCTCGAGCCGCCGCGGCACCTGGTGCTGTTCGGCGAGCGCAGCCTGCGCCTGGCGCTCGAGCGCGCCGGATTCGAGCGCATCGCGCTGCTGCCGCCGCAGCTCGACGCGGCCTTCTACATCGGCCAGAGCGAGCGCGTGCGCGCCGGGCACGATCCGTATGCGAACGACCGGGCCGCGAGGCGCGCCGCCCGGCGCGAGGGCCGCGACTGGGACCGCGCCGCGCTCGACGACCCGACGCGGGCCGAGTCGCTCACGATGGTGGCCTACCGCCCGCGTTGATCCTGCGTGTCACTCGGCATGAGTAGGTCAGGCGGCCGTCCTGAACTGCAGCGCATGCAGCCGGGCATAGAGCCCGCCGCGCGCCAGCAACTCGGCATGCGTGCCCTGCTCGGCGACGCGCCCCGCCTCGAGCGCCACGATGCGGTCGGCCCGCTCGATCGTCGAGAGGCGGTGCGCGATGACGAGCGAGGTGCGCCCCGCCATCAGCCGCTCGAGCGCGGCTTGCACCAGGCGCTCGGACTCGGAGTCGAGCGCCGAGGTCGCCTCGTCGAGGATCAGGATCGGCGCGTCCTTGTAGATCGCGCGCGCGATCGCGAGCCGCTGGCGCTGCCCGCCCGAGAGCTCGCTGCCGTTGTGGCCGACGAGGCTGTCCAGGCCCTGCGGCAGGCCGCGGGCGAAGTCGAGCAGGTTGGCGCCGGCGAGCGCCGCCTCGACGCGCGCCCGCACAGCGGCCGGGTCGGCGTCCGGCGCCTCGCCGAGCGAGACGTTGCGCGCGATGCTGTCGTTGAAGAGCACGACGTCCTGGCTGACGAGCGCGAACTGGCGGCGCAGCGCGCGCACGTTCCAGTCGGCGAGCGGGCGGCCGTCGAGGCGGATCTCGCCGCCCGAGGGTTCGAGGAAGCGCGGCAGCAGGTTGATCAGGGTCGACTTGCCGGCCCCCGACGGCCCGACCAGCGCGACCGATTCGCCGGCGGCCATGCGCATCGTCACGTGGTCGAGCGCCGGCGGCTGGTCGCCGCGGTACTGCAGCGTGACGTCGCGCAGCTCGAGTTCGCCGCGCGAGCGGCCCGGGTCGTGGCCGCCGTCGGCTTCGGCCGGGTGCTCGTCGATCAGATGGGCCGCGCGGTCGAGCGCCGCCAGCCCGCGCGTGATCGGCCCGGCGATCTCCGACAGGTGCTTGATCGGCGCCACCAGCATCAGCATCGCGGTGACGAAGGCGATGAAACCACCAACCGAGCTGCCGCCGTTGCCCGACTGCCAGAGCGCGACGACGATCACCGCCGACAGCGACGAGGCGGCGAGGATCTGCGTGATCGGCGTCATCGCCGAGGCGGCGACCACCGACTTCAACGTCAGCCGGCGCAGGCGCTCGCTGCCGCGGCCGAAGCGCGCCGCCTGCGCCTTCGCCGCGTCGTGCAGGCGCACGATGCGCCAGGCCAGCACGTTCTCCTCGACGATGTAGGCCAGCTCGTCGGTGGCGCCCTGCAGTTCCACGGTCAGGCGGTGCAGGCGCCGGCTCAGCGTGCGCATCACGACCGCGACCGCGGGGAACAGGATGCCGACGAAGAGCGTGAGCTTCCAGTCGAGCCAGAGCAGGTAGATCAGCAGCGCGACCAGGGTCAGCGAGTCCTTCACCAGCGCGAGCAGCGAGTTGATCAGCGTGACCGAGCCGTTCTGCACCTCGTAGACCAGGGTGTTGGTCAGGTTGCTCGCTGACTTGCGCGTGAAGAGCGCCGGCTGCGCCGTCGTCAGGCGCTCGAACATGTCGCGCCGCAGCTCGACGATGCCGCGGTTGGCGGCCCAGCTGAGGCCGTACTGGGCGGCAAAGCCGGCGAGGCCGCGGATCGTGAACAGGCCGACGATGGCCACCGGGATCATCCACAGCGGCAGCGCGCGCGACTGGAAGCCGGTGTCCAGCAGTTCCTTCAGCAGCGCGGGCACAGCAGGTTCGGTGGCCGCGCCGATGATCGAGCCGACGACGGCCAGCGCGATGCCGGCACGGCCGCTGCGGAAATAGGGCGCGATGCGCGCGATGCGCTGTCGCAGGCCCGGCGGGGTGGGGGTCGAGGCAGGAGCGGCGGCCGGGCCGGATTTTTCGCTCATCCGCGAAACTCCGGACGGCTTGGCGGACTCTGCAGGAACATCAGCTTCAAGTATTTGTAATAGGTGTATTCGGCGTTGTAGATGGCCAGCATCAGCCCGTGCCGCCCATCGAGCATGCCGAGCCGCAACACATAGGTCCGGATGAACGCTCCCAGCCCATGCGCCAGCGCCTTCGTCAGGCTGCCACGCTTGCCCGCGTCGTGCAGGTCGCGCGCATGGCCGCTCGAATACCGGTCGAGCTTCTCGAGCACGTCGTGCAGGTTCGGGTAGCTGTAGTGCACGAGGCTCGCCGCGAGCTCGCCGACCGAGCCATCGACCGTCATGTGGGCGTGCAGGAAGTGGTCGGTGAAGCCCGACTTCTCGCGCCGGCCCAGGCGCAGCGTGTAGTCGGGCCGCCAGCCGCCATGGTGGATGAAGCGGCCGCAGAACTCCGACAGGCGCGGGATGCGGTAGCCGTCGTGCCGGCCGTTGCGGATCGCCTGCCGGATCTCGTCGCGCAGCTTGGTGTCGATGCGCTCGTCGGCATCGAGCGACAACACCCAGGCGCTCGAGGCCAGCGAGAAGCCGCGCGCCACCTGCGGGCCGTAGCCGGGCCAGTCGGTCTCGACCACGCGCGCGCCCGCCGCCTGCGCGAGGCGCACGGTCGAGTCGCTGCTGCGGGAGTCGAGCACCAGCACCTCGTCGGCGAACGAGGCACTGGCGATGCACTCGGCAATGTTTCGTTCCTCGTTCTTGGCAACGATCACGACGGTGAGCGAGTGCGGGTTCTGCATGGCTGGCGCGGGGTCACCCTCTATCATCGCCATTCTCTCCGATACCCCTCGCGGCTCAGCGCCGCGACGTTTCGATGACCGATTCGATGAGCCCGCGGACACTGCGGAGACGGAATGTGTTGGGACTCGCCGCCGCGCCGGCGGCGTATGCGCTGGCCGCGCCCGCGTGGGCGCAGTTCCGCGTCGAGATCAGCGGCGTCGGGGGCACGCAGCTGCCGATTGCCATCGCCCGCATGCGCGACGAGGAACGCTCAAGCGTCTCGCTGTCGGGCATCGTGCGGGCCGACCTGGAACGCAGCGGCGTCTTCCGCGGCGTGGACACGCCGGAGGTGGTCGACGAGCTCGCGCAGCCGGCCTTCCCCGACTGGCGTGCCCGCACCGTCGACGCGCTGGTCGGCGGCTCGGTCACGCGCCTGGCCGACGGTCGCTTCGACGTCCGCTGCAAGCTGTGGGACGTGGTGCGGGGCAATGCGCTCGGCGGCCAAAGCGTGGTCGTGCCGCAGGGCGACCTGCGTCTGGCCGCGCACCAGATCGCCGACTTCGTCTACGAGAAGCTCACCGGCGAGAAGGGCATCTTCTCGACCCGTATCGCCTACATCTCGAAGGCCGGCAACCGCTACACGCTGCGCGTGGCGGACGCCGATGGCGAGAACTCGCAGGTCGCGCTGACGAGCCCCGAGCCGATCATCTCGCCGGCCTGGTCGCCGACCGGCAAGGAGCTCGCCTACGTTTCGTTCGAGAGCCAGAAGGCGGTGGTCTGGTCGCAGGACGTGTTCACGGGCCAGCGCCGCATGATCGCCAACTTCCGCGGCAGCAACAGCGCGCCGGCCTGGACGCCGGACGGCCGCCAGCTCGTCGCGACGCTGACGCGCGATGGCAACTCGCAGCTCTACGTGGTGGGGCTGAACGGCGAGGAGCCGCGGCGCCTGTTCTCGAGCAGCGGCATCGACACCGAGCCGACGTTCGCAAGCGACGGGCGGCTCTACTTCGTCAGCGACCGCGGCGGCGGCCCGCAGATCTACCGCGGCGCGCTCAGCGGCGGTGGCGTTGAGCGCGTGACCTTCGGCGGCAACTACGCGATCAGCCCGACGATCAGCCCCGACGGCCGCACGCTCGCCTACATCGCGCGCGGCGAGGGCGGCTTCCGCGTGGTGGTGATGGACCTCGCGAGCGGCCAGGCGCAGGCGATCACCGACACCAGCGACGACGAGAGCCCGAGCTTTGCGCCGAACGGCCGCCTGCTGATCTACGCAACCCGCCTGCAGGGCCGCGACGTGCTGATGACGACCACGCTCGACGGCCGGATCAAGGCACGGCTCGTGACTTCGTTGGCAGATGTGCGCGAACCCGCATGGGGACCGTTCGGCCGTTGACGGCCGCGCGCAACACCACGGTCGGATCGGGATCTCCAGGCTGCGATGATGTCGGGTTGTCGATGGGCGTCGATCGCGCCGGCCGGGTCGGGGGACCAGGTCCGGCGGTCCGCATAAAGGAGTGAGCTCACATGAAGTCCTTCCGATCTTCCGTCTGGGTCCTGGCCGCCGCGTTGGCGCTCGCGGGCTGCGCCTCGAAGGTCAAGCTCGATGAGGGCGTGCCGGTGGAGTCGCGCGACCTGGGCGCCGCCGGCGCCGCGGGCGGTGCCAACGCCGGCGGGGCCGGGCAGTCGCAGGTAGCCAGCGTCGACCTCGCGGCGGGCGATGCGCCGGCGGCCAACAACCTGCCGCGCGTCATCTACTTCGACTTCGACAGCTTCGTCGTCAAGGACGAGTTCAAGTCGGTCGTCGCCTCGCACGCCAAGTACCTGAGCACCGACCGCAACCGGAAGCTGTCGATCGAAGGCCACACCGACGAGCGCGGCGGCCGCGAGTACAACCTGGCGCTGGGCCAGAAGCGAGCCGAGGCGGTGCTGAAGTCGCTGACCCTGCTCGGCGCCAACGCCGGTCAGCTCGAGGCGGTCAGCTTCGGCAAGGAGCGGCCCGCCGCCAGCGGCTCCGACGAGACGGCCTGGGCACAGAACCGTCGCGCCGAGCTCAACTACCGCTGACACAAGTCACGGCCGTTCGCGGCCACCGAGAGGATTGAGATGGCCTGCCTGACGTACCCACCGGTGCGCCGGGGCGGCGTTCGCGCCGGCACCTGGCGCGCGCTGCTCGGCGCCGCGATGACCGCGCTAGCACTCGTCGCCGCGCCGGCGCATGCCGGCCTGTTCGACGACGACGAGGCCCGGCGCGCGATCCTCGACCTGCGCTCGCGCCTCGACAAGGCGAACGAGGAGAACCGTACGCTCAAGCAGGAGCAGGAGCGCGCCAACGAGCAGATCACGGTGCTCAAGCAGAGCCTGCTCGAGCTGAACAACCAGATCGAGCTCATGCGCGGCGACGTCGCACGCCTGCGCGGCACCGACGAACAGGTGCTGCGCGACGTCTCCGAGCTGCAGCGCCGGCAGAAGGACATCGCGCAGGGCGTGGAAGAGCGCGTCGCGCGCCTCGAGCCGCAGCGCGTCTCGGTCGACGGCAAGGAGTTCGATGCCGACCCCGAGGAACGCCGCGTCTACGAGGCGGCGATCGCGAGTTTCCGCACCGGTGACTTTGGTGCCGCGGCGAGTGCCCTCTCGGCCGCGCTGCAGCGCTGGCCGGGCAGCGGCTATGCCGACAGCGCCACCTTCTGGCTCGGCAACGCGCAGTACGGCCAGCGGCGCTACCGGGAGGCGATCGCCTCCTTCAACCGCCTGGTCAAGAACGCGCCGACGCATCCGCGTTCGCCCGAGGCGCTGCTGTCGATCGCCAACTGCTATGCCGAGCTGAAGGACCGCGCCTCGGCGCGTCGCTCGATCGACGAGCTGATCAAGGCCTATCCGGACTCCGAAGCCGCCTCGGCTGGTCGCGAGCGCCTGGCCTCGCTGCGCGGCTGAGGCTGCGCGGACGGGTCCGCCGTCGGCGGGAATGGACGCGCAGCAGCCCGCATCAACCGCCCCGGCCGTGTCGGCGGCGGGCGCCGGCCCGTCTGCCGAGGCCGGTACTGACGGCGGTTTCGAAGCCGATCTCGAACGCCGCTTCGGCGGCCTCAGGCGTCTCTATGGCGATGCCGACTACGAGCGCCTGCGCGGCCTCGTCGTGGCCGTCGCCGGGCTCGGCGGCGTCGGCTCGTGGGCGGCGGAAGCCCTGGCGCGCAGCGGTGTCGCCGGGCTGGTGCTGATCGACCTCGACCACGTCGCCGAATCCAACATCAACCGCCAGGTGCAAGCGACCAGCGCCAGCCTTGGCCAGGCGAAGGCGCAGGCGCTCGCCGAGCGCATCGGGCTGATCCATCCCGGTTGCGCCGTGCATCAGGTGGAGGCCTTCGTCGAGGCCGAGAACTGGCCGATGCTGCTGCCGGTGCCGGTCGACGCGGTGATCGACGCTTGCGACGAGAGCCGCGCGAAGCTGGCGATGGCGAGCTGGGCGCTGTGCAGCGGCACGCCCTTCGTCTGCGTCGGCGCGGCCGGCGGCAAGCAGTTGCCGGAAGCGGTGGCGCGAGCCGATCTGGCCGAGACGAGCCACGACCCCTTGCTCGCCGCGCTGCGCCAGCGCCTGCGCCGCAGCGGCGCTGCGCCGCGCGAGGGCGCGATCGGCATCGCGGCGGTGTTCTCGCGCGAGACGGTACGGCGGCCAGAGGCAACCGACTGCGCCGTCGACGGCAGCCTGAACTGCCATGGCTACGGCTCAAGCGTGATGGTCACCGCGAGCTTCGGCCTGGTGGCCGCAGGTGCGGCCGTACAACTGGCGCTGCGGAAACCGCTCGCGGGGCCTGCTAGAATCCCGGGCTCTGCCGAAGCGCGCAAGCCATAAGCTAGTTGGCGCAGGGTTGTTAGCTCAGTCGGTAGAGCAGCGGACTTTTAATCCGTTGGTCGCAGGTTCGAATCCTGCACAACCCACCACCTCTCCGACGGTGGCCGGTATGAACACCGGGCTCTTAGCTCAGTTGGTAGAGCAGCGGACTCTTAATCCGTTGGTCGTAGGTTCGAATCCTACAGGGCCCACCAACACTCCTCTTGCAGTACGGCAGCGCGCCGCCGGTCGTTGATCGGCAGGCTGGCGTCCCGCACCGCAGCGTGCTGCGCCGCGGTCTAGCGCCTCAGGTCAGCGTCGCGTAGAGCGAGTGCAGGCGCGGCAAGATCGCCGCGACAGAGAACTGCTCCTGCACACGCTGGCGGCCTGCGCGGCCCATGCGCTGGCGCAGCGACTGGTCTTCGAGCAAGCGCGCGAGACGGTCGACGAGCCCTGGCACGTCACCGGGCTGCACGAGGAAGCCGTGCTCGCCGTCCGCCACAGCCTCGGGGATGCCGCCCACCGGCGTCGTCACCACCGGCAGCCCGGCGGACATCGCCTCGAGCACGCTCATCGGCAGGCCTTCGAAGTACGAGGGCAGCACGAAGACGTCGGCGTCGCGCAGCTCGGCCGCCTTGCGTTCGCTGCCGATCCAGCCGAGCAGTTCGACGTTGCCGTTCAGCTGCAACTGGCGCACCCGCTCGGCGACCTTGTCGACCTCGCCGTCGCCGCCGAGCATCAGCTTCAGGTCCGGGTGCTTGCGCACCAGGTGCGACACGGCGTCGAGCAGGTCGTAGATGCCCTTCGGCGCGCCGAGCTTGGCCAGCATCAGCAGGCAAGGCGGTCGGCCGGAGGCGCCGTCGACGCGGCCCGGATACTCGACCACTGCGTTCGGCAGCACGTGCACGTTGCGCTGCGCGGTGGTCTGCAGTGCCCATTCCTGCCATGCACCCGACAGCGCGAACACCGCGGCCGCGCGGTCGAACTGGCGCCGGATGTAGCGCTTGGTGCGGGGCGAACCGCGCTCGTAGAAGTCCTTGAAGCCGCCGCCGTGCAGGTGCACGACATAGGGCACGGCGAAGAAGCGCGCGAGCCCCATGTAGATCGACTTGCGCCAGAAGCTTGCCCGAGAAGCCAGGTGCACGTGCACGAGCCGCGGGTTGCGCACCAGCATCAGCCAGACGAACGAGAGCAGGGCGGTCAGGGCAGTCCAGGCCTTGCGCAGCTTGCCTCCATCGCGGTGCGTCGCGATGTAGACGATGTTCTCCTGCTCGAACAGGCCGTTCTCGAGCCACACGTTGACGACCGACGAGATCCCTCCACGGGTGTCGAGCGAGGTGCCGAGCATCAAGACGGGGCGGCACGAACGGCCGCGGGACGAGGTACTGAATTGGGGCATGGGGGCGAACTATCGGTGCAAACCCGCACCCCCATCCTACGGGCAAACCCTCTTTTGGCGCATTCCAGGGGGTGCCTCCCTAGAATCGCGGGATGCCATCCCCCGACGCGGCCGGCCCGGCCGCTGCCGCGGGCGAGTCGCCTTCTCGCTGGTCCGGCCTGGCCCTGACAACGCTCGGTGCGATCGCCTTCTCGGGCAAGGCGATCATCGTCAAGCTCGCCTATCGCTACGGCGTCGACGCGGTCACGCTGATCATGCTGCGCATGCTGTTCGCGCTGCCGCTGTTCGCCGTGCTGGCCTGGTGGGCAGGGCGCGGCAAACCACCGCTCACGGCGCGCGACCGGCGCCTCGTCTTCCTGCTCGGCTTCAGCGGGTACTACCTCGCGAGCTTTCTCGACTTCGCCGGCCTGGCCTACATCAGCGCGAGCTTCGAGCGGCTGATCCTCTATCTCAACCCGACGATCGTGCTGCTGCTCGGCTGGATGCTCTACCGGCGCCGCATCGAGCCACGGCAGGCGATCGCGCTGGCGGTGAGCTATGCCGGGGTGCTGCTCGTCTTCGGGCGCGAGCTCAGGGCCGAGGGCTCGCACGTGCTGCTCGGCGCCGGTCTGGTCTTCGCGAGCGCGGTCAGCTATGCGGTCTACCTGGTCTTCAGCGGCGAGGCAGTCAAGCGCCTGGGCTCGCTGCGCCTCACGGGCCTCGCCTCGTCGGTCGCCTGCCTGCTGTGCATCGGCCAGTTCGTCCTGCTGCGCCCGCTCGAGACGGGTTGGACGGTTGCGCCCGAGGTGATCTGGCTCTCGGTGTTGAATGCCACCGCCTGCACCGTCGCGCCGGTGCTGCTGGTGATGATGGCGATCGAGCGCGTCGGCCCGTCGGTCACGGCGCAGGCCGGCATGATCGGCCCGATGAGCACGATCGCGATGGGGGCGGTCATCCTCGGCGAGCCGTTCACCCCCTGGGTCGCCGCGGGCACGGGCCTGGTGCTGGCCGGCGTCTGGTTGCTGGCGCGACTGCGCTGAAGGCCGAAGGCCCGGCGCGCTCCGGCGCCTGATACCCGATACCCGATACCCGACCCCGGCCACGACGGCCGGACAACGACAGGAGCATGACGATGGACCTCGGCATCGCGGGCAAGTGGGCGCTGGTATGCGCGGCGAGCAAGGGCCTCGGCTATGGCTGCGCGCGGGCGCTGGCTGGCGAAGGGGTGAACCTGGTCATCACGGCCCGCGGCGCCGAGGCGCTCGAGCGCGCCGCGGCGCGGCTGCGCGAGGCCTGCCCCGCCGTCGAGGTGCGCACCGCCGCCGGCGACATCGCGACGTCCGAGGGCCGTGCCGCCGCGCTCGCGGCCGCACCGTGGGTCGACATCCTGGTCAACAACGCCGGCGGCCCGCCGCCTGGCGACTTTCGCGACTGGGACCGGGACGCCTGGATCCGCGCGCTCGACGCCAACATGCTGGCGCCGATCGAGCTGATGAAGGCGACCGTCGACCCGATGATGGCGCGCGGCTTCGGGCGCATCGTCAACGTCACCTCGGCGGCGGTGAAGGCGCCGATCGGGGAGCTCGGCCTGTCCAACGGCGCGCGCAGCGGGCTCACCGGCTTCGTGGCCGGGCTGGCGCGCAAGACGGTCGCGCGCGGGGTCACGATCAACAACCTGCTGCCAGGCCCGTTCGAGACCGACCGCCTGCGCTCGAACGCGGCTGCCGCCGCCCAGCGGGACGGCCGCTCGGCCGAGGACGAACTGGCGGCGCGCCGCCGCGGCAATCCTTCGGGCCGCTTCGGCACGCCCGAGGAGTTCGGCGCCGCCTGCGCCTTCCTCTGCAGTGCACAGGCTGGCTTCATCACCGGGCAGAACCTGCTGATGGACGGCGGTGCCTATCCCGGCACCTTCTGACCAGGCCCGGCCTGCGGCAGGGTGTTCGTGGTGCGAGACAGTGCCGCACTGGCCTCGATGCCCGGCCTGATGCGCCAGCGCCTCGAGGCGGGCTACGAGCGCAACCTCCACTGATAGGGGCGGCCTGGCGGCCGACCCCGGCGGCGGGTCGGCTCCCGCCGACGCCCTGTGGGCCGCGCTGCCGCGCCCCGACCTGTTCGCCGACGCGGTGCTGCTGCTGCACGGCGGCTTCATCGTCTGGGTGGTCGTCGGCGGACTTGCGGTGGCGCGCTGGCCGCGCCTGGCCTGGGTGCACCTGCCGGCGGTCGCCTGGGCGGTGTGGATCTCGGTCAGCGGCGGCCTGTGTCCCCTGACGCCGCTCGAGCAGGCCTTGCGGGCGCAGGCCGGGCAGGCGGGCTATGAGGGCGGCTTCATCGAGCACTACCTGACCGCCGCGATCTACCCCGAGGGGCTGACGCGCGGGGCCCAGTTCGGCCTCGCCGCCTTCGTCGTCGCGGTCAATGCCGCGAGCTACCTGCGCGCGTGGCGGCGGCGCGGGAAGGCACCGCCGCATCGGTAGCCGACTTCGCTGCGCGGCGCCCCGACGAGACGACGATGCCGGCGACGATCAGCGCGAAGGCCGCGGCGTGGTACCAGCGCGGCGTCTCGCCGAGCACCGCGGCCGACAGCAGCGCGGCGAACACCGGCGTCAGGTTGCCGAAGAAGGCGGCGAGCGCCGGGCCGCCGGCCGCCACGCCGATGCCCCAGCTGCGGTAGGCGATGATCGACGGCCCGATCGCCAGGTAGACGAGGCCGAGCAGCATCCAGGCGTTCCATTCGGCCGGCAGCGACCGACCGCCCACACCGAGCTCCGCGCCGGCGCACAGCGTGGTGACCACGAGGCCGAAGACGATCTGCACCAGCAGCGCCTCGCTCCAGTCCCATCCGCGCCGGCCCTGCGCGTCCTCGACCTGCGGCGCCAGCGGCGCGCGCATCAGCGCCGGCGGGCGCGCGAGCAGCCAGCTGTAGAAGGCCCAGCAGAGGGTCGCCACCAGGATGAACAGGTCGCCCGGCACGAAGTGCACCCGCGCCAGCGTGGTCGCGTCGCCGCGCGCGATGACCAGCAGCACGCCGGCGACCGACAGCACCGCGCCGAGCACCTCGCGCCCGGCGGGCCGCACGCGGTAGACGAGGGCGCCGATCGTCAGCATCCACACCGGCATGCTGGCGGCGATCAGCGTCACGTTGATCGGTGTCGAGGTCTCGAGTGCCAGGTACTGCAGCGCGTTGTAGCAGCCGACGCCGAGCAGCCCGAGCAGCAGCAGGTGCGGCCCGCGCGCGAGCAGGTCGCGCGGCGCACGCAGCGCGCGCCAGCCCAGCGGCAGCAGCAGCACGCAGGCGATCGTCCAGCGCAGCGCGTTCAGCGTCAGCGGCGGCACGACGCCGGCGTAAAGGCGGCCGATGACCGCATTCGACGCCCACAGCAGCGGCGGCAGGGTCATCAGGAAGGCGATGCGTGGGGTCAGCGTCATGTCTCGGAAGGTCGCCGGCCGGGGCCGGCGCCGGCCTCAGTGGCCCGCCTGCGAGGGCGGCTCGGCACCGCAGTTCCAGCACTGGCCGAAGGGGCCGTCGACGGATTCACCGCAGGCGGCGCAGGTCCAGTGCCGGTGCGGCAGGCTGCGCAGCGCATCGAGGGTCGTGCGCGCGGCCTCCAGCCGCTCGTCGTCGAGCACCCAGAGCTCGGGCAGCGCCTGGTCCGGCGGGATCTCGCCGGCAATGCTGCCCGCCCAGGCGCGCTGCACGCGGCACTCGAAGCCGGCCTGGGTCAGCAGGTCGGCCCAGAGCGTCGCGATCGCGAGGTTGGGGGCGGTGAGCAGGCGGCGCATGGCGGTCGGGGGCCCGGCACCTTAGCTGCATTCCGGCGCCGCTGCTGGCGCGGGGTCGCCGCGTGCCCGCCGGGGCCGCCATGCGCCATCGCCACGGAGGGTGAACGCGTTTGGGTGAGAATCCGGCGCTCGGCGCGGGCGGCTCCTCGCATCTGCGCGTCCACGACAGGAGACCCGATGCCCACTGCCGAACGCGCCATCCGCATCGCCGCCTTCGGTGGCCCCGAGGTGCTGCAGCTCGTCGATGTCGAGGTCGGCGAGCCGGGCCCCGGCGAGCTGCGCATCCGCCACGCCGCCTGCGGTCTCAACTTCATCGACGTCTACCACCGCACCGGCCTCTACCCGCAGCCGCTGCCCGCCGGCATCGGCATGGAGGCCGCCGGCATCGTGGAGGCGGTGGGCGAGGGCGTGGCCCACGTCGAGCCCGGCGACCGCGTCGCCTACGCGAGCCCGCCGCCCGGCGCCTACGCCACGGCGCGCGTGATGCCGGCCCGCTCGGTCGTCCGCCT
The DNA here is from genome assembly GCA_035911095.1 of Ideonella sp. Taxonomy (GTDB): domain Bacteria; phylum Pseudomonadota; class Gammaproteobacteria; order Burkholderiales; family Burkholderiaceae_C; genus JAMHWF01. Next base: position 29,047 of record JAMHWF010000102.1, on the reverse strand, counting down.
GCCCGACGGCATCGACTTCGAGACCGGCGCCGCGATGATGCTCAAGGGCATGACGGTGCAGTACCTGCTGCGCCGCACCCAGCCGGCCGGCGGCCTGCAGCCGGGCGACGCGATCCTCTTTCACGCCGCGGCCGGCGGTGTCGGCCTGATCGCCTGCCAGTGGGCGAAGGCGATGGGGCTGCAGCTGATCGGTACCGCCGGCAGCGACGCCAAGTGCCAGCTCGCGCTGGAGCACGGCGCCGCACACGCGATCAACTACGCGAAGGAAGACTTCGTCGCCCGCGTCAAGGAGCTGACCGGCGGCGCGGGCGTCAAGGCCGTCTACGACTCGGTCGGCCAGGACACCTTCGAGCGTTCGATCGAATGCCTGCGCCCCTTCGGCCTGCTGGTCAGCTTCGGCAGCGCCTCGGGCCCGGTGCCGGCGTTCAATCTCGCGCTGCTCGCCCAGCGCTCGACCTATGTCACGCGACCGACGCTGTTCACGCACATCCACACGCGAGAAGGCGCGCAGGCGGTGGCCGACGACCTGTTCGACATGGTCGGCTCGGGCCGCGTGAAGATCCCGCTCGCGCGCCGCTACGCCCTCGCCGACGTGGCGCAGGCGCACCGCGACCTCGAGGCGCGGCAGACCCACGGCGCCAGCGTGCTGTTGCCGCCCGGCTGACCGGCGCCGCCGAGCCGAAGCCCGACCACCGCCGCTGCCGCCGCGCCCCAGGAGCCCGAGACGTGTCCATGGACATCGAAGCTGACCGCCGCCAACAGGCCCCAGCGGCCGCGCCGGCGCTGCACTGGCTGTGTCGACCTTTCGCCGGCCTCGGCGTCGACATGCTGTACGCGCTGCTGCGGCTGCGCCAGCAGGTGTTCAACGGCGAGCAGAACACCTCCTACGTCGATGCCGACGGCGTAGACCCGCGCTGCTGGCACCTGATCGGCCACGCGGGCGAGCTGCGCGAGGCGCGCGCCCTGGCCTGCCTGCGCATCGTGCCGCCGGGCCTGAAATACCCCGAGCCCTCGATCGGTCGCGTCGCGACGCATGTCGACGTGCGGGGCTCCGGGCTCGGCATGGCGCTGCTCGCCAAGGGTGTCGCGCGCAGCCTGCAGCTGTATCCGGGGCAGGGCCTGCGCATCTCGGCGCAGGCCTACCTGCGCGACTTCTACGGCCGCTTCGGCTTCGCCGCGGTCGGCGAGGAGTACCTCGAGGACGGCATCCCGCACATCGAGATGCTGCGCGGCGGCGAGCGCCCGGTGCGCAGCGCCGACTGGCCGCACTCGACCTGAGGGCGCTGGCCCGGCACGCGGCCGGCTCGGCGCGACCCGGCTACCAATCGACGCCGTAGTAGGTGTTGACCTTGCGTCCGTACTCGGCGTCGTAGGCGGGCACCTCGGCCTGCTTGTACTTCGGGGCTTCGTCGAGCTGGGCCTTCGTCAGCGGGACGATGTAGCCGTCCTGCGCCAAGTCGTACTTCAGCATGCTCCAGGGGATCGGATAGCGGTCGGTCCCGATGCCGAGGAAGCCGCCGAATTCCAGCACCGCATAACGCACGGTGCCGCTCACCTTGTCGATCATCAGGTTGTCGATCGAGCCGAGCTTCTTGCCCTCGGTGTTGAAGACCTTGGTGCCCTCGACCTTGTCAGAGGAAATGATGTTGCCGGATTCATAGGCGTGGTTCATGACCGTCTCCTTGTGTTCCGGAGCGCGCGACCCCGCCCTCGTGGGGCAGGCCGCATGCGTACTCCGTGAGGACACCGTAGACGCCTCGCCAAGGAGGGTCTGTAGGAGGATGCGCCGCCGTCGTGTGGGCCCTGTCGGGCGGCGTCGCGCCGGTGCGTTGGGTTCAACGGCCGCGGCGGACGCGGCGGATCTCGTCGACGATCAGCAGCACCGCGCCGAGCGTGATCGCGCTGTCGGCGAGGTTGAACGACGGGAAGTACCAGCCGCCCCAGTGGAACTGCAGGAAGTCGACGACATGGCCGTGCAGCAGCCGGTCGACGACATTGCCGATGGCGCCGCCGAGGATCAGCGTGAGCGCCCAGGCGAACAGCCGCTGCTCGCCATGGCGGCGCAGCATCACGACGATGAAGACCGTCGCCACGACGCCGATGCCGACGAAGAACCAGCGCTGCCAGCCCGCCGCGCCGGCAAGGAAGCTGAACGCCGCGCCGGTGTTGTGTACCCGCACCAGGTTGAAGAACGGCGCGACGTAGCGGCTGTCGCCGAGCTGGAAGTGCTCGACGATCACTGCCTTGGTCAGCTGGTCGGCGACGACGATCGCGAGGGCGATCGCGAGCCAGGGCAGCAGGCGGCCGCGCGGGGCGGAAGACGACATGGGGTGCGGCACGCGCCGGGCGCGCGGGGGAGACGGCGGGGGCGCTACTCTAGACCAGCGCCTTCGCGCCCCGCGGCAGGTGCCGCCATCGCCGCCGTGTAGCACCCCTTCGCCGAGGTCAAGGGCGCGAGCCGCACCGCGCCGTCCACCCCGGGCGACCTGCTGTTCCACATCCGGGCCGAGGACGCCGGCCTGTGCTACGAGTTCGAGCGCCTGCTGCTCGATGCCTTCGGCGACGCGGTGAGCGTCCGCGACGAGGTGGTCGGCTTCCGCTACTTCGACATGCGCGACGTGCTGGGCTTCGTCGACGGCACCGCCAACCCGACCGGGCTCGACCTGCTCGAGGCTGTCCGCGTCGGCGAGGAGGACGCCGACTTCGCCGGAGGTTCCTATGTCGTCGTACAGAAGTACCTGCACGACATGCAGGGCTGGGCCGCGCTGTCGAACCACGTGCAGGAGGCCATCGTCGGCCGCACGAAGCTCGACAACGTCGAGATCGACGACGACGAGGCGCCGCGCAAGTCGCACAAGACGCTGAGCACGATCGAGACCGAGCACGGCGAGATGGACATCCTGCGCGGCAACATGCCCTTCGGCCGGCCGGGGCAGAAGGAGTTCGGCACCTACTTCATCGGCTACGCCCGCTACCTCTGGGTGGTCGAGAAGATGCTCGAGCGCATGTACGTCGGCGTGCCGCCGGGCGCCTACGACCGGCTGCTCGACGTCTCGACGCCGGTGACCGGCACGAATTTCTTCGTGCCGACGCAGGCGGTGATGGAAAGGCTGTTCGGCGGCGCCGGCTGACGCCAGGCCGCGCGGCGCCGCGCGAAGCTCTCAGCTGAACAGCCAGCGCTGCACCAGCCGCGTGTAGCGCGGCATCACCAGGTAGACCATCAGGCCGACGACCAGCCCGGTCGCGACCAGCGAGACGAGCGCCGGGTGCGTGGGCAGGCCGGCCGCCTTCAGCGCCGGCACCACCACCAGCGGCGCGCCGAAGGCCAGCGGGAAGATCGCCGACCAGGTGACGAGGAACTGCTTCCAGCGCACCGGCAGCCTGGCCTTCGCACCGGCCGGCGTGAACCAGAAGTCCAACCCGCTGCTGACGTAGAAGTCGTCGCGGCCGACGAAGAGCGGCTCAGCCTGCTCGATCAGCCGCTTGCGCGCGACCGAGTCCATCCAGTCGCGCAGGTGCTGCTCGGTGTCGAAGCGGATCACCGTGGTGTAGGTCTGCGTGAGGCCGGGGACGGGCTTGACGATGTGCCAGTCGAGATGGCCCGGCGAGGCGCGGCACAGCGGCGAGATCGTGGCGAGCCAGCGCTCGTAGTCGGCGTGCTTGTCCGCCCGCACGCGGTGGGTGATGACGACGGTGGCGCCGTCGTCGCTGTCCTGGGGTGTGGCCGCCGGCGTGTTCATCGGGCAAGGGTACCCGGGGCGCCCGCCGGCGCCGCACGGCCGTGCGTGGCCACCTCGGCAACCGGGCCGCGGGCGGCGATAATGAGAGTCATTCTCGTCGTCGCCCCAGGATGCCACCCGAACTCGCGCTGCCAGACGCCGTCCTCGCCGAGTTCGGCGGCCACTACCGCGGGCTGCTGCGCTTCCTGACGCGGCGCACCGGTTGCGCCGAACAGGCCCGCGAGCTGGTCCACGACACCTGGCTGCGGCTGGCCGAGCGGCGGCAGCGTGGCGCGTTCAGGCCGGCGTCGGCCGGGGCCGCTGACCTGCCGGAGGGTGGCAGCGCGGAAGGCACGCCGCCCTGGTTGGCGCACGCCTCGACCCCGCCGCGCGACGCCCGCGCCTATCTCTACACCGTCGCTGCCAACCTCGCGGCCAACCTGCACCGGCGTGGTGGCCGCAGCGCGCAGCGCTTCGCCGGGTTCGACGAAGGGGGCGCCGACCCCTGCGCGGCCGTGGCGGCCGACGGCAGCAACGCCGACATCGCGGGCCGCCATGCGCTGCGCGAGGCGGTCGGCGCCGTCGACGCGGCGCTCCAGGCCCTGCCGGCGCGGCGGCGCCAGATCTTCCTCGACCACCGGCTCGACGGCGAGCCGCACGCGGCGCTGGCCGAGCGGCACGGCGTCTCGGTGAAGACGATCGAGCGGGAGGTGCGGCTGGCGACGCGGGCGGCCGAGGCGGCGCTCCGCCGCTGGGCTGGCGAGCCGACGCTGCCGGCGCCGCCCGCCGACGGTGCCGATGCCGCGCCGGCGGCCCATGTCTCGCCGCGGCGGCGCGTGCTGGCCGGCCTGTTCGGTGGCGGCGCGCTGGCCGCGGGCGGTGCCGTGGCCTGGCGCGTCTGGCGGCATGACCCGGTCGAGTTCTCGCTGGCGCTGGCGACGCCGGTCGGGGTGCTGCGGCGACAGCCCCTGCCCGACGGCAGCGTGCTGACCCTCGATGCCGCGAGCCGGGCCGAAGTCGCCATGGGTGGCGACCGTCGCCTCGTGCGGCTGCTCGAAGGCGGCGCCTTCTTCGAGGTGGCCGGCGAGCCCGGCCGCCCGTTCCGGGTCGAGGCGCCCTGGGCAGAGGCGGCGGTCGAGGTCGCGGGGGCCGGCGGGCGCTTCTGCGTCGAGCGGCTGGCGACATCGGCGAGCGGGTCTTGCCCGTGGCTGCAGGTCGAGGGCGGCGAGGTGGCGGCCCGGTTCTCGGCGGCCGATGCGGGCCCGGTGGTCGTGCGCGAGGGGCAGGCCTTGCGGCTGGGCGCCACCGGGGCTGCCGAGCGGCCGCAGCCGGCCGCGGCGCCCGTGGCTTCTTGGCGCGAGGGTTGGCTCGACTTTCCCGGCGTCCCGCTGGGCGACGTCGTCGCCCGGCTTCAGCGCTACCACGCGACGCCGATCCGGGTCGCGCCGGCGGCGGGCCGGTTGTCGGTGCTCGGCCGCGTGCGGCTCGACGCGGTGGCCGACTGGCTGCGCCTGCTGCCGCGCTCGCTGCCGGTGCGGCTGCGCACCGGGCCGGGCGGCACGTTGCGGATCGAGCCGCGCTGACACCCCCGCCGGGGGTGGGTCACGCCGGTTGAGGGTTGGGCGGCGTGCGGGTGTCCAGCCTGTAGCCCTCACCACACGCGAAGACCCGATGAAGACGCCGGCCCGTTCCCGCATGTCCCTCTCCGTTCACCCCTCCGTCCCCGGCGCGCCAGGCCCGCGTCGCCCGCGGTGGCACGCCATGGCCTGCGCGGCGGCGCTCGCCTGCGCGCTGCCGAGCCTGCCGGCGCACGCCCAGGCCCAGCCGGCGGCCGAGGCGTCCTATGCGTTGCCCGCGCAGCCGCTGGAACAGTCGCTGGTGTCGCTGGCGCGCCAGGCCGGCCTGCAACTCGTGGCCGACCAGGCGCTGGTGCAGGGCCGCGAGGCGCCGGCCGTCGCGCCGACCGGCGACCTCCGCGCCGCGCTCGACGCCGCCCTGCGCGGCAGCGGCCTGCGCGCGCGCGTCGAAGGCGGAGCCCTGGTGGTCGAGCGCGCGCCGGCCGGAACGCCTGCGGCCGCACCCGACGGCGCGGCCACGCTGCCTGCCGTGCGCGTCGCCGCGAGCGCCACGCGCGAGGTGGCCGACGGCCCGGTGCAGGGCTATCACGCCACCCGCTCCGCCACCGGCACGCGCACCGACACCGCGCTGATCGACACCCCGGTCTCGGTGCAGACCGTGAGCCGCGAGCTGATGGACGACCAGCAGGTGCTGACGATCGGCCAGGCGCTGGTCAACGTCAGCGGCGTCTACCGCGCCCACGGGCCCGACGGCAACACGATGGACGCGTTCATCCTGCGCGGCTTCCAGGTCGACTCCTACGGCGCCCAGCTACATGGACGGCGTCAAGGACTTCTCGCGCTCGCCGAAGGAGACGGCCGGCCTCGAGCGCGTCGAGGTGCTGAAGGGCCCGGCCGCGATCATGTACGGGCGCATCGAGCCCGGCGGCCTGATCAACCGCGTCAGCAAGCGGCCGCAGGCCGAGCGCGCGACGACGATCGAGCAGCAGGTCGGCACCGACGCGCTGTTCCGCACCTCGGTCGACTCGACCGGCACATTGAATGCCGACGCCACCTGGCGCTACCGTGTCAACGCGGTCGTGCTCGAGCGCGACGGCTTCAAGGACGACACACACGCGCGCCGCCTCTACCTCGCGCCGCAGGTCGAATGGGTGCCGAGCGAGGCGACCTCGGTGCGCCTGGGCCTCGAGTACCTGCGCGACAAGCGCTCCTGGGCGATGAACTACGGCACGATCGGCGACCCGAACGGCACGATCGACGTGCCGATCGAGACCAACCTGCACGGGCTCGACGAGTACTACCGCGACGAGAGCACCGCCTTGAAGCTCGACTGGTCGCACCGCTTGAACGACGCCTGGCGCGTGCAGCAGCGCATCACCTGGGTCGACCGCCGCAGCGTGGCCCACGGCAGCGGCCTCTCGGCAGCCGACACCGAAGGCAACTACCAGCGCGACTACTGGGGCTGGGAAGGCGAGGACACGACGGTGTTCTCGACCAACCTCGAGCTGCTCGGCAGCCTGCGCACCGGTGGCGTCAAGCACACGCTGCTCGCCGGCGTCGACTACTACGACGAGGACTACGACTCGGGCGGCTGGGCCTTCGGCGGCACGCCCACCGACTCGAACATCCGTAACCCGGTGCGCGGCATCGACGCCTACCGCGACGACTACACCGTCATGCGGTTCTACTACCGCAACCGCAACAAGGGCCTGTACCTGCAGGAGCAGGCGGCGCTGATCGACGAGCGCCTGCATCTGCTGGTCGGCCTGCGCTACGACGACGCGCGCAACAGTTACGGCTTCGACACCGGCAACTTCCGCCCGGTTGACAAGAAGACGACCTGGCGCCTGGGCGTGCTCTACAAGCTGCAGCCGACGGCCTCGGTCTACGCCAGCTACGTGACCGGCTTCGGTTCCTCGCAGTACGACTGGACGAGCGGCACGATCTACCCGCCGGAGACCTCGAAGCAGTGGGAGGCCGGCGTCAAATGGGAGCCGCACCCGGACTGGGGCCTGACGCTGGCGCTCTACGAGCTGACCAAGGACAACCTGACGATGGCCGACCCGGCCGACGCGCAGCGCACGATCCTCGCCGGCGAGGCGCGCAGCCGTGGCGTCGAGTTCGACCTCAACGGCCGCCTGACGCCCGAGTGGTCTCTGAACTTCGCCTACGCCTACACCGACGTGAAATGGGTCCGCTCGAACGACCTGCAGGGCGAGCGGTTGACTGGCGTGCCGCGCAACGGCGCCAGCCTCTGGACGAGCTACCGCTTCGGCGGCAGCGGCTGGAAGGCGGGCGCCGGCCTCACGGCGCGCAGCCGCATGCTCGGCGTGCAGCGCGCCTACGCCTCGGAAGCGACGCCATACCCGTATACCCACGCCGGCTACGTGCTCGGCAGCCTGATGGTCGGCTACGAGTTCCGCCTGGCCGGGCATGCCGCGCGGGCGCAGCTCAACGTCGACAACGTCGGCGACGTGCGCTACACGCCGACCACCTACGGCGGCTCCGATCGCATCGGGTTGGGCGAGCCGCGCAGCGCGCTGCTGTCGCTGGCGATGACCTTCTGACCTGTCCCCGGCGCGCAGGCGTCAGCGCGCCGGGGCGGCCGGCACTGCCGACGGATGGCGCCGCAGCCAGCGCAGCTGCAGCACCAGCCCGACCAGGTAGACGACGAAGAGGCTGCCGTAGATCGGCCCGAAGGCGGGCGCCTCGGCATTCGGCAGCAGCGGGACGCCCGGCGGCAGGCGGGTGAGGGTCTCGGTGAAGCCGGGGATCATGTGGAACAGCAGCGTCGTCGTGTAGCTGACCGCGACGACCGCGGCCGACCCTCTGCCGAACACCGTCGTGCGCTCGGCCGTCGCGCCGAGACCGAGCGCGAGCAGGGTCAGCAGCGCCAGCACGTGGGGCGGCCCGAAGCCGCCGTGCTGGAAGATGCCCAGACCGGTGGCCGCGGTGAGGAAGGTGCCGATCACGTAGACCCCGCCCGAGCGCTGGCGCGACCAGATCGCCTTGTGCTTGAGGAGGGCGACGACGCCCGCGGCCAGGGCGACCAGGCTGACCGCGGTGTGGACGACGCCGAGCGGGGTGAGTCCGAGCATGCTCGCCTCCAGGGACCTTGTTGCAGGTGAGCCAAGCATGGAGCAGGCCCGGTCCGCGACGCCTCCCCCCGTCCTGGACGGGCAGCGCTCAGCCGGGCCAGCGCTCAGACGGGCAGCTGCGTCGTCGACAGCACCTGCTTGAGCACGAAGAAGCTGCGGATCTGCCGCACGCCGGGCAGGTGCAGCAGCTCCTGCGCATGCAGGCGGTTGAAGCCCTCGCTGTCCTTGGTGCGCAGCAGCATCACGTAGTCGAACTCGCCGGCGACGACGTGGCACTCGAGGCAGCCCGAGATCTTCTGCGCGGCTTTCTCGAAATCGGTGAACGACTCGGGCGTCGAGCGGTCGAGCACGACGCCGATGATCACCAGCATCCCCATGTCGATCGCCTGCGGGTCGAGCAGGGCGACGATGCCACGGATCAGGCCCGCGGCCTTGAGCCGCTCGACGCGCCGCAGGCAGGCCGGCGCGCTCAGGTTGACCTTGGCGGCGAGCGCGACGTTGGACAGCGAGGCGTCCTTCTGCAGCAGCCGCAGGATCGCGCGGTCGATGCGGTCGAGCGAGGCCGCGACAGGGGCGGCGGAGGTGGCGGTGGGGCGCGGTCGTCTGGGGGGCATCGTCGTTCCTCGTCGCGGCGAACGCCGGCCCGTAGGCGGGCCGGCCGACCTCTGTGTCGGCGGGCCGGGTCAGCCCTGCTCGATCCGGCGACACACCGCCGTGGCGAACGCGCTCGTCGAGGCGCTGCCCTTCAGGTCGCCGGTGCGCACCTGGTCCTGGTTGAGCGTGGCGTCGATCGCGCCGCGCAGGCGTTGCGCGGACTCGTTCAGCCCGACGTGGTCCAGCATCATGGCGGCCGCCAGCATCAGCGAGATCGGGTTCGCGACGCCCTTGCCGGCGATGTCGGGCGCCGAGCCGTGCACCGCCTCGAACAGCGCCGCCTGCGTGCCGATGTTGGCGCCCGGCGCCATGCCCAGGCCGCCGACCAGGCCGGCCAGCTGGTCGGACAGGATGTCGCCGAACAGGTTGGTACACAGCAGCATGTCGAAGCGCCAGGGGTTGATCACCAGCTGCATCGCGCAGGCGTCGACGATGATGTCCTCCACCTCGACGCGGCCCGCGTAGTCCTTGGCCACCTCGCGCGCCGCCTCGAGGAAGAGGCCGGTCAGCGCCTTCAGCACGTTGGCCTTGTGCACGATCGTGACCTTCTTGCGCCCGTGCTGGAGCGCGTACTCGAAGGCGTAGCGGGCGATGCGCTGGCTGCCCGCGCGCGTGTTCTGGCCGGTGGACACGGCGACCGCCCGCGGGTCGTCGCCGACCGGGATGTAGTAGTCGTGCGAGACGTAGAAGCCGCCCAGGTTCTCGCGCACCAGCACCAGGTCGATCTGCTCGTAGCGGCCCGGGATCAGCGTGCGCACCGGCCGCACGTTGGCGAACAGCTCGAATGCCTCGCGCAGGCGCACGTTCGACGAGCGGAAGCCGCCGCCCACCGGCGTCGTCAGCGGCCCCTTCAGGGCCAGCCGGCGCTCGCGGATGCTCGCCAGGGTGGCCTCGGGCAGCGGGTCGCCCTTCGCCTCGACGCCGGCCATGCCGGCCTGCTGCACGTCCCACTCGAAGGGGCTGCCCAGGGCGTCGAGCACCTGCACCGTGGCCTCGACCACCTCGGGGCCGATGCCGTCGCCGGGGATCAGGGTGGCGGGGATCTTGGTGGCGGGGGCTTGGGGCATGTCGTCTCCTGCGAGTGAGGCGGTGAAAGGCGGGCGGGCGGCCTCGCGGCCTGGTCGGATCAAGCCGCGCAGTTTCGGGCCGGCGGGCCGCTGAGGGCAACCCGAAGCGGGAACAGTCGCCCAAGTGTGAGGCCGCTTCGAGACAGGACGCTTCGTGACGAGCGTCGCCATCGCTCGCTGACGTGCATCAAACGCCTGCATCCAAATGCCTCGCTGGCGGGTACTCCGTACAGCGCCCCTTCTTGTGGCGCCGTCCACCACCCTACCGAACGGAGATCCGAGATGAACGACCACTCGACACGCACCCCCCTCCTGCTCTGCGGCATCGCGGTCACCGCCACCCTGACGGCCTGCGGCTCGATGGGCATGGGCCCGACGATGACCCAGGAGAGCCTGCCCGAGAGCATCCGCGTGCCCGCCGGCCACAAGGTGGCGATGGAGACCGTGGGCAGCGGCGACATCACCTACGAGTGCCGCGACAAGGCCAACGCCCCTGGCCAGATGGAATGGGTCTTCGTCGGGCCGAACGCCTCGCTGAAGGACCGGGCGGGCAAGCTCGTCGGCAGCTATTACGGCCCACCGGCCACCTGGCAATCGAGCGACGGCTCCAAGGTGACCGGCACGCAGCTGGCCGTCGCCCCGTCGGGCGCGGGCAACCTGCCGTATCAACTGGTCAAGGCCAACCCGGCGACCGGCAGCGGCGCGATGACCGGCGTCACCTACATCCAGCGCGCGGCGCTGAAGGGAGGCGTCGCGCCCTCGACTGCGTGCACGGAGGGCAACAAGGGCGCACGCGAGGTGGTGCGGTACCAGGCCGACTACATCTTCTGGACGGCCGCCTGACCACGGTGGCGCGGCCGGCGTGCCGGCTACCATGCCGTCGGCAGCCACCGCCCCACCGTGACGACCGACGACTTCGACCATGCCGCCGCCCTTGCCGGCTGCGCCGCACGCGACCGGCAGGCACTGCGCCGGCTCTACGACGCCGAGGGCGCGCGGCTGCTCGGCGTCCTGCGGCGCATCGTGCGCGACGCCTCGCTGGCCGAGGACCTGCTGCACGACGCCTTCGTCAACATCTGGACCCGCGCCGCCAGCTTCGACCCGGCCCGCGGCCCGGCGCGGGCCTGGATCTATGCCGTGGCCCGCCACCTCGCGCTGAACGCGGTGCGCGACGGCGCGCGCGAGACCACGCTCGACGACACCGCGGCGCAGGCCCTCGACGATGCGCGCTCGCTCGAAGCCTGGCGTGACCGCCTCGACCAGCTCGACTGGACCGCCGCCGGCGGCGAACGCCTCGCGCGTTGCCTCGGGCAACTCGAGCCGCAGCGGCGCGCCTGCGTGCTGCATGCGTATGTCGAGGGTCTCTCGCACGGCGAGATCGCCCGCCGCCTCGGCGCACCGCTGGGCACCGTCAAGGCCTGGATCCGGCGCAGCCTCGAGGGCCTGCGGGCCTGCTTGTCATGAGCGACGACGACGACCTGCAGCGGCTTGCCGGCGAATACGTGCTCGGCACGCTCGACGCCGCCGAGCGCCGCCGCGTGCAGGCACGGCTGCCCGAGGACGCGGCGCTGCGAAGTGCCGTCGAGGCCTGGGAGCAGCGCCTGCTGCCGCTGACCTCGCTGGCCGAGCCGGTGATGCCGCCCGACGCGGTGTGGGCGCGCATCGAGCACAGCGTCGGCACCGCGACATTGCCCGCGCCATCGCCCGCGCCATCGCCCGCGCCTTCGCCCGCACCGGCCTCCGCCGCTGCCGCGTCGGCTGCCTCCCGCGGCCCTGCCGCGGCCCCGACGCGCCCACCCACTGGCTGGTGGCACAGCCTGCCGCTCTGGCGCGGCCTCGGCCTGGCCGGCAGCCTCGCCACGCTGGTGCTGGCCGCCACGCTGGTGCTGCAGCGCGCCGCGCCGCCGGCGTCGCCGCAGTACCTCGTGGTGCTGGTCTCGCCGCAGGCGCGCGAGCCGGGCTGGGTGATACAGGCCCGCGACGACCGTCACGTCGAGCTGATCCCGCTCGCGGTGGTGCCGGTGTCGCCCGACCGTGCCTTGCAGTTCTGGACCAAGGCCGACGACTGGCAGGCGCCGGTCTCGCTGGGGCTGGTGCAGCCCGGCCAGACGCTGCGCGTGCCGCTCGATGCGCTGCCGCCGCTGCAGCCCAACCAGCTCTTCGAGCTGACCCTGGAGCCCGCCACCGGCTCGCCGACGGGCCGGCCCACGGGGCCGATCCAGGCCATCGGGCGGGCGGTCAAGGTGCTCTGAACGCAGTGCGCCACCACCCTCAGTCCCACCAGAAGGACCAGTAGCGCGCGCCGATCAGGGCGACGGCGAGCTCCTCGATCGTCGCGTCGCCCGAGTCGACGGGCTCTCCGCAGTAGCTGTAGTGCTCCGCGGCGAGCTGCGCGGCCTCTTCGCGGGTCGTCGGCGGGCGTGCGACCTCCCTCTCGACCCTGTCGGCGGGGCCAGGATCTCGTCGACCGGTCGCGCATCGCCGGCGCAGGACTCGGCGAGCTGCCGCATCGACGCGTCGTCGCCGATCAGCAGCGGCCGGACTGGCCGGTCGCGAGTGACTGAAGGCGGGCCAGGGCCTCGGCGCCGGTGCAGCGGATGACCGGGTACGGGAAGGGCGGTGCGTTCGCGGGCGCCGGCAACGGCCCCGACCCTTGGTCCCGCGCCGCCGTGCGCTCCGGCACGCTGGCCGGGCGCCTTGCGAAGATCTTCTGCCAAAGCCCCACCGCGTCTCCTTCGGGCTGGTGGCCCGTCGGCCGGGCCCGCAGGCCGCGCCTACGGCCGCTGGCGCGGACGGTAGGTCAGCAGCAGCGCGAGCGCCAGGGCCGCGAAGGTCAGCACGCCGCACCACCACGCGAGGCCGATGGAGGTGCCGTACAGCCGAAGCCCGGGCAGCATCGCCAGCCCGAGCAGCGCGAACCCGGCCAGGCGGATGGCGAGGGCGGGCCGCGGCGCCAGCCCGCGCGGCGCCAGGTCGTCCTGGTGCCGGTCCATCGTCGCGGCGATCAGCGTGAAGCCGGCGAAGGCCAGCGCGAAGCCGAGCAGGAAGGCCGTCATGTCGTCACCCCGCCGGCTTCGCCCGCAGCCGGCGCCGGCAGCTCTTCACGCGACGTGTTGCGTGCCACGGCGGCCGCTGCAGCGGGCTTCGCCTTGGCGCCGGCCACCCCGCGCAGGTGCCAGGCCGCGGCGGCATGCATCGCGCCGATCGCCAGCATGCAGAGGTCGAAGCCGGCGACGGGCCAGAGGCCGACGGCCAGGCTGTGCGGCAGCGCGGCGCCGCCGGTCAGCGGGTTGAGCAGCGGCAGCGCGGCGAAGAGCAGCGCGCCCAGCGCGAGCTGCTCGCGCCAGGCCGCGCGGTGCGGCCGCAGCGCGGCGTGCACGAGGCTCGCCAGCCAGACGAGGAAGAACGCCTGGATCTCCGCATCCGGCCGCGCCGCCATGTCGACCGGCAGCAGGCGATTGGCCCAGAAGTAGCCCGCCACGGCGAGCGACAGGCCGCCCACCGCCGCGACGTTCAGCACCTCGACCAGCCGGTGGCCGGACGGCGTGCGGCCGAGCTTGCGCCGCTCGGGCAGGCGCTTGACCACCCACAGCACGAGGCCGGTCGCGACCATCAGCGTGCCCACCACGCCCGAGAGGAAGAGCAGCCAGCGCAGGCCCGGCCCGGCGAAGCGCCCCAGGTGCACGGCGGCAAGCACGTTGTAGGTCGCGTTGGCGGCCGAGGGGGCAGGCGGTGTCGGCGCGTCGACGAGCCGTCCGCTGACGCTGTCGAACACCAGCCGTTGCGCGCCGCCGCGCCCGCCGAGCAGGCTGTCGTTGCCGCCCTGGCGCAACTCCACGGTCGCGCGCGAGGTGCCCGGCGCGTTGACGACGATGGTCTCGGTGCCACGCGGCCAGCGATGCGCCGCCTCGGTGAGCATGGGCCCGATGTCGGCCAGCGGCGCCGGCGCGCGTGCCTCGCGGCCGCCGCGCTCGCCGCGGGGCCCGGCGTCGCCACGCGCGTCGCCTTCGCGTGGCGCGCCGCCAGGGCGGGCGCCCTGTGCGCCGCCCTGCGGGGCCACCACCACGCCGAGAGCCGCCCGCCGGTCGGCGTTGAAGGCCTCGAGGTCGCCGCCGTAGGCCGCGTCGCGGCCGAAGGGCATCAGCATGTACATCAGCAGCAGCAGGCCGCTGAAGGTCAGCACGAAGTGGAAGGGCAGCGCCAGCACCGCGCTCGCGTTGTGCGCGTCGAGCCAGCTGCGCTGGCCCTTGCGTGGCCGGAAGGTGAAGAAGTCGCTGAAGATCTTCTTGTGCGTGATCACCCCGCTGATGATCGCCACCAGCATCGCGAAGGTGGCGATGCCGACGATCCAGCGGCCCCATTCGCGCGGCATCGCGTAGAGCTCGAAGTGGAAGCGGTAGAGGAAGTTGCCGCCCGGCGTCTCGCGCGGGGTCAGCACCTCGCCGGTACCGGCGTCGATCTCGGCCCGCTGGGTGCCGGCGCGCCCCTGCGCCGCGCCCGGCTCGCGCCAGCTCGCCTGCACGGTGTTGTGGCGCTCGCCGGGCAGCGTCAGCGTCCAGGTGGTGGCGGCGGGGGCGATGCGCTCCATCGTCTGCAGCGCCAGGCGCGCGCTGTCGGGCCCGGGCTGCGAGGCGTGCAGCTCGGGCTTCATCCAGACGTTGATCTCGTCGAGGAAGTAGCTGAGCGTGCCGGTGAAGAACACCGCGTACAGCAGCCAGCCGAGCAGCAGGCCGGACCAGGTGTGCAGCCACGACATCGACGGCCGCAGCCCTTCGGGCTTGAGGTCGGGGCGCATCAGGCGAGCCCTCCCGCGCCGTGGCTGAGCCAGTACGCGCCGAGCAGCAGCGTCGGCACGCCGATGCCGAGCCAGGCGCGCCGGGTGCTGGCGCAGCCGAAGGCCCAGAGGGCGGCGGTCGCGTGGACGAGGAAGGCGAGCATCGTCGCCGCCAGCACCGCGTCGGGCCGGCTCATGCCGGTCGACGGCAACCAGAGGCTGAGGCAGGCGGCCGCGCTGGCGGCGAGCGCGTAGCCGCCCGCCAGCGCGGCCACCGTGCGCGAGAGCACGTGCAGGCGGTAGGCGAGCGGCAGGCCCGGCCGCTTCCGGCGCGGGGCAGGGGCCGGCGGGGCGGCATTGGAGGCGGTGGTGGTGCTCATGGGTGGCTTCGGGCTGTGGGCTCCGGTACTCGCGCTGGGGTGTTCCTGGTCTGCGCTGGCGTGGCTCAGGTCGCGCCAGGCACGACGCCCCAGCGGCGCCAGCGCGGCAGCTCCTGCTGCTCGAACCGCTTCAGCGCGGCGGCCAGTTCGTCGCTGCGCGGGGCGGGTGCCGAGGCGTCCTCGGCCGCGGCACGGACGACGGCGTGCCACAGCGCCTCGCCGGCGAGGGCCGGCTCACGAAGCAGTGCCTGGGCCGCCCAGCGCTGCAGCGGCGTGGCCGGCAGGGCCGTGCCGAGCGCCGGCGCCGCGAGCCAGCCGGCGAACGGCTGGCCGGGCGCGCAGAGCAGGCGGTTGAGCGCCTGCGCGGGGCGTGGCTCGACCGGGCGCGGCTGGGGCGGGTGCGCCTGACCGGCCGACAGCAGGATCTGGAACAGCTGGCTCAGCAGCCCCGGTTGCGGCGCGTAGGTCGGGTGGCGCGCCAGTTCGGCGAAGTGCTGCGGCCCGGTAGCGAGCGCTTCGAGCAGCGGGTCGACCAGCACCGCGGGCAGCGTCACCGGGCCGACGCGGGTTGCCAAGGTCAGCGGGCCGCGCGGCGGCGCGCCGGGCAGCGCCTCGAGCCGCAGCGCGAGCAGGGCTTCGCGATGCGCTTGCGGGTCGAGCGCCCAGGCGTCGGCACCCGGCGCGGTGCCGCCGTCGGCATCGGCATCGGTGCGCTGGTACAGGTCGCGTCGCAGGCTCTGGTGGCGGGCCAGGTCGCGCAGCGTCTCGGCGATCGCCGGGTCGCCGGCGTCCCGGATCGCGGGCAGCGCGTCGCCCGGCACCGAGACGCGGTCGATGTTCTCCAGCGGCGTCGCGCTGCCGACGAAGCGGCAACCCGCGCGGGCGAAGTTGCGCATCACGTCGGCGACATGCTGCGGTTCCCAGTGCTGGCCGAGGAACTCGTGCACCAGGGAGCGCGGGTCCTCCGCTTCCATGTGGTCGAGCTGCTGCGCGAGGCCAGGCACCTCGGCGAAGCAGCCGGCGCCGCCGCGGCGCAGGCGCTGCAGCAGGTCGAGGCCGGCGCGCACCCGCTGGGCCGCGCTGCCGCCGCGGCGCTCGGCGGCGAGCCGCATCAGCTTCTGCATCGCGGCCATCGGCGCGGCGCCGGGCTGGCTCATGTAGCCGACGTAGAGCAGGCCACCGGGCCGCAGCCAGCGCCGCGCGATCGTCGCGATCGCCTGCCGGTTGGCCTCGGAGACCCAGGCGTAGACACCGTGCAGCACGATGAAGTCGCAGGGTGCGAGCGTGTCGTCGGGCGCCGCGGCCAGCGTCTCGAAGTTCATCTCGAGCACGCGCATCGAGCCCGGCGCCGCGGCCGCCGCGAGCGCGCGGGCGCGCGCCGCATGGCCCGGATGCGCGTCCACCGCCACCACCTCGGCCTGCGGCCAGCCCGCCGCCGTCAGCGCGGCGCCGAGCCCGTCGCCGCAGCCCAGTTCTAGCCAGCGGAACGCGCCCTGTACGTCAGGCGCGCGGCGGCCGAGGGCCGTGGCGACGGAGACGAGCCAGCCCGGCGCCGTCTCGCGCTGGAAGCGCGACGGGTAGTCGACCGCCTGCTCGTAGCCGTCGAGGGGATGTGCCATCGCCGTGCGTCCGTTCAGCGCGCCTGCGGTGCGAGGCCCGCGATCCCGCGCAGCGCGAGCCTCACCGAGGCCGGCAGCAGCGGGCCGTGGTCGAGGCCCGGCAGGCGGATCCACTGCGTGTGCAGGCCGGGCCGCCGCGACCGGCGCGCCACCAGGTCGGCCAGCGCCGTCGGCGGCACGGCGGCGCGGGCGCGTTGCATGCGCGCGACCACGTCCTCGTCGGCCGTGGATGGGCGCGGGGCGCCGTCGCGACCGCGGTCGGGCTTGCGTTGCGGGTCACCTCCGCGCTCCCGCTCGCCGTCCCCGCTGACGACGAGCAGCTGTCTTGCCTCGCCCCGGGGCAGCGCGATGGCCGCCGGTTCGCGTGCGAGCAGCAGCCCGTCTCGCCACCACAGCGCCGGGGCGGCCGCGACGTAGTGGCTGAACAGCGCCGGCCGCGTGAAGAGGGCGTGCAGCACCAGCAGGCCGGCGTAGGATTGGCCCCAGATCGCCTGGCCCCCGGCCGCCAGGCGCGTGCGCGCCTCGACCTCGGGGCGGATGCCCTCGGCAATCAGCTCGAGGAAGCGGTCGGCGCCGCCGCCGAGCCGGCCCTGCGGGTCGCGCACCTCGCCGCCCTGGGGGTCGGGCGGCGTGTAGTCGTAGGCCCGCCCGAGCCCGTCGAAGCCCAGGTCGCTGTCGGGGCCGATCGCCACCAGCACCGGCGGCTGCCCGCCGTCGTCGAGCGCGCGCAGCAGCGGCTCGTCCAGTGCCGCCAGCGCGGCGTTGCCGTCGAGCAGCCAGGCGGCCGGGTGGCCGGCCGGCGGCGCGGGGCGGCGCGGCACGCCGAGCGTCACGCGGTGGGGGCGCCCGGGCTCGGCCGAGGGGAGCGTCCAGCGCTCGAAGCGGTAGCTCGGCGAGCCGGTATCGGCGACGGTCGGGCCGACGGGCCGGGACAGGTCCGTCTGCGCGCGCGCCGGCCGCATCAGGCCGGGCGCGCAGCCGAGGCCGGCCGCCAGGGCCAGCCAGTCGCGGCGTGCCAGCTTCGCGTCCATCGTGCCGACCCGGCCGGTGTCGTTGCGAGCCGCGTCAGAACGCGCTCGTGACGCTCACGTAGTACGCGCGCCCGGGCTCGTTGTAGGTGGCCGCGCCCACGCTCGAGCTGGTACCGGCGCGGAAGAGGCGCTTGTCGAACAGGTTGTCGACGCCGACGCGCAGCTGCATCGCCCGGGTCAGTGCATAGCCGAGGTTGACGCCGTAGACCGCATACGAGCCGCGTTCGTCGAGCGCCGCGCCTTCCGCCGCCGCGCCCTGGGTCGTCAGGCGCCGCGGTTCCTGGCGGCCGTAGTAGGTGCCGGTGGCGACCAGCGACAGCTGGTCGGTGGCCTCCCAGTCGAGCGTGGTGTTGACCGTGTAGCGCGGGATGATCGAGAGCGGCTCGTCGGTCGTCTTGTTCTTGTTCTCGATCATGTAGGTCAGGTTGTTCGTCCAGGTCAGCGCGCGCGCCAGCGGCAGCGTCAGGTTGCCCTCGAAGCCGCGCACCACCGCCTTCGGCGCGTTGGTCCACTGGAAGATGCGGCCGTCCGCCGCCGTCTGCCCGACCGGCACGATGCCGGCGACGATCTTGTTGCGGTAGTCGTTGTGGAAGTAGGTGAGGCTCGCGCTCAGCAGGTCGCCGCTGTAGGCGATGCCGATCTCCTTGTTGACGCTGGTCTCGGCATCCAGGTTGGCGTTGCCCTGCACATAGCAGCCGGAACCGAGCGACGGGTAGTCGACCGGGCAGCCGTTGCCCATCGTGAAGTACAGATAGTTCGGGTTCGACTGGTACAGGTTGGGCGCCTTGAAGGCGCGCGCGATGCCGCCCTTGATCGTGATCTCGGGCGTCAGCTCGAACGAGGCGTTGAGGCTCGGGCTCCAGTGGTTGCCGAACTTGCTGTGCTTGTCGACGCGCAGGCCGGGCGTGAGGATCAGGTCCGGCCGCACCTCGATGTTGTCCTCGAGGAAGAGCGCGACGTTCTCGGCGTCGGCGCGGCCGCTGCGGGCGCTGTCGGCGATGCCGGGGATCGAGCCGCCGGTGCCGGTGCCCTGCGAGACGGCGAAGGGGTCGTCGAGGTTCTCCTGCCGGTACTCGAAGCCGACCGTCAGCACCTGGTCGAAGCCGCCGAGCCCGAGGTTGACGTTGACCTCGCCGTTGAGGAACCAGTTGTCCAGCGACGAGGTGGAGCGGTTCTCGGGCGTGTTGATGCTGCCTTCGCCGCTGCCGGCCAGGCCCTCGTTGAGGCGTGTGTTGTCGGTGTTCTCGTACTGCAGCACCAGGCGCGAGCTGCCGAAGTCGTAGCGTCCGCGGTGCGTGACCGAGGTGGTGCGGCGGATCATCGTGTTGGTCTCGACGCCCGCGGCGGCGAGCTCGCCGATCAGCTCGGTGCCGGCGCTGCTGACCGCGCGGTCGCCGGCGTAGATGTTGCCCTGGCGGCCGACGCCGGCCTCGAACTCGACCACGTGGCCGGTGGCCACGTCCCAGCGCAGCAGGGCGTCCAGGTCGCGGTTGCGCACGCCCTCGCGGCCGGCCGGCGGGATCGCGCCCTCGTCCTGGTTCGCCGCGGCCGCGCGGTTCAGCTCGAGCGAGTCGGGCTCGGTCTTCGCGAGGTTGCCGTAGAGGCGGAACGAGAGCTTGTCGGCCACCGGCCCGGCGAGCGTGAAGCCGAGGCGGCGGCTGCCGCCTTCCTCGTCGTGCTGCGGGCGGCTGTAGTAGGCGCTGACCGAGCCTTGCAGCTGTTTCGACGGCGCCTTGGTGATGATGTTGATCACGCCGCCGGCCGCGCCCGAGCCGTAGCGCGCGGCAGCCGGGCCGCGCAGCACCTCGATGCGCTCGATCGCCTCGGCCGGCACCCAGTTGGTGTCGCCGCGGGTGTTGCGTTCGCCGCTGCGGCCCATGCGCACGGAGTCGCGCGAGTGCACCGGCTTGCCGTCGATCAGGATGAGCGTGTTCTCGGGGCCCATGCCGCGCAGGTCGATCTGGCGGTTGTTGCCGTACTGGCCGGTCGCGCTGTTGCCGGTCAGGTTGACGCCCGGCATCGTGCGGATGATCTGCGACAGGTCGTTGGCGGGCGGCCGCTTGGCCAGGTCTTCCTCGGTGATGGTCGAGACGCCGAGGGCCTGTTTCAGCTCCTCCTCGGCGGTGCCGAGCACCTTCACTTCCGACAGGGTGCCGGGTTGAGCGGCGGCGGGGGCGTCGCCCTGGGCCTGGGCCTGGAGGGCGGCGAAGGCGAGGCTGGCGGCTGCGGCGCAGGCGGTGGGCTTGAAGCGGGGCTGGGCAGGCATGGAGCGGGACGGCGGTAGCGGCGTAAGGGGAGGGGCGACGGCCGCCAGCGGGCGGCCGGTCGTGTGGTGGCACGGTCGCGGGGGCATCGATGGCCACGGCCGACACGGGGGCGACGTGCGCAAATGCTAGTGATTCGCATCCGCTAGAATTTGTCAGGTTGTGGCAATCGAGACCCATCGCCGGCCCGCCGGCTCCTCTGCCGGAACAGGCGCGGCGCCGACGCGCCTGCTGGTCGTCGACGACCAGGAGGACATCCGTCTGCCGCTGGCCGCGGTGCTCGAGCGCCAGGGTTTCGACGTGCGCACCGCGGCCGACGGCCCGCAGATGCGCGCGCGGCTGCGCGAAGGCGGCGGTTTCGACCTGGTGCTGCTCGACGTGATGCTGCCCGGCGAGGACGGCCTGAGCCTGTGCCGCGAGCTGCAGCAGCGCCATGCGCTGCCGGTGATCCTGCTGACGGCGCTCGGCGAGACGACGCACCGCGTGCGCGGCCTCGAAGCCGGCGCCGACGACTACGTCGCGAAGCCCTTCGCGCCGGCCGAGCTGGTGGCGCGCATCCGCACGGTGCTGCGCCGTGCGCACCGTGCGCGCGACGCGGCGCCCGCCGCCCCGGCCGAGGCGCCGCGGCCGTACCGCGTGCGCTTCGACGGCTGGGTGTTCGACCTCGACCGCCGCGAGCTGGAGCACGACGACGGCCGGCGCATCGCGCTGAGCGCCGCCGAGCACCGGCTGCTGTCCGTGTTCGTCGCCAAGCCGCTGACGGTGCTGACCCGCGAGTCGCTGCTCGAATCGACCGGCGACGGCGACGCCGACCACTTCGACCGCGCGATCGACAGCCAGGTCAGCCGCCTGCGGCGCAAGCTCGAGAAGGAGCCGCGCCGCCCGCGGCTGCTGAAGACCGCCTGGGGGGACGGCTACTTCTTCGCCAGCCCGGTGGACGCGCTGCCATGAGCACTTCGGCCCGGCCGTCGACACCTGGCCTCGCGCGCCCGGCGCGACACCCCTGGCGCGCGCTGCGGCGCCTGTGGCCGCACGGCCTGGCCGCGCAGCTGCTGATCGGCCTGGTGCTCGGCCTCGCGTTGACGCACGGCGCGGGCCTGCTGCTGCTGTCGCGGGAGCCGGGCGAGGTGCATGGCCTGGCGCGGCGCCAGGCGGTCGACCAGCTGGTGCAGATCGCGCAGGGCGCCTGGGCGCTCGAAGACCTGCGCGCGGTCGACCGGGTGCTGGCCGCGCTGGGCGGGCCGCACAGCCGCTACCGGCTGGTCGAGGGCCCGGCCACCGCGCTGCCTGAGGCGCTGTCGGCGCCCTCCGACCCGCGCTGGGCGGAGGACGCGGCGACGGTCTCGCGCGAGTTGGGCCAGCGCCTCGAACTGCCTCCGGACGGGCTGCGGGTGCGCATCAGCGCGCCCGAGGGCTCGGACACCGAAGCCCCGCCGCGCGCCCGCATGGACGCGGCGGTGGCGCTGCCCAGCGGCGCCTGGCTCGTCGCCGAGCACGGCCTGGGCCTGCGCACCCGCTGGTGGTGGCCGTTCAGCTTCTGGATGCAGCTCGGGCTGGTGCCGTTCGTCCTCATCGCCTGCATCGCCGTGCAGCGCCTGCTGCGGCCGGTGCATGCGCTGGTGCAGGCGGCGCAGCAGGCAAGCGTCGGCGAATGGGTGCCGCCGCTGGAGCCGAGCGGCCCGCGCGAGGTGCGCGAGGTGATCCGCGCCTTCAACCTGATGCAGGAGCGGCTGCGCCGCTTCGTCGACGACCGCACGCGGCTGCTCGCCTCCGTCAGCCACGACCTGCGCACGCCGATCACCTCGTTGCGCCTGCGCGTCGAGATGGTCGAGGACGAGGCGCTGCGCGCGCCGATGGTGCGCACGCTCGACGACATGGCCGCGCTGGTCGACGAGAGCCTGCGCTTCGGCCGCGACGAGGCGGCGCGCGAGCCGACGCGGCCGGTGTCGCTCGCGGCACTGGTGCAGGGCGTCGTCGAGACCCAGCGCAGCCTGGGGCGCGACGTGCGGCTCGAGGCGCTGCCGGCGGACGACTCGACCTACCGCTGCCGGCCCCTCGCCTTGCAGCGCGCGCTGGGCAACCTGGTCGACAACGCGGTGCGTTACGGGCAGCGGGCGCGGGTGCGGCTGCTGGCGCCGGAGGCGGGCAGCGCCGCCGCCGCCAGCTGGCGCATCGAGGTCGACGACGACGGGCCCGGCATTCCGCCGGACCGGGTCGAACAGGCCTTCCTGCCGTTCACGCAGTTGCAGCGCGGGCCCTCGGCGCCAGACGGCGCGCAGGGCGGTCCCGACGGCGCGGGTGAATCGAATGGAGCGGGCGAGGCGGCTGCCGCGCGGCAGGCGCCGGGCACCGGGCTGGGCCTGGCCATCGCCCGCTCCTGCTCCCGCGCGCACGGCGGCGAGGTGCAGCTGCGGCGCGCGCCGGGGGGCGGCCTGCGGGCGGTGCTGTTGCTGCCGTCGCTGGCGCCGTTGCCGCCGCTGCCGGAGGCCGAGGCCTACCAGGCCCAGCGCCGCACCGGGCGGGCGAGCTCCTCTCCGATCCAGGCCCGCGCCGCCTCGAGCGTGCGGAAGACCTCGTAGGGCGACGAGATGAAGGCCAGGCGCTTGAAGTCGTCGATCGTCGCGAGCACGTCCTCGCGGTCCGTCACGGCGGCGATCAGGATGCGCGGGTTCGTGATGCAGGGGCCGACGTGCATCGCGGCGATCTCGGCGGTCGAGCCCGGCGTGGCTTCGAAGGCGCCGATGCCGAGGTAGTCGGTGAGCGTGTAGCGCAGCGTGTCGAAGCGCGGGTCGCCGGAAATGGCATTGACCGAATCGCGGCGTTCGGCGATCGACACGTCGCCGAGAAACTGCCTGTAGACGCCCACAGGCTCCCAGTCCAGCCTATAGGGCATCGCGCCTCCGCGGGGCCGGGGTGAGCGGTGCGGCAGCGATGCGGGGCCGGCGGCAGGGCGGCGGGGGTGCAGGCAGCTGCGGCATGTTCGGCTCCCTCGGCTTGGGAACCGAGTGTCCATCAGGCCGGGGCGCGTTTCAACAGCGGTCCCGGCGCAGGCGTGGAGGCAGTGCTTCGACCCCAGGGCAGGGCCCGCCCGCGGTGCGATTCAGCGCAACGCGATCGTCACCAGCAGCGAGGCGTCGCGCAGGGCGATGAGGCTGTGCATCACGCTGCGGCGGAGGTAGAGCACCTGGCCCGCCGCCAGGGCCTGCGTCCGGCCCTCGGCCGAGACCTCGACCTCGCCCTCGATGCACTGCACCGTGATCTCGCCGGGCACGTGATGCGGCGGCAGCGACTTGCCGGCGGGCAGCACGACGCGCATCACCTCCAGGTCCTGCGACTTGAACAAGGCGACCGTCTGCTGCTGCGCCAGCAGCGGGCCGAAGGGCCGGATGTCGACGGGCTGACCGGGTTGGGCATGCGGGATGGCCATGGGCGTGGGCGCGGCGTGGTGCGTGTGGCGGTGGCTGGCATGCCCAGCGTGCACCTTCTGCCGGGGCGCCACAAGCAAAGGGCCCACCAGACCCTCTGATGGCGTTGACCTGACCGTGATCGGCGCAAAGGCGCCGCGCGGGCCTACAGCAGGCCACCGCGAAACGACACCCCCACGACCACGAATAGCACGGAAGCCAGGGTGACCAGGTAGATCCTGCGCGCCATCGCGGGCAGGGTTTCGGCACTCAACTGCGGAATGACGCGAAACCGCGCATCGATGGCGGTGGCCGCGGTGATCGCGAGCAGCGCGAGCTTGAAGCCGACCAGGCGCGCGGCGGGCGTGTCCCAGCGCAGCCAGGCAGCCCCGTCGGGAAGCATCTGGTGTGCCATCCAGAGGCCCGTGGCGACCTGGATCAGCAGCGCCGGCATGCCGATGCGCTCGAACCCGGCCTCGAAGTCGAGCAGCACGCGAGGGTCGCGCGCCCGCAGCGCGCGGGGCAGCACCGTGGCCGCCAGCACCAGGTGGCCGCCGGTCCAGACCGTGGCGGCGAGGACGTGAAGCAGGAAGACGTAGCGATACATGACTCGGGTCGCAGAGGGGGCGCGTGAGCGATCGGCCGGCCGTCACCGCGAAAGGACCGCGGCCACCCGCCGTTGCAGCACGGGGACCACGTCGCGCTCGAACCACCGGTTGCGCGCCAGCCAGCGGTTGTTCGTCGGGCTCGGATGAGGCAGCGTCATCACCGAAGGCCAGGTTCGGCGCCAGCCTTCGACAAGCGCGGTCAGCCCGCGCCCGTGGCCGGGCAGGTGGTAGGCCGCCGCATAGCGGCCGATGACCAGCGTGAGCTCGAGGTGCTCGAGCGTCTGCAGCAGCGGCTGGCGCCATAGCGGCGCGCACTCCGGGCGCGGCGGCAGGTCGCCCGACGGCCCCTTGCCGGGATAGCACAGCCCCATCGGGACGATGGCGAAGCACTCGGGGTCGTAGAACTGCGCCTTGCTGACGCCGAGCCACCGGCGCAACCGCTCGCCACTCGCGTCGTCGAAGGGGATGCCCGTTTCGTGCACCTTCCGGCCCGGCGCCTGCGCGGCGATCAGGACCCGCCCCGCGGGGTGGAGCTGAAAGACGGGCCGGGGGCCGAGCGGCAGGTGCGGCGCGCAGACCGTGCACGAGCGGACCGCCGAGAGGAGGGGCGAGACAGGGGGCACGAGGCAGGGTTGTGGTCGTCAGCGAACGGCTGAAACGTCAGGTCATGCGGCTGCGAGCGACAGGCCACCGACGGCATCAATGACTGCTTTCCGATGGCGATCTTCGCGCCGCTTCAACCGTGACGGACGGACGCCGCGAGAAGCACATTGACATGCAAGTTCGCTTCAATCCTATAGTCGCCGCCCAGGGTCGACGAGACGCCCGCGGGCGCATTGCAAGGAGCACCGATCATGTACGTGACCACCAAGGATGGCGTTCAGATCTTCTACAAGGACTGGGGGCCGAAGGCCGCGCAGCCCCTCGTGTTTCACCACGGCTGGCCGCTCAGCGCGGATGACTGGGACGCGCAGATGCTGTTCTTTGTCAACCAGGGTTACCGCGTCGTCGCCCACGACCGGCGCGGCCATGGCCGCTCGGCGCAGGTCAGCGACGGGCATGACATGGACCACTACGCCGCCGACGCGTCGGCGGTGATGGAGCACTCGATCTGAAGAACGCCGTTCACATCGGCCATTCGACGGGCGGCGGCCAGGTGGCGCGCTATGTCGCGAGGTACGGCCAACCGCAGGGCCGCGTCGCCAAGGCCGTGCTGATCAGCGCGGTACCGCCGCTGATGGTCAAGACGCCGGGCAACCCGGATGGCACACCGATCGAAGTGTTCGACGGTTTCCGCCAGGCTCTCGCCGCGAACCGGGCGCAGTTCTTTCTCGACGTTCCGGCCGGCCCCTTCTATGGCTTCAACCGCCCGGAGGCGAAGGTCTCGCAGGGCGTGATCGAGAACTGGTGGCGCCAGGGCATGATGGCTAGCGCCAAGGCGACCTACGAGGGCATCAAGGCGTTCTCGGAAACCGACCAGACCGAAGACCTCAAGGCGATCACCGTGCCCACCCTCGTGCTGGCTGGCGACGACGACCAGGTCGTTCCTTACAAAACCGGCGCCGTCCTGCAGGCCAAGCTGATCAAGAACCGCACGCTCAAGATCTACCCCGGCTTCTCGCACGGGATGTGCACCGTGAACGCGGAGGTGATCAACGCCGATCTGCTCGCGTTCGTCCGAACTTGATCGGAGCGTGATGAAGGGTCGGGTTGAAGGCCGAGTCCTTCAGACCGAACCTCAGCGGGGAGGATCAGAAGGTGTCGCGGTGTCTTTCGAGGCTTTCGCAGAACGCCGAAAACTGGGACCAGGGCGACTGCTGCCGGGACCGATCGATCCGCCAGTGCCTTTCGGACGTCAGCACGCCCTTGCGGAAACCGAATGCGGCGGCTTCGGGACGCGTCGGTTCGATCATGCTCAAGCGATCGCCCTCGGGCTCGCCATGACCCACGACGATCCAGCCGGAAAACCAATCCGCGAAAACGGGTTCTTGCTCGTCCCGAAGCCGATAGAAACCCACCAGCCGGGCGAGGTACAACCTCTTGTCCTTCAACACCCAGTCGGCCGCGTAGCCTCTTTGGCAGGCCGTGGAGCCCGCAAAGTTGCCTCGGCAGAACATGCCTTCCGGCGCGTAAGGCTCTCGCACTCTGATGATGTCCGGATGCTCGTCACTGGGCAGGAATGCGCCGCCATCCCCTGAGACTTGGGGAGAGCGGAATCTGTCGGAGACCTGCCTGGTCATGTGCGATCAATCCTCATCAATGCCCGACGCGGGCGGAGTTCAGCGGACAACGAAGGCGATCTGCCGGGACGCATGTCAAGCCTCAGGTGCGCCAGGTCACTTCCATTCCGTTGATGTGGATAAGAAAGCCGTTCACTTGGACGCCTGGCCGACAGCTTCTCATCCATCCCGGCCAGCGCGTCGTTGACCCAGGTTCGGATCGGGCGCAGTGGATGATTCGCGGGAACGAAGTCCTCCAGCCTCACCGTGCTGAACAGCGCTTCGTTATAGGCGTCGGCTCCGCGCATCGGGCAATGGCTCCGTTTCGTAGGACCGCTCGATCGTCGGTGACTGCAGGCCAGCCGTCGAGTGGTCACTCAACGGCCTGTTAGGCCTTGCCACGCTTTGCGACCGCTAGGGCGGCCAGAAATCCGCCGGAAATTAGAGCAGCAGTCCCAGATGCGAGAGTCATAATGCCCAGATAGTCAAGAGTGAGGTGCTCGGTGCCGAACATGACCGCGTAGCCATCCGGCGTGCGAAGAATCGGAGGAAACACAGAATAGCCTCTTGGGAACTCAATTTCGATAGAGCTCGTTGTCTCGAGCAGCATGCTTGTTGCCAAAAATCCGAACGATGTCGAGAACGCTGCTATCCAAAACAATACAAGAGACATTGCGTAGACCATCTTCAGGCGGGCGCTGAACGCATATACAAGCGCAACGATGAAGGCAAGGGAAGACCAAGACAACGTCGCGAATGCAATTATCGAGATTGTCGATTGGCCTCGGCGCGGCTCACTACCGGGCCATAGAGAAACCATTGGATCAAGGTAGAACGACTGAGTCGCCAGTCCACACAGAAGGATTAGGAACGTGAACCCTGAGGCAGCCAGAAAGGTGGTTCTGCGGGCGGTAGGTAGTAGAAGATGCGCGGGCCCAAAGGCCCATGGAGTTGCGATAGCTACCAGCAGTGCGGCACTAGCAGATCGTATTGTGACGCCTATCGTATAGTCTTGGGTCGAAATGAGTGAGCCAACGGCTATCGCCATTGACATTGCTCCCATCGCCCTGGCCATCCAAAACACAAGGCTCAGATAAACGTTGTCGAACAATGGAGTGAACAAAAACAGTTTCCAAATCGTCATCAGGCGCGAGCGGACCGCTCCTCGCACCTTTTCTTCGCTCGCTGGGCGTAGCTTTAGGGAGGCGATCGCTCGCTGAAGTTCGACCACCACTCTGTCCAACTCGGAAATGTTGTTGATGAAGATGCTGTGTTTCAGCTGTAAGCCGTAAGGGACATTAACGGCCTCGCTACAGGCTAAATACACCGGGACGACTCGATGGCTGCTAGGGTGCCTGCTTGCCATGTCGATAGCCCGGGCAATCTCCTCTCGTTGGTAAAACGCAGAATCGGCGTGGGAGGAGATTAGTACTGCCGTAATGAGTGACGCGCTTTGTGCTCTCGCTAACTCTGTGTCCCAGTCATCGCCAAGCAACAAGCGCTTGGAGTCGAGGTACGTTAAGGTTGACGCTTCTTCAAGGCGCTCGTAGAGAGCCTCAGCAGCGGCGAGATCGGCTCCCGCATGCGCGATAAAGACATCCCATGAAGCAGGCCCGGATTTTGGTGTAGAGACATTCATATCGCGATCGATCTGCGAGGCCTAACGAATGAAAGGGACATCCCCGTCCCGAACTGCGACGATGGGGTTGCGAATACTCATCAACGCTCGACTCGAAAGGGGATGTCCATGGCAATCGTATTTCTCGGTATCGATCTGGCCAAGAACGTTTTCGCGTTGCACGGCGTGGACGATGCGGGTCGTCCGGTGCTGGCGCGCCCGGCGGTGCGCCGCGACCAACTGCTGCAGGTGGTCGCCGCATTGGCGCCCTGCACCATCGGCATGGAAGCCTGCTCTGGCGCACACCACTGGGCGCGCGCCTTCGAGGCCTTCGGCCACCGCTGCCGGCTGATGGCCCCGAAGTTCGTTGCCCCTTACCGCATGAGCGGCAAGCGCGGCAAGAACGATGCGGCCGACGCGGCGGCGATCTGCGAGGCGCTGCAGCGGCCTGCGATGCGCTTCGTGCCGGTGAAGTCGACCTTGGCGCAGTCGCGGCTGGCAGTGCATGCCGCGCGCCAAGGCTGGGTCGAGGCACGCACGGCCTGCATCAACCGTTTGCGCGGCCTGCTCAGCGAGTTCGGCATCGTGCTGCCGCTGAAGGCGCAGACCGTGAGGCTGCAGGCCACCTCGGCGCTGGAAGGCCTGCCCGGCTGGATGCAGACCGTCGGCCGCGACCTGCTCGACGAGATCCGGCGCCTCGACGAGCGGGTCAGCGCGTATGACGATCACGTCCGCTTGATGGCCCGTGCCGATGACCGCTCCGAGCGGCTGATGCAGGTGCCTGGCATCGGCGCGACCACCGCCAGCGCGCTGCTGTCAGTGGCACTTCAATAATCCCCAGCCGTGGCATCTGAATTTTCCCCACCCACCTACGACGCGAAGGAGCGAGAGATGGAGAAGGAAGATCGAGGCTTGGAAGCGCAGCCCGGTACCGTGCCCGCCCGAGGACGGAGCATGGAGGTGGCCGTGGTCGGCCAGGAGCAGTGGGAAGGGATCCGAGGTCGAAGCGCCGCGG
>JAMHWF010000101.1:0-10437 GCA_035911095.1 Ideonella sp. | reverse complement strand
GAGACACCGACCACCCGAAAGATCAGTGTCGAGGGCGACCGAGGAATCCGCGATGATGAATGGGATGGCGAAGACGACCGAGGTCTCAGCGAAGGCGCGCCGGCGCCGGTTCACGACCGCCGAGAAGCTGCGGGTGCTGCTCGAGGCGGACGCCTGCGCCGACCAGAAGGGTGCCGTGGCGGCGTTGCTGCGGCGTGAGGGGTTGTACTCGTCGCACCTGGCCAGCTGGCGGGCGCAACGGGTGAACGGGCAACTCGGGCCGGCGCCGCGGAAGCGTGGCCCGGTGCCGACGGCGCCGGATGCGCGGGACCAGCAGATCGCCGAACTCGAGCGCCGCGCGCAGCGGGCGGAGGCGCGGGCGGATCGTGCCGAGCGCCTGGTCGAGCTCCAAAAAAAAGTCTCGGAGCTGCTGGGGCTCCCCCTCTCGGAACCCGAGAGCGGACCGAAGCGTTGATGCAGATCATCGCGGCGACGTCGGCGATCGATGGCATCGACGCCACCTGCGACGCGCTGGGCGTGTGCCGGGCGTCGTTCTTCCGCTGGAAGCAGCCGAAGGTCTACGGCCCGCGCCACCGGCTGCCGCCACCGCGGGCCCTGGTTCCCGCGGAAACACGGGCGGTCCTCGACGTGCTGCACGAGGACCGGTTCGCCGACCTCGCCCCGGCCGCGGTCTACGCAACGCTCCTCGACGAGGGGCGCTACCTCTGCTCGCCGCGCACGATGTACCGCATCCTCGCCGCGCACGACGAGGTCCGCGAGCGGCGCGCTCAGTGCCGGCGCGCGCACTACGCCGCGCCGGAGCTGCTCGCGACCAAGCCCAACCAGCTCTGGTCGTGGGACATCACGAAGCTCAAGGGCCCGACGCCGTGGCGCTACTTCCACCTGTACGTGATCATCGACGTGTTCAGCCGCTACGTCGTCGGCTGGATGGTCGCGCCCCGCGAGAGCGCGACGCTCGCCGAGAAGCTGATCGCCGCGACCTGCGCACGCCAGGGCATCCAGCGCGGCCAACTCACCGTCCACGCCGATCGCGGCAGCTCGATGCGCTCGAAGCTGGTCGCGCAACTGCTGGCCGACCTCGGCGTCGCCAAGACCCACTCGCGCCCGCACGTCTCCAACGACAACCCGTTCTCCGAGGCTGGCTTCAAGACCCTCAAGTACCGGCCAGGCTTCCCCGACCGCTTCGGCTCGCTCGAGGACGCGCGCGCCTACTGCGCCGACTTCTTCGCCTGGTACAACGCCGAGCACTACCACAGCGGCCTCGGCCTCCAGACGCCGGAGGCGGTCCACGCCGGCCGCGCCCAGACCGTCGTCGACGAGCGCACTACCGTCCTCGCCGCCGCGCACGCAGCCCACCCTGAGCGCTTCGTACGCGGCATCCCGCGGCCCGCCGCCGTGCCGACCGAGGTCTGGATCAACAAGCCCACCTCGGCGACCAGGGCGGACCGCAGCGCGCGGCCCACGGCGCCGACGACCACGTCGCCCAACCCCACCGCCGCGCGCGAGGACCGCACCGCGCGGCCGCCTGCCAACGCCCCGCAGGCTGGTTCGTCCGCGCGGAACCACGTGGCAACCGCGTCACTAAACTAATGCTCTCCGGCGTCTCAAACTCGTTGACACGTTCCGGCGATAACGCGGCGAACATTGTCGAGCGCGTTGTGGGCCCGCTGCAACTCTCCGATGTGACTATAGGGGTGACCGTCCGGACGCCGGGCCACAACCTCACCGGCGGCCTCGCGCCGTGCTGCACCGAAGTGGTTGTGGTTTGGCTCACTGTTCACCTTCCCCAGAGGGTGGGAGCCGACGTGTGCAAGCGTGTCAAGCGCCTCGAGCGCGTCGGAACGCAGTCCGAGGTCACGACCTTGCTGTTGAGTAGCAGCGGCACTCAAGGTCGCCGCCGTAGATCCCGGGGCGGCTTCGTCAGCGACGACCACAGCGGATTTCGGGACGGGCATCGTCGACGATTCCGGATCCACACTGCCGCTGGCGCCCGCCGGCGCGCTGCCCGCCGGCGGTCCGCCGGGCTCCTCGCCCGCGGCTGGCGGTAGCGCCTTGCGGTTGCCGGAGGGCGGCGCCTCGCCGGCGGGCAGCTCGCGCGGGCGGCCGCCGCGGTTGCCCGCAGGCGCCTTCGGCGGCTGGTCGGCGCCGTGGGCGACCCACACCGCGACGAAGTCCATGAAGACCTGCACCGCGGTCTGCGGGATGTTCTGCTTGAGGCCGTCGACGTAGTTGTCGAGCCCGCCGGCCT
Source organism: Ideonella sp. (assembly GCA_035911095.1). Classification (GTDB taxonomy): domain Bacteria; phylum Pseudomonadota; class Gammaproteobacteria; order Burkholderiales; family Burkholderiaceae_C; genus JAMHWF01. The sequence goes on along the minus strand of JAMHWF010000101.1, from coordinate 8,189 downwards.
CACCGATCGCGATGCCGTTGGTGAGGACGATCTCGGCGACGGCCAGGGCGAGGTACGGGTGCGCCGCCGCCCACCGCGAGACCGCGCTGGCGGTGACCCGCGCGCCGACACTCGCGCCGACCTCGACCGCCACCGGCAACAGCACGACCACCGCGGTCGCGACGCCGACCACCTTGGTGGTCCGCCACGCCGCGCGATCGGCCGCCCGCAGGTCGCCGGTGTCGGTCTGCTCGCCGATGCCGAGCTTGATCTCGGTCTCGGCCGCCTCGAAGCGCGTCACCAGCTCCTTGGTGGCGATGGTCCCGCCCATGTGCAGGCGCGTCACCCAGCCGTCGATCCCGGCGCGCGCGGCGTCGAAGTGCAGGTCCATCACGTTGCGCGCGAAGCCGAACTGCTCGCGCGCCTCGACGACGCGCGGGTAGATCTCCCACAGCCGGTCGCGCACCGGCGCGAGCAGCGCGCGCGCGCGCTCGTAGCTCTTCGGGTCGCCGGCGTCGGTCAGCGCGCGCGCCGCGGACACCGCGGCGAGCAGGTCGCGATACGTCGTGACCGCGACCTTGCCGTGCCCTTTGGCGAGGCGCACGCCCTGATCGTGGGCCACCGTCTCCTCGGTCGCGCGGGTGACGCGGAACGACGTCTTCAGGATCCGCTCGCCGGGGCGCCCGGCGTTCACGCGCACGACGGCCTGGTAGCGGGCGGGCTCCTGCACGATCACGCGCAGCACCGGGCTGCGGTGATGCTCGGCGCGCCACGTGCCGTCGGCGATCGCCAGCGTCTCGCCTTCGCTCGACACGAGGTCGCACACCACCGGGATCGGCTTGGCGCCGCGCGGCGGCGCCGCCGGCGAGAACACCCGCACCGCGACCTCGTGCGGGCGCCCCGGCTCCATCCGCAGCGGCGTCGGCCCGACGCGCACGTGGCTCGGGTGCAGCTGCGCGAGGAACTCGGCCTCGGTCGCCTCGAGGTGCTCGCCGCCGTCGACGCGTCGCACGTCGCCCATGCCGGCGCGCTGCACCGCCGGCGCGCCGCCGCCGCGCCCGGTCGGCAGCCGCCCGATCACCGACTCGCCGCGCACCACCGCGTCGGCGATGGCGTCGGCCGCGCGCTCGTGCGTGTCGCCCGCGGCACCGACGCCGCCGGGCAGCGCGACGCCGGCGCGCTGCTGCAGCACGTGCGTCACCTCGTGCGCCGCGGTGTGCAGATCGGGCGCGCTCGCGAAGGCGATCCGATCGCCGGTCGCGTAGGCCCGCGCATCGAGCGCCGCGCACGCCTCGGCCGCCGCGCCGCCGACGTGCGCGGAGATGCCGCCGAGGTCGACGCCCATCGCGCGCTCGAGCTCGGCGCGGTACGGCAACGCCGTCGCCGCGCCTTGAACCCCATGCGCCGCGGCGAGGTGCAGGCCGAACGGATCGTCCGCCGGTCCCGCCTCCTCGCCGCGCCCCGCGCTCGCCCCACCCGCCGCCGACGCCCCACCCGCCACCGACGCCCCGCCCGCCACCGACGCCCCACCCGCCGCCGACGCCCCGCCCGCCGACGCCACCCCGCCCGCCGACGCCACGCCCGCCACCGACGCCACGCCCGCCGACGCCCCACCCGCCGCCAACGCCCCACCCTCGCTCGTCACGCCACGCGCCGCCCCGCTGTCGACTGCCCGCCGCTGCACCAGCCCGAAGATCGCCGCCACCCGCGAGCCCTTCCCCGGCACGCCGCCCAGCTCGGCCGGCGCGACGTCCTGGTCGTCGTCGCGCGCAACCTCGAAGTCCGCCCCAGGGGCGAAGTCGAACATGCTGCGGCTATCGGCTCGTCCCCGCCGCGGTTGCCGAAAATCGCCGCTCGCCGTGCCGAAAACGACATCGGCGGCGCAGGTGGCGCCGCCGGTCAGCTATCTCGCAGCCTTGGAGCGGTCAGCGGTTCGACGCCGCGTCGAGGCGCGCCTGCGCCCACGCCACCTTGTTCACCAGGATCTTCCAGTCGCCGTCGGTGGGCTTGTCGCCCCACTTGGCCAGCTCGGCCTCGCTCGACTTGAGGTCGGCCTTGGCCACATCGACGTCGACGTCGCTGCCCAGCACGGCCTGCTCGACCAGCACCTCGATCGCGCCCTTGGGATCGATCCGCAGGTAGCCCGACGACACCGCGTAGCGCGACCGGGTCTTCTCGCCGATCGTCAGCACGCCCGGCTTGAGCGCCGCGAGCAGCGGGGTGTGTCCGGGCAACAGCTCGAACTCGCCCTCTTCGCCCGGCGCGGTCAGCGCGTCGGAGTCCTCGTGGGCGATCACCCCCTTGGGCGTGACCACGTTGACGTCGAGGGTCGCCATCAGTTCTTCTCGGCGAGCTTGGCCGCGGCGGCGCGGACGTCGTCGATGGTGCCGGTCATCGCGAACGCCTGCTCGGGCAGGTCGTCGCACTTGCCCTCGAGGATCTCCTCGAACGACCGGACGGTGTCGTCGCGGGTCACGAAGATGCCCTTCATGCCGGTGAACGTCTCGGCGACGTGGAACGGCTGGCCCATGAAGCGCTCGATCTTGCGGGCGCGCGCCACGGCGATCTTGTCGTCCTCCGACAGCTCGTCCATGCCGAGGATCGCGATGATGTCCTGCAGATCCTTGTAGCGCTGCAGCACGCGCTGGACCTCGCGGGCCACCTGGTAGTGGCGGTCGCCGACGACCGCGGGGGTCAGAATCGTCGACGTCGAGTCGAGCGGATCGACGGCCGGGTAGATGCCCTTCTCGGTGATCGCGCGGTTGAGCACCGTGGTCGCGTCGAGGTGGGCGAACGCCGTCGCCGGCGCCGGGTCGGTGAGGTCGTCGGCGGGCACGTAGATGGCCTGCACCGAGGTGATCGACCCGTCCTTGGTCGAGGTGATGCGCTCCTGCAGACCGCCCATCTCGGTCGACAAGGTCGGCTGGTAACCGACGGCCGACGGGATGCGGCCGAGGAGCGCCGACACTTCCGAGCCGGCCTGGGTGAACCGGAAGATGTTGTCGACGAACAGCAGCAGGTCCTGCTTCTCGACGTCGCGGAAGTACTCGGCGATCGTCAGCGCCGACAGCGCGACCCGCTGGCGGGCGCCGGGCGGCTCGTTCATCTGGCCGAACACCATCGCGGTCTTCGAGAGCACCGAGCTGCCGTCGAACAGCTTCGCGTCGGCGAGCTCGTGGAACAGGTCGTTGCCCTCGCGGGTGCGCTCACCGACGCCGGCGAACACCGAGTACGAACCCGACTTCTTGGCGACGTTGTTGATGAGCTCCTGGATGAGCACGGTCTTGCCGACGCCGGCGCCGCCGAACAGGCCGATCTTGCCGCCGCGACGGTAGGGGGCGAGCAGGTCGATGACCTTGATGCCGGTCTCGAACATCTCGACCTGCACCGACTGATCGACGAACTTGGGCGCCGGCCGGTGGATCGGGCGGGTCTCCTTGAACGTCACCGGGCCGGCCTCGTCGATCGGCTTGCCGATGACGTTGAGGATGCGGCCGAGCACGCCCGCACCGACCGGCATCGAGATCGCCGCGCCGGTGTTCTTCACCTGGGCGCCGCGGACCAGACCGTCGGTCGAGTCCATCGCGACGCAGCGGACCATCTTCTCGCCGAGGTGCTGGGCGACCTCGATCGTCAGGTTGTCGGCGTTGCCGTCGATCGACGGGTTCGACACCAAGAGCGCGGTGTTGATCTCGGGCAGCTCGGCAGACTCGAACGCCACGTCGACGACGGGGCCGATGACCTGGACGACGCGACCCAGCGAGTTCGGGGAGTAATCAGTGGCCATGGTGTGCTCTCGGAACGAGGAGGTTGGTTACGGAAACGTAGGAGGAGCGGTCGAGCGCGGCCGCGCTCAGCCCTTGAGGGCCTCGGCGCCGCCGATGATCTCGAGCAGCTCCTTGGTGATGGCCGCCTGACGAGCGCGGTTGTACTGCAGCGTCAGCTTGTTGATCATCTCGCCGGCGTTCTTGGTCGCCGACTCCATCGCGCTCATGCGGGCGCCGAACTCGCCGGCGATCGACTCGAGCGCCGCGCGGTACAGGCCGATCTGGACGTACAGCGGCACCAGCCGGGTCAGCAGCTCCTGCTTGCTCGGCTCGTAGTCGTAGTCCTGGCCCAGCGCCGCCTTGTCGGCGCCCTTGACCTTCTCGGGCACCACCGGCAGCACCTGCTTGACGACGGTGGCCTGGGTGATGGCGCTCTTGAACTCGTTGTAGATCACGAAGACGCGATCGGCCTTGCCCGACGTGAAGTCGTCGATGGCGCGGTGCGCGGCGTCGCCGGCGATCTGCAGGGCGGTGTTGCCGACCGGCGCGCCGTCGAAGCTGACGATCTGGTAGTTGCGGCGGCTGAAGTACTGGTTGGCCTTCTTGCCGATGAGGCGCAGGCTGACCTCGCACCCGACCAGCTCCTCGCGGATGAGGGCCTCGGTGCGCTTGATGATGTTGGTGTTGAACGCGCCGGCGAGGCCGCGGTCGCTGGTGTAGACCACCACCGTCACGCGCTTGCCGTCGCGCTGCTCGAACAACGGGTGCGCGTCGGCGCCGGCCACCTCGGCCAGCTCGCTGACCACGTTCGACAGCGCCGCCGCGTACGGCCGGGCCGCGATGATCGCGTCCTGGGCGCGGCGCAGCTTGGCCGCCGCGACCAGCTTCATGGCGCGCGTGATCTTGCGGGTGTTCTTGACCGACCCGATGCGCTTGCGGATGGCCTTCAGCGACGGCATGTCAGTTCTTCTTCTCGACCGCGAACTGCTTGCCGAACTCGGTGAGCGCGGCCTTGGCGGCGTCGATGTCGAGCTTGCCGGTGGTGCGGATGCTCTCGATCAGGTCGGCCTTGCGGCTCTTGATGAACGACAGGAGCTCGCTCTCGTAGCGGGCCAGCGCGCCCATCGGCAGGTCGTCGACGAAGCCGTTGGTGCCGGCGTAGATCACGATGACCTGCTCCTCCATCGACAGCGGCGAGTACTGCGCCTGCTTGAGCAGCTCGGTCATGCGCTCGCCGCGCTGCAGCTGGGCCAGCGTCGCCTTGTCGAGGTCGGAGCCGAACTGCGCGAAGGCGGCCTTCTCGCGGTAGGCGGCCAGCTCGAGGCGGAGGCGGCCGGCGACCTGCTTCATCGCCTTGGTCTGGGCGGCGCCACCGACGCGCGACACCGAGATGCCGACGTTCACCGCCGGGCGGATGCCCGAGTAGAACAGGTCGGCCTCGAGGAAGATCTGGCCGTCGGTGATCGAGATGACGTTGGTCGGGATGTACGCCGAGACGTCGCCGGCCTGGGTCTCGATGATGGGGAGCGCGGTCAGCGAGCCGGCGCCCTCCTTGTCGGACAGCTTGGCGGCGCGCTCGAGCAGGCGGCTGTGGAGGTAGAACACGTCGCCCGGGTACGCCTCGCGGCCCGGCGGGCGGCGGAGGAGCAGCGACATCTGGCGGTACGCGACGGCCTGCTTCGAGAGATCATCGTAGACGATCAGCGCGTGGCGGCCCGAGTCGCGGAAGTACTCGGCCATCGTGACGCCGGTGTACGGCGCGATGAACTGCAGCGGGGCCGGCTCGGAGGCGCCGGCGACGACCACCGTCGTGTACTCCATCGCGCCCGACTTGGTGAGGCGGTCGACGACGGCGGCCACCGTCGACTGCTTCTGGCCGATCGCCACGTAGAAGCAGAACATGTTCTGCCCCTTCTGGTTGATGATCGTGTCGATCGCGATGGCGGTCTTGCCGACGCCACGGTCGCCGATGATCAGCTCGCGCTGGCCGCGGCCGATCGGGATCATCGAGTCGATCGCCTTCATGCCGGTCTGCATCGGCTCGTGCACCGACTTGCGGGCGATGATGCCGGGCGCCTTGATCTCGACCTTGCGGGTGTGGGTGCCGACGATCGGCTTGCCGCCGTCGATGGCCTGGCCGGTCGCGTTGACGACACGGCCGACCAGCTCCTCGCCGACCGGGACCTCGACGATCTTGCCGGTGCGGCGGACGACGTCGCCCTCCTTGATGCCCTCGAAGCGCCCGAGGATCGCGACGCCGACGTTGTCCTCCTCGAGGTTGAGCACCATGCCCTGGACCTTCTCGCCGCTGCCCTCGAACTCGAGCAGCTCACCCGCGAGCGCGCCCGACAGGCCGTAGACGCGGGCGATGCCATCGCCGGCGGTCAAGACGGAGCCGGTCTCCGAGACCTGCACCTTCTTGTCGTAGTTCTCGATCTGCTTCTTGATGATGTCGCTGATCTCGGCGGCGCGGATGTCCATGGCGGCTTCCTTCGATCTCGTGGGAGGCGATTGGCGAAAACGTTAGCGAGACAGCTCGTCGCGCAGCACGCGCAGCTGGGTGCGCAGGCTGCCGTCGTAGACGACGTCGCCGACCTTGGCGACGACGCCACCGAGCAGGTTGGGATCCTCGCGCTTGGAGAGGACCACCTTCTTGCCGGAGAGCTTCTCGAGCGTGGCGGTGAGCTGGGTGACCTGCGCCGGGGTCAGCGGCGTGGCCGACACGACCTCGGCGGCGACGCGGCCGGCGCGGGCCTCGACCATCGCGTCGAGCTCGCGGGCGATGTCGGGGATCGTGGCCAGCCGCTCGTTGTCGAGCAGCAGGTTGCAGAAGGTCTTGGTCAGCGGCTGGGCGGAGAGCTTGGTCAAGAGCGCGTCGACGATCGCCCGGCGCTTGGCCTTGGGGTACGACGCGTTGCCCAGCACCTCGCCGAGCTCCGGCGAGGTCTTGTAGGCGCCAGCCAGGTCGCGCAGCTCGCTGGCGACCTTGTCGACGTTGCCGGCCTTGCTGGCCAGGTCCATGAGGGCGCGGGCGTAGCGCCGCGCGAGGCTACCGGCTTGCATCAGCGGGCTCCCTTGGTCTTGCCGAGCGCCGCGGCCTCGACGTCGCGGATGAAGCCGTCGACCAGCGAGCCCTGATCGGCGGCGTTGATCTTCTCGCGCAGCAGCTTCTCGGCGGCGGTGGCCGCGGCCAGCGCGACCTCGCGCGCCAGCTCGGCGCGCGCGCGCTCGATCTCGGCGGCGATGCGCAGCTCGGCGTCGCGCTTGGTGGCGGCGGCCTGCTTCTCGGCGTTGGCGAGGATGCGGGCCTTGTCGGCCTCGGCGTCGGCGCGCATGCCCTTCAGCAGCGCGTCCATCTCCGCCTCGGACGCGGCCAGCTTGCTGTTGTACTCCTCGAGCTTGGCCGAGGCCTGCTTGCGCAGCTTGGCGGCCTCGTCGAGGGCGCCCTTGATCTCGTCGGAGCGGGTCTCGGCCATCTTCTTGGCGGCCGGGCCGCCGAGCTTGGCCAGGATGACCAAGAGGATGCCGAAGTTGAGCAGCATGAGCACGAACGGCGCGCTCATCGGCTCTTCTTCGTGGCCGGGCGCCAGCGGCTCGTCGCCGAGCTTGCCGTCGCCCATCTTGCCGCCCGCGACGTCCTTGCCGCGGTAGCCGATCGAGAAGAAGTTGAAGTGCTTGGTCGGGTCGGCGTGACCGCCCCCGTGCGCGCCGCCGTGCTCGCCACCCTCGGCAGCGGCCTCGGTCGGCGCCGGCGCGCCCTCGACCGGCACCGCCGCGCGGTCCTCGGCCTGAGCGTGAGCGATCGCCGGCGCGCCGATGATGGCGGCGGCCAGCGCGAACGAACGGATCATCGAGCGCATCAGGCGATCTCCCGGCCCAAGAGCTGCTTGGCCATGCGGCGCGCGATCAGCTGAGCCTGCGGCACCAGCTCGGCGCGGGCGGCCTCGGTCTCGCGCTTGACCGTCGCGGTGGCGGTGTCCATCGCGGCGGTGGCGGCGGTGCGGGCCTTGTCCGAAACCTCGCGCTCGTGCGCGGCGGCCTCGGCGCGGATCTTCCGCTGCTCGGCCGCGGCCTTGGCGCGCGCGGCAGACAGCTTGCTCTCGTAATCAGCCAGCTTGCCGTCGGCCTCGGCGCTCATGCGCTCGGCCTCGGCGCGCGCGCCGTCGATCCCGGCGATGCGCTTGGCGCGCAGCTTGAGGTACGGCTGAAACAGCAGCTTGTTGGCGGCGAAGAACATCACCACGAACAAGACGAACTGGATGATGACCGTCCCGTCGATATCGATCAGGGGCTGGTTGGCTGCGGCCACCTCGACCAGTGACGTCGGCTGCATCATAACCTCTTGAAAGTCCTTGCGTCTCGGTACTAGGCCGCGGCGCGGGGCGCTTATACGGTGCGTCGCCGCGGGCTGTCAACCCAGGGATGCCGCGGCCCTGGACGATC
>JAMHWF010000100.1:0-1732 GCA_035911095.1 Ideonella sp. | reverse complement strand
TCCAACGTGCTGCCCACCGGCAGCAAGCTGAGCTACCAGGCCACGCCCACGCACTACACGGCGAGCTTCCTGCCGCACCAGTCGGCGGCGGCCTTCCGCGAATGGGGCAACAGCTGGTTCTTCGGCTTCTACCCGCCGTTCCAGAAGATGCAGGCGACGCGCTTCTCGATCGACCGCCAGACCGGGGTGCTCGAAGGCGACATCGTCGGCCCGGACGGCGCGCTGCTGGGCCTGATCGACATGCAGTGCGAGCCGCGGCGTCCCGAGGACGCGCCGGCGCCGCGCTTCTGACGCCATGGCTGCAAGCCGCTGGGCACTGGCCGGCTCGCTGACCCTGGCGCTGCTGCTGGCGGGCCACGACGCCACGGCGGCGCGGCGCGCGCTGGTGATCGGCAACGACGCCTACCAGCACGTGCCGGCGCTGCGCAATGCGCGCAACGACGCGCGCAGCGTGGCCACCGAACTGGAAGCCGCCGGCTTTCAGGTCACGCGGGTGCTGGACGGCTCGCGCCGCGCGATGAACGAGGCGGTCGACGCCTTCCTGCGCCGCATCCAGCGCGGCGACGAGGTCGCCTTCTACTTCTCCGGCCATGGCTCGCAGCCGCCGCAGACCGGCCCCTTCCTGCTGCCCACCGACGTCGAGGTGAGCAGCGAACGCGCCATCCAGCGCGACGGCCTGTCGCTCGAGCAACTGGTCGACGACCTCGGCCAGCGCGCGCGCTTCTCGCTGGTGATCGTCGACGCCTGCCGCGACGACCCCTTCCGCAGCAGCCGCGCCGGCCGCTCGATGGCGCCCGGCTCAAGCCTGTCGCGCATCGAGCCCCCCAAGGGCACCCTGGTCATCATGGCGGCGTCCAAGGGCCAGCAGGCGCTCGACCGCCTGAGCGACAACGATCCGGTGGCCAACGGCGTGTTCACGCGCGAACTGGTCAAGCAAATGCGCCTGCCGGGCGTGTCGGCGTCCGAGATGCTCAAACGCGTGCGCGCCAACGTCGAACGCGCGGCGCAGCAGATCAATCACGCGCAGCGCCCGGCGCTGATCGACGAGTCGTCCAGCGAGTTCTACTTCCACCAGGCCCGCGCCGGAGCCCCCGCGCCGGCGGCAGCGCTCGCCGAGCCCGCCCCGGGTCCGGCCGTGGCGACGGTCTCCAGCTATGCGCCGCAGCGCGAGTTCGACGCCTGGGAGCGCGCCAGCGCCGATGCCGCCTCGCTGCAGGCCTTCGTGCGCGAGCACCCCAAGAGCCGCTACCTGGCCCACGCGCGGCTGCGCCTGGCGCGGCTGGCCGGCCAACCCCTGCCGGCGATGCCCGACCCGCTGCAGGGTCCGGCCGACAACTGAAGGAGTCCCTGCCTTGCGACTGTTTGCCGCCCCGCGCCTGCTGGCCGCCCTGCGCCGCTGCGCCCTGCCCGTCCTGGCCCTGATGGCGTCGGCCGCCCCGGCGCAGGACTACGCGCGCCAGCAGTTGCAGGACATGGTCAGCAAGCACCTGTCGGCCGAGTCGATCCGCTCCGAGATCACCGACAACGGCAATGTGCGCTTCCGCAACCAGGGCCGCATCTTCGTCGTGCATGTCGACGAGCGCGACCCGCTCTACTTCCGCCTCACCATGGCCTTTGCCGAGGACGACAAGGGCGGCGACGCCCGCCGGCGTCACCTCGAGGGCTGCAACGCCGCCAGCGCCGACGTGAAGGTGGTCAAGTGCTTCCTGGACGAGGACGGCGACCCGACCTT
>JAMHWF010000099.1:0-84626 GCA_035911095.1 Ideonella sp. | reverse complement strand
GATCAGCCAGGCCAGCACGAACATGCAGCCGGCGGCCACGATGAAGGCCAGCACGTTGCCCAGCAGCTTGCTCTCCAGCCCCAGCCACTGCGGAATCCACTCCGAGAAGCGGGCCATGGCCAGCGCCGCGAACAGCACCATCGCGCCCTGCGCGAAGTTGAAGACGCCCGAGGCCTTGAAGATCAGCACGAAGCCCAGCGCGACGAGCGAATACAGCATGCCGACCATCAGGCCGCCGAGCAGGGTCTCGAGGAAGAAGCCCATCTCAGCCCATCTCGTCAGTGCGAGCTGCCGAGGTAGGCCGCGATGACCTCGGGGCTGGCGCGCACCTCGTCGGGCGTGCCGTCGCCGATCTTGCGGCCGTAGTCGAGCACGACGACGCGGTCGCTGATGTCCATCACCACGCCCATGTCGTGCTCGATCAGCACGATCGTGGTGCCGAACTCGTCGTTGACGTCGAGGATGAAGCGACACATGTCCTGCTTCTCCTCGACGTTCATGCCGGCCATCGGCTCGTCGAGCAGCAGCACCTGCGGCTCCATCGCCAGCGCGCGGCCGAGGTCGACGCGCTTCTGCAGCCCGTAGGGCAGGCGGCCGACCGGTGTCTTGCGGTGGGCCTGGATCTCGAGGAAGTCGATGATCCGCTCGACGAAGGCGCGGTGCTCGAACTCCTCGCGCTCGGCGCGGCCCCAGCGGATCGCCTGCTGCAGCAGGTTGGCGCGCATGCGCAGGTTGCGCCCGGTCATGATGTTGTCCAGCACGCTCATGCCCTTGAACAGGGCCAGGTTCTGGAAGGTGCGCGCGATGCCCATCTCGGCCACCTGGCGCGGGCTCATGTGGCGGAAGCTGCGGCCGCGAAAGGCGATCGTGCCCTGCTGGGGCGCGTAGACGCCGTTGATGCAGTTCAGCATCGAGCTCTTGCCGGCGCCGTTGGGGCCGATGATCGCCCGCACCTCGTGCTCGCGCACGTCGAAGCTGATGTCGGTGAGCGCCTTCACGCCGCCGAAGGCCAGCGAGATGTGCGAGACCTCGAGGATCGGCTCGCCGCGCGCGTGCCGCGGCCCGGCCGCTGCCGGTGCTGCTGCCGTCGCGGTGTCGGTTTCGGCCCGGGCGTCGATCACGCTGCCTTCGCTCACCGGACCATCCTCCGCGCGATGCATTCCGGGATTCGCGCTCGGGAGCGGCTCGGCGGGCTCATGCTGCGCTCCGCACCGGGGCGAAGACCTTCGCGTCGATGATCGCGAGCTCGGCCGAGACGATGCCGCTGCGCCCGTCCTCGAAGCTGACGCGGGTCGAGACGTACTGGTGCGCGGCGCCACGGTACAGCGCGTCGACCAGCACCTGGTACTTCTCGGCGATCGCGCCGCGCCTCACCTTGCGCGTGCGCGTCAGCTCGCCGTCGTCGGCGTCGAGCTCCTTGTGCAGCACGAGGAAGCGGTGGATCTGGCTGCCCGCGAGGCGCTCGTCGGTGGCGAGGTCGGCGTTGACCTTCTCGACGCATTCGCGCACCTGCTCGAGCACCTCCGGCTTGCCGGCCAGGTCGGTGTAGCCGGCGTAGGCGAGGTTGCGCCGCTCGGCCCAGTTGCCGATCGCCTCGAAGTCGATGTTGATGAAGGCGCAGACGCGGTCGCGCCCGTCGCCGAAGGCGACCGCCTCCTTGATCTGCGGAAAGAACTTCAGCTTGTTCTCGACGTACTTGGGCGCGAACATCGCCCCGTCGTGCGGGCCGCCAGCGAGGCGGCCGACGTCCTTCGCGCGGTCGATGATCTTCAGATGGCCGCCGGCGTCGACGAAGCCGGCGTCGCCGGTGTGGTACCAGCCGTCGGCGTCGAGCACCTCGGCGGTCGCCTCGGCGTTCTTGTAGTAGCCCTTGAGCAGGCCCGGCGAGCGCACCAGGATCTCGCCGCCCTCGGCGACGCGGATCTCGACCCCCTCGATCGGCACGCCGACCGTGTCGGCGCGCACCTCGTCGTCCGGCTGCAGGCAGACGAAGACGGCGGTCTCGGTCGAGCCGTACAACTGCTTCAGGTTGACGCCGATCGACCGGTAGAAGGTGAAGAGGTCGGGCCCGATCGCCTCGCCTGCCGTGTAGGCGACCCGGACGCGGGAGAAGCCCAGCGTGTTGCGCAGCGGCCCGTAGATGAGCAGCCGCCCGAGCGCGTAGTGCAGGCGGTCGACGGCGCCGACCGGCTTGCCGTCGAGCAGCGCCGGCCCGACGCGCTTGGCCAGTCCGAGGAAGTGCTGGAACAGCGCGCGCTTGGGGCGGCTCGCGTCTTCCATGCGGATGATCACGCTCGTCAGCAGCCCCTCGAAGATGCGCGGCGGCGCGAAGTAGTAGGTCGGCCCGATCTCCTTCAGGTCGATCGTCACGGTGGCCGCCGACTCGGGGCAGTTCACGACGTAGCCGCAGGCCAGCCACTGCGCGTAGCTGAAGATGTTCTGGCCGATCCAGGCCGGCGGCATATAGGCCAGCACCTCCTCGGCGGCGGTCAGGCGGTCGAAGCGGGCGCCGGCGCGTGCGCGGTCGATCAGCGAGTGGTGGCTGTGCACGACCCCCTTCGGCTGGCCGGTGGTGCCGGAGGTGAAGAACATCGCCGCGGTGTCGTCCGGCCGCACGCGCGAGACCGCCTCATCGAAGAACGACGGGCATTCCCGCGCGCGCGCAGCCCCCTCGGCGACGAGTTCGTCCAGCGCCGCCAGGCCCGGCTCCGCGTAGTGGCGCAGGCCGCGCGGGTCGTCGTACCAGATGCGCTTCAGGCGCGGGGCGGCGGCGCGCAGCTCGAGCAGCTTGTCGACCTGCTCCTGGTCCTCGGCGACCGCGAACGCGATCTCGGCGTTGGCGATCGGGAAGGCGTACTCTGCCGCGGCCGCGTCCTGGTACAGCGGCACCGGGATCGCGCCGAGCGATTGTGCGGCGATCATCGTCGCGTACAGGCGCGGGCGGTTCTCGCCGACCACCGCCATATGCTGGCCGCGTCCGAGGCCCGCCGCGTCGAGGCCGCAGGCCAATTGACGCACCAGCGCCTCGAGCGCGCGCCAGTCGGTCGTCTGCCAGATGCCGTAGGCCTTCTCGCGCAGGGCCGGCGCCAACGGGCGTTCGCGCGCATGGTCTCGCAGCAACTGGGGGAAGGTGGTCGGCACGAGCGCTTCGCAGGGTGCTGAGGAGGCGGATGCTAGGCCGGTGTTTGACGTCCCGCTGTCAACTGAGTGACATTCCTAGGGACAGTCCGGGGGCGTGATTTCCCGGCCCCTGCCAACGTCCCGGTTCGCACTGCCATGGCTGAACCGCCGCTAGGGCCCGAGAGCCTGTCGCCCAGCCCGCCGCTGCGGTCGCGCGCACGCGCACCGAGCGCGGCGGAGCTGGCGGCCATCCCGTGGCTGGCCACTCTGGACACCCACCTGCGTGAGCAGGCCGCCGCGCAGCTGCAGGTCGTGCAGGCCGAGCCCGGCGACCAGATCTGCAAGGTGGGCCGGGCCTCGCGTTTCTGGCTCGGCGTGGTCGATGGCCTGCTCAAGATGAGCAACGAGCCGGCGGCCGGCCCGCCGATGACCTTCACCGGCCTGCCCCCCGGCGCCTGGTTCGGCGAGGGCACGCTGCTCAAGCGCGAGGTCTACCGCTACAACATCGAGGCGCTGCGGCGCAGCCTCGTCGCGGGACTGCCGGTCGAGACCTTCCAGCAGCTGCTGGAGGCGAGCATCCCGTTCAACCGCTTCATCCTGAACCAGCTCAACGAGCGGCTCGGCCAGTTCATCGCGGCGCGCGAGATCGACCGCCTGAACGACCCGGACGTGCGCGTCGCGCGCAACCTCGCGGCGCTGTTCCACCCGGTGCTCTACCCCGGCGTCGGCAGCCTGCTGCGCATCACGCAGCAGGAGCTCGGCTATCTCGTCGGCCTGTCGCGCCAGCGCGTCAACGAGGCCCTCAAGCGGCTGCAGGCGGCCGAGATGATCCGCGTCGAGTACGGCGGCGTGCGGGTGCTCGACCTCTATCGCCTGCGCCACGACAAGCCGGGCTGACCGCCCCCGGCGGCCCGCCACGCCCCTTTCGCGCGCCACGCGGCGAAGGCGCCATCAGGCCGGTGGCCAGGGGTTGGCGACGCCGGCCGCGACATGCCCGGCGGGCACGTGCGGCGCCGCGTTCTCGATGTGCCCGGTCTGGTCGTCGAAGAAGAAGTCGGGCTCGAACTCGCGCAGGAAGGCGCCCTTGGCCAGGCCGCCGAGGAACATCGCCTCGTCGACCTCGATGCGCCAGTTCATCAGCGTGCGGATCGCGCGTTCGTGCGCCGGCGCGCTGCGCGCCGTGACGAGCGCGGTGCGGATGCGCATGCCGCGAGCGGCCTCGCCGACCACCTGCGGCGGCACCGGCTCGCGCTGCATCCGGTGCAGCGCCTCGAGCAGCGGCTTGAACGGGCCCGGCGCCAGCGGCATCGCCGCCCGGTCGCGCTCGTGGGCCTGGAAGGCGTCGAGGCCGCCATCGATGTAGACGCGCTCGGCCTCGTCGCTGAAGAGCACCGCGTCGCCATCGAAGGCGATGCGTACCTCGTCGGGATGGGCGTCGGAGGCGCGCGCCGATTGCGGGTAGACGCGCGCCGCCGGCACGCCGGCGCCGAGCGCCGAGCGCACGTCGGCCTCGTTGGTCGACAGGAAGAGGTTCGCCGCCAGCGGCTTCAGGTAGCGCCACGGCGCCTCGCCGCGCGTGAACACGCCGCGCTGGATCGGCAGTCCGTAGTGCTGCGCCGAGCGGAACACGCGCATGCCGGAGACCGGGTCGTTGCGCGAGAGGATCACCACCTCGACCTTCGGCGCCTGCGGCGACATCGCGTTGAAGGCGAGCAGCTTGGTGACCAGCGAATAGGCGACGCCGGGGGCCGCATGCGCGTCGAGCCGCTCGAGCTGCAGCTTCATATAGGCGCGGTCGTCGCCGGCCTCGAAGACGCGGTTCTCCTCTTCGAAGTCGAACAGCGCGCGGGAGGAGATGGCCACCACCAGCTGGCCGGCGAGGGTTGCGGGCATGCGGGCGATGATAGCGAGCGGCCGCTCGCGGCCTGCCGCGTCGTGAAGCGGTCGCGGGTCGTGCCGGGCGGCGCCGCGTCCGGCCTCAAGTGACCTGTTCAGGCGCCGATAGGCCGGCGATGGACGCGTTGCGGTTCCTGGTTCGCCTGGCTGTCGCCGCCTGCCTGTTGTGGCTGGGGGCGGCGGCGTTCGCGGCTGCGGGGAGGGCGCAGGTGGTCGAGTTGTCGGCGGCCACCACCACCCAGGACCTCTGGCCCGCGACGACGATGCTGGTCGACGCCAGCGGCGAGCTGAGCGCGGAGCAAGCGCTCGCCAGCGGCGCCTTCAGGGTGCCGGCCACGCCGCGCGCCAACCTCGGGCCGCGCCGCGAAGCGGTCTGGCTGCGCGTGCCGTTCGAGCTCGCAGCCGACGCGTCCCGGCGCTGGGTGTTCGCGCTGGAGTACGCGTCGATCGACCGTGTCGACCTCTACCTCGCACGCGGCGGCCGGCTGTCCCCTGCGATTCGCCTCGGCCGCAGCCTGCCGGTCGACCAGCGTCCGCTGCCCAGCGCCTGGCCGGCCGACCTCCTCGAGCTCGAGCCCGGCCACGCCTACGAACTGCTGTTGCGGGTCGAGACCCGCAGCACGATGGTGCTGCCGCTGCGCCTGTCGACGGTGGAGGCGCACCTCCAGCGCGAGTCGTCGCTGCAGGTGTCGCAAGGCGCCATGGGCGGCGCCACCCTGTGCCTGCTGCTGTACAGCCTGGTCCAGTGGTCGAGCCTGCGCGACCGCGTGTTCCTCTCGTACGCGTTGGCGCTGGCCGGCACCGGGTGCTTCTTTCTCGCCTACTCGGGCGTCGGACAGCAGCATTTCTGGCCCGGGTCGATCTGGCTGGGTGCGCACGCGGCGCCGCTCAGCGCGCTGATGGGCCTGGTCGGCGCCTGCACCTTCATCGACGCGTCGATGCGGGTGCGCGAGCTGAGCCCGCGCATCTCGCTCGCCCTCCGCGCAGAGGCGGTGGTGGCGGCCCTGGTGATCCTGGGCAACGTCACGGGCCTGATCGACTACCGCGCGACGCAGGTGATGGCGACGGTGCTCGGACCCTTGCCGATGCTGCTCGCGGTGCCCGTCGCCTGGCAGCGCGCCCGCGCCGGCGACCGGGTCGCGAAGGTCATCCTCGTCGGCTGGCTTGCCTACAGCGTTGCGACCCTGACGATGGCCGCGCTGCTGCGCGGCTGGGCGCCGATGAACTTCTGGACCGAGCATGCATTCCAGCTCGGCGCGATGTTCGAGATGGTGACCTGGATGCGCATCCTCGCCCTGCGCGTCGAGTCCCTGCGCAGCGAGGCCCAGCGCGCGACGCTCGAGCGTGATGCGTTGCACTCGCTGGCCCATACCGACGCGCTGACCGGCCTGCCGAACCGGCGCGGCCTGCAGGAGGCGCTGCAGCGCAGCCTGGGCGTCTGTGCCGAGAACGACGGCGGCGCGGTCGGCTGCCTGACCGGCGTTTTCCTGATCGATCTCGACGGCTTCAAGCGCGTCAACGACGAACTCGGCCACGAGGCCGGTGACGAGCTGCTGGCGGGCGTCGCGCGCCGGCTGCAGGCCCTCGTGCGGGCCAGTGACACCGTCGCGCGCCTCGGCGGCGACGAGTTCGTCGTCGTCGCCCAGCTGCGCGGCGATGCCGACGCCCAGGCCGTCGGCCGCAAGCTGCTCGACGGCTTCGTCCCGCCGATGCTGGTCGGCAACACGCCCTGCCGCATCGGGCTCACGATCGGCTACGCGCTGGCCCCCTTGGACGGCAACGACCCGCAGCGCCTGTTGCGCATCGCCGATGCCGCGATGTACCAAGGCAAGCAGGCGGGCCGGCACTGCCTGCGGCGCGGCGACGCCGAGCAACTGGCCGCGCTGCCGGCCTGAGCGGCATAAAGCGGCCTTGCGACGCCGGAGCCGCCGCGCGGGCTACTGCACGAAGCCGATCGGCGAGCGTCGGGCCGAGGGGTCGGGCAGGTCGCGCGGCTCGACGCGGTAGCGGCCGTCGAGTTTGGCGTTGCCGAAGGCGGTCATCCAGGCGCGCCGCATCTCGCGCGGCGCCAGGGTCGCGAGCTGGTCCAGCACGTCCTCCGGCGGGTCGATGTCGAACCGCTGGCCCCAGCCGTGCTCGGTGCGGATGCCGCGGTACAGCTTGGCGGCGATGCGCCGCGCCGCGTCGCGGTCGGGCATCTGCACCTCGTAGACGTTGACGCGGTTCAGGATCGGCTCGGGGATCGCGCGCGCGTCGTTCGCGGTCGCGACCCAGATCACCTGGCTGGCGTCGATCGGCACCTCTGCGAACTCGTCGGTGAACTGGCCGGCGGTGTCGTGCTCGAGCAGGCTGTAGAGCGCGCCCAGCGGGTCGTAGGCGTGCTCGCCGCCGGCCTTGTCGATCTCGTCGACCACCATCACCGGGTTCGCGTACTGGCCGTCGACCAGGGTCTCGAAGACCTTGCCCGGGCGGGCGCCCTTCCACTGGCTCGAGGCGCCGGAGAGCACCCAGCCCGCGGTGAGCGAACTCATCGACAGGAAGCCCATGCCGGTGCCGAGCAGCTGCGACAGCTCACGCGCGAAGTGCGTCTTGCCGACGCCGGGGGGGCCGAGCAGCAGCATCGGCGTGATCTCGAGCGCGTCGCGGCTGTCGTGGCACAGCGCCAGCTGTCGCTTCACGTCGTCGAGTGCCTGGTGGAAGTTGGGCAGGTCGTCGTAGAGGTGGTCCATCGCCGGCACGCCCGAAGGCTTGACCTGGAAGCGGTCGGGCCCCTTCTCGAGCATGCGCTCGTAGGTCGAGCGCAGGTTCTCGTGCTCCTTCGTCGGCAGCTTGTCGAGGCGGCGCTCGACATCGCCGACGCGGTACACCTTGCGCATGTTCGCGATCGGGATCGAACCGCCGCCGTGGCGGGGGGGAACGGGAACCAGGTCGGTCGTCGTCGTCGGCGTGCCCATCGACATCTCCAGGCCATGCGTCTTCATTCGAGCATCGCGGCATGTCGGCGAAGACGCGAACAACGGGCCGATCACACCCCAGCTCTCACCCAGCTTCGACCGGGCCGAAGCAAGTCGCGGGCCGGCAGTGTCAGGAAGGGCCGCCGCGCGCCTTGCAGCAAACATGCGCCGAAACGGCCGGCGCAACAAGCCCAGGACCCGCGATGAACAAACGAAACCGGGCTGCGATGGGACCGAAGCGGCACTGAAACGGGCGCGGCCCACAGTCATCCCATCGACCCACTGCCCGAACCCAACCATGCGCCCAGATCTCACTTCCTCGCTGCCCCCGGGTCTTGCCGACGCCGCCACACGCCTCTGGCGCGCGGGCGCGGCCTGCTGGGACCAGTGGCGTGCCCGCCTGTGGAGGCCGCGCGTCGTCGACGCCGTGCTCGGCGCCACGGTGGTGGGCATCGCGCTGGCGGCGATGGTCGCAACCTGGGTCGGTGCCTACGACGGTGCGGGCGATCGCTCGAGCCTGCAGCCGGGCGCGCGGCCGATGGTCCTGGCGCTGCGCTGACGGCATGGAGATCGTTTCCGACCCGGGCCACGCGCAGGCGGCAGCTATTGCAACAATTGCAACCTGGGCTTGCGTCGCGCGAAGCGCGCGTGAAACGCGGCCGCCGGAACATGCGCCTTCAGCGGCGGCGCGCGGTGGGGTGCGCCGCAACGAAGGGATCGGGCCGTCGGCGACGGGAAGCCCCTTGCTGCGACGCAGCATGCCGGCCCGCATCGAACGACTGGAGAAGAGCCCGATGAGCAGGCTGCCTTCCTTGCTGGTGGTCGACGACGAACTCGAACTGCGCGAACTGCTGGCCGAGTACTTCGCGCGACAGGGCTTCGAAGTGCAGACGGCGGCCGACACCACCGTCGCGCGCGAACTGATCGCCCGCCACGCCCCGACGCTGGCCGTGCTCGATGTCAACATGCCGGGCGAGACCGGGCTGTCGCTCGCGCGCTGGCTGCGCGACCACCATCCCGGCATCGCGGTGGTGATGCTGACCACCGCCGGCGACGCGGTCGACCGCATCGTCGGCCTGGAGCTGGGCGCCGACGACTACGTGCCAAAGCCCTTCGACCTGCGCGAGCTGCTGGCGCGCGTGCGGGCGGTGATCCGGCGCACCCAGGCGCCGGCCGCAGCCGCCGCGGTGGCGGCGCCGGTTGCTGCCGAGGCACCGGCAGTGGCGTCGGCCAACCAGGTGCGCTTCGGGCGCTGCCTGCTCGACCTCGAGCAGCGGCGCCTCTGCGACGCCGACGGCAGCGAGGTGTCGATCACCGCGGCCGAGTTCGACCTGCTCGCGCTCTTCGCCAAGCACCCCAACCGCCCTCTGAACCGGGATCAGATCATGGAGCAGGCCCACAACCGCGGTTGGGACGTGTTCGACCGCTCGATCGACCTGCGCATCATGCGTCTGCGCCGCAAGATCGAGCGCAACGCGGACAAGCCCGAGGTCCTGAAGACCGTGCGCAACGTCGGCTACGTCTTCGTCTCGCCGTGACCTCATCGGGTCGGGCGTCTGGCCACAAGGCACGCGGCAAGCCGGGCCGCGGGGCGGCGGCGGCCCGCTGCGGCTGAGGACGACTCGGCACATGGCTGGCGAAGAGAGCCCGCAGATCTCGGCGCAGGCCGTGCTGCGCCGCTACCGGCAGCTGCTGTGGCTGGCGGCGGCGCCGGTGTTCGCGCTCGTCGTGCTGCTTGGCGTGTGGCAGGCCTTCGCCCAGCACCGGCGCCTGCTCGACACCGCGGCGTCGCAGGCGCAGGCCCGGGTGGTCGCGATCGAGTCGATGGCGCAGGCGACGGCCGACCATGTCAACGACCTGCAGGGCTGGTTCCACCAGCAACTGGCGAGCGACGCGCGGCGCGAGCCCGACCCGGCCGTCTGGGCGGCGCTGCTGCCGCGCGAGGATCAGGCGGGCGAGCCCGACGGGCTGACCCTCGACGGCCTGCCATCCCTGTTGCGGCGCGAGGTGGCGCAGTTCCTCTGGATCGACCCCAGCGTGCCGCCGACACGCGAGGTCTTCGGCCGCGTGCAGGACATGTCGGCGCTGATGGACCGCGCGCACCTGCGGATGCCGGACCTGGCCTGGTCCTACTACTACGGCTGGCCCCAGCGCTACGTCGTCATCTACCCCTGGGTGCCGAGCCGGGACCTGGCGGAGGATCTCGGCCATCCGTCGCTGCGCGCGATGGTCGACGAGTGGTACGGCTTCGAGGCCTTCACGCGCGGGACGCCGGTCGAGAACCGCGCGCGCCTGTCGTACTGGTCGTCGCCCTATGTCGACGCCGAGACCTTCGCCCTCAGCGTGTCGCACGCGGCGCCCGTGTATCACGGCGACGACTTCCTCGGCGTCGTCGGCGCCGACCTGCGTCTCGAGCCGGTCGAGGCGCTGCTGTCGGGCCTGCCCGGCGCGCCTTGGCGGGCCTGGATCGTCGACGACGGCGGCAACGTGCTGGCCGACCGCGCGCAGCCGGTCGCGGCGGGGCGCCTGCAGGGCCTGGGCCCCGCACCGGCGCCAGTGCCGACGCCCTCGGCGGCCTCGGGCCCGGCGGCCACGGACCAGGAAACCTCGGCCTCATCGCCGGAGCGCGTGCGCGGCACCGCGCCGCGGGACATCCAGATGTCGATCGCAGCCCTGTTGCAGGCGGCGCCCGACAGCTTCCCCGAGTCGAAGCGCGTGCCGAGCCTGACCGACCGGCTGCCGCGTGGCATCGACGCGATCGTGATCGCGCGCGGCGCCGAGGGGCGGGGCGAGCCGCTGGCGGTGGCCGGGCAGGAGCTGATCGCGCTGCGCAGCGGGGTCGCGCCCTGGACGGTGGTGCTCACCGCGCCGTCCGGCTCGCTGTGGCTGAAGGTGCTGCCGCTGGTCGCCCCCTACCTGCTGATCGCCAGCGCGCTCTTCATCGTCGTGCTCGCCAGCCACCGCGCGCTGCAGCGGCGCATCCTCGAGCCGGCGCTCGGCGTGATCGGCTACCTGCAGCGCCTGTCGAGCGACGAGAACGCGCCCGAGCCGCGCCTGGGCGAGCGCTGGCGGCCGTGGGTGCAGGTCGTCACCCAGACCTTCGGCCGGTTGCGCGAGTCGCTGCGGCGCGAGCAGCGCAGCGAGGCCTTCAAGTCCTCGATCGTCGACCACGCGCTGGCGGCGATCGTCGCGGCCGACGCCGAGGGGCGCATCGTCGAGTTCAACCCGGCCGCCGAGGCGATGTTCGGCTACCGCCGCGACGAGGTGGTCGGGCGCCGCGTGGGCGAGGTGATCGTGCCGGCGCGCTTCCGGGCCGGCGCGGAAGGCGGGCCCGACCTGCTGCACGACCCGAGCACGCTGCGCCTGCTCGGGCGGCGCGTCGAGCGCACCGGGATGCGCGCCGACGGCAGCGAGTTCCCGGTTGAGATGCTGCTGTGGCGGGTCGTCGTCGACGGCGCCGACTTCTTCACCGCCTCGCTGTTCGACCTGTCGGAACGCCGCGCCGCTGCGCAGGAGATCGAGCGCCAGCGCGAAGCCCTGCGCCAGAGCGAGAAGCTGACCGCGATGGGCGGCCTGCTGGCCGGCGTCGCGCACGAGCTGAACAATCCGCTGGCGATCGTGATGGGGCGCGCCGCGCTGCTCGAAAGCAAGATCGAGGGCAGCGAAGGCGCCGACGACGCGCGCCGCATCCGCGAGGCGGCCGAGCGCTGCGGGCGCATCGTGCGCACCTTCCTCAACATGGCGCGCCAGAGGCCCGCCACGCTGGCGCCCGTCGCGTTGAACGACCTGGTGCAGGCGGCGATCGACCTGCTGTCCTACACGCTGCGCAGCTGCGACGTGCACCTCGAGGTCGAGCTCGCCGCCGGCCTGCCGCCGGCCCTGGCCGACGGCGACCGGCTCGGGCAGCTGATCCTGAACCTGATCGTCAACGCCCAGCAGGCGCTGGTGTCGGCCGACGTCGTGGCTCCGCGCGTCACGGGCGTCGCGCGCCGCCTGCGGCTGGAGACCGGTCTCGAGGCGCAGCGGCCGAACCGTGCGCAACGGGTGTGGCTGCGCGTGTCCGACAGCGGCCCCGGCGTCGCGGCCGAGGACGCCGAGCGGATCTTCGCGCCCTTCTTCACCACCAAGGGTGAGGGCTACGGGACCGGGCTCGGCCTGGCGGTCGCGCGCAGCGTGGCCCGCGAGCATGGCGGCGACCTGATCCTCGAAGCGGTCTCGCCGCTCGGCGGCGCCTCGTTCCGCCTGAGCGTGCCGCTGGCCGGCGTGCCGGCGCCGGAGGCGCAGGACGAGCCGGCCGGCGCCCTCGGCGACGAGGCACCTCCGACGCGCGTGCTGGTCGTCGACGACGAGGCCGAGATCTCCGACCTGATGCGCGAGTCGCTGGAAGCCGCGGGGTACGAGGTCGCGACCGCCGAGTCGGGCGAGGTCGCGCTTGAGCTGCTGGACGAGGCGCGCTTCGACGCGATCGTCAGCGACCTGCGCATGGCGGGGCTGGACGGCACCCACCTCTGGCAGGCACTGCGCGAGCGACACCCCGCGATGGCCTCGCGGCTGCTGTTCGTCACCGGCGACACCCTGTCGCTCGATGCCGCGGCCTTCCTGAGCGAGACCGGCGCACCCTCGCTCGAGAAGCCGTTCGCGCCGCGCGAACTGGTCGAGGCCGTGCGCGCCTCGATCGAGCGGGCGGCACTGCCCGGCGGCTAGTTGACGTAGCTGTTGAGCTGGATGATCGGCAGCAGCACCGCCAGCACGATCAGCATCACGACACCGCCCATCGCGACGATCAGCAGCGGCTCGAGGATCGTCGCCATCTGCATCGCGCGCCGCTGCACCTCGGTCGAGAGCTGGGCTGCCGCGCGCTCGAGCATGTGGGGCAGGCGGCCGGTCTGCTCGCCCAGGCGCGCGAACATCGCGAGCAGACCCGGGAAGCGTTTCTTGCCGGCCAGCGCCGAGGCGAGCGGCGCGCCCTCTCGCACCTGCACCAGCGCATCCATCGCATCGGCGCGCATCGCCCGGTTCGACAGTGTCTCGGCCGCCGCCTGCAGGGCCTTCAGGATCGGCACGCCGGCGGCCGCCAGCATCGCCAGCGTGCCCGAGAAGCGGGCCGCGTTGTAGCCGCGCGAAAGGCGCCCGATCAGCGGCAGCTCGAGCCAGCCGGCATCGAAGCGCTCGCGGAAGGCCTCGTTGCGCAGCGCGAGCGACAGCAGCCCGCCGGCCGCGGCGAGGCCGAGCGCGAGCAGCCATCCCCACTGGCGCATGAAGCCGCTGAGCGCGAGCATCGCGACCGTGAGGAAGGGCAGCGAGCGCTTCGTGCCCTCGAACACCGAGGCCACCTGCGGCACGACGTAGGTGACGAGGAAGACGACGATCACCACCGCGATCAGCGAGACGATCGCCGGGTAGAGCGTGGCGCCGATCAGCTTCGCTCGCAGGCTCTGCCGCTCCTCGAGGTCGTCGGCCAGGCGCTCGAGCACGCCGGCCAGCGCGCCGCTCTGCTCGCCGGCGGCGATCACCGCGCGGTAGACGTCGTCGAACTCGCGCGGCGCGCTCGCCAGCGCACGGGCGAACGAGGCGCCGCTGTTGACCTCGCTGCGCAGGTGGGCGATCAGTTCGCGCTGGCGGTCGTCCTCGGCCTCGTCGGCCATCGCGGTCAGCGCGCGCTCCAGCGGCAGGCCGGAGCCGACCAGGCCCGACAGCTGTCGCGTCCACACCGCGAGCCCGGTCGAGCTGAAGGTGCGGCGCTTGAACTGCAGGCCGGTGGTCGCCGCGCTCTCGGCGGCGACCTGGGTCACGTCGAGGGGTACCAGCGACTGGGCGCGCAGCTGCGCGCGTGCGGCCTTGGCGTTGTCGGCCTCGAGCAGGCCGGTGCTGGCCTTGCCCTGGGCATCGAGCGCTTCGAAACGGTAGGCAGGCATGGTCGGGGCTCGGGCGTGCAGCCCTCACTCGCGCGTGACGCGCATCACTTCCTCGGCCGAAGTGATGCCCTGCGCGATCAGCCGCTCGCCGTCCTCGCGCATCGAGCGCAGGCCGGCCGCCTCGGCGGCGACGAAGAGCTGGCTCTCGGCGGCGCGCGCATGGATCAGCGCCGAGACCTTGTCGTCGGCGACCATCAGCTCGTAGACGCCGGTGCGGCCCTTGTAGCCGGTCATGCTGCACTCGGGACAGCCGACCGGATGCCAGCGGCCGCGGTCGTCGAGCTTCTTGCACACCGGGCAGAGCTTGCGCACGAGGCGCTGCGCCAGCACCCCGAGCAATGAGGAGCTCAGCAGGAAGGGCTCGACGCCCATGTCGGTGAGCCGCGTGACCGCGCTCGGCGCGTCGTTGGTGTGCAGCGTGGCGAGCACCAGGTGGCCGGTCAGCGAGGCCTGGATCGCGATCTGCGCGGTCTCGTAGTCGCGGATCTCGCCGATCATGATCACGTCCGGGTCCTGGCGCAGGATCGCGCGCAGGGCCTTCGCGAACGTCAGGTCGATCTTCGCGTTGACCTGGGTCTGGCCGATGCCGGGCAGTTCGTACTCGACCGGGTCCTCGACCGTCAGCACGTTGGTCGTGCTGGTGTCGACCCGGCCGAGCGAGGCATAGAGCGTGGTCGTCTTGCCCGAGCCGGTCGGTCCGGTGACGAGCACGATGCCGTGTGGCTGCTGGATCAGGCGGTCGAAGCGGGCCAGCGTGTCGCCGCTCATGCCCAGGCCTTCGAGCGTGAACTTCGATTCGGTCTTGTCGAGCAGGCGCAGCACCGCGCGTTCGCCATGCGCCGAGGGCAGGGTCGAGACACGCACGTCGATCGCGCGGCCGCCGATGCGAAGTGAGATGCGGCCGTCCTGCGGCAGCCGCTTCTCGGCGATGTCGAGCTCGGACATGATCTTCAGGCGCGAGATCAGCGCCGCGTGCAGCGCCTTGTTCGGCTGCACCACCTCGCGCAGCGTGCCGTCGACGCGGAAGCGCACCGCGCTCGAGCGCTCGTAGGGCTCGATGTGGATGTCGCTCGCGCCGTCCTTCGCCGCCTGGGTCAGCAGCGCGTTGAGCATGCGGATGATCGGCGCGTCGTTCGCGGCCTCGAGCAGGTCCTCGACCGCGGGCAGCTCCTGCATCATCCGCGACAGGTCGACCCGGCTCTCGACCTCGCCGATCACGGTGGCCGCGCTCGACTCGCCGCCGGCATAGGCGATGGCGATGCGCTGGGCCAGTGTCTCCGCGGGTTCGCGCTCGAGCGCGTCGACCGCGTACAGGCGCAGCACCTCCGACAGCGCCGAGAGGCTGGTGCCTTCGCCCGCCCACAGGCGCAGCTGCTCGCCGTCGTCCTCGAGCAGCAGCGTGTGTGCCTTCGCGTAGGCGTAGGGCAGCGGGTGGCGGGAGCCCATCGCGGCGCGCTCAGTAGGCCGGCAGCGGGTCGCCGGCCGGGCTGCCCGAGGTCGAGGGCGTCGGCGCCGGCGACGGCGCCGAGATCACTGGCGCGGGCGGGGGCATCAGCGGCGGCGGGGGAGGGCGGCGCCCGCCGTTGGCCGGGTTCTGCGCTTGCGCGTCGGGGTCGCGGTAGGGCTCGGCCGAAGCGGCCGGCGCGCTGGCGCCCGGCGGCGGGTTGAGCGGCGGCAGGCGCGAGGGGTCGTCGCGCGGCACGTCCGGCGTCACGTTGGCGCCCGGCGGCCGCTGCGGCGGCAGCACCGGCGACTCGTTGATCGGCATCACGATGCTCGGCCGCGGCTGCGCGTCCTTCTGCTGGGCGCGGATCAGGTCGTAACGGTCCATCGTCAACGCGGTCGCGCTCTCGCTGTCGCGCATCACGATCGGGCGCAGGAACACCATCAGGTTGGTGCGCCGCTTCTCGCGCGATTCGCTGCGGAACAGCGCCCCCACCACCGGCAGGTCGCCGAGCAGCGGGATCTTCGACTTGCTCTCCTCGAAGCGGTCCTCGATCAGCCCGCCGAGCACCAGGATCGCACCGTCGTCGACGACCACGGTCGACTCGATCGAGCGCTTGTCGGTGGACGGGCCGGCGTTCGTCGTGCCGGGCGCGACGCGGTCGCTGACGCTGGAGGACTCCTGGAAGATCGTCATGCGCACCGAGCCGCCCTCGCCGACCTGCGGCTTGATGCGCAGCGTGATGCCGACGTCCTTGCGCTCGATGGTCTGGAAGGGGTTCGACAGATTGCCGGTGCCGGTGCTGCTGTACTGGCCGGTGACGAAGGGCACGTTGCTGCCGACGATGATCTTCGCCTCTTCGTTGTCCAGCGTGATCAGGTTCGGCGTCGAGATGATGTTGGTGTTCGTCTGGCTCTGCAGCAGGCGCGCGATCGCGGCCAGGCCGTAGGTACCGCTGAAGTTGTGGATCAGGCCGAGGTTCAGGCCCTCGCCGAGCGAGATGCCGCTGGTGCCGGTGCTGCCGGTGGTGCCGCTGCTGCTGCCGACGCCCAGGCTGCCCAGCGTCAGCGACAGGAGGTTGCCGGTGGAGCCGAAGTTGGTGCCGCCGTAGAGGCCATTGCTGTCGCCTTCGCGGCCGAGCAGGCCCTGCCACTGGAAGCCGAAGTCGGCCGCGTTGTCGCCCGAGACCTCGACGATCATGCTCTCGATGTAGATCTGCGCGCGGCGCGAGTCGAGCGCGTCGATCATCGCGCGGATCTGGCGATAGGCCGGCTCGGGCGCCGTGATGATCAGCGAGTTGGTCGACGGGTCGGCCTGGATGAAGCCGCCGGTCGAGGGGCCGGCCGAGGGCGACAGCGGCGAGGTCGCGGCGCTGGAACTCGAGCCCATGCCCCCCGCGTTCGCCTGCGACTGCGCGATGTTCTGGTTGTTGCCGAAGGAGCTGCTGGTGTTGCCGAAGCCGCCGCTGCTGCCCTGGCTGCCGAAGCCGCCGGAGCTGCCGCTGCTTCCGCCGCCGCCGCCACCACCAACGCCCGCGTCGTAGGCGGCGCGCAGCACCTGCGCCAGCTTGGTCGCGTCGGCATTGCGCAGGTGCACGACCCAGATGTTGCCGGCCGGGCCGCCGCCGGGCGCCGTCGGCCGGTCGAGCTTCTCGATCAGCGACTTCAGCATGAACAGCCGGGTCTGGTTCGGCGCACGGACGATCAGCGCATTGGCGCGCGCGTCGGCGAGCACCGAGATGCCGCCGGCACTCGCGGCCACGCCGGGCGTGCCGCCGGGCACGCCGGCGGCACCGCCGCCGCCGCCGTCGGCCAGGCGCTGCACCATCGGCGCCAGGTCGGGCGCGATCGCGTACTTCAGCGGGATCACCTCGACGTCGGTCGCGGCCGGGCTGTCGAGCGTCGAGATGATCTTGGCCAGGCGCTGCAGGTTCTCGGCGTAATCGGTGATGACCAGCGAGTTGCTGCCCGGGTTGGCGTTGATCGTGTTGTTGGGGCTGATCAGCGGCCGCAGGATCGCGACCAGGTTGTTCGCGTTCTCGTGGTTGAGGCGGAAGATCTGCGTGACGATCTGGTCGCCGCGGCGCGAGGGCTCGCCGATCGAGACGGTGCCGGTCTGCAGCTTGGCGTCGGCCTCGGGCACGACCTTCAGCAGGCCGCCGGCCTCGACCACCGCGAAGCCGAGGCCGCGCAGCGCCGACAGGTAGTTCAGGTAGGCGTCGCGCACCGCCAGCGGTTGCTCGCTGTAGAGGGTGATGTTGCCGCGCACGCGCGGGTCGACCTGGATCTGGCGGTCGAGCATCACGCCGATCGCGCGCGAGACGGCCTCGATGTCGGCATTGACGAAGTTCAGCGTCACCGGGGTGCGCCCCTTGACGGCCGGGCTGCTGCCGGCGACGGGCTGGGCGAGTGCGCTCGGCGCGGGGCCGGTGGCCAGCGCGCCGGCGCACAGGGCCGCGGCCAGCGAGCGGCCGACGCCGCAGCGGAGCTGCCTGGGCGTGCGCGCTGCCGATGCCCGGCGCGTGGCCGAGCCGCCGGGCAATGAGGGCTGCTGGGTCATGGCTATCCGATCGAGATGACCGAGCGCGCGCCGCTGCGCCGCCCGATGATGTTGAGCAGGTTGTTCAGCGCCGCCTCGTCTTCCATGGCGGAGGTCGCCTCGCCGCGGAAGCGCACGCCGCCGGGGCCCCAGGTACCGGTGCCGTTGAGCTGCAGCGCGCCGCCGAGCGTCGACAGCAGCAGCTGCGAGGTGCCCGGGGTGGCCGGGTCGCCGGTGAGGGTCAGGCGGTAGTTGCCGAGCGTGTCGAGGGTCGACAGGCGCGAGGAGACATCGAGCAGTTCGACGTTGAGTTCACCTTCGAGACGCAACCGCCCCTGCACCTGCTCGAAGGCGAGGCCAGGGGTCGTCAGGCGCACCGCACCGCCGAGCTGGAGCGTGTTCCACGGCGTGCCGAGGCCGGCGAGCAGCGAGCTCGGCCACTGCCCCACCCAGTCCGCCGGCGCGAGCAGCGTGCCGTGCATGCGCCCGAAGCCCGGGCGTAGCAGCAGGCCGACCGCGCCGTTCAGGCAGCAGGCATGGCGGGCGCGCAGCTCGAAGCCGGTCGGGCGTGGCGCCAGCGTCCATTGCAGGCGGCCGGGCAGGCTGTTGGCGTCGCGGCTGTCGGCGCCGCCGGTCAGCACCAGCACCGCGCTGCCGGACCAGACGGTGCCGCGCGCGTCCGACAGCAGCACGCGCTCGCCGGTGGCCGAGGCGACTGCGCTGGCCAGCCAGGCGGCCGGTGCGAACAGCAGCAGCGCGATCAGCGCGCCGACCGCGGCGCCCCAGAGGCCCCAGCGCAGGCCGGCGCCGCGGTTCGCCTCCCAGGCCTGCTCGGCATAGGTCGACTCGGCCCAGCCGGTGACGGTATGCGAGAACGGGTTGCGCTTCGGTCGGCGTCGCATCATCGGGCGGCTCTTCGCGGCGCGCGGTGCCAGCACCGGCTGCGGGTGTCGGGGGCGGGGTTCATGACGCGGGGCCGAGCAGCAGGACCACGTTGCCGCTGTAGCCCTGGCCGCCGCGTGTCCACTGCGCCTCGGCCGGGCGCGCGCGGGCGCCGCTGCGCGCCTCGACCAGCCAGGCGGCGAGCTGTGGCGCGGGGATGTGTTCGAAGGTCAGCGTCGCGCGGTCGCCCTGCAGCTGCAGGCGTGCGCCCGAGCCGAGGCGGTCGGTCGCGGCCCGCAACGCGGCGGCGGCCGCGGCAGGGGCCACCGGCGCCGCCCCGCGCAGCAGCTGGCTCTCGGCGGCCAGGCGCTGCATCTGCTGCAATTGTGCTTCGGCGGCGGCGAGCTGCGCCGGTGCGGTGTGCAGCGTGCGCCAGGCGGGCCGCACCGCGACCAGCCAGAGCAGCAGCACGCCGACCGCGATGCCGGCGAACAGCACCAGGCTGCGCTCGCGCGGCGAGAAGTTGCGCCAGGTCTGGGCGAGCTGGGCGCGCCAGGCCGATGACGGTGGGGGCAAGGCGGCGTTGGTGGCCATCAGGAGGCTCCGCTGCCGGCCTGGGCGCGGCTGAGCACCAGGCGGCCTTCTATCGCGTCGACCTCCCAGCCGGCAGGCCGCAGGCGGGCCCGGAAGCGTTCGATCTCTTCGTTGTCCCAGCCGGAGGCGCCGAGGGTCAGGCGTCCGGGCTCGAAGCGCAGCGTCTCGACCGGAGGCCGGTCGGGCGGCCAGGCACTGGCGGCGGCCTGCAGCAGGGGCTCGAGGTCGCCGTCGCCAGCCTGGCCGGCGGTCGCGCGCAGGCTGTCCACCTCGCGCTGCATCTGCACCGGGGCGTCGACCACGGTGCGCACCTGCGGGAAGGTCTCGCGCAGCAGCGAGACCATCGCCGCCTGTCGCCGCTCGACCGCGGCCTGCTGGCCCAGGGCCCAGAGGTTGATGCCGACCAGGTGCACCACGAGCAGCCCGACGAGGCCGAAGCGCAGTGCCCGCCAGTTCGGGCTGAAGGCCTGGCGCCGCAGGTCGCGCAGCGCGCGCATGCCGCGGTTGCGTGGCGCGAGGTCGAACTGGCGCAGGTTCCAGGTCGTGCGCACCGCCTGCAGGCCGCGCTGGGTCGGTGTCATCACCGCGACCGGCGCGCCGAGCCAGGCGCCGGCGCCCAGCGCCGCCGCCGGCGAGGCGCTCCAGCGCAGGCCGTCGGGCAGCGGCTGCGGCAGCACGGCGCGCGCCAACCCGCCCTGCAGCTTCAGCGTGGCGACGCCGTCGGCATGGGCCCAGGTCAGCACCAGCGCGGCGGGCGAGTCGCCGGGCGCATCCGGGTCTTCGACGAAGTGGCCGCTCGGCGGGTCGTCGGGCCACGAGAGCGGCACCACGCGGTCGACGAAGACCTGGTCCTTCTCGAGCCGGCCGAGCGTGGCCGCGAGCCAGGAGCGCTGCACCGCGGCGACCCAGGTCGGCTGGCCAGCCGTCGCCCTCGGCGCGACCGCGAGGTGCACGTCGTCGTCGACCAGCGACTCCTCGAGCACGCCGGTGAGCGCGGCGCGCAGCCGCTGCGCCGGCGCCTTCGGCAGGGTGATGCGATGCCAGCTGACGTCGGCGTCGGAGAGCACCGCGACGACGGTCGAGGCCTTGGGCAGCAGCGACGGCGCGCAGCGACCCTGCGAGGTGACGCCGATGCCGTCGCTGCTCAGCGCGTAGTCGAACTCGGTGGCTGCGCCGCCGCCGGCGTCGTCACTCGCTTGCGCGC
The DNA here is from genome assembly GCA_035911095.1 of Ideonella sp. Classification (GTDB taxonomy): domain Bacteria; phylum Pseudomonadota; class Gammaproteobacteria; order Burkholderiales; family Burkholderiaceae_C; genus JAMHWF01. Next base: position 64,079 of record JAMHWF010000099.1, on the reverse strand, counting down.
GCAGCCGCCGGCGGGGCGGGATCTGGACGACGAGGATCGACATGGGGGGAGGCGAGGTTGTAACAGCCGCTTGGGACCGCGAGGATAACGCCAGTCCCCAGACCCAAAATTCGCGAAATCAATGACTTACAACCCGCAACTCGCGCGCTTGTGGAGGCCTCGCGGTGCGTCGCGGCGAGGCCTGCCGCGGCAGGTGGCGGGGCTCAGCCGGCGCCCGTGACAAGGCTCACACGTTCGCGCCGCAGCGGCACCACTTCGCCGCGTTCGCGGCGCTCGACCAGCGATCGCTCCTCGACGATGCGGCCGCCCAGGCGCAGGCGGCCTTGCACATAGAAGTACTTCGACGTGTAGCCGATGCGGTCCGTTCTGGACGTGTCCGCGCCCGGCCCGTCCTGCGTCGGCGGCGGTACCAGGGCGTCGAGGTCTTCCTGGGCGTTCAGTGGCGAGCGCTGGCGCGCCGAGACGATGCGCTCGGCGCTGCCGAGGTCGATGTCGAGTACCGCCGCAATGACCTCGCGCGAGGCGGTGTTGAGGTTGATCGCGGTCTTCTCGGGCAACAGCGTCACGTAGCGCTCGAGGCGCAGCAGCGCCTGCGGGTCGATGCCGAGCCAGCGCAGCTGGCGCACGCTGTTCGGCGGCAGTGGCGGGTCGGCGGAGCGCGAGCCGGCCACGCCGACGCCGACGCCGGTGCCGGTACCGGTCGCGCCTTCGGCAGGCGGCGTCGACGCGTCGACGACGGTCGAGTCGCGCAGCCCGGTGGCGATCTGGCTCGCGATCTCGGAGGCCACGCCGCTCGATTCGCACAGCCGCGTCAGCGCCTTCAGTGCGGGTTCGTCGATCACGCCGCCCTCGGTGAGGTTGCGCAGGTTGAAGCGCGACTGCGCGTCCTCGATCGAGCCCGACAGGAAGGCCTCCGGCCCGCTGTCGGTGTTGTTCTCGCGGTCGGACGACAGGAAGCTCGACAGCCGCGCCTCGGCCAGCGGCACCGACCAGGGCTCGCCGAGGTGGTCCGAGCCACCGGCGCGCCCGTCCTCACGCAGGATCAGCCGCGCGTAGTCGAGCGCGCCCATCAGGATCCAGTTCGCCTGCGCCCGCGCGCGCTCGGCCGATTCGACCTGGACCGAACGCCACTGCTGCCAGACCATCGAGGCGGCGAGCGTGGCCACCAGCGTCACGATGATCATCGCGGTCAGCAGCGCGGCGCCGCGCTGCGCGGCACGCGTGCCTGACCGTGAACGTGAGCGTGAGGGCCGGGCCGGGTGCGGTGTCATGGCGTCTGCGGCCCGAGGCGGATGTCGCGCGTCAGGGTGCCGACGAGCCCGCTGCCTTCGGCGAAGGCGAGCACGATGCGCACGCCCGAAGGCAGTTGCACCCGCGCCGAGGCCTGTCGTGGCTGGCCGGTGCGGGGGTCGATCGTCGGGGTCGCGGCGGCGAGGTCATCGCTCGACTGCGCGTTGCTCCAGCCGTTGCCGCGATAGAAGTAGACCTGCCAGGTGGCGAGGCCCTCGACGAGCTTCAGCTGCCCGCGGTCGTTGGCGAGCAGCTGCATGCTGCGCATCCAGCTGTCCTGCAGCGCACGCGCATGGGTCGCGACCGGGCTGGTCCAGCGCAGCCAGGTGCCGCTGCGCAGCGACCAGATGACCAGCTGGATGCCTTCGTCGGTGCGCCGGGTCAGGCGCAGAGAGCTGCCGTCGAAGGCGAGGGCGGGGACGACCTGGGTGTCCTCGACGCTCGCCAGATCCGACTCCCACTGCGCCATCACGGTGTTGAGCCGCATGATCCGCTCGACGTGGGCGCCGCCGGCCTCGCGGGTGCGCGCGATGCTGTCGACCCCCTGCCAGGCCATTGCCGCCATCAGCGCCATCACGAGCAGGGCGACCAGCACCTCGACGAGCGTGAAGCCGCGCGGGCGCGCTGCAGGTGGCGGGCGGCGCGGCATCAGAAGCGTCCGAGCACGGTCGACAGCGTCAGCACCGTCACGCCGGCCTCGTTCGAGATCAGCGCGTCGACGCGGCGGAAGTTCGGGTTCAGCGTTGGCCGCGTCTGGAGCAGGCCGCGGTAGCTGCGGCCGAGCTGCTCGCAGCTGAACTCGCTGTCGCCGACGCCGGGGTACTGGCGCGAGAGCTTGAGCGCGGTGAGCTCGTTGTCGGCACACCATTGCGCGGCGCTGACGTCGGTCTGGCGCTGCACGCCGTCGGTCAAGGCGCCCGCGGCCTTGATGCCGGCGGCGAGGGTGATCGCGACGATCGCCAGTGCCACCAGCACCTCGATCAGCGTGAAGCCTTGCCCGGCCGCTGCGCCGCGGCGTGCGAGGCCGATGTGAGGGGCGGAGCCTGTCACCGGGGCGGTGATGGTCATGGCGAGGTCACCGCCGCGGGGCCGGGCCCGCAGCCTCGGTCGCGACGACGACGAAGGGGCCGAGCCCGTCGGTCTCGAGCGCGAGCTGCTGGCGGTCGAGCTGCAGCACGATGCGCTGGGCGGCGATCAGGGGCTCGGGGCCGAGCTGCACCGCGGCCGCGCCGACCACGGTGGCCGTCACGCCCTGGGTCAGCCAATGTGTGGGCATCTTCTCGCCGGGCGGCAGGCCGACGAAGCGGAAGCCGTCCTGCGCCGAGGCATCGGTGCTGTCGACCGCGCCGGCGATTTCCCAGCGCACCGGCAGGCCCGAGGCGCGGGCCTCGGCGCGCGCGGATTCGAGCAAGGCCGACAGGCGCACCGCCTCCTGGTCGAGGCGGGTCGCAGCCGGGTCGCGCAGCGACAGCGAGACGACGGTGGAGGCGACCGCGATCAGCGCGACGACGATCAGCAGTTCGATCATCGTGAAGCCGCGCTCGCGCGGCCTGGCGCGGGTCTCGTGGCAGCGCTTGCGGCGCAGGGACATCGGGGCGCGATACATCTCGGCGCGGACGCTCCGCTGGCAGCCTTCGGTTCCCGGCGGGCCTCAGCTTGGGCTAGCGGCGCCTGGGCCTCATTGCCAGGAGCCGATGTCGGCGTTGTTGCCTTCGCCGCCTTGCTGGCCGTCGGCTCCCCAGCTGAAGACGTCGATCTCGCCCTTCACGCCGGGGCTCACGTACTGGTAGTCGTTGCCCCAGGGGTCCTTGGGGAGCTTCGGGATGTAGGGGCGCCAGTTCGGCGGGATCGCGCCGACGGTGGGCTTGGCCACCAGTGCCGCGAGACCCTGCTCGCCGGTCGGGTAGCGCTGGTTGTCGAGGCGATAGAGCTTCAGCGCCTGCATCAGGTTGTTCACGTCGGTGCGCGCCGCGGTGACGCGCGCGTCGTCGGTGCGGTCGAGCACGTTCGGCACGATCAGGGCCGCAAGCACGCCGATGATGACCAGCACGACCAGCAGTTCGATCAGCGTGAAGCCGCGCACGCGGCGGGGCTTGTGAGCGGAGGTTTCCGGGGCATTCGCAAACATGCGGTCGATGATAATCCTCGGCTATGGCTGCACGCGTGTCGGCTTTCGTGATCTGGGCCCTCGTCGCGGGCTCGGCGATGTACTGGCTGCTCGGCACGCTGCGTGGCCCGGTGGCGCCGTCCTACACCGTGCCCGTGGCCGAATCGGCGGCGATGCGCGGCGAACTGGCGCGGTTGCTCGGGGGGGCTGCGGTGGCGGCTGCACCCGAAGCGGCACCGCCGTCCGACAGCCGCTTCAAGCTGGTCGGCGTGGTCGCACCACGTGCCGGCGGCCCGGGCGGCAGCGGCGTGGCGGTGATCGTCGTCGGCGACAAGCCGCCGCGCCCCTACCGTGTCGGCGCGACGATCGACGGCCAGCTCACGCTGCGTTCGGTGGCGATGCGCTCGGTCTCGATCGGGCCCGCCAAGGGCGGCGGCGGCTTCACGCTCGAACTGCCAGCGCCGACCGCGGCCGCCACCGGCACCCTGCCGCCCGCATCGATGGATTCGCCGCAGGCCGTGATGCCGGCGGGCGTGTATGCGCCGCCACCCCCGCCGCCGCAGGACGCATCGGTCCCGCCGGCCGCCTACGAAGTGCCGCCGATGCCCGAGCCTATGCCTGAGTACGTCGAAGTCCCGCCCCCGCCGCCGGGCATGGAAGGCGAGCAGGTGATGCCGGTCTTCCCCGACGGCGACGGCAGGCCGCCGCCGGGCCAGGACCTGCCGCAGGTGAACTGAAGCCGCGGTCAGGACAGGCCGACGCGAGGTGCGGCATCGGCGCGACGCGATGCCGATCGGGTCGTCGCTGGCAGTCGGGTGGTGCCACAAGCAGGCGGCCGGGCGGGCCGCGAGTTCAGTCTTCGACGGCCGGGGCGTCCTGGCGTCGTGGGATGTCCCCGGGCTGCGAAGGCCCCGGGTCCTCGCCCTCTGCGATTTCGGTCAGCAGCGCGGCAGAAGCCTTGATCAGCGGCCAGGCCAGGGTCGCGCCGGTGCCGTCGGTGCTTTCCATGCCGAGCTCGAGCAGCGCGCTGGCCTCGAACAGGCCGAGCGCGCGGTCGAGGCCGGCCTCGCCGTGGCTGCGCGTGAACAAGCTGTAGTCAGTGACCGGCGGCGCGATGCGCGAAGCCACCATCAGCGCTGCGCAGGCGGCCATGCCGTCGACGATGATCAGGTGGCGCTTGCTCGCCGAGACGAGCATCACACCGACCATCATCGCGGTGTCGAAGCCGCCGTAGGCGGCCAGCACCTCGACCGGATCGGTCACCTCGCGGTGGCGGCCCTGGGCACCCTGCAGCACGATCATCAGACGCGCCGCGTCCTCCTGGCGCACCGCGGGGCCGGCGACGAGCAGTTCGCGCAGCGGCACGTTGCACAGTTGCGCCAGCACCAGTGCGGCGGCCTCGGAAGAACCGACGCCGACGCCGGCGCAGGCGATCGCGTTGCCCGGCAGGGTGTCTGCGATCTCCATGCCGGCGCGGATCGCGGCATGCGCCTGGTCGATCGTCATCGCGGTGCCGGTGCGCGGGCTGCGCGTGCCGTGCGCGATCTTGCGCGCCATCAGCCGCGGGTGCGGCTCGAGCGATTCGGAGACGCCGGCGTCGATCACGCGCAGCTCGAGCGACTGGATGCGCGCGAACACCGACACCGGCAGTTGCCCGGTCAGCAACTGGCGGATCTGGCCCGAGGTCGAGCGGCTGATGCGCGGGCTGCCGCCGTCGACCGCGAGCCCGTGGTCGGAGGCGAACATCGCCAGCTGCGGATCGCGAAAGCGCGGGTTCAGCGTGTTCTGGATGAGCCCGAGGCGCACCGCCAGCGGCTGCAGTTCTCCCAGGCTGCCGGTGGTTTCCGACCGCTTCGCGAGCTTGTCGCGCAGCGCACCCTCGAGCAGCGGGTTCGATGTCGGCGAGATCAGGGATCGGGTGACGGACATGGCAGGTCGTGGCAATCGCGTCGGGCCGCGACGGGCGCGGGCAGTCTCGGCGATTGTGCGGCCTGGCCGTGGACGCGGACAACGGTGCCCGCGCCGGATGTCTCAGTTCAGCGCAGGAAGAGCCGGTACACCGGGTTGTCGGTCTCGTCGACCCAGGGGTAGTTGAGCCCATCGAGGAACTGGCGCAGTTCCTTGCGTTCGGCGCGCGGCACCTCGATGCCGACCAGGATGCGGCCGTAGTCGGCACCCTGGTTGCGGTAGTGGAAGAGGCTGATGTTCCACTGCGGGTGCATCGACGACAGGAAGGTCATCAGCGCCCCGGGCCGCTCGGGGAAGACGAAGCGGAACAGGCTCTCGCCGGGCGCGAGCTCGCCGCGGCCGCCGACCATGTGACGCACATGCAGCTTGGCGAGCTCGTCGTGCGTCAGGTCGAGCGTGTCGAAGCCGTGCGCGCGGAAGTGCGCCGCGATGCGCGCCGACTCGCCGCGGCCGGTCGTGCTGAGGCCGACGAAGACGTGCGCGGTGTCCGCCTCGGCGATGCGGTAGTTGAACTCGGTCACGCTGCGCGGGCCGACCAGCTCACAGAAGCGGCGGAAGCTGCCGCGCTCCTCGGGGATCGTCACCGCGAAGACCGCTTCGCGCTCCTCGCCGACCTCGGCCCGCTCGGCGACGAAGCGCAGGCGGTCGAAGTTCATGTTCGCGCCGCAGGTGATCGCGACGTAGGTTTCGCCGCGCGCCTCGCGCGCCGCCGCGTACTGCTTGATGGCCGCGACGCCGAGGGCGCCGGCGGGTTCTAGGATGCTGCGCGTGTCCTCGAACACGTCCTTGATCGCGGCGCAGACGGCGTCGGTGTCGACGATGACGAACTCGTCGACCAGCGCGCGCGCGAGGCGGAAGGTCTCGCGGCCGACCAGCTTGACCGCGGTGCCGTCGGAGAAGAGGCCGACGTCGGGCAGGGTCACGCGTCGGCCGGCCTGCACCGAGCGCGCCATCGCGTCGGAGTCGTTCGTCTGCACGCCGATGACGCGGATCTCGGGCCGCACCGCCTTCAGATAGGCCGCGACGCCCGAGACCAGCCCGCCACCGCCGATGGCGCAGAACACCGCGTCGATCGGGCCCTGGTGCTGGCGCAGGATCTCCATCGCGATCGTGCCCTGGCCGGCGATCACGTCCGGGTCGTCGAACGGATGGACGAAGGTCAGCTGCTGCACCGCCTCAAGCTCGAGCGCGCGGGCGTAGGCGTCCGAGTAGCTGTCGCCGTGCAGCACGACCTCGCCGCCGAGCGTGCGCACCGCGTCGATCTTGAGCTGCGGCGTCGTCACCGGCATCACGACGACGGCGCGGCAGCCGAGCCGCCGTGCCGAGAGCGCGACGCCCTGGGCGTGGTTGCCGGCCGAGGCGCAGATGACGCCATGCGCCAGTTGCTCCGCCGACAGGCGCGCCATCTTGTTGTAGGCGCCGCGGAGCTTGAAGCTGAAGACCGGCTGGCAGTCTTCACGCTTGAGCAGCACCGTGTTGTCGATGCGGGCCGAGAGGCTGCGTGCCTGATCGAGTGGGGTTTCAACGGCCACGTCGTAGACCTTGGCCGTGAGGATGCGCTGCAGATAGTCACCGAGCGGCGGCGGCCCGCCGCGCCGCGTGGGGCTGGCGGAGGACTCGCGGCTCGGCGCGTGGACGGTGCGCCGTGCTGCGCGTCGGGGGCCGGGCATCTGACGTGGTGCGAGGAAGGGGCGCGGATGATACGCCAGCGCCCTGCGGCGGCCGCCGCAGGGCAGGGGGCCTCGAGAAGGCGCTGCCGGCAAAGAAAAAGGCCCAAGGCCGTGAGGCCTTGGGCCGAATCCACCATTGGAGGAGGTGGAGGAGACAACCGGGCGAGGTGGCTGAGACAGCGCAACCTCAATGAAAGGAACTATAGCTGTCGGCGTGTTGCGATGCAACAAGAGATTCGTGAAAACCCGCACGCGATGCTGCAGAACGTGTCCGCCCAGGGTTTGCGTCCGCAGCGCGCACAATCGCGGCGCGCCCGTTCGGCCGTCGTCCTTCTCAGCCCCCTTGGGAGCCATGTCATGCAATGCACCGTCCACTGGCTGCCCGCGAGCGGCATGAGTTTTGTCGCCGAAACCGGCAGCGGCCATCTGATCACGATGGACGGCGCGCCCGACGGCGGCGGCCGCAACCTGGCGCCGCGGCCGATGGAGACCGTCCTTTCCGGCACCGCCGGCTGCACGGCCTACGACGTGGTCCTGATCCTGAAGCGCGGCCGCCATGACGTCCGCGGTTGCAAGGTCGATGTCACGTCCGAGCGCGCCCCGGCCGACCCGAAGGTCTTCACGCGCATCCACCTGCACTTCACCGTGTCGGGACGGGGGCTCGCCGACGTGGCCATCGAGCGGGCGATCAAGCTCTCGCACGACAAGTACTGCTCGGCGACCATCATGCTGAGCAAGACGGCCGAGGTCACGACGAGCTTCGAGCGCGTGGACGTCTGATCGGTGCCGGCCGTGCGCCGGCTGCCGTGGCGGGCGACGCCCCCGCTTGTCAGACGCGGTGGGCGATCGTGGTCATCACCTTTGCCGCCGCGGTCATCAGCAGGCGGGCCGGTAGCGGCAGTGGTTTGCCGCCGGCGGCCTCGGCATGCAGGGCATGGCGAGCCTCGTCGGTCTTCATCTCCTCGACGATCGCGCGGGACGAGACGTCCCGTAGCGGCAGGCGCTGCAGATGGCTGTCGAGGTGTCGCTCGACCTGCCGCTCGGTCTCGACGACGAAGCCCAGGCTCGTCTGCGCGCCCAGGCGTCCCGCCACCAGGCCGATGCCGAAGGCGCCTGCATACCAGAGCGGATTGAGCAGGCTCGGCCGCGCGCCGAGTTCGGTCAGCCGCTGTCGGGTCCAGGCGAGGTGGTCGGTCTCCTCGCGGGCGGCCTGGTCGAAGTGGGTGCGCAGGCGTTCGTCGCGCGAGGTCAACGACTGCGCCTGGTAAAGCGCCTGGGCACAGACCTCACCGACATGGTTGACCCGCATCAGTGCGCCGGACAGGCGCCGCTCCTCGTCGTCCAGCGCTGGGGCGGGCGGCAGCTCGGCGTCCGGCCGCGGTCGCGATGCCGTGCTGGCGCCGGCCAGCGTGCGCAGGGTCTGGTCGGCGCCGGAAAGCCAGCGGTCCAGGGTGGAGAGTCGGGGTCGGGTCGTGTTCATCGGCAGGTACTCGAAGGCCGGGGTGCGGACGATTGTCGCGGCGGCGCGTCGATTGTGACGACGGCCCGGGTGAACCCGTAATCGGCGCGCCGCGATGGTGCGCAGCAGCCTGGGACAGCGTCCATGACAGGGCTGTTACACGTTGTACCAGGGCAACAAGTGCTGCAGATTTGGGCGCTATGGCTGGTCTTGTCATGGGGCCTCTGGTGGAATAGCGCGGCTTTCCGCTCACGGGGATCGTCAAGCCGGCCGCTCATCCAGGCCTGTGCCCACGGCGCCTCTGGCTCAACCAAGGAGATAGTTGCAATGAAGAAAACCTGGCTCGCGCTGGCCGCTCTCGCCTCCGTGTCCGGTGTGGCCTCGGCCCAGTCATCCGTGACGCTGTTCGGCGTCGCCGACGTCGGCGTGCAGTACGTGAAGAATGGCGATGACACCCAGTACCGCCTCGCAAGCGGCAACAACCTGACCAGCCGCCTCGGCGTGCGTGGCATCGAAGACCTGGGCGGCGGCCTGAAGGCCGGCTTCTGGCTGGAGTCGCATGTCAACGTCGACGACGGCACGATCAACACCAGCAACAAGTTCTGGCATCGCCGTTCGACCGTCAGCCTGATCGGCGGGTTCGGCGAACTCCGCCTGGGCCGCGACACGCTGCCGACCTGGAACGCGCTGGCGGACTTCGACCCGTTCGGCACGGTGGGCGTGGGTGACCGCAGCCGCCTGTGGAACGTGTACGGCGGCGTGGCCACCAAGACCCGCGGCGACAACCTCGTGTCCTACTTCCTGCCGACGTCGCTGGGCGGCCTCTACGGTCAGGTCACCGTGGGCGCTGGCGAAGGTGTGCCGGGCAACAAGTACATCGGCGGTCGCATTGGCTACAAGGCCGGCCCGATCGACGTGACGGGCGCCTACTCGAAGACCGAGACGGCGACCGACGAAGATTTCAAGACCGCCTTGATCTCGGGCTCCTACGACTTCGGTTTCCTGAAGTTCGGCCTGACCTATCAGCAGACGGAACTGGCTGACGACAAGGACAAGCTGATTGGCGCCAGCGCCTGGGCGCCGGTCGGCTCGGGCCTGATCAAGTTCGCCTATACCCGGATCAACGGCGCCGGGACGGGCACTCACGGTGATGCCGACCAGCTGGCCCTGGGCTACCAGCACAACCTGTCCAAGCGCACCGCGATCTACACGACCGTGGCGCACATCAAGAACAAGGACGGCGCCGGCAACGCGGGCAGCTACACGGTGCAGACGCTCAGCGGCATCACTGCCGTCGCCGGCGAGAAGTCGACCGGTGTCGACCTCGGTATCCGTCACTCGTTCTGAGCACGGCGTGCTCTCGACGCAGCGCGTAGGGGAGCAGGCAACTCAAGGCAGTTGAAGGCCGCCCTCGGGCGGCCTTTTTTCGCCTGCATACATCTTCGTTGGGACGCCGGGCCGCTCGCATAGAACGGGTGTCCGGGAAAGATTCATCGGCGGGCGCACTTCGCCAGGGTCGCCCGCCCCATGCCAGGAGACGCAAGCATGAAGAAAACCTTGGTCGCGGCCGTTGCATGTGCCGCCCTGACGCCAGCGGCCTGGGCCCAGAGCAGCGTGACGCTCTACGGTCTCGTCGACGCGGGCTACAACTACGTCTCGGGCTTGCGCGGCGGCTCGAAGCACATGCTGGCGAGCGGCATCATGGAAGGCTCCCGCCTGGGCGTGCGCGTCAACGAGGACCTCGGTGGCGGTTGGCGCGCGGTCGCGACGATGGAGCACCGCGCCGAGATCGACATCGGCGGCATCTCGAACCGACCGCCTTCGGGCTCGCAGACACCCGATCGCCTGAACCAGGCGGCGTTGCTCGGGCTGCCAGGGGCCTTGCAGCCGGCGGTCACGGCGGTGTCCGCACAAATCGGCAACCAGATCGGCGTCAACCTCGACAGTCCTCGCTTCTGGGACCGGCAGATCTTCGTCGGCCTGGTCACGCCGGTCGGCGCCGTGCTGGCCGGGCGCCAGTACACGCCCGCCTATGAGGTGGCGGCCAGTTTCGACACGCTGGCAACCCAGTCGAGCCTGGCCGTGGGGCAGGTGTCCTCGTTCCCGCCTCCGGTGGACATCCGCATCAGCAACTCGGTGCAGTACCGGATCCAGACCGGCCCGTTCACCGGCTCGTTGATGGTGGCCGCCAGTGAAGGTTCGGCCTTCACCGGCCGCCTGCTTGGTGCCGGCGCGACCTACAAGGGCAGCGCCTTCTCGATCGGCGCGGCCTACAACACGCGCGAGAACGAACGGGGTGACAAGTCCCTGACGACCGCGGTGCTCGGCGCGTCCGCGCCGGTCGGCCCGGTGACGATCTTCGGCCTGGTCGCCAAGGTGACGGACGACAATCCTTCGGGGCTGTCGGGCATCGCGGGGCAGCTGACGCCGGTGGTGGGGCCAGTGGCCGCCGGACTGGTGCAGAACGCCTTCCTTACCGCGATGCGCCAGGACGCGTACTTCTATCAGCTCGGCGCCAAGTGGGTGACCGGGCCGCACACGATCTACACCGCGTACAACCTGCACAACGACAGGCTGCCCGCAAATGCGGACAGCAGCAGCTTCGGCGGTGTCTACACGTACTCGTTCTCGAAGCGCACCGACGTGAACTTCGTGCTGGCGCGCTTCGTCAACGACAACCTGGCCCAGACGGCCCCCGGCGGCGCCGGCTTCCTCGGCGGCGTGACGGCCTATGCAGGCAAGGACGCGACGAATATCGCGCTCGGCCTGCGACACCGGTTCTAGCCGACACCCCCTCGTTGCCGTCCAAGGCCGCCCAAGGCGGCCTTTTCGCTGCGCCCGGCTCGCGGATTCCCCGTAGGCGACGGGCATGCCTTTTGCGCAAGATGCGCCCTCCTTCGGCCAGACGGACCCACGCCATGCCTTCGACCCGCCTTCGCAACACTTTCGTCGCGCTGCTGATCGGCTTCGGCCTGGCGGCAACCGCGCCCGCCAACACCTTCCGCTGGACCAGCGCCAGCGACATCCCGAGCTGGGACATCCATTCGCAGAGCAACGCGCTGTCGAATGGCGTGCACTCGATGGTCTACGAGTCGCTGTTCTTCTACGACAGCCGCAAGTTCACCGTCGAGCCGGTGCTGGCGACCGGCTACGAGCAGGTCTCGCCGACGCAGTTGCGCGTCAAGCTGCGCAACGGGGTCAGCTTCCATGACGGCGCGGCGTTCGATGCCGACGACGTGGTCTTCTCGATCACGCGGGCGATGGACAAGGCCTCGAACTTCGGCGTCTACACGCAGGGCATCGACCGCGTGGTGAAGGTCGATGCGGGCACCGTCGACATCTTCACCAAGGGCCCGAACCCGGTGCTGCTGCGACAGCTCACCGAGCTGCGCATCATGGACAAGGGCTGGGCCGAAAAGAACCGCTCGACGACGCCGAAGGACATCAAGACCACCGAGGAGAACTTCGCCCACCGCAACGCGAACGGGACAGGCCCCTTCTTGCTCAAGAGCTGGGAGCAGGACGTGCGGCTGGTGCTGACGCGCAACGCGGCCTGGTGGGGCAAGTTGGAGGGCAACGTCACCGAGATCGTCTACACGCCGGTGAAGTCGGAGGCAACGCGCATCGCCGCGCTGCTCTCGGGCGAGGTCGACTTTGTGCTCGACCCCTCGCCGGCCGACCTGGCGCGGCTGCGCTCCTCGCCCGACCTGAAGGTCGTCGACGGCGTCGAGAACCGCACGATGTTCTTCGGCCTCGACCAGTTCCGCGAGGAGCTGCCCGGCTCCGACATCAAGGGCCGCAATCCGCTGAAGGACGTGCGCGTGCGCCGTGCGCTGTACCAGGCGATCGATATCGCGGCGATCCACCGCAGCATCATGCGCGGGCTCTCGCAGCCGACCGGCACCCTGATCGCGCCGCAGGTGAACGGCTGGACAAAGAAAGCGGACCTGCGCTATCCCTACGACGTCGACGGCGCCAAGAAGCTGCTCGCCGAGGCCGGCTACCCGAACGGCTTCAGCGTCGACTTCGCCTGCACCAACAATCGCTACATCAACGACGAGGAGATCTGCCAGGCGGTGGCCGCGATGTGGGCGCGCGTGGGCGTCAAGGCCAAGCTGCGCACGCTGCCGCTCGCGACCTACTTCCCGATGATCCAGCGCTACGAGGCCAGCATCTACCTGCTCGGCTGGGGCGTGCCGACCTTCGACGCGCTCTACTCGCTGCAGTCGCTGGTGCGCAGCGTCGGCGCACAGGGCGATGGCAACTACAACGTCGGCCGCTACAGCAATCCGCAGATGGACGCGCTGGTCGAGCGCATCAAGGTCGAGGCCGACCCGAAGACGCGCAACGAGCTGATCGAGCGCGCGCTGCTGCTCAGCCACGAGGACGTCTCGCATATCCCGCTGCACAACCAGGTGATTCCCTGGGCGATGAAGAAGAAGGTGCACCTGGTGCATCGTGCCGACAACCGGCTCGACGTGCGGCTGCTCAAGGTCGACTGACGCGGGCGCCGCGCAGCGCAGCCGGCCGGGGAGGCCGAGAGGGGGAGAGCGGATGAGGCCGGCGCGGTGATCGCCTTCGTCGTCCGGCGCCTGCTACAGGCGGTGCTGGTGATGCTGTCGGTCGCCTTCATCGCCTTCATGCTGTTCCAGTACGTTGGCGACCCGGTGACAAACCTGCTCGGCCAGGACGCGACGCCCGAGCAGCGGCAGGAGGTTCGCGCCAGCCTCGGGCTCGACCGGCCGTTCCCGCTCCAGTTCGCGACCTTCGTCGGCAACGCGCTGCAGGGCGAGTTCGGCTTCAGCCTGCGTCAGGGCCGCAGCGTTTCGGCGCTGATCGTCGAGCGGTTGCCGGCCACGCTCGAGCTGGCGACGGTGGCGGCGCTGATCGCGCTGCTGCTTGGCGTGCCGATGGGTGTCTATGCCGCGATCCGTCGGGGACGCTTCGGCGCCCAGGTGCTGATGGTGCTGTCGCTGGTCGGCATCTCGCTGCCCACCTTCCTGATCGGCATCCTGCTGATCCTGGTCTTCGCGGTGTGGCTGGCCTGGCTGCCCAGCTTCGGCCGTGGCGAGGTCGTCGCGATCGGCGGCTGGACGACCGGGCTGCTGAGCCCGGCCGGCTGGCGCCACCTGCTCCTGCCGGCGACGACGCTCGCCGTCTACCAGCTCACGCTGATCATGCGGCTGGTGCGCGCCGAGATGCTCGAGGTGCTGCGCAGCGACTACATCCGATTCGCCCGCGCGCGCGGCCTCACCGAGCGCGCGATCCACTTCGGCCACGCGCTGAAGAACACGCTGGTGCCGGTGATCACGATCACCGGGCTGCAACTCGGCAACGTGATCGCCTTCTCGATCATCACCGAGACGGTGTTCCATTGGCCCGGCCTCGGGCTGCTCTTCATCCAGGCGGTGCAGTTCGCCGACATCCCGGTGATGGCGGCCTACCTCTGCCTGATCGCCGCGATCTTCGTCGTCATCAACCTCGCGGTGGACCTGCTGTACTTCGCGGTCGACCCGCGGCTGCGCCTCGAGCGCACCGGGGCGGCGGGCTGACGCTGCGATGGCGCCGTCGATGTCGCACCGATCGGCCCTTGCGCCGAGCCTGCGGTGAGCCGCTTGACCGACAGCGACCTCTGGTACGGCTTTCGCCGTTCGCCCGTCGCGATCGTCGCGGCGGTCGTCGCGCTGGCTTGCCTGGGGTGCGCGCTGTTCGCCGATCTCGTCGCGCCGCACGACCCGTTCGACCTGGCGACGCTCGAGCTCTCCGACGCACGGCTGCCCCCGGCCTGGGCCGAGGGCGGCGTGGGGAAGTACCTGCTCGGCACCGACGACCAGGGGCGCGACATCCTCTCGGCGTTGATGTACGGCGCGCGCATCTCGCTGGTCGTGGGGCTGGCCTCGGTGGCGGTGTCGATGGGGGTTGGCGTCAGCCTCGGCCTGCTGTCCGGGTTTGTCGGCGGGCGGGTTGACGCCTTCGTGATGCGGGTGTGCGACGTGATGCTGTCGTTCCCGGCGATCCTGATCGCGCTGCTGGTGGACGGCGTCGGCCGCGCGATGTTCCCGGGCGCGCCTGACGCGCTCGCCTTCGGCGTCCTGATCGTCGCGATCTCGCTCACCGGCTGGGTGCAGTACGCGCGCACCGTGCGAGGCTCGACGCTGGTGGAGCGGCAGAAGGAGTACGTGCAGGCGGCACGCGTGATCGGGGTTGCGCCGCTGCGCATCATGCGGCGCCATGTGCTGCCCAACGTGCTCGGCCCGGTGTCGGTGCTGGCGACGGTGCAGCTCGCGTCTGCGATCGTGCTCGAGGCGACGCTGTCCTTCCTCGGCGTCGGCGTGCCGCCGACGACGCCCTCGCTCGGCACGCTGATTCGCGTCGGCAACGACTTCCTGTTCTCTGGCGAGTGGTGGATCACGCTGTTCCCGGGCGCGATGCTGGTAGCGATCGCGCTGTCGGTGAACCTGCTCGGCGACTGGCTGCGCGACGCGCTGAACCCGAAGCTGCGCTGAGCCCGCCTGCCATGACACCGCGTCCCCCACTGCTCGAGGTGCGCCACCTGCGCGTCGAGTTCCCGACCCGACACGGCACGCTCGTCGCGCTCGACGACGTGTCGTTCGAGATCGCGCCCGGGGAGGTGCTCGGCGTCGTTGGCGAATCGGGCGCCGGCAAGTCGCTGACCGGCTCGGCGATCATCGGCCTGCTCGACCCGCCGGGGCACATCGCCGGCGGCGAGATCCGCTTCGAGGGGCAGCGCATCGACGATCTGCCGCCGCAGCGCATGCGCCACCTGCGGGGGCGCCACATCGGCGCGATCTTCCAGGACCCTCTGACCTCGTTGAACCCGCTGTACACGGTCGGGCGTCAACTGGTCGAGACGATACGCACCCATCTCGACCTTTCCGCCGACGAGGCGCGCCAGCGCGCGATCGACCTGCTACGCGAGACCGGCATCCCGGCGGCGGAGCTGCGCATCGACCAGTACCCGCACCAGTTCTCGGGCGGCATGCGCCAGCGCGTGGTGATCGCGCTGGCGCTGGCCGCCAAGCCGCGCCTGGTCGTCGCCGACGAGCCGACGACCGCGCTCGACGTGTCGATCCAGGCGCAGGTCATCGCGCTGCTCAAGCGCCTGTGCGCCGAGCACCGGGTGGCGGTGATGCTCGTGACGCACGACATGGGCGTGATCGCCGAGGCCTGCGACCGCGTCGCGGTGATGTACGCGGGGCGCATCGTCGAGATCGGGCCGGTCGCCGAGGTGCTGCATGCGCCGGCGCACCCCTACACCGCGGGGCTGATGGGCTCGATCCCATCGATGGACGAGGCGCGTGAGAGATTGCTGCAGATCGACGGCGCGATGCCGCGGCTGAACGCGATCCCGCCGGGCTGCGCCTTTCATCCCCGCTGCGGCCGGGCCTTCGAGCGCTGCCGCGTCGAGCGGCCGGAGCTGATGGCGGCGGTGGCGACCCGGGCGGCCTGCTGGCTGCACGACCCGGCGGCGGCTGCGCGAGGCCGGAGCGCCCGATGAGCATGGCCCCGCAGTCGAAGCCGGGTGCCGATGCCGGCGCCGTCGCGCTGGTCGAGGTGCAGGACCTCTCCAGGCATTTCGACGTCTCGCCGCCCTGGCTCGAGCGCCTGCTGCAGCGCCTGCCGCGCCAGGTCGTGCATGCGGTGGACGGCGTGTCGTTCGCGATCCCCCGCGGGCAGACCCTGGCGCTGGTGGGCGAATCGGGCTGCGGCAAGAGCACGGTGGCGCGGCTGCTGGTCGGCCTGTACCCGCCGTCGGCCGGCCACGTGCGCTTCGATGGGCGGGTGATCGGCCCGTCGCTGCCCGAGCGCGAGGCGCGCGCGCTGCACCGGCGGATGCAGATGATCTTCCAGGACCCGTACGCGAGCCTCAACCCGCGCTGGCGCGTGCAGGAGATCGTCGGCGAGCCGTTGCGCGAGCATGGCCTGGCGGGGAGCAGCGCGGTCCTGCGTGAGCGGGTGGGCGATCTGCTGGCCGGTGTCGGGCTGGCGCCTTCCGACATGCAGAAGTTCCCGCACCAGTTCAGCGGCGGGCAGCGCCAGCGCCTCTCGATCGCCCGCGCGCTGGCGACCGAGCCGGAGTTTCTCGTCTGCGACGAGCCGACCTCGGCGCTGGACGTGTCGGTGCAGGCACAGGTGCTGAACCTGATGCGCGACCTGCAGCGTCGGCGCGGGCTGACCTACCTGTTCATCTCGCACAACCTCGCGGTGGTGCGCCATGTCAGCGACCGCGTCGGCGTGATGTATCTGGGTCGACTGGTGGAAGTGGCCGACAAGGCGGTGCTGTTCGCCACGCCGCGGCATCCGTACACGCGCATGCTGCTCGACGCGATTCCCGACATCCGCGCGCCGGGCCGGGCCCGCACGCCGGTGCAGGGCGAGGTGCCGAACCCGCTCTCGCCACCCGCCGGTTGCAGCTTTCACCCGCGCTGCCCGCATGCCGACGCGCGCTGCCGCAGCGAACGTCCGGAAGCGATCACCACGCCCGGAGGCGGGCAGGTCGCCTGCCACGCCGTGGCCGAAGGGCGGATCTGACCTATCTCTTGAAGAGGTCGAGGATGCTGCGTCGCTCGTCGTCGGTCGTGATCTCGGGCATGTGGTCTTCCAGGCCGAGGCTGGCCACGCCAGAGCCGTTCGCGAACTCTTCGTAGTACCACTCACCGCCGACGTTCACGACGCCCTCGGGCACCGGCGGGTTCGCGACCGGCACGCCCTCGAGCGCCTTCGCCATGTAGTCGATCCAGACCGGCAGTGCGAGCCCGCCGCCGGTCTCCCGGTTGCCGAGCTTGCGCGGCGTGTCGTAGCCGATCCAGACCACCGCGACGACGCTGCGCTGGTAGCCGGCGAACCAGGCGTCGAGCGAGTCGTTCGTCGTGCCGGTCTTGCCCTGCAGGTCCGAACGCTTCAGCAGCGTCTGGGCGCGTGATCCGGTGCCGGTGCGCATCACCTCCTGCATC
The DNA here is from genome assembly GCA_035911095.1 of Ideonella sp. Classification (GTDB taxonomy): domain Bacteria; phylum Pseudomonadota; class Gammaproteobacteria; order Burkholderiales; family Burkholderiaceae_C; genus JAMHWF01. The sequence continues at coordinate 46,610 of JAMHWF010000099.1, read as the reverse complement.
AGGCTCGACATCACGAAGGCGTTGCGCGCGTCGATCACCCGCATCGACTCGTCGGGGGCGTTCGGCTTGACCTCCTGGATCAGGCGTCCCCTGGAGTCGGTCACCCGCGTGATCAGCACCGGGGTCGTGCGGAAACCGCCGTTGGCGAAGACCGAGTAACCCGTCGCCAACTGCAGCGGCGTCACCGAGCCGGCGCCGAGCGCGAGCGTCAGGTAGGCGGGGTGGCGGGCGGCCTCGAAGCCGAAGCGCGTCACCCAGTCCTGCGCATAGGCCGGCCCGATCGCGTCGAGGATGCGGATCGACACCATGTTCTTCGACTTCGCCAGGCCGCGCCGCAGCGACATCGGGCCGTCGAAAGAGCCATCGAAGTTCTTCGGCTCCCAGGGCTGGCTGCCGGTGGTCACGGCATCGAAGAAGAGCGGCGCGTCGTTGATCACCGTGGCAGGCGTGAAGCCCTTCTCGAGTGCGGCCGAGTAGATGAAGGGCTTGAAGCTCGAGCCTGGCTGGCGCCAGGCCTGGGTGACGTGGTTGAACTTGCTTCTCGCGTAGTCGAAGCCGCCGACCATCGCGCGCACCGCGCCGGTGTCCGGGTCCATCGAGACGAACGCACCCTCGACCTCAGGCAACTGCGTCAGCGACCAGTCGCCCTTCGGCCCCTGCAGCAGCCGCACGACCGCCCCGCGCCGGATCTGCGTCTTCGGGTTGCCCTTGGGCGACAGGCCCGACTCGACCGGCTTCAGGCCCGCGCCGGTGACCGTCACCGACTCGCCGCTGTGCAGCACCGCCACGACCTTCTTCGGGTCGGCCTCCAGCACGACGCCGGCGAGGATGTCGTCGTTGTCGGGGAACTCCAGCAAGGCCTCGGCGATGCGCGCGTCGAGCGCGGCCGGGTCGGATGGCAGGTCGACGTAGCGCTCGGGGCCGCGGTAGAACTGGCGCCGCTCGTAGTCCATGATGCCGCGGCGCAGGGCGCGGTAGGCCTCGAGCTGTTCCTTCGAATCGATCGTCAGGTAGACGTTGAGCCCGCGGGTGTAGGTCTCGTCGCCGTACTGGTTGAAGACCAGCAGGCGCGCCGCCTCTGCGACGTGCTCGGCGTGCGCGGGGGTGTTGCTCTGTGCGCGGTAGCGCAGCACCTGCGCTCGGGCCTCGTCCCGCTCGGCCGGCGTGATGTACCCGTTCTCGAGCATGCGGTCGATGATGTACTGCTGCCGCAGTACCGCCCGCTTCGGATTGGCGATCGGGTTGTAGGACGAAGGGGCCTTCGGCAGGCCGGCGAGCATCGCGGCCTCGGCGATCGTGACGTTGGACAGAGGCTTGCCGAAGTAGGTCTCGCTGGCCGCCGCGAAGCCATAGGCCCGCTGTCCCAGGAAGATCTGGTTCATGTAGACCTCGAGGATCTGGTCCTTGGTCAACGTGTTCTCGATCTTCAGCGCGAGCAGGATCTCGTAGATCTTCCGGGTGAAGGTCTTCTCGGTGGACAGGTAGAAGTTGCGCGCCACCTGCATCGTGATCGTCGAGGCACCCTGGCTGCGCGACTCGTTCACGTTGGCCAGGCCGGCGCGCACGATGCCGACGTAGTCGACGCCGCCGTGCTCGTAGAAGCGGCTGTCCTCGATCGCCAGGACGGCCTCGCGCATGACCTTCGGGATCTGGGCGACGGGCATGAAGCTGCGTCGCTCCTCACCGAACTCGCCGATCAGCACGCCGTCGGCGGTGTAGACGCGCAGCGGCAGCTTCGGGCGGTAGTCGGTCAGCCCGCTGATGTCGGGCAGGTTCGGGAAGGCCACCGAGAGCGCGATGCTGCCGAGCAGCACGGCCGAGAGCACGCCGGCGACGACGAGGCCGACGGCGCCTCCGAGGCCGAGCACCAGCCAGCGCAGCGGTGTCGGCCAGCTCGCGACGGCGAAACGGCTCGGTGCGGCCTTTTTCGAAGCCGAGCCGGGGGCCGGCCGCCCGGCCTTGCCCTCGTTTTCGCTCTTGGCGCTCATGGATTTCCAGCGGCGGTCCAGCGGACGACGCGCGAATTATAGGAAGCGGTCACTCGCCGCCCGGAGCAAAGCGTGAAGTCATGCGCACAAGGCCGGCGACCCCTGTCAAGAGGCGTTCCATGAGGGCGATACAGTGCGCTCCAGCGAGTTGAAGTCAGGCTGCGAACACCGCCGTCCATGCCGAAAACTGCATGGGAAAACAAGGACCTTGCTGCTAGCATTCAAGCAATATCTTAATAGTGTGCGCCCGCATCGGGTGCTTCGGGAGAGGGCGTCGTGAGCTTCCTGGACTTCGTGTTCGGCCGTACCCATCCGTCGATGATCGGCCTGGACGTGAGTTCGTCGAGCGTCAAGCTCGTCGAGCTTGGACAAAGCGCAGGCGGGGAGTTCATCGTCGAACGCTTCGCGTCGGAGCCGTTCGAGAAGGGATGGATCACGGACGGCCAGATCGAGAAGTTCGACGAGGTCGCCGAGGCCGTGCGGCGCGTGGTCAGCAAGAGCGGCACGCGCACCAAGCAGGTGGTGATGGCGATGCCGCAGTCGTCGGTGATCACCAAGAAGATCATGTTGCCGGCCGGCCTGCGCGAGGAAGAGCTCGAGGTGCAGGTCGAGTCCGAGGCCAACCAGTACATCCCGTTCTCGCTCGACGAGGTCAGCCTCGACTTCTGCGTCATCGGCCCCAGCCCGACCTCGGTGGGCGACGTCGAGGTACTGATCGCCGCTTCGCGCAAGGACCGCGTTCAGGACCGTCAGGGCCTGGCCGAGGCCGCGGGGTTGAAGCCCGTGGTGCTCGACATCGAATCGCACGCCTCGCGCCTGGCGATGGGGCGCGTGATCCAGTCCTTGCCGAGCGAAGGGCGCGACGCCCTCGTGGCGCTGTTCGAGATCGGGGCCGACACCACGAGCCTGAAGGTGCTGCGCGACGACGAGATGCTCTACGACCGCGACCAGGCCTTCGGCGGCTCGCAGCTGACGCAGCTGATCTCGCGCCAGTACGGCTTCTCGTTCGAGGAGGCCGAGCAGAAGAAGCTGGCCGGCGACCTGCCCGAGGACTACGAGGCGTCGATCCTCTCGCCCTTCGTCGACAGCCTGTCGCAGGAGATCGGGCGTGCGCTGCAGTACTTCTTCACCAGCACGCCGCACCACAAGGTGCACTACGTGATGCTGGCCGGCGGCACGGCCACGCTGCCGGGCCTGAAGGAGCGGGTGACCGAGCTCACCGGTTTCGCGTCGATGGTCGTCAACCCCTTCGACAACATGCGGCTCGGCTCCGCGGTGCGTGAAAGCAAGCTGCGGCGCGAGGCGCCGGCCTATCTGACGGCCTGCGGCCTGGCGATGCGGAGGTTCCTGCAGTGATATTGATCAACCTGCTGCCGCACCGACAGGAAAAGCGGCAGCGACGCAAGGTCGCGTTCTTCGTCGGCATCGGGATCGCAGCGGCCACGGGCCTGCTCGTGGCCGGGGTCTGGTACCTCGCGCTGCAGCGCATGATCGCGACGCAGCAGGAGCGCAACCAGTTCCTCACCACCGAGATCGCGAAGCTCGAGGCGCAGATCAAGGACATCGCGAACCTGAAGTCGCAGATCGAGTCGCTCAAGGCGCGCCAGCGGGCGGTGGAGGACCTGCAGGTCAACCGCAACGTGCCTGTCTACCTGCTCAACGACCTGGCGGCGCAGACGCCTGAAGGCATCTACCTGACGTCGATCCGCCAGGCGGAGCGGGCGGTCAGCGTGACCGGCGTCGCGCAGACCAATGAGCGCGTCTCCGCGTTCCTGCGCAACACGGGCAACGATGCCGAATGGCTGGAGAGGCCCGACCTGATCGAGATCAAGGCGGCCGCCCAATCCGGCGCGCGGCAGCGCGACGCCAGCCAGACGCGCCTGTTCGACTTCTCGATGCGCCTGAACCTGAAATCGACGCAGCCCGCGGCCCCGGCGGATGCGGCGTCCGGGCCTGTCGCGCCAGCCGCGCGGCGTGCCGCACCGGCCAAGCCCTGAGGAGGCGACGCGATGGTCACCCGCAATCGCACCCGCAGCAACATCGACCTCAACTCGGTCTTCGAGTCGGCGGCCTCCCAGTTCCGCGACCTCAACCCGCGCGAGCCAGGCCAGTGGCCGCTGTTGCCGAAAGCCGCCGTCTGGGCCCTGGTCGCGCTCGCCGTGATCGTGCTTGCCTGGTTCCTGCTGCTGACCGGCACCAACGAGGAGCTCGAGTCCGAGCGCGTCCGGGAACCGGCACTGAAGCAGGACTACCGCAGCAAGCTGGCGCAGGCCGTGAACCTGCCCGAGCTGACCAAGCAGAAGCGCGAGGTCGAGGAGTACGTGACCCAGCTCGAGAAGCAGTTGCCAGGCAAGGCCGAGATGGACGCCCTGCTGTCTGACATCAACCAGGCCGGTATCGGCCGCGGCCTGCAGTTCGAGCTGTTCCGGCCCGGCAGCGTGGCGATCAAGGACTACTACGCGGAGCTGCCGATCGCGATCCGCGTCACCGGCCGCTACCACGACATCGGCGCCTTCGTCTCGGACCTCGCCAACCTGTCGCGCATCGTCACGCTTCACGACCTGTCGATTGGCGGCGTCGGAACGCGCGAAGCGGCTTCCGGGCTGCTCGCGATGGATGCCACGGCCAAGACCTACCGGTACCTCGACCAGAAAGAGATCGACGACCAGCGCAAGGCCGCCGCAGAGGCCGCCAAGAAGAATCCGCGCGCCGGCGCGGCGGGGGGAGCGAAATGACGCACAGAGGCAGGCCGGGTCGCCCGGCGACCCCATGCGCCGCTGCGCTCGCGGTTCTCCTGTCGGCCGCGGCGCTGACGGGATGCAGTAGCGACCAGGACGAACTGCAGCAGTGGATGGACCAGCAGCGCAACGAGGTCCGACCGAACGTCGAGCCGCTGACGCCACCCAAGCCCTTCGACCCCCAACCGTACGTCGCCGCCGACATGGTCGAGCCGTTCAGCACACAGAAGCTGTCGGTCGCGATCAAGCAGGAGACGCGATCGCCGAACTCCCTGCTGGTGTCCGAGATGAACCGTCGGCGCGAGCCGCTCGAGGCCTACCCTCTGGACAGCATGGCGATGGTCGGCAGCGTCGAGAAGGACGGCCGCCCCTTCGCGCTGCTCAAGGTCGAGCAGTTGCTGTACCAGGTCAAGCTCGGCGACTACCTCGGACAGAACTACGGAAAGATCACCAAGATCAGCGAGACCGAGGTCACGCTGCGTGAGATCGTGCAAGACGCTGCCGGCGAGTGGATCGAACGCAGCAGTGCGCTCCAACTGCAGGAGAGGGGGCGATGAGCCAACCCCGGGAGAACCGAATCATGAGCAAGTGGCTCGCATGCAGCCTGGCCCTCGCCGTCCTGTGCGGCGCCTCGCTGCACGCCGCGGCTCAGCCCGCGATCCAGTCGGTCGAGACGACGCAGCAGCCGGGTGGCGAGGTCATCCGCCTGGAGCTCAGCGAGCCGCTGGCCGCCGTCCCGGCGGGCTTCTCGGTGCAGACACCACCGCGTATCGCGATCGACCTGCCGGGCGTCACCAACGCGTTGGGCAAGTCGACGGTAGAGGTCAACACCGGCAACGTGCGCTCGGTCAACGTCGCACAGGGCAATGACCGCACGCGCATCGTGCTGAACCTGAAGCAGGCCAGCCAGTACCACGCCGAGCTGCAAGGCAAGTCGCTGCTGATCCGCGTCGACAGCGGCGGGCCCGCTGCCGTGGCGGCGGCGCCTGCTCCCGCTCCTGCCGCGTCGGCGAGCTTCGCCGAGAGTCGCAATGCGAGCCAGCTGCCGCTGCAGGCGATCGACTTCCGCCGCGGCCAGGACGGCGCGGGTCGGGTGGTGGTCGATCTCGCCAACAACCAGGTCGGCGTCGACATCCAGCAGCAGGGCCGCAACCTGGTCGTCGAGTTCCTCCGCTCCTCGCTGCCGGACAACCTGCGCAAGCGCTACGACGTGACCGACTTCGGCACCCCGGTGCAGACGATGTCGGCCTACCAGAGCGGCGACCGCGTGCGGCTGGTCGTCGAGCCGCGCGGCGTGTGGGAGCACAGCGCCTACCAGAGCGACAACCAGTTCGTCCTCGAGGTGCGGCCACAGAAGATCGACCCGGACAAGCTCGTGCAGGGCCCGGGTTACCAGGGCGAGAAGCTGTCGCTCAACTTCCAGAACATCGAAGTGCGGGCGCTGCTGCAGGTCATCGCTGACTTCACGAACTTCAACGTCGTGACGAGCGACACCGTCACCGGCAGCGTCACGCTGCGCCTGAAGGACGTGCCCTGGGACCAGGCGCTGGACATCATCCTGCAGGCCAAGGGCCTGGGCCTGAAGAAGTCCGGCAACGTGCTCTGGATCGCTCCGAAGGACGAGCTCGCGGCGAAGGAGAAGCTGGAGCTCGAGTCGCAGGCCCAGATCGCCGCGCTCGAGCCGGTGCGCACGCAGTCGTTCCAGCTCAACTACACCAAGGCCGAAGAAGTCGCCAAGGGGCTGACCGGCCAGGGCGGCGGTGGTGGCGGGAACAACGCGCGGATCCTCTCGCCCCGGGGCAGCGTGATCTTCGAGACGCGGACCAACCAGCTCTTCGTCAACGACACGCCGAGCAAGCTGCAGGAGATCCAGGACATCATCGCGAAGATCGACATCCCGGTGCGCCAGGTGCTGATCGAAGCCCGCATCGTCGAGGCTAGCGACACCTTCGGCCGTTCGCTCGGCGTCAAGCTCGGCGTGGCGGACCGGCGTCTCGGGCTGGGTGGGCAGCCGGGTTGGAGCGTCGGCGGCAACAACCGCGTGTCGGTCGGCGGCACCCTGGCCGGTGTCGGCAACCAGGTCGGCATGGGAAACACCGCCTCGTTTGCCGATACCCAGTTCGTCAACCTGCCGGCGAACGGACAGAACGACTACAACGCCGCGACCTTCGCCCTCTCGCTGTTCGGCGCCGGCTCGGGCCGCTTCCTTAATCTGGAGCTCTCGGCGCTCGAGGCCGACGGCAAGGGCAAGATCGTCTCCAGCCCGCGCGTGATCACGGCCGACCAGGTGAAGGCGCTGATCGAGCAGGGCGAGGAACTGCCCTACCAGGTCGCCACCTCCAGCGGCGCGACCTCGTTGCAGTTCCGCAAGGCCAACCTGAAGCTCGAGGTCACGCCCCAGATCACGCCCGAGGGCAACGTGATCCTGGACGTCGACGTCAACAAGGACAGCGTCGGCCGGGTCACGGCTGCGGGCTTCGCGATCGACACCAAGCACGTGCAGACGCAGGTGCTGGTCGAGAACGGCGGCACCGTGGTGATCGGCGGCATCTACATCCAGACCGACCGCAACGACGTCACGCAGGTGCCGTTCCTGGGCGACATCCCGGTGCTCGGCAACCTGTTCAAGACCCGCACCCGTTCGGCTCAGAAGACCGAGCTGCTGGTGTTCATCACGCCCAAGGTCGTGACCGACCGGACGGCGCTGCGCTGAAGCGGCGACCCCCGCCGAGCGACAAAACAACTGAGCGAGTAACGCGAATGAAGATGTGGAAGTGGCTTCTGGCGTCGTGTGCCGTCGCCTCACTGGTGGCTTGCGGCGGGTCGGTGACGTCCTCCTCGGATCCTGCCGACCCGGACGACGACACCCCGACAGCGAGTTCGGTGGAACTGATTTCCAGCTCGAACCAGGTTGGCACTGGCGGGGACCAGGTGACCATCACGGCTTTCGTCAAGGGGACGGGTAACGTCGCGCTTGCCGATGCGCCCATTACCTTCTCGGCAGATTCGGGCATCCTGACGTCCGCTGCCACCGTGACCGACAGTGCCGGGGTTGCGACCGCGACCCTGGCGGCAGGAGCTGACCGCAGCAACAGGACGATCGCCGTGAGGGCGATCTCCGGCGCTCAGTCCGGCGGGGTCAGTGTGCTGGTCGCCGGGACTTCGCTTGCGATCGCGGGGGCGTCGACGGTGCCCTTGGGGCAGTCGGAAGTGCTCACGGTCAAGGCGACGGACTCGAAGGGTGCGGTCATTCCCGGGTTGGAGGTTGCTGTCAGCAGCCGCCTCGGCAACGGGCTCTCCTCGACTCCCGTCACGACCAACGCCCAGGGCGTTGCCACGGTGACTTACAGCGCGTCGACCGCGGGCGCTGACACGCTTTCGTTCACCGGTGGCGGTGCGACCGCCGCATCCGAAATCCAGATCAGCGGCGAGAACTTTGCATTCGTCTCTCCGTCGCCGTCGACGACCATCCCGGTCGGCACACCGACGAACGTGACGGTGCGGTACCTGTTGGCAGGCGTTCCGCAGGCCGGCAAGAGCGTGTCGTTTGCCGCCACGGCCGGGACGGTGACGCCTGCGAGCGGTGTGACCGATGCCAGCGGACAGGTCACCGTGGTGATCGCGTCGAACAGCGCCAGCCCGGCGACGGTCCAGGCCACGCTGGCCAACCCGGTTGCGCAGGCGACTTTGCCGGTCGAGTTCATCGCCACGGTGCCGGCCACCCTGGTGTTGCAAGTGTCGCCGACCGCACTGGGCCCGAACCCCGCCGGCTCGACGGCGCAGCAGGCCCAGGCCCTCGCCACCGTGAAGGACGCCAACGGCAACCCGGTCAAGGGTGCGACGGTGAACTTCAACCGAGTGGTGGACGCGAGCGGTGGCAACCTGAATCAGGTCTCGGCGGTGACCGACAGCACCGGACAGGCCTCGGTCCAGTACATCGCCGGGGCGCTGTCGACGGCGAGCAATGGCGTCACCCTGCAGGCAACGGTGGCTGGCACGTCGATCTCGAACCAGGCGAGCCTCACCGTCAATCAGAGCGCGCTCTTCATCGGGCTAGGGCAGGGCAATACCATCACCAATCTCAACGAGACCACCTACAACAAGGAGTGGACGGTGTACGTGACCGATGCCAACGGCAACCCGGTCTCGGACGTCACGTTGACGATGAAGGCGCTCCCGAATCAGTACCGAAAAGGGACCTTGGTGTGGAACACCAAGGCTTGGGTTTACGGTACGCCGCTCTACACCTGTGCGAACGAGGACGTGAACTTCAACGGTGTTCTGGACGCGGGTGAAAACCAGAACCCTGGTACGGGTGTGACCCCGGTGCTGGAGCCAGGGAACGTCATCGTCGTGACGCCGAGCACCGTCCGTACCGACAGCACGGGTCGCGCAAAGGTCGACCTGCAGTACGCCGAAAGCTACGTGCCCTGGGTCGAGATTCGCTTGCGTGCCGAGGCTGTCGTCCAGGGCACGGAGTCGAGCAAGGAAAGCACGTTCTGGGTGGAAGGGCTCAGCACCGACTTCACGAATGAGTCGATCCCGCCGGCCGGCGTGACGAGTCCCTTCGGCGTCAATCCGTGCCCGACGCCGAACTGAGGTCCTGATGCCGATCTCCCTGGTGGGCCTGCCCGGCGGCGGCAAGTCCACGGTCGGGCGGCATCTGGCGCGGCGCCTGAACCAGCGCTTTGTCGACAGCGACCACGTCATCGAGCAGCGCATCGGCTGCAGCATCGCCGAGTTCTTCGACCGCGAGGGCGAGGTCGCGTTTCGCGACATCGAGGAGCAGGTGATCGCCGAGCTGACCCGCGCGCCGATCGGCGTCCTGGCGACCGGGGGCGGCGCGGTGCTGCGCGAGGCCAACCGCCGTCACCTGAACGAAGCGACCACCGCGATCTACCTGCGCGCCGCGCCGGAAGAGCTCTTCCGGCGCCTGCGCCGCGACACGCAGCGGCCGCTGCTGCGCGTGCGCGATCCCCTCGCCAAGCTGCGCGAGCTCTATGCGCAGCGCGACCCGCTCTACCGCAAGACGGCACACTTCGTGATCGAGACCGGCCGGCCGTCGGTGCCGACGCTGGTCAACATGCTGCTGATGCAGCTCGAGCTGGCCGGCATCGTCGACCCGCACGCCGTGCCAGCGCCACCGGTGCCGCCAGCGGGCGGGTCCAGGCGAGCGTAGCGACCCGTACACTTCCCGCCATGCATGACGAGCACGAGCGGGTCCGGATCGATCTTGGCGACCGCGGATACGACATCCTGATCGGCCGCGGCCTGCTCGCGGACCCTGCGAGCTATGCCGACCTGCCGCCCAGCCGGCGCGCCGTGGTCGTGACCAACACGACGGTGGCGCCGCTGTACACCGCAGGCCTGCAACGGGCCCTGGCGGGGCGCCATGAAGAGGTCCTCGTCGTCGCACTGCCGGACGGCGAGGCCCACAAGGACTGGGCGTCGCTGAACCTCATCTTCGACGCGATGCTCGGCGCCGGCTGCGACCGCAGGACGGTGATGTACGCGCTCGGCGGTGGCGTGGTCGGCGACCTCACCGGCTTTGCCGCGGCCAGCTACATGCGCGGCGTGCCCTTCGTGCAGGTGCCGACGACGTTGCTGGCGCAGGTCGATTCCTCGGTCGGCGGCAAGACGGCGATCAACCATCCGCTGGGCAAGAACATGATCGGCGCGTTCTACCAGCCGTTGCGGGTCGTCGCCGACCTCGACGTGCTGGACACGCTCCCGCCGCGCGAGGTCTCGGCCGGACTGGCCGAGGTGATCAAGTACGGGCCGATCGCCGACGCCGTCTTCCTCGACTGGCTCGACGCGCAGCTCGATGCCCTGGTCGCCCGCGACAAGGCCGCGTTGCGGCAGGCGGTGCGTCGCTCGTGCGAGATCAAGGCCTGGGTCGTCGGCCAGGACGAGCGTGAATCCGGCCTTCGCGCGATCCTCAACTTCGGCCATACCTTCGGTCACGCGATCGAGGCCGGCCTCGGCTTCGGCGTCTGGCTGCACGGCGAAGCGGTCGGCTGCGGGATGGTGCTGGGGGCCGAGCTGTCGTGCCGCCTGGGCCTGGTGGACCGCGCCTTCGTGCAGCGCCTCACGTCCATCGTGCAGCGCGCGGGCTTGCCCGTCGTCGCGCCTGAGATGCCGGCCGGGCGCTGGCTGGAACTGATGCAGGTCGACAAGAAGGCGGAGGGCGGCGAGATCCGCTTCATCGTGATCGAGGCGCCGGGCCGCGCGGCGCTGCGTCCGGTGCCCGACGCACTGGTGCTCGAGGCGATCCGGGCCTGCAGCGCCGGCTGACGCGTGTCGCTCTCGCCCTGGGCCTGCGACCCGGCCCGCAGCCGTGGCCGCATCCACCGCGAGGTCGGGAGTTCGCCGCGCGACGAGCGCAGCGCCTTCCAGCGCGACCGCGACCGCATCGTGCACAGCACTGCATTCCGGCGCCTCGTCTACAAGACCCAGGTCTTCCTCAACCACGAGGGCGACCTGTTCCGCACGCGGCTGACGCACTCGCTTGAAGTGGCGCAGCTCGGTCGCGCCATTGCCCGCGCCCTCGACCTGCACGAAGACCTGGTCGAGGCGATCGCTCTCGCGCACGACCTGGGGCACACGCCCTTCGGGCACGCCGGGCAGGATGCGCTCGACGCCAGCCTGCGCCGCGCAGCGCCCCAGGGCGGCGGCTTCGAGCACAACCTGCAGAGCCTGCGCACGGTCGACCGCCTCGAGGAGCGCTACGCCGACTTCGACGGCCTGAACCTGTGCTTCGAGACGCGCGAGGGCATCCTGAAGCACTGCGCGCGGCCCCAGGCCGAGCGGCTCGAGCGGCGCGAGCCGGGCGGTGTCGGCCGCCGCTTCATCGACCGCACGCAGCCGAGCCTCGAAGCGCAGGTGTGCAATCTGGCCGACGAGATCGCCTACAACGCGCACGACATCGACGACGGCGTGCGCTCCGGCCTGCTGTCGATCGAGCAGCTCGAAGGGGTCGCGCCCTTCGACGGCTGCCTGCGCGAGACGCTGCACGCCCACCCGCAGCTGCGCGGGCGCCGCGTGCTCTTCGAGTCGCTGCGCCGCATGCTGTCGATGCAGGTGCACGACGTGGTCGACGCGACACGCCTGGGCATCGAACGGCACCAGCCGGTCGATGCCGACGCGGCGCGATGCGGCCCGCCCCTGGTCGCCTTCAGCGCGCCGATGGCACAGGCAAGCGCCGGCCTCAAGCGGGTGCTGCGGGTCGCGCTGTACCGCCATCCGCAGATCGAGGAGACGACCGGCCGCGCCCGGCAGGTCATCGACGACCTCTTCGTCGCCTACTCGGGCGACCGCCAGGCGCTGCCGCCCGGGGCGGTGCGCGACGCCTCGTCGCGCGCGATCGCCGACTACATCGCCGGCATGACCGATCGATTCGCGCTGCGTGAGCATCGGCGCCTGACCGGGCAGCGCCTGCTCGACTGAGGATTCGTTCACGCCCGGGCGGCCGCGGCTGGACGAGCGGTGTCTGCGGCCCGACATGCGGCAACGCAAGGGCGCCGCCGGGCCGGGACAATCCGCCGCACAGACGAGGATCCCGATGTCTCCCACCTTCGCTTGCCCCCACGCCCGCCGAGCCGCCGGTTTCACGTTGATCGAGATCATGATCGTCGTGGCGCTGATCGCGATCCTGACCGCGGTGGCGGTGCCCTCCTACCGGGAGTACGTGCTGCGCGGACAGATTCCCGAAGCGACGGCGAACCTGGCGACGATGCAGGTGCAACTCGAGCAGTACTTCCAGGACCGGCGCACCTACGTCGGCGCCCCGGCCTGTGCGCCCAGCGAGACGCGCAGCCGCTACTTCGACTTCGGATGCGCAGGCACAGAGACCGCCACGGTCTTCACCCTCACCGCCACGGGGAAGGGCTCGATGGCGGGCTTCAGGTACAGCGTCAACCAGGCCAACCAGCGCGTGACCCTGGCGATGCCCACAGGCTGGACGCTGCCGAACCCCAACACCTGCTGGGCGACGCGCAAGAGCGGTCAATGCTGAACGGAGCGGCCCTGCGCCAGCGCGGCATGAACCTGGTCGAAGTCCTGGTCACGCTCGCGATCCTGTCGGTCCTGCTGCTGATGGGCGGGCCGACCTTCAGCGACTGGCTGTCGAACAGCCGCATCCGGACGACGGCGGAGTCGATCCTCGCCGGCATGCAGCTGGCCAAGGCCGAGGCCGTGTCGCGCAACACACGCGTGCGCTTCCAGCTCACGAGCTCGATCGACAACGGCTGCGCGCTCGATCCGGCCGGCCGCAACTGGGTCGTCAGCCGTGATCCGCTCTCCGACCCGACCGAGGTCGAAGGCGCCTGCGCCGACCGGCTGCCCGCCGACAATCCGATCGTGCTGCACTCGAGGCCGGCCGCCGAGGGCTCGGCCAATGTCCAGGTGCGGGCTGACCAGGCGAGCGTCGTCTTCAACGGCGTGGGGCGCCCGGTCCCGATCCCGGCAGGCACGATCACGATCGACGTGGCCAGCCCGGGCGCGGGCACCTGCGCGAACATCGGCGGGCCGCTGACCTGCCTTCGAATCCTCGTCGCGCCTGGCGGTCAGGTGCGGATGTGCAACCCGGTCTACCCGGCCGGCGACCCGCAGGCGTGCTGAGATGAAGCGTCCGGTTCCTCCCCGTCGCCAGGGCGCTCGCGGCTTCCTGCTGCTCGAGGTCCTGGTCGCGGTGCTGATCTTCGCGATCGGCGTGCTCGCACTGGTCGGCCTGCAGGCGGCGTCGATCCGGCAATCCGGCGACGCCAAGTTCCGGGCCGACGCGACCCTTCTGGCGAACGACCTGATCGGTCGCATGTGGGTCGCGGACCGGACCTTCGCCTCGCTGTCAGCGAACTTCGCCACCGGGGGGGCGGGGTTCAACCAGTGGCTCGCCAACGCCCGGGCGACACTGCCTGGCGTGGACGTGGAGAACACCACGGTGACCATCAACCCGGTCGCAGCGGGGGGGCCGGCCAGCGCCGCCCCGGGGTTGCCGAGCAGCCTGGTCACGATCGTCCTGTCTTGGCGGCCCCCGAATGAGCCCGCCGACGGTGCGCTTCACAACGTCACCGTGGTCACGCAGATCAAGTAGGTCCAACGTGGCATCACCCTCCAAGTTCCAGGCGAACGCACGATGCGTCAGCCGGCCCGCAGGCGAGCAGGGCTTCAGCCTGATCGAGCTGATGGTCGGCATCGTGATCGGGATGATCGCGATCATCGTGATCGCCCAGGTCTTCCAGTTGAGCGAAGGCTTCCGGCGTAACACGACCGGCGGCGATGACGCGACAAACAGCGGTGCGATCGCGCTGATCGGGCTCCAGCGCGACATCCGCCAGAGCGGCTACGGCATCAGCCACCCCGACCTGCTCGGATGCACGCTGACCATGCCGGCGCCGGCCACCTGGAACGTGACCAATCTCGCGCCGGTGACGATCAACCACCCCACTATCCCGGCGGGTGACGCCAACACCGACACGCTGCTCATCGTGTACGGCAATGCCAACGGCCTGCCCGAGGGCGACCGGGTGCTGGCGCAGAACATCGTCAACGTCTACACCGTGACCTCGCCGGCCGCCTACGTCAACGATGACGTGGTGGTCGGCCTGACGCAGACGCCGCCCGTGCCCTGCGTCCTCCGCGGCGAGCGGGTCACGATGCAGGCCTCGCCGCCCGCGGTCGGGGTGCCGCTCGGGACGGCCGGGATGACGAGCGGTCGGCTGTTCTCGCTGGGGCAGGCGCCCCGTGCACTCGCGTACGCAGTCCGCGGCGGCAACCTGACCCTCTGCGACTTTCTCGTCAACGACTGCTCGCAGGCGGGCGACGTCGACGACGAGACCGTCTGGACGCCGATCGCGAGCAACATCGTCAGCCTGCGGGCTCAGTACGGGCATGACACGACCTCGCCGATGGACGCGGTGGTCGACGCCTATGACCGGACGACGCCGGCGCCCCTGATCACGCCCTACACGATCGGCTGCGCCTGGTTGCGCGTGTCGGCGGTGCGCATTGCGCTCGTCGCCCGCAACGGCGAGCTCCAGCGTGCCGATGGTCGGCCGGTGGCCGAGCGGCCGACGCCGGCCGCGCCCGCCTGGGCGGCTTCGGCAGCGGCGCCGATCGATCTCAGCGCCGACCCGAACTGGCAGTGGTATCGCTACCGCGTGTTCGAAACCACCGTGCCGATGCGCAATCTTTCGTGGCAGGCGAGGCCGCTCCTATGTCCCTAAGCACGAGCCCGCCGCGCCGGCCGCTCGGCGCGCAGCTACCGTCCGCCCAGCGCGGCGTCACGTTGATGATCGCGCTGATCGTCCTGATCGCGATGACGCTGTCGGCGCTCGGGCTGATGCGCTCGGTGTTCACGAGCAACCGGATCGCTGGCAACCTCAGCTTCCAGCAGGCGGCCACGCAGTCGGCCGACACCGGCGTCGAGACGGCCGTCGCGTGGATCGAGTCCAACAACCAGGGCAGCCTGCTGTTCGACCACGTGAACATCGGCGCCGGGCAGCCGGTGGCCTACTTCGCGAGCCGACAGGACCCGGCGCCGGATCAGACCTGGGAGCAGTTCTGGCCGGTGCTCGCCGCGACCGGGCGCGTCAACACGCTGGCCGTCGACCTCGCCGGCAACCAGGTGTCGTTCGTGATCCAGCGCATGTGCGCCGACATCGGCGATCCCGCCGCCCCTGCGGCTGGGTGCTCTGCGTCTCCCGACGAGGAGGACGATGGCAGCAAGCGCCAGGACGCCAACAACATCGAGCTGCCGTCGCAGCGCTACTACCGCATCACCAGCCGCGTGGCGGGCCCGCGCAACACGGTGAGCTTCGTCCAGGTCATGGTGGCCATCTGAATCATGTCGATCCGGGAGCAGTCAATGAAGTGGGTGAAGATCCTGGCGTGGTGGTCCGTGGGGCTCGTCGTGGCGACGGTCGGCGGCGTGTCGATGGCGCAGACGGACATCGCAGATGCGCCGCTGGTGAGTTCTTCGGCGTCGGAGGTGAAGCCGAACCTGATGTTCGTGATCGACGACTCGGGCTCGATGGCGTTCGACTGGCTGCCCGACCACGTCGCGAATGACGTCGGGCAGTGCCGCCGCTGGAACGGTGGCAGCCCGGACTACGCAGGCAAGTGCTGCTTCGCCTCGCCGTCGTCCGATGCCCTGCCGGGCAACTCGCTGCCTCAGACCTGCTTCCGCGGCGGCGACTGGCGGGGCCAGCCGCCTTTCATGAGCCCCGACTTCAACGGCGTCTACTACAACCCGGCCATCACCTACACGCCGCCGTTGCGCGCCAACGGCACCAGCTACCCGAGTCAGACCAGTGCCAACACCAGCGGGTGGACGAACGTCAAGTCCGACGCCTACGGCGTGCAGAGCACGGCGACCACCAACCTGCTCACCGAGTTTCCGGATGTCCGGTGGTGCACCAACGCCTGGGCGACCAACTGCCTGCGCAACGGCAACTACCTGCTGCCGGGCCGGGTCGGGGGTAACGACTACGGGACCTATGTGGCGTCGTACTCGACGGGCACCGGCTCGGTGGCCGTCGGCACGCCCGACAACCCGACGACCGAAACGCGCAGCTTCGGGCCTTACTACTATGCGATGAACCCCGTCGAGTGGTGCGACGGCACGAACCTGCGCCGGTGCCAGGCGACCCAGAGCGCTACCTACTCCCATGCGGCCAAGGTGCGCTGGTGCGACAGCCGGGCGAACGCCAAGCTCCTGACCCCGCCAGCCAACACCTGCCAGGGCCTGCGCACGCCGACCTACCAGTACGCTCGCTACGCGACGATCATCTACGGGGCGGGGACGCCCGCAGTACCGGCGGTGGCTGCGAAGCCGGCGTCGGTCACGTTCTCGATCTCCATCTCGGGAACCTGCAGCAACACCAGCAGCCAGCGGGTCAACCTCAACGCCGTCAGTGTCGTCGGCTACGGGAACCTGATCAGCGGCACGACCAGCAATGCATGGGCGGCAGACGGCATCGCTGCCGCCATCCGCAGCTCGATCAACAGCCGTTCGGGCACGACCGGATACGTCGCCACCAATAGCGGCGCATCCCTCACGATCACTGCACCGACCAGCGCCGGAAGCACGCCCGGTGCCGTCTCGATCACCAAGAGCAACACGTCAAGCTGCAACGCGGTGCTCAACCCGGCCGTCCCCACGTTCTCCGGCTACGCGCCGGCCGTGGCGGCCGTGCCCGCCGGGCCCGGCACCTCGCCGGGGTCGCTGACCCGCGTCGACATCGTCCCCGGGACGACCCAGTATCCGAAGGCCTCGACCCGCACCGACTGCGGCGGCGCGGGCGTCACCACCTGCAGCTACGCCCAGGAGATGACCAACTTCGCGAACTGGTGGACGTACTACCACACGCGGATGCAGTCGATGAAGAGCTCGACCAGCCTCGCGTTCGAGACCATCACCGACAACTTCCGGGTCGGCTACCTGAGCATCAACAATGCCACCGGCGGCGACTTTTTGAATGTCGGTACGTTCAGCGATACGCACAAGACCCAGTGGTTCAGCAAGCTCACCGCCGCCAAGCCGTATGGCGCCACGCCGCTGCGCACGGCGCTTGCCACGGTCGGCCGGATGTACGCGGGGAGGCTCAACGGTTCGAGCCTGAACGGCTCCACGGTGGTCGAGCCGACGCAGTTCTCCTGCCAGCAGAACTTCACGATCCTCTCGACCGACGGCTACTGGAACGGCGACGCCAGCACCCCAAGGGGCGTCGATGGGAATGCCGTCGGCGATCGCGATTCGGGACTGCCGCGCCCCCTGCGCGACGGCAGCGCGACGGCCAACACGCTGGCCGACGTGGCGGCGTATTACTACGACACCGACCTGCGGACCGACTGCTCGACCGGCCCCGACCTGTGCGAGAACAACGTCAAGACGAGTGACGTGGACGTCGCGCGGCACCAGCACATGACGACCTTCACGCTGGGTCTCGGCGTCTCCGGCGCGATGCAGTTCAACCCCGACTACGGCAACCTGGACCTGAAGAGCGGCGATTACTACGCCGTCAAGAACGGTCTCGCCGCCGATCCGTCCAACGGCATCTGCGCCTGGCAGACAGGTGGTACCTGCGAATGGCCGTTGGTCGCCGAGAACACGCCGACCACGGTCGACGACCTCTGGCACGCCGCTGTCAACGGCCGCGGCACCTACTTCAGCGCGGTCGACCCGAACGCGCTGTACAGGGGCCTGTCGACGACCCTCGGCCGCATCAAGGTCCGGCTCGGTTCGGTCGCTGCCGCCACTGCCAGCAACCCGAACCCGGTGGAAGGCGACAACTTCCTTTTCGCCACCTCGTTCGAATCAGGTGATTGGACAGGCAACGTGACGCGCCGGGACATCGATGTCGCGACCGGCAAGCTCGAAGGGGTGGAGTGGGAGGCCCGTGACCTGCTGACGTCGGTCGGCTCGCGCAACCTCGTCACGTTCGCCCCCGGCGCGACCAGCCGCCTCAAGTCCTTCACCTGGGAGAGCCTGACCGCCAGCGAGAAGGCCTACTTCGGCGAGGCGCACATCAAGGCCGCCGGTCGTGCCCTGTCGCAGTTCTGCACCGTGCTCGAAACCTGCCTGTCGGCGGAGAACCAGACCGCCGCGGCCGGGCAGCGCCTGTTCGACTACCTGCGGGGTGTGCGCGTCGACGAAGGCCCGATCACCAACCTGAACAAGTTCTTCCGTGAGCGCAAGTACCTGCTCGGCGACATCGTCTCGTCGGAGCCGGCCTACGTCGGCGGACCGAAGTACCGCTACGCGGACACGGGCTACGCCGGTTTCGCGGCGTCGAACAAGGGCCGCCAGGGCATGGTCTATGTCGGCGCGAACGACGGGATGCTGCATGCGTTCGATGCGACCAGCGGGCAAGAGGCCTGGGCCTATGTGCCGTCGATGGTGCTGCCCAACCTCTACCTGCTGGCCGACAAGGACTACACCAACCGCCATCGGTATTTCGTCGACGGCCCGGTGGCGACGGGCGATGTCCGCATCGCCGGCGAATGGCGCACGATCCTTGTCGGTGGGCTCGGGGCCGGCGGGCGCGGCTACTTCGCGCTCGACGTCACCGACCCCGCCAACCCCAGCGCGCTGTGGGAGTTCACCGCGGACACCAGCAAGGGCGCGGGCTTCGTCGCCGACGAGGACCTCGGCCTCAGCATGGGCAAGGCCCAGATCACGAAGCTGAAGGACGGGACCTGGGTCGTGATCGTGGCCTCCGGCCACAACAACATCTCGCCGGGGACCGGACGCGGCTTCCTGTTCGTCCTCGATGCGGCCACCGGCCAGATCCTGCAGAAGATCGCGACCGGCGTCGGCTCGACGACGACCCCCGCCGGACTGACCCACGTGGCGGCCTGGGCCGACAGCGCCGAGGTCGACAACACGACCCAGCGCGTCTACGCCGGCGACAACCTGGGCAACGTCTGGCGATTCGACATCAATGGCGACATCGGTGCCGAAGGGCACGATGCCCAGTTGCTGGCGCAGCTGCGCGGGAGCGCCGGCAACATCCAGCCGGTCACGGCACGGCCCGAGATCGGCCTGGTCAACAACCTGTACGCGATGGTCTACGTCGGCACCGGCCGCTTCCTCGGCGCCTCCGACATGGGCGACAACCAGCCGCAGTCGATCTACGCGATCAAGGACAACCTGACCGCCGTCGGCTACGGCGTGGTGCGCGGCAACAGCGGCTTCATCGCCCAGACCCTGACGCCTTCCCTGTGCCCGGCCAACGCCACGGTCTGCAGTCCTTCGGAGTCGGTACGGATCGGCAGCAAGAACACGGTCAACCTCGCGACCGACAACGGGTGGTACATCGACCTGCCCGCAGGCGAGAAGGCCTACACCGACCCGGTCCTGACGCTGGGCATGCTGATCGTCACGACGAACATCCCCGAGGCCAGCGCCTGCACGGCGGGCGGCTCGAGCTACCTGAACTACTTCGACTACCGCAACGGCGCGCCCCTCAATACGGCCAGCGGCGTCGCGGGCGTGTTCCTGGGCAACTTCCTGAGCTCCGCCGTGGCGGCTTACGGCATCACCTCGCCGGGCAACGGCAACGGCAACGGCAACGGCAACGGCAACGGCAACGGCGGGCCCGCGGCAGGCACGACGAGCGTGCGGGGCTCGGTGCAGAACTCCGAGGGCCAGACCGTCGACAAGGCGCTGCCCACCCGGCCCGGTGGCACAGTGGCCCGGCGGCTTTCCTGGCGCGAGCTGCCGACCGAGCAGTAGAGCGGTTTCCCGGCCGGAGCCCTGCGGCTCCTGCGGGCGAGAACCCGGCGGCCGCGCTGCGCGCGGCCGCTTCGTTTCGCGGTCCGCCCCGGCCGGGCCGATGCAAAGACGAAACGGGGATCGGCTAGCATGCGCGCCCTCCGCCCGCTCGCCCCGCCATGGCCCGCCTTCCCCGGCTCGAGATCCCCGGGCAGCCGCACCTGATCGTCCAGAGCGGCTCCGTCGGGCAGGCCGCGTTTGCCGACGACGCCGACCGTGCGGCCTGCCG
Organism: Ideonella sp.; assembly: GCA_035911095.1. Taxonomy (GTDB): domain Bacteria; phylum Pseudomonadota; class Gammaproteobacteria; order Burkholderiales; family Burkholderiaceae_C; genus JAMHWF01. The sequence continues at coordinate 26,381 of JAMHWF010000099.1, read as the reverse complement.
CGACGCATTGCGCCGGGCGCTTGAAGAGACCGGCGTTGCGCTGCACGCCTACGTGCTCGCCGGCAACGAGATCTGGCTTCTGGCGACCCCCGAGGCCGCCGGCGCGCTCGGCAGGACGATGCAGAGCCTCGGCCGCCGCTACGTGATGGCCTTCAACGCCCGGCACGGGCGCCGCGGCACGCTCTGGGAGAGCCGGTTCCGCACCGCGGTCATCGAGCCGGAACGCTACTTGCTCACGGTGATGCACCTGATCGAAACGGTGCCGGTACGGGAGCATTTGGTGACGCATGCACAGGAATGGATCTGGTCCAGCGCCCGCCACCACCTCGGGCAGGCCGCCGATCCGATGCTGACCGACCCGGTGCCGTATTGGTCGCTCGGCAACACGCCGTTCGAGCGCGCCAGCCGCTACGGCGAGCTGCTGGCGCAACCCGCCGCCGAGGCCCTGCAGCACGCCGCGCTGTCGTGCCTCAAGAGCGGCTGGGTGCTCGGCAGCTCCGAGTATGTCGCGGCGCTCGCGGCCTCCACCGGGCGCCGCCTGGCACCGCGACCGCGCGGCAGGCCCCGCCAGAGGGCGGACGCCGAGCCGGGATCGATTGCCACGGATTGATATGTCCCCAATTAATTCGATATCAGCAGGAAGACGCCAATTTATGGGGACAGACCAGAGCGAATTTCAGTTGAGGCAGATGCTGCGCCGCAGTATTCTTCCGACCCTTGCCATCGCCAGCCACGGGAGCGCGCCATGACCCACGATCCAACCGGTGCCTTCGACGCCAGCCATGCCAGCGCCGGGATCGCTGCCCAGGGTCTGTACGACCCCGCTCGCGAGCACGATGCCTGCGGCGTCGGATTCGTTGCCCATATCAAGGGGCAGAAGGCCCACTCGATCGTCGAGCAGGGTCTGAAGATCCTCGAGAACCTCGACCATCGCGGGGCGGTGGGCGCCGACGCGCTGATGGGTGACGGGGCCGGCATCCTGATCCAGATCCCCGACGAGTTCTATCGCGCCGAGATGGCGGCCCAGGGCGTCGTGCTGCCCGACCCGGGGGAGTACGGCGTCGGCATGATCTTCCTGCCGAAGGAGCACGCGTCACGCCTCGCCTGCGAGCAGGCGCTGGAGCGCGCCGTCAAGGCCGAGGGGCAGATCCTGCTCGGCTGGCGCGACGTGCCGATCGACCGCGACATGCCGATGTCGCCGATGGTGCGCACCACGGAGCCGGTGATCCGGCAGATCTTCATCGGCCGCAGCCCCGATGTGATCGTGCCCGACGCGCTCGAGCGCAAGCTCTACGTGATCCGCAAGACGGCGTCGAGCGCGATCCAGCGCCTGAACCTGACGCACAGCCGCGAGTACTACGTGCCCAGCATGAGCTGTCGCACGATCATCTACAAGGGACTGCTGCTCGCCGACCAGGTCGGCAAGTACTACAAGGACCTGCAGGACCCGCGCGTCGTCTCGGCGCTGGCCCTGGTGCACCAGCGCTTCTCGACCAACACCTTCCCCGAGTGGCCTCTGGCCCACCCGTACCGGATGGTCGCGCACAACGGCGAGATCAACACCGTCAAGGGCAACTTCAACTGGATGCGCGCCCGCGAGGGCGTGATGAAGTCGCCCGTGCTTGGCGACGACCTGCCCAAGCTCTACCCGATCAGCTTCGAGGGCCAGAGCGACACCGCGACGCTCGACAACGCGCTCGAGCTGCTGACGATGAGCGGCTACTCGCTCGCCCACGCCGCGATGATGATGATCCCGGAGGCCTGGGAGCAGCACACGACGATGGACGAGCGCCGCCGCGCGTTCTACGAGTACCACGCCGCGATGCTCGAGCCCTGGGACGGCCCGGCCGCGATCGTCTTCACCGACGGCAAGCAGATCGGCGCCACGCTCGACCGCAACGGCTTGCGCCCGGCGCGCTACCTCGTCACCGAGGACGACCTCGTCGTGATGGCCTCCGAGAGCGGCGTGCTGCCGATCCCCGAGAACACGATCGTCAAGAAGTGGCGCCTGCAGCCGGGCAAGATGTTCCTGATCGACTTCGAGCAGGGCCGCATCGTCGACGACGAGGAACTGAAGAACCAGTTCGCCAACGCGCGCCCGTACCGGCAGTGGATCGAGAATGTGCGCATCAAGCTCGACGACGTGACCACGCCGACCGAGCCTTCGCCGCCGCACGCAGCGTCTCTGCTCGACCGCCAGCAGGCCTTCGGCTACACGCAGGAGGACATCAAGTTCCTGCTCAGCCCGATGGCGCAGGCCGGCGAGGAAGGCATCGGCTCGATGGGCAACGACTCGCCGCTCGCGGTGCTGTCGGACAAGAACAAGCCGCTCTACAACTACTTCAAGCAGTTGTTCGCGCAGGTCACGAACCCGCCGATCGACCCGATCCGCGAGGCGATCGTGATGTCGCTCGTGTCGTTCATCGGGCCGAAGCCGAACCTGCTCGACATCAACGCGGTCAACCCGCCGATGCGGCTCGAAGTCGCGCAGCCGATCCTCGACTTCGACGAGATGGCGCGCCTGCGGCGCGTCGAAGGACCGACCGGCAACAAGTTCCGCAGCCACGAGCTCGACATCGTCTACCCGGTGTCCTGGGGCCGCCAGGGCGTCGAGGCCAAGCTCGCCTCGCTCTGCGCCGAGGCGATCGACGCGCTGAAGGACGGCAACAACATCCTGATCATCACCGACCGCCGCCTGAGCCGCGACCTGGTCGCGATCCCCGCGGCGCTGGCGCTCTCGGCGATCCACCACCACCTGGTGCGCGAGGGCTTGCGCACCACCGCCGGCCTGGTCGTCGAGACCGGCTCGGCGCGCGAGGTGCATCACTTCGCGGTGCTCGCCGGCTACGGCGCCGAGGCGATCCACCCCTACCTGGCGATGGAGACCCTCGCCGCGCTGCACGCCGAGCTGCCTGGGCAGTTGAGCGCCGAGAAGGCGATCTACAACTACGTCAAGGCGATCGGCAAGGGCCTGTCGAAGATCATGTCCAAGATGGGCGTGTCGACCTACATGAGCTACTGCGGCGCGCAGCTGTTCGAGGCGATCGGGCTGCAGAAGCCGCTGGTCGACAAGTACTTCCGCGGTACCGCAACCCAGGTCGGTGGCATCGGCATCTTCGAGATCGCCGAAGAGGCGCTGCGCATGCACCGCGCCGCCTTCGGCGACGATCCGGTGCTCGCGACCATGCTCGACGCCGGCGGCGAGTACGCCTGGCGCGTGCGCGGCGAGGAGCACATGTGGTCGCCCGACGCGATTGCCAAGCTGCAGCACAGCGCGCGCGCGAACCGCTTCGACACCTACAAGGAATACGCGCAGATCATCAACGACCAGTCGCGTCGCCACATGACGCTGCGCGGCCTGTTCGAGTTCAAGGTCGATCCCTCGAAGGCGATCCCGGTCGACGAGGTCGAGCCGGCGAGCGAGATCGTCAAGCGCTTCGCCACCGGCGCGATGTCGCTCGGCTCGATCAGCACCGAGGCGCACAGCACGCTGGCGATCGCGATGAACCGCATCGGTGGCAAGAGCAACACCGGCGAGGGCGGTGAAGACCCGGCGCGCTACCGGAACGAGCTCAAGGGCATCCCGATTGCGGCCGGCACCAAGGTCAGCGACGTGATCGGCAGCAAGGTGATCGAGGCCGACTACGAGATGAAGGAGGGCGACTCGCTGCGCTCGCGCATCAAGCAGGTCGCGTCGGGCCGCTTCGGCGTCACCACCGAATACCTCGTCAGCGCCGACCAGATCCAGATCAAGATGGCGCAGGGCGCGAAGCCCGGCGAGGGCGGCCAGCTGCCCGGCGGCAAGGTGACCGAGTACATCGGCTTCCTGCGCTACTCGGTCCCGGGCGTCGGCCTGATCAGCCCGCCGCCGCACCACGACATCTACTCGATCGAGGACCTGGCGCAGCTGATCCACGACCTGAAGAACGCGAACCCCCGCGCCTCGATCAGCGTCAAGCTGGTCAGCGAGGTCGGCGTCGGCACGATCGCCGCCGGCGTCGCGAAGGCGAAGAGCGACCACGTCGTGATCGCCGGCCACGACGGCGGCACCGGTGCCTCGCCCTGGTCGTCGATCAAGCATGCCGGCTCGCCCTGGGAGCTGGGCCTTGCCGAGACGCAGCAGACCCTGGTGCTGAACCGTTTGCGCGGGCGCATCCGCGTGCAGGCCGACGGCCAGATGAAGACCGGGCGGGACGTTGCCATCGGCGCGCTGCTCGGTGCCGACGAGTTCGGCTTCGCGACCGCGCCGCTGGTCGTCGAGGGCTGCATCATGATGCGCAAGTGCCACCTGAACACCTGCCCGGTCGGCGTCGCGACGCAGGACCCGGCGCTGCGCCGCAAGTTCACCGGCAAGCCCGAGCACGTCGTCAACTTCTTCTTCTTCGTGGCCGAGGAAGTGCGGCAGATCATGGCCCAGCTCGGGCTGCGCACGTTCGACCAGATGGTCGGCCGTAGCGACCTGCTCGATACCCGCAAGGGCATCGCGCACTGGAAGGCGAAGGGCCTCGACTTCAGCCGCATGTTCCATCAGGTGGACGTGCCGGCCGACGTGCCGCGGCGCCAGGTCGACGAGCAGGACCACGGCCTCGCGCGCGCGCTAGACGCGCGCCTGATCGAGAAGTGCAAGCCGGCGATCGAGCGCGGCGAGAAGGTGCAGCTGATCGAGTCGGTGCGCAACGTCAACCGCACGGTGGGCGCGATGCTGTCCGGCGAGCTGATCCGGCACCGCCCGGAAGGGCTGCCCGACCAGTCGATCTTCATCCAGATGGAAGGCACCGGTGGGCAGAGCTTTGCCGCCTTCCTCGCCAAGGGCATCACGTTCTACCTGATCGGCGAGGCCAACGACTACACCGGCAAGGGCCTGTCCGGCGGGCGGGTCGTCGTGCGGCCGAGCATCGACTTCCGCGGCGACGCGACGAAGAACATCATCGTCGGCAACACCGTGCTCTACGGCGCGACGAGCGGCGAGGCTTTCTTCCGCGGCGTGGGCGGCGAGCGCTTCGCGGTGCGGCTGTCGGGCGCGACCGCGGTGGTCGAGGGCACCGGCGACCACGGCTGCGAGTACATGACCGGCGGCACCGTCGTCGTGCTCGGCCGCACCGGGCGCAACTTCGCGGCCGGCATGTCGGGCGGCATCGCCTACGTCTACGACGAGGACGGCCAGTTCGCCAAGCGCTGCAACACCTCGATGGTCTCGCTCGAGAAGCTCGTCTCGGCCGCGGAGCAGCTGTCGGCGCCGGGGGCCTCGTCGCTGCTGCACCGCGTCGGCGACGGCAAGCCGCAGGCCGACGAGACGCTGCTCAAGAAGCTGATCGAGGAGCACCACCGCTGGACGGGCTCACTGCGTGCCCGCGAGATCCTCGACGCCTGGCCCGAGATGCGTGGCCGCTTCGTCAAGGTGTTCCCGAACGAGTACAAGCGCGCGCTCGGCGAGATGAACGCCGTGCAGGAGGCCGACGCCACGATCGCCAAGGCGAAGTCGGGCGAGAAGAAGAGCAAGACGGTGCCGGCGAAGTGATCGCCGCCGATTCCTGCATCACGAGAAGAGCGAGCTAGCGAGAGCACCCATGGGCAAAGTCACCGGCTTCCTGGAATTCGACCGTCTCGAAGAGGGCTACGAGCCTGTCGAGAAGCGCCTGAAGAACTACAAGGAATTCGTCATCGGCCTCCAGGAGGACCAGGCGAAGATCCAGGGCGCGCGCTGCATGGACTGCGGCACGCCGTTCTGCAACAACGGCTGCCCGGTCAACAACATCATCCCGGACTTCAACGACCTCGTCTTCCGCGGCGACTGGCACAACGCGATCAGCGTGCTGCACACGACCAACAACTTCCCCGAATTCACCGGGCGCATCTGTCCGGCGCCCTGCGAGGCGGCCTGCACGCTGAACGTCAACGACGATCCGGTGGGCATCAAGTCGATCGAGCACGCGATCATCGACCGTGCCTGGGCCGAGGGCTGGGTCAAGCCGCAGCCGCCGAAGGCGAAGACGGGCAAGAAGGTCGCGGTCGTCGGCTCCGGCCCGGCCGGCCTCGCGGCGGCGCAGCAGCTCGCGCGCGCCGGCCACGAGGTGACCGTGTTCGAGAAGAACGACCGCGTCGGCGGCCTGCTGCGCTACGGCATCCCGGACTTCAAGATGGAGAAGTCCCACATCGACCGCCGTGCCGCGCAGATGGAGGCCGAGGGCGTGACCTTCCGCACCGGCGTGCTGGTCGGTGCCTGGCCCGAAGGCAGCAAGATCACCAACTGGTCGAAGGCGGTCGTCAGCGCCGAGGACCTGCGAGCGGAGTTCGACGCCGTGGTGCTTGCCGGCGGTGCCGAGCAGCCGCGCGACCTGCCGGCGCCCGGGCGCGACCTGGACGGGATCCACTTCGCGATGGAGTTCCTGCCGCAGCAGAACAAGGTCAACGCCGGCGACAAGGTCAAGGGCCAGATCATGGCCACCGGCAAGCATGTCATCGTCATCGGCGGTGGCGACACCGGCAGCGACTGCGTCGGCACCAGCAACCGCCATGGCGCCAAGAGCGTGACCCAGTTCGAGCTGCTGCCGATGCCGCCCGAGCAGGAGAACAAGGCGCTGACCTGGCCCTACTGGCCGTACAAGCTGCGCACCAGTTCGAGCCACGAGGAAGGCTGCGAGCGCGCGTTCGCGATCTCGACCAAGGAGTTCGTTGGCGAGAAGGGCAAGGTCCACGCGATCAAGACCGTGCGCATCGAGATGCAGGGCGGCAAGATCACCGAGGTGCCGGGCAGCGAGCAGGTGCTGCCGGCCGACCTGGTGCTGCTCGCGATGGGTTTCGTCAGCCCGGTGGCCAGCGTGCTGGAAGCCTTCGGCGTCGAGAAGGACGCGCGCGGCAACGCCAAGGCGCACACCGAGATCGACGGCGGCTACCGCACGCCGGTCGACAAGGTCTTCGCCGCCGGCGATCTCCGGCGTGGCCAGTCCCTGGTCGTGTGGGCGATCCGCGAGGGCCGGCAGGCGGCGCGCGCCGTCGATGAATTCCTGATGGGCCGCACCGACCTGCCGCGCTGATCCGCGTCGTCCGGCTCGGCGTCACACGTCGCCTCGCCGCAACAAGGCCGTCGTGCCAGGGCGGTCAGGGCTGCCCGGTGCCAGGCGGTTCCGGGCCATCCCCTATCATGCCCCGCCCGCGCCGAGTGCCCGGCCCCAGCCCGACCGGATGACCGCCTCTCCCACCGCCCCCGCCACCACGGCCCCAGCGCTCGTCGAACTGCGGGCCGTCACGGCTGGGTATGGCGAGCGCGTGATCCTGAGCGACATCGCGCTCACCGTGCCGCGCGGCAGCGTGGTGGCTTTCATGGGCACCTCGGGCGGCGGCAAGACGACGGTGCTGCGCCTGATCGGGCGCCAGCTCGTGCCGTTCAGCGGTCAGGTGCTGTTCGACGGCGTGGACATGGCGACACTCGGCGCCGAGGCACTGCGCCAGCAGCGTCGTCGCATGGGCATGCTGTTCCAGTTCGGTGCCCTGTTCACCGATCTCACCGTGTTCGAGAACGTCGCCTTCCCGCTGCGCGAGCACACCGATCTGCCGGAGCCGATGATTCGCGACCTGGTGCTGATGAAGCTCAACGCGGTCGGCCTGCGCGGCGCGCGCGAGCTGATGCCGTCTGAGATCTCGGGCGGCATGGCGCGCCGCGTCGCGCTGGCGCGCGCGATCGCCCTCGACCCCGAACTGGTGATGTACGACGAGCCCTTCGCCGGCCTCGACCCGATCTCGATGGGCATCGCCGCGCGCCTGATCCGCGACCTCAACGACGCGCTCGGCATCACCAGCGTCGTCGTCTCGCACGACGTGCACGAGACCTTCGCGATCGCCGACCGCGTGGTCTTCATCGCCAATGGCCGCATCGCCGCCCAGGGCACGCCGCAGCAGATGCGCGACAGCGACAACCCGCTGGTGCGCCAGTTCGTCAACGCCCAGGCCGACGGCCCGGTGCGCTTCCACTACGACGCCGTGCCGGTGGCCGACGACTTCGGCCCCCGCGCGGGTCCCTCGGCCTGATGCTGCCCGACCTCGCCGTCCTCGGCGCCGCGGTGCGCAGCAAGCTGGCCGATCTCGGCGCGGCGGCACGGCTCTTCGCGCGCCTGGTGACGATGATCGGCGGCGTGCTCACCCGTCCGCGGCTGGTCGCCGAGCAGGTGCATCTGCTGGGCAACCTGTCGCTGTCGATCATCGCCGTCAGCGGCCTGTTCGTCGGCTTCGTGCTCGGCCTGCAGGGCTACTACACGCTGCAGCGCTACGGCTCGGCCGAGGCACTGGGCCTGCTGGTGGCGCTGTCGCTGGTGCGCGAGCTCGGGCCGGTGGTCACCGCATTGCTCTTCGCCGGTCGCGCCGGCACTTCGCTGACGGCCGAGATCGGCCTGATGAAGGCCGGCGAGCAGCTCGCCGCGATGGAGATGATGGGGGTCGACCCCGAACGCCGCGTGCTCGGCCCGCGCTTCGTCGGCGGCCTGATCGCGATGCCCTTGCTCGCCGCGGTGTTCTCCGCCGTCGGCATCATCGGCGGCTGGCTGGTCGGCGTCGTGATGATCGGGATCGATGCCGGCTCGTTCTGGTCGCAGATGCAGGGCGGCGTCGACTGGTGGCACGACGTCGGCAACGGCATGCTCAAGAGCATCGTCTTCGGCTTCGCGGTCACCTTCATCGCCTTGATGGAAGGCTACGCCTGCCAGCCGACGCCCGAGGGCGTCTCGCGCGCGACCACGCGCACCGTCGTCGTGGCCTCGCTGGCGGTGCTGGGCCTCGACTTCCTCCTGACCGCGACGATGTTCTCGATCTGACCGTCTACACGCATGGAGCGCCACGATGCAGAAATCCCGTCTTGACGCCTGGGTCGGCCTGTTCGTCGTGCTCGGCGCGGCGGCGCTGCTGTTTCTCGCGCTGCAGGCCGGCAACCTGCTGAGCCTGAACTTCGACTCGACCTATCCGGTGGACGCCAAGTTCGACAACATCGGCGGCCTGAAGCCGAAGTCGGCGGTGCGCAGCGCCGGCGTCGTCGTCGGGCGCGTCGAATCGATCCGCTTCGACGACAAGAGCTTCCAGGCACGCGTGCGCCTGGAACTGCAGAGCGCCTACGCCTTTCCGAAGGACACCTCGGCCAAGATCCTCACCGCCGGGCTGCTCGGCGAGCAGTACATCGGCCTGGAAGCCGGCTCGGACGAGCGCAACCTGGCCGCCGGCGACACGATCACCCAGACACAGTCGGCCGTCGTGCTCGAGAACCTGATCGGCCAGTTCCTCTACAACCGGGCCGAGCAGGCCGGCAGCGGTTCCGGGGGCGCGGCTGCCGCCGACCCGCTGGCGGCGCCCGCGCCGGCCCCTGTGGCCTCGGCCCCTGCCTCGGCGCCCGAAGGAGGAACCAAGTGACACGACGCCTGCCTTCGCCGCGCCGGCTGGCCGCCGCGACCGCGCTCGGCGCCGCGCTGGCGCTGGCCGGTTGCGCGAGCACGCACTCCACGGCCCCGTCCGGCCCCGGCGCCGCCGCATCGGGGGTCCTGCCGTCGAACCCCGTCGACCCGCTCGAAGGCTGGAACCGCAAGGTCTTCTCCTTCAACGAGGGTCTCGACGAACACGTGATGGTGCCGGTGGCCACCGCCTACCAGACGGTGGTGCCGCGCCTGGTGCGCCGCGGCGTGACCAACGTCTACAACAACTTCGCCGACGCCTGGTCGGTGGTCAATGCGCTGCTGCAGGGCAAGGTCGACGTCGGGATGCAGGACCTGATGCGGTTCCTGTTCAACACCACCTTCGGCTTTGCCGGTGCGCTGGACATCGCAAGCGAGATGGGCCTGCGCCCGCACTATGAAGATCTCGGCCAGACGCTCGGCACCTGGGGCTTCGGTGCCGGGCCGTACGTCGTCTGGCCGCTGCTCGGGCCGTCGTCGGTGCGCGACAGCGTGGCGCTCCCGTTCGACCGCGCGATGGCGCCGAGCCTGGTGATCCACGAGACCTCCGTCCAGGTGGTGGCCGCGGGGCTGAACGTGGTCAATGCGCGGGCCAACCTGCTCGGCGCCTCGCGGGTGCTCGACGACATCGCACTCGACAAGTACAGCTTCGTGCGCGACGCCTACCTCGCGCGGCGGCGCAACCTCGTCTATGACGGCAATCCGCCGGACGACGCGCTCGACGAGGAGGAGCGCTACGACATGCCGGAGTCCTCGGCGCCGGCCGCGGCGAATCCGTCTTCGGACGTGCCGCCGCCCGCCGCGCCCGCGCCCGCGCCGGAAGGCGCCGCGCCGCCGGCCGGTGCCCCGGCGCCCGTCGCCCCGGAGCCCGCGATGCCGGCCGCACCGGCCTCGGGCGCGAGCCTCTGAGCGCCTCCGGGTCCCGACCGGGACGGGCTGGCCCGCGGGGGCCGGGAACGCCTCCCGCGGCCTCGGGCTGGCGCGACGGCCTGCGCTATCCTCGCCCGCGACTCCCGACGGCACCGAGAGGGCCGCGGGGCAGGCGCCACAGGTCCGGGACGGTCGCAAGCCTCGCAAGGGCACCGAACCATGCGCCGGCAGCCGGCTCCAAGGCGGGGTCAAGACGAGGCGCCACGCGCCATTGAAAGGCAACGACGATGAAGCGACTTCTTCCGCTGCTGTCCCTGGCCGGCCTGCTGCTGGCGTACCTCCCGGTGCAGGCGCAGGAGGCACCGGCGGCGCAGCAAGCGCAAACGCAGACGCAGACGCAGACGCAGACGCCGGACGCGCTGATCCGCGCGGTGTCCACCGACGTGATCGACTCGGTCAAGGCGGACAAGTCGATCCAGGGCGGCGACACGGGCCGGATCAATGCGCTCGTCGACGAGAAGGTGATGCCGCATGTCGACTTCCCGCGCATGACCGCCTTCGCGGTCGGCCCGGCCTGGCGCCAGGCGACGCCCGAGCAGAAGCAGCGCCTGCAGGCCGAGTACAAGACCCTGCTGATCCGCACCTACGCCGGCGCGTTGACGCAAGTGCGCGACCAGACCGTGCAGCTGCGGCCTTCGCGCTTCTCGCCCGAAGACACCGACGTGGTGGTGCGCACCGAGGTGCGCGGCGGCGGCGAGCCGATCCAGCTCGATTACCGCCTCGCGAAGGAAGGCGCCGCCTGGAAGATCTACGACGTCAACGTGATCGGCGTCTGGCTCGGCCAGCAGTACCGCAACAGCTTCGCGCAGGAGATCAACAACAGTGGCATCGACGGGCTGATCTCGCGCCTGGCCGAGCGCAACAAGTCCGGTACCAAGAGCTGAGCGGCCATGCCCAGCCTGCCCCCGATGCTGACGATGCACGAGGCGAGCCTCGCCTGCGCGACGCTGGTGCAGCGCCTGGCCGCGGGCAGCGGGCCGGTCGAGATCGACGCCGCCGCGCTGGAGCGCTTCGATTCGTCGGCCCTGTCGGTGCTGCTCGAATGCCGGCGCCAGGCCGTCGCGGCGGGGCGTGCGTTCGCCGTCACCGGCGCGCCGCCGCGGCTGGCCGAGCTGGCGCGGCTGTACGGCATCGAGGAACTGCTGGCGCCGGCGCCGGCTGAGGCTTAGGCGGCGCCACGCTGGCGACGCGGCCCCGATTCGCCCGGGTCGCGCGGGCAGTGGCTGCTGAACGCCGGTGGCTCGCGACCCCCGCCAGGCTCTGGCGCGAGGGCGCGGGTCCCGTCTTCCGAGCCCCGTCTTCCCGCCGCCGCCGCGCGGGCTCAGCGCAGCGAGGCGTCGCGGTCGTTGCCCAGCCGCTGCGCGACGCCGGTCGCCAGGACCTCCGCCACCAGGGCCTGCAGCAGCGGTTGCGGCGAGGGCGGGCGCGCCGGATGCCCTGCGGCGTCGGGGACGTCGAGCTCCAGCAGCACCACGTCGCGCGACCCGGTCCAGGCCGCGGCTGGCGGCACCGGCAGGCGGGGCGCGACGAGGATCGTCGTCGCGCCGCGCTGCCGGGCGGCTTCGGCCTGCGTCGCGGGCGCGGCGGGTCCGTCGCCGTCACCCGGCGCTCCGCCCGCGTCGCGCCAACTGGTGGCGCGCCTGCCGTCGGTCGTCAAGGCGCCGCCTTCGGCGCGCGGCGGTGGCTCGGGCGCGAACAGCAGCAGGCAGTCGCCCGCCTCGAGCCGGGCGAGGCTCGCGGCCTGCGAGGCCTCGTCGGTGCAGGCGTGTGCATGCGCGCCGAGCGGCAGCAGCCGGAGCTGTGCCCACTGCGCGACGCAGCCCGCGACGCCGCTGCCGTGCAAGGCGATGCGCCGGCGCTGGTGCACCGCGCTGGCGAGGGCCTCGATTGCCGCGTCGAAGGGGCCACCCGCGGCGCGGCCGCGCAGCCCGAGCAGGCCGACCAGGGCGTGGTCGGCGCACTTGGCGACCAGCCCTGCGCCGGTCTCGTGGCCGTCCAGCGTCTGCCAGCTGGCGGGCAGCGATTGCCCGAGCGTGCCGGCGAGCTGGAGCTTGAGGTCGGTGAGCCCGGTGCAGCCGACGCTGCGGCAGAAGCGCAGCACCGTCGGTTCGCTGACGCCGGCCTGCGCCGCCAGCCGTGCCATCGGCGCGGTCGTGAAGGCGCGCGGGTCGGCGATCAGCAGGTCGGCGACCGCCTGCTCCGACGGCGGCAGCATCGGGTAGGCGGCGTGCACGCGGTCGAGCATCGGCGCCGCCCCGCGCAGGCCGCCCGCTGGCTCAGTGCTCTTCGGGCCAGGCGGCGCCGTCGCGCGCGACCAGCGCGCTGGCCGCGGCCGGGCCCCAGGTGCCGGCGGTGTACGCGCGCGGCGGCTCGTCGTCGCGCGCCCAGGCGTCGAGCACCGGCTCGACCCAGCGCCAGGCCTGCTCCTGCTCGTCGCTGCGCACGAAGAGGTTGAGCCGGCCGGCGATCGCATCGAGCAGCAGGCGCTCGTAGGCGCCGACCCGCTCGCTCGCGAAGGCCTTGTCGAAGTCGAGGTCGAGGAACACCGGCGCCAGCGACTCGCTCTGCGACGAGCCCTTCGCCGCCTGCAGGTGCAGCTCGAGCCCGTCCTCGGGCTGCAGCTTGATCACGAGCCGGTTTGGCCGGTTCGGCCCGGGGAAGATCGTGTGCGGCGCGGGCCGGAAGTTGACGACGATCTGCGCGTCCCGGCTCACCAGGCGCTTGCCGGTGCGCAGGTAGAAGGGCACGCCGGCCCAGCGCCAGTTGCGCACCTCGGTGCGCAGCGCGACGAAGGTCTCGCAGCGGCTCGCGCGCGGCACCTTGTCTTCTTCCAGGTAGCCCGGCACCGGCAGCCCGTCGACCCGGCCGGCGCGGTACTGGCCGCGCACCACGTCGCGGCCGACGCTTTCCTCGGTGAAGGGCCGCAGCGAGCGCAGCACCTTGAGCTTCTCGTCGCGGATCGCGTCGGCGTCGCTGCTGGAGGGCGGCTCCATCGCGACCATCGTCAGCAGCTGCAGCGCGTGGTTCTGGACCATGTCGCGCAGCGCGCCGGTGCGGTCGTAGAAGTCGCCCCGCGTGCCCACGCCGAGGCTCTCGGCCAGCGTGATCTGGATGTTGGCGATGCTCTCGCGGCGCCAGAGCGGCTCGAACAGCGCGTTGCCGAAGCGCAGCGCCATCAGGTTCTGCACCGAGGGCTTGCCCAGGTAGTGGTCGATGCGCAGCGCCTGCTGCTCGGTGAAGGCGGCGCCGACCACGCGGTTGATTTCCTGCGCGCTCGCCAGGTCGTGGCCGAGCGGCTTCTCGAGCACGACGCGCACCTGCTCGCCGTTCAGGCCGCTCGCGCCGAGCTGGGCGCAGATCTGGGTGAACAGGTGGGGGCTGGTCGCCAGGAAGAGCACGACCGTGTCGGCCGGGCTGTTGCGGCCCTCGTCGGCCTGGGGTTCGAGCAGCCAGCGCTTCAGCCCCGCGTAGTGCTCGGGCTGCGAGAGGTCCATGCGGCGGTAGTGCAGCAGCTGTGCGAAGCGGGCGAACTCCTCGTCGCTCGGGCGCTTGGCGTCCTCGACCTCGGCGAAGCGGTCGTGGATGAAGGCACGGTACTGCTCGTCGCTGCGCTCGTCGCGCGCCACCGCGAGGATCCGCCCGCCCGGCGGCAGCTTGCCGTGGCGGAAGGCCTGGAACAGTGCCGGCATCAGCTTGCGCCAGGTCAGGTCGCCGGTGCCGCCGAAGAGGACGAGGTCGAATGACATGGGTCGGTGGCTCGAAGTGGTGTCGCGAAACGGTCGCGGAAGCTCGCAGGGCCGGCCGGAAGAGGGCGAGGCGCGCCCGCGCGGGTCGAACCGGGCGAGCATGCCTGAAAGTCGCGGCCCGGGCCCGGCCGCCGGGCAGTCCGCGCTACGCTCGCAGCCTCGCCGCCCGGTGCGGGCCCCTGCCACGGGTTTCGCCGCAACCCCCCGAAGCACCTGCGATTCGACATGAACCAGCTCGATCAACTCAAGCAGTACACCATCGTCGTCGCCGACACCGGCAGCTTCAGGCAGCTGGCGCAGTTCGCGCCGCGCGACGCGACGACCAACCCCTCGCTGATCCTGAAGGCCGTCCAGCAGGCCGAGTACGCGCCGCTGCTCGCCGAGACGGTGGCCGCCGGGCGCGGCCAGCCTCACGACGAGGTCGTCGATGCGGTGCTGGTGCGCTTCGGCCTCGAGATCCTGAAGCTGGTGCCGGGCCGGGTCTCGACCGAGGTCGATGCGCGCCTGTCGTTCGACACCGAGGCGACGCTGGCCCGCGCGCGGCGCCTGATGGCGCGCTACGCCGCGGCCGGCATCGGGCCCGACCGGGTGCTGATCAAGATCGCCTCGACCTGGGAGGGCATCCGCGCCGCCGAGGTGCTCGAGCGCGAGGGCATCCACTGCAACCTGACGCTGTTGTTCTCGTTCTGCCAGGCGGTGGCCTGCGGCGAGGCCCGCGTGACGCTGATCTCGCCCTTCGTCGGCCGCATCTACGACTGGTACAAGAAGGCCGCCGGCGCGGCCTGGGACGAGGCCTTCCACGCCGGCAGCAACGACCCGGGCGCGCAGTCGGTGGCGCGCATCTACAGCTACTACAAGCGCCACGGCATCGCGACCGAGGTGATGGGCGCGAGCTTCCGCAACGTCGGGCAGATCGCGGCGCTGGCGGGCTGCGACCTGCTGACGATCAGCCCCGAGCTGCTCGCCCAGCTGCAGGCGAGCAACGAGCCGCTGCCACGCCGCCTCGACCCGGCCGCGGCTCGCGCCGTGGACGTGCCGCTCGCGTCCTTCAACGAAGGCGGCTTCCGCTACGCGCTGAACGAGGACCCGATGGGCACCGAGAAGCTCGCAGAAGGCATCCGCGCCTTCGCCGCCGATGCGTCGAAGCTCGACGCGCTGATCGCGGGGCTGCAGCGATGAGCGCCTGCCGCCGGAGGGCGCTCGCATGAGTGCCGCGCCCGACCCCAGCCTCGCCCCTCGCTGTGACCGCACCGAAGCCTGGGGCGCGCTCGCCGGCCACTACGTGGCCCACGGCCGCGACTTCGACCTGCGCGAGGCCTTCGCGCGCGACCCTAGCCGGTTTGACGCGTTCGGCTTCGAGGCGCCCGAGGTCTACGCCGACCTGTCAAAGAACCTGCTCGACACCGCGACGCTGCACTTCCTGCTCGACCTCGCGCGCGAGTGCCGCCTGGAGGCCCGGCGCGATGCAATGCTGGCTGGCGCGCCGATCAACCACACCGAGGGCCGCGCGGTGCTGCACACCGCGCTGCGCACGCCGGAGGGCGGCGGCCCCGCCCCGGCGGAGGCCGTCGCCGAGGTGCACGGGGTGCTCGACCGCATGCTCGCCTTCGCCGACCAGGTGCGCGACGGCGCGAGCGGCCTCCGCCACATCGTCAACATCGGCATCGGCGGCAGCGACCTCGGCCCGCAGATGGCCGTGCGCGCGCTCGAGCCCTACGTGCCGGACGGCCTCGCGCTGCACTTCGTCAGCAACGTCGACGGTCACGACCTGACCGCGGTGCTGCGCGGCCTCGACCCGAAGCAGACCCTGTTCATCGTCGCGTCGAAGACCTTCACGACGCAGGAGACGATGGCCAACGCCGAGGCGGCGAAGGCCTGGTTCACCGCCAACGGCGGCGGCGACACGCGGCGCCACTTCGTCGCCGCGACCACCAACGTCGAGGCGGCGGCGCGCTTCGGCATCGACACCACCTTCGGCTTCTGGGACTGGGTCGGCGGGCGCTACTCGCTGTGGTCGGCGATCGGCCTGCCGATCGCGATCGCGGTCGGCGCCGAGCATTTCCGCGCGCTGCTTGCCGGCGCGCGGGCGATGGACGAGCACTTTGCGAGCGCGCCGCTGGAGCGCAACCTGCCGGTGCTGCTCGGTCTGCTCGACGTCTGGTACCGCGACTTCCACGGCTTCTCGAGCCGCAGCGTCGCGCCCTACCACCAGGGCCTGGCCCGCCTGCCGGCCTACCTGCAGCAGCTCGAGATGGAGAGCAACGGCAAGCGCGTCGACCTCGACGGCGAGCCGCTGCCCTTCGGCACCAGCCCGGTCGTCTGGGGCGAGCCCGGCACCAACGGCCAGCACGCCTACTTCCAGATGCTGCACCAGGGCACGGACCGCATCCCGGTCGAGTTCATCGCGGTCAAGACGCCGCATCACGCGCTGGCCGACCAGCACGTCAAGCTGCTCGCCAACTGCCTGGCCCAGTCGCAGGCGCTGATGCTCGGCAAGACCGCCGACGAGGCGCGCGGCGAGAAGGCGCCGACGGCCTCGCCCGCGCTCGATGCCGAGACCATCGCGCGCCACCGCAGCTTCCCCGGCAACCGGCCCAGCACGACGCTGGTCCTCGAGCAACTGACCCCGCGCGCGCTCGGCGCGTTGATCGCGCTCTACGAGCACCGCGTGTTCACCAGCGGCGCGCTGTGGCGGATCAACAGCTTCGACCAGTGGGGGGTCGAGCTGGGCAAGGCGCTGTGCAACCAGCTGCTGCCGCGCTTCGCCTCGGGCGATGCGGCAGGACTCGACGCCTCGACCGCAGGCCTGCTGGGGCGGCTGCGGGGCTGACGCCGATGCCGCCGCGGCTCGCAGGGCAGGCCGGCGAAAGGCCTCAGCCGGTGCGGCCGCGCGGCGCCGCAAGCCAGGCCTCGGCCAGCCGCACCCAGAGCGTCGCGCCGATCGGGATCAGCTCGTCGTTGAAGTCGTAGCTCGGGTTGTGCAGCATGCAGGGCCCGAGGCCGTGGCCGGCGTCGCGATGGGCGCCGTCGCCGTTGCCGATCAGGAAGTAGCAGCCGGGCCTGGCCTGCAGGAAGAAGCTGAAGTCCTCGGCGCCCATCGTCGACTCGAAGGGGATCACGTTCTCGGCGCCGACCATCTCGGCCATCACGCGGCGAACGAAGTCGGTCTCGGCGTCGTGGTTGATCGTCGGCGGGTAGTTGCGCTTGAACTCGAACTCGCACTGCGCGCCGAAGGCGGCGCAGGTGTGCTCTGCCACCTCGCGCATGCGGCGCTCGATCAGGTCGAGCACCTCGAGGCTGAAGGTCCGCACCGTGCCCTGCATCGTGCAGTGGTCGGGCACGACGTTGGTCGCCTCGCCGGCGTTGATCATCGTCACCGAGATCACGCCCGGGTCGATCGGCCGCAGGTTGCGGCTGACGATGGTCTGGAAGGCCTGCACCATCTGGCAGGCGACCGGCACCGGGTCGATGCCCAGGTTCGGCATCGCGCCATGCGAGCCCTTGCCGCGGACCGTGATCCTGAACTCGTTGCTTGAGGCGAAGCAGGGCCCGGTCTTGATCGCGAACTGGCCGACACCGAGCCCCGGCCAGTTGTGGGCGCCGAAGATCGCCTCCATCGGGAAGCGCTCGAACAGGCCGTCCTTGATCATCTCGCGCGCGCCGCCGCCGCCTTCCTCTGCCGGCTGGAAGATCAGGTAGACCGTGCCGTCGAAGCGTCGGTGCCTCGACAGGTGCTTGGCGGCCGCCAGCAGCATCGCGGTGTGGCCGTCGTGGCCGCAGGCGTGCATGCGCCCGGGGTGGCGGCTGGCGTGGGCGAAGTCGTTGCGCTCGGTCATCGGCAGGGCGTCGATGTCGGCGCGCAGGCCGACCGCGCGGGGGCTGTCGCCGTGCTTCAGGATCGCGACGACGCCGGTGGTGCCGAGCCCGCGATGGAACGGGATGTCCCACGCGGCGAGCTGGCGCGCGATGACGTCGGCGGTGCGCACTTCCTCGAAGCAGAGCTCGGGGTGCGCGTGCAGGTCGCGCCGCACGGCGGCGATGGAGGCGGCGTCGGCGAGGATCGATTCGATGAGCTGCATGGCGTCTCGGTTCGGCGGGGCCGGATGGGGGAGGCGGGCAGGGGCCGGCACCATCTTAGGGCGACCGGGGGCGTGACGCGCGGGCGGTCCGCGCTTGGCGGTAGCGGGCGAGGGGGCTGTGCAATAGTCGTGCAATGACCACCGCCGAAGCCTTGCTCGACCCGCCGGCCGCCGGCCTCCGGGCCGATGCGGCCAAGCCGGCTGGCGGAGCCGACACGGCCGACGCGGACCGGGACGCGGCCACCGCGGCCGGCGCCACCCGGGTCGTCCACGCCGCCTGCCCGCACGACTGCCCCGACACCTGCGCGATGCGCGTGACCGTCGAGCACGGCCGCGTGGTGCGCATCCAGGGTGACCCGGCGCACCCGACGACGCAGGGCGCGCTCTGCACCAAGGTCTCGCGCTATGCCGAGCGCACGTACCACGCCGAGCGCCTGCTGCACCCGCTGCGACGCGTCGGGCCCAAGGGCAGCGGCCGCTTCGAGCGCATCGGCTGGGACGAGGCGCTGGACGAGGTCGCGGGGCGCCTGGGCGCGATCGCCCGCCGCGACCCGCAGGCCGTGCTGCCCTACAGCTACGCCGGCACGATGGGCCTGGTGCAGGGCGAGAGCATGGCGGCGCGCTTCTTCCACCGGCTCGGCGCCTCGCTGCTCGACCGCACGATCTGCGCCTCGGCCGGTGGCGCGGGGGTCACGGCCACGCTCGGCGCCAAGGTCGGCATGCACCTGCAGCACTATGCGGAGAGCCGGCTGATCCTGATCTGGGGCAGCAACTCGATCGCGTCGAACCTGCACTTCTGGAGCTTCGCGCTGCAGGCGCGGCGCGCGGGCGCGAAGCTGGTCTGCATCGACCCGCGGCGCACCGAGACGGCCGACAAGTGCGACGAGCACGTCGCGCTTCGCCCCGGCACCGACGGCGCGCTGGCGCTCGGCCTGATGCACGAGCTGATCGTCCACGACCGGCTCGACCACGACTACCTCTCGCGCCACGTCGAGCAGGGCGCACACGACGGCTGGCCCGCGCTGCGCGAGCGGGCGCTGCAATGGCCGCCGGCGCGCGTGGCGGCCGTCTGCGGCATCCCGGAGGCCCAGGTCGTCGCGCTGGCGCGCGACTACGGCACGCTGAGCCCGGCCGCGATCCGCCTCAACTACGGCATGCAGCGGGTGCGCGGCGGTGGCAACGCGGTGCGCCTGGTGAGCCTGCTGCCGGCGTTGGTCGGCGCCTGGCGCCACCGCGCGGGCGGCATGCTGCTCTCGGCCTCGGGCTGGTTCCCGGTCGACCGCGCGGCGCTGCAGCGGCCCGACCTGCTCGCCGCCTCCGGCGTCGCCGCGCCGCGCACGCTCAACATGAGCACGATCGGCGACGAGCTGCTGCGCGAGTCGGGCGAGCGCCTGCCCGACGGCAGCCGCTTCGGGCCGCGGGTCGAGGCGGTCGTCGTCTACAACAGCAACCCGGTGGCGGTGGCGCCCGAGTCGCCGAAGGTGGTGCGCGGCTTTGCGCGCGAGGACCTCTTCACCGTCGTGCTCGAGCACTTCATGACCGACACGGCCGACCTCGCCGACATCGTGCTGCCGGCCACGACCCAGCTCGAGCACCTGGACGTGCACACCAGCTACGGCCACGGCTGGGTGCTGTTCAACGAACCGGCAATCGCGCCGCTCGGCGAGTCGCGGCCGAACACCGAGGTGTTCCGCGGCCTGGCGGCGCGGCTCGGCTTCGTCGAGCCCTGCTTCGCCGACAGCGACGAGGCGATCGCGCGCACCGCCTTCGGTCGCCAGCTCGACTTCGACGCGCTGCGTCGCGACGGCTGGCTGCGCCTGCCGCTGGCCGAGGCACCGTTCGCCGACGGCGGCTTCCCGACGCCGAGCGGCCGCTGCCGCATCGGCGTGCCCGGCCTCGGCCTGCCGGACCACCTGCCGAACCACGAGAGCGCCGAGGCCACGCCGGTGCTGGCGGCGCGCTATCCGCTGGCGATGATTTCCCCGCCGGCGCGGCACTTCCTGAACTCGAGCTTCGTCAACGTCAGGAGCCTGCGCGACATCGAGGGCGAGCCGGTCGTCGAGCTGCACCCGGACGACGCCGCGGCGCGCGGCATCGCCGACGGCGCCGAGGTGCGCGTCTACAACGACCGTGGCGACTACTGGTGCGTCGCGCGCGTCAACGGGCGGGCGCGGCCGGGCGTCGTCAACGGCCTGGGCATCTGGTGGCGCAAGCTCGGGCGGCGCGGCCGCAACGTCAACGAGCTGACCCACCAGCAACTGACCGACCTCGGCCGCGCGCCGTGCTTCTACGACTGCCTGGTCGAGGTGGCCCCTGCCTGAGGCGGGCGGCGCCGTGCCGACCGGCCGCCGTCGGCGCTGGCGCCGTGGGGCGGCGCTGGCGCTCGTCGGCGCCGCGACGCTTGCGGTGCTGGCCGCGGTCACCGGCTGCGGCTCGGTGCGGTACCTCGCGCAGTCGGTCAGCGGGCACGTGGGGCTGCTCGCCCAGGCGAAGCCGGTCGACGACTGGCTGGCCGACCCGGCAACGTCGGCGGCGCTGCGGCAGCGCCTCGAGCTCTCGCAGCGCCTCCGCGACTTCGCGGTGAGCGAGCTGAAGCTGCCCGACAACTTCAGCTACCGGCGCTATGCCGACCTCCATCGCGAGGCCGCGGTGTGGAACGTGGTGGCCACGCCCGAGCTCTCGCTCGTGCTGCGCACCTGGTGCTTCCCGGTGGTCGGCTGCGTCGGCTACCGCGGCTACTTCGACCGCGACGCCGCTGAGGCCTTCGCCACCACCTTGCGCGCCGAGGGGCTGGACGTGCGCGTCTACGGCGTGCCGGCGTACTCGACGCTCGGCCACCTGCCGGGGCGCTGGTTCGCCGACCCGCTGCTCAACACCTTCATCGGCTGGCCCGAGGGCGAGCTGGCGCGGCTGGTCTTCCACGAGCTCTCGCACCAGGTGGCCTATGCCGCCGACGACACCGCCTTCAACGAGTCCTACGCCACCGCGGTCGAGCGGATCGGCGGGCAGCGCTGGCTCGAAAGGCACGCCGACGCGGCGGCGCGCGAGACCTTCGAGCGGCAGGACGCCCGGCGCCGCGACTTCCAGGCGCTGACCCGGCGCTACCGCGACGAACTCGCCGCGCTCTACGCCTCGCCGGCCGGTGACGACGAGAAGCGCGCCGGCAAGTCGGCCCTGTTCGCCCGCCTGCGCGAGGACCACGAAGCACTGAAGGCCGGCCCCTGGCAGGGCTATGCGGGCTACGACCGCTGGTTCGCCGACGCCAACAACGCGTCGCTCGGGGTGCTCGCCGCCTACAACAGCCTGGTGCCCGACTTCGAGCGCCTGTTCGAGCGCGAGGGCGGCGATTTCGCGCGCTTCCACGCCGAGGTGCAGCGCTTGGCCGCGCTGCCGCGGGAAGCGCGCCGCACGGCCCTCGCTCGGCCCTGAACCCGTCGGCGCGCCGGTCCCCGCCGCGGAGGGAGGACGCCGACCGCCCCGGTCAACCTCAGAACTCCGCCAGCTCGGTGCGTGCCCGCTCGACGTGCAGCCGCTCGACGGCGTCCATCGGCTCGCAGTCGGCGGCTTGCGCGTACAGCCTTTCGCTGGCGTCGAGCTGGGCGTCGCCATCGAGCAGCACCAGCGCGTCGGCGTACTCGATGCGGGCGATCGCGCTCGTCGGGTCGAGCTGCAGCGCGCGTTCGAACATCGCGATGCAGCCGCCGCGGCTCGCCCCATGGGCGCGGGCGAGCAGCCGGCCGAGCTTGTCGATCACCTCGGCCTGGAAGGTGCCGAGGCCGACGTGCGCGTCGGCGTGGGTCGGCCGCAGGGCGCGCGTCTTCTCGAGCGCGGCGCGCACCCGCGCGCCCAGGCCCTGCGCGATCGCGCGCGCGACGCTCTGCGCCTGCCCGTGGCGGCCGAGCCCGTAGGCCAGCATGAAGTGGGCATTCGGGTCGTCCGGCGTCTCGGCGAGCTGGTTCTGCGCCCGGCGCGCGATCTCGGCCCACTGGGCAAGCCGGCTCGCCTCGTGGGTTTCGAGGTAGGTGGCGTGCACCGCCTGGGCCCGGTTCACCAGGTAGGCGCCGGCCGCGCCGAGACGCTGACCGGCGTGGAAGGCCTGCTCGAACTCGCCGGCATGGAGGAGCGCCCAGGCGGCGAGCAGGGCCTCGTCGCGGGGCAGGGGCTCGGCGTCGCCCGCATGCAGGCGTGGCCACAGCCGGCGGAGGGTGTCGGCGTCGTAGCGATAGGCGCCGCCGTCGTAGGGAAAAACAGCCCAGGCGGGCATGGCGGGTCTCCTCGGCTTCTCGGGGGCGGCTTGGCGCCCACCTGTAGGCAATCTAGCACTCGCGTGGGTCACCTGCCCGGTTCCGTGCGGCTGCCTACAATCGCGTCCCCATGCCGAGCCGAGCTGTCGCCGCGCCCGCGCCTGCCGCCGGTGCCGCCGTCGTCTTCGAGCAGGTGTCCAAGATCTACCCCGGGCCTCGCGGCCCGCTGCGCGCGCTCGACGGCGTCAGCTTCCAGATCGAGCCGGGCGAGTTCTTCGGCCTGCTCGGGCCGAATGGCGCCGGCAAGACCACGCTGATCAGCATCCTGGCCGGCCTGGCGCGCGCCAGCAGCGGCCGGGTGCGGGTGCTCGGCCACGACGTGGTCGACGACTACCAGGCGGCGCGCCGCGCGCTGGGCATCGTGCCGCAGGAGCTGGTGTTCGACCCCTTCTTCTCGGTGCGCGAGACGCTGCGCATCCAGAGCGGCTACTTCGGCGTGCACGGCAACGAGCGCTGGATCGACGAGCTGCTCGAGGGCCTGGGCCTCGCCGACAAGGCGCAGTCCAACATGCGCCAGCTCTCGGGCGGCATGAAGCGGCGCGTGCTGGTGGCGCAGGCCCTGGTGCACCGGCCGCCGGTGATCGTGCTCGACGAGCCGACCGCCGGCGTCGACGTCGAGCTGCGCCAGACGCTGTGGCAGTTCGTCGCCCGCCTGAACCGCGAGGGCCATGCGGTGCTATTGACGACGCACTACCTGGAAGAGGCCGAGGCGCTGTGCTCGCGCGTGGCGATGCTCAAGCAGGGGAGGGTGGTCGCGCTCGACCGCACCTCGGCGCTGCTCGCCCGCATGGCCAGCACGGTGCTGCGCTTCAAGACCGACCAGGCGCTGCCGCCGTCGCTCGCGCCGCGCGCCCGCGTGACCGGGCGTATCGCCCAGGTCGTGGCGCACGATGCCGACGAGGTCGAGGTGATCCTCGCGCGGCTGCGCGAGGGTGGAGTGCGGATCGAAGACCTGGAGATCGGCCGGCCGGATCTCGAAGACGTGTTCCTGGCGACGATGCAGGGGGTGGCCGCGCCGTCGCCGTCCGGGGCCCGGGCATGAGCGCGCGCCGCCCTTCCGCCCCCGCCCGCTTCGCCGGCACCGGCACGTTGCTGCGCAAGGAGGTGTTGCGCTTCCGCAAGGTCGCCGCGCAGACCGTCGGCGCGCCGGTGCTGTCGGCGGTGCTCTACCTGCTGATCTTCGGCCACGTGCTGGAGCGGCACGTCAAGGTCTTCGGCGACGTCGGGTACACCAGCTTCCTGGTGCCGGGGCTGGTCATGATGAGCGTGCTGCAGAACGCCTTCGCCAACAGCTCGTCGTCGCTGGTACAGAGCAAGGTCACCGGCAACCTGGTGTTTCTGCTCGTCACGCCACTGTCGCACTGGGCCTGGTTCACCGCCTACGTCGGCGCCTCGGTGCTGCGCGGGCTGGCGGTCGGCACCGGGGTGCTGCTGGTCACGGTCTGGTTCGCGCCGCTGCGCCTGGCCGAGCCGTGGTGGATCGTGGCCTTCGCGCTGCTCGGGGCGGGGCTGCTCGGCTCGATCGGGCTGATCGCCGGGCTCTGGGCCGACAAGTTCGACCAGATGGCGGCCTTCCAGAACTTCCTGATCGTGCCGATGACGTTCCTGGCCGGCGTGTTCTATTCGGTCGATTCGCTGCCACCGTTCTGGCGCGCGGTGAGCCACCTGAACCCGTTCTTCTACATGATCGACGGCTTCCGGCGCGGCTTCTTCGGCGCGAGCGACGTCTCGCCCTGGGTCAGCCTGGCGATCGTGGGCAGTGCCTTTGTCGCCGTCGCCGCGCTCACGCTGCACCTGCTGCGCATCGGCTACAAGATCCGGCAGTGATCGGCGCCAGCGAGCGGTGCCGGGGCGTTCCGCAGGCCGTCTTCTACAATCGCGCCACCATGGCCGACCCGACCGCTGCCGACGTCGAGCGCTACATCGCCGCCGGGCTCGACTGCAACCACCTCGCGGTGGAGGGCGACGGGCGACATTTCTTCGCGACGATCGTCTCCGAGGCGTTCGCGGGCCTGTCCCGCGTCGCGCGCCACCAGCGGGTCTATCAGGCACTGGGCGATAGAATGCGCGAGCAGATCCACGCCCTGTCGATGAAGACCCTCACTCCCGCCGAATGGGCGGCGCAGACGACGGCGCCGGGCGCGAGCCTGCCCACCTCTCAGCACCACCACTGACACGCGCCGCAGCGCCGCTGCGGCTCGCGGTGCCCGTCCGCCGGACGGGCCGGCAGCCGGATGGCGTGGCACCCAGAACCATCCGAAGCCGAGCCTCATGGACAAACTGCTGATTCGCGGCGGCCGCCGTCTGCACGGCGAGATCACGATCTCCGGTGCGAAGAATGCCGCGCTGCCCGAGCTCTGCGCCGCGCTGCTGACGGCCGAGCCCGTGCGGCTCGCCAACGTGCCGCAGCTGCAGGACGTCGCGACGACGCTGAAGCTGCTCGGCCGCATGGGCGTGAAGGCGACGCGATCGGCCACGCAGCCCGACGAGGTCGAGCTCGACGCCAGCGACGTGCACACGCCCGAGGCGGCCTACGAGCTGGTCAAGACGATGCGCGCGTCGATCCTGGTGCTCGGCCCGCTCGTCGCCCGCTTCGGCCAGGCCGTGGTCTCGCTGCCCGGCGGCTGCGCGATCGGCTCGCGGCCGGTCGACCAGCACATCAAGGGCCTGCAGGCGATGGGCGCCGAGATCCACGTCGAGCACGGCAACATCCACGCCCGGGCAAAGCGTCTGCGGGGCGCGCGCATCACGACCGACATGATCACGGTCACCGGCACCGAGAACCTGCTGATGGCCGCGACGCTGGCCGAAGGCGAGACGGTGCTCGAGAACGCGGCGCAGGAGCCCGAGGTGGTCGACCTCGCCGAGATGCTGGTCGCGATGGGCGCGCGCATCGAGGGCCACGGCACGAGCCGCATCCGCATCGAAGGGGTCGAGCGCCTGCATGGCGCGCGTCACCGCATCGTGCCCGACCGCATCGAGACCGGCACCTTCCTCTGCGCGGTGGCCGCCGCCGGCGGCGAGGCGCTGTTGCGCGACACCCGGGCCGACCATCTCGACGCGGTGATCGAGAAGCTGCGCGAGGCCGGCGCGACGGTCGAGGCCGGGCACGAGGCGGGCGCGGGCTGGATCCGGGTGCGGGCCGACGGCCGACCGAAGGCGGTGGGCTTCCGCACCAGCGAGTACCCGGCCTTCCCGACCGACATGCAGGCGCAGTTCATGGCGTTGAACTGCGTCGCCGAAGGGGCGTCGTCGGTGACCGAGACGATCTTCGAGAACCGCTTCATGCACGTCAACGAGCTGGTGCGGCTGGGCGCGAACATCGTCGTCGATGGGCACACGGCGATGGTGCAGGGCGTGAGCGGCCTGTCGGGCGCAATCGTGATGGCCACCGACCTGCGCGCCTCGGCCAGCCTGGTGATCGCCGGCCTGGTGGCCGACGGCGAGACGGTGGTCGACCGCATCTACCACCTGGACCGAGGCTACGACCGCATGGAAGCCAAGCTGCGCGGCATCGGCGCGGACATCGAAAGAATCAAATGAAGCCCCCAAGCTCACTTCGTTCGCGGCCCCCCAGGGGGGCGCGCAGCGCCCTTCGGGCGGCCGGGCGGGCGCTGCCATGAACAACAGCATGATCACGCTCGCCCTGTCCAAGGGCCGCATCTTCGACGAGACCCTGCCGCTGCTGAAGGCGGCCGGCATCGAGGTCTCGGAAGACCCGGAGAAGAGCCGCAAGCTCATCATCGGCACCAGCAACCCGAACGTGCGCATCGTGCTGGTGCGCGCCACCGACGTGCCCACCTACGTGCAGCATGGCGGCGCCGACCTCGGCGTGGTCGGCCGCGACACGCTGCTCGAGCACGGCGGCCAGGGCCTGTACCAGCCGCTCGATCT
>JAMHWF010000098.1:0-66151 GCA_035911095.1 Ideonella sp. | reverse complement strand
CTACCGGCTGATGGACGCGGCCGACGACATCGTGCGCCCGCTGCAGGACCGGCCGGTGCGGGTGGACCGCGAGACGCTGGCGCTGGGCTATGCGGGCGTGTACAGCAGCTTCCTGCGCCACTCGGAGGCGGCGGCGAAGAAGTACGGGCTGAAGACGGTCGACATCCTGGTCGAGCTGGGCCGCCGGCGCATGGTCGGCGGGCAGGAGGACATGATCGTCGACGTCGCGCTCGACCTGCTCAAGCGCGCCGAGCACCAGCGGCTGACGGCCGAGCCGGTCATGAGCGAGGCGGGCTGAGGCAGGCGGCACATCGCCCGCAACGAGAGGCAGTGGCGGCCCGCGGGCGACGAGAGTCGTGCGCGGGCCAGTTTTCTTGCGGCGGGGGCTCGTCTTCGGCCGATGACGTTGCTGGCCTTCGTCGTCAGCAGAGGCGCAGCCAGGCGCGGCCTCGAAGCGGCCCAGGCGCGGGCGGGGCGCTGTCGGCGTGCGACGGGGGCGGTCGTCGCTGCGCTCCGACTGCTCTGCGGTGCTCGGGCTTGCGGTCCACCGCATAACTCACTTCGCTCGCTGCGCTCGCTGCGTTCAGACAGATGCGATGAGTCAGTTCACGAGGCGCGCTGCGCGCGCTGACCGCAAGCCCTCCGCTCCTCGACGCCCCCCACGCACGCCGACAGCGCCCCGCCCGCACCTGGGCTGTGACCGAGTGGCGTGCGAGAACCATGCGAGTGCCAAAGCTCGTCGACAACGAGTCGAATGCGCGAGCGGCACCAAGCCGCGCGAACCACCACTGCCACATCGAGCGGCAGGCGGCCCGCGGACCCGGCGCCGTGGGGGTCGCCGAGAAGCGCAGCCTCGGGACGGGCGCGCGCAGCGCGCTTCGTAAACACTCTCGCCGCATCTGTCTGAACGCAGCGAGCGCAGCGAGCGCAGTGAGTTATGCGGCGCCGTCCCGAGGCGAGCATCGCAGGGGAGTCGGCCCCCCAGGGGCCGACCGACACCGTCGGCGCCGGGGCCGCGGGCCGCCTGCCGCGAACGCACAGGGCCTCCCATAGCACCGACCCTAGAAAGGCGAGCCCGCGCCGGAGCAGCCCGCGCAGCGCTCCCGACGCCCGGCCGTGCAACGAGGCTTGCAGCGGTCAGTGCGCCAGAAAGTCCAGCACCAGCCGGTTGAAGGCGTCGGCGTGCTCCCACTGCACCCAGTGGCCGCAGCGGTTGAAGACGTGCAGCCGTGCATTGGGCAGGCCGGCGAGCAGGCGCAGGCTAGTGTCCATCGGCACGAAGCGATCGTCGCGACCCCAGACGACGAGCGTCGGTGCCGCCACTTCGCCGAGGCGGTGGCCGACGTCGGGGAACTGCTTCGGGTTCGCGGCCAGGCTCTTGACGAAGTTCTCGAGGTGGTCGCGCCGCGCCAGCATGTTGTCGAGCCGCGCCTGGTAAAGCGCGTCGGTCAGGCTGCTCGCGTCGTAGACGAAGACGGCCATCATCTTCTTCAGGTTCTCGATCGTCGGCTCGCGGTACAGGCCCTGCAGCAGCTTGATGCCCTCGGTCGGCATCGACGTGAACGGGCTGGCACCGCCCGTGCCGCCCCCCATCAGCACCAGCTTGCCGGTGCGCGTGGGGTTCGCGAGCGCGAAGGCGACCGCGCTGTGGCCGCCCATCGAGTTGCCGACGATGTGCACGCGCTCAAGCTTCAGCTGTTCGAGCAGGCCGGCCAGGATGCGCGCGTTGAACTCCGAGCGCGACTGGCTGCAGACGACCGCGTCGCTGCGGCCCCAGCCCGGGCAGTCCATCAGCACCACGCGGTAGCCGGCCGCCACCAGCGGCTCGACGTTGCGATTGAAGTTGGCCCAGCCGGTGGCGCCCGGCCCGGAGCCGTGCAGCATCACGACGGTCTCGGCGCCTTCGCCTGTGTCGTTGTAGTGGACGCGGTAGGCCTGCTCGCCGTCGGCGACCTCGGCGAAGCGGCTGGTCTGGGCCTCGGTGATCGGGGCGGTGGGCTGGGGTTGGGGTGGCATGGGCGCGTCTCCTGGTGCGGGTCGAGTGGACGGCGCGGTGATGGGGGTGCCACGCGCCGTGGGCGGCGGAACTGTCGAGGCAAACCGACGCCGTGGGAACGGTGTGCACTTGGTGCACGTAGAAGCTGGGGCCAACCCGAGGCGTCGTCGGCGCGTCCACCAGGCGCACCGCCCGCACGGCCGGCCTGCACCCAGCCGGCCCCAGCGGCGGCGCCTGCGCGATCTCTCCCTTGGCCCGCGCCGCCGGCTCGCGCAGAATCGGCCGCCTTCGCCACGACGGAGCCCTCGATGACGGCAACCCCGCAAGGCATTCCGGACACGTCCGCCGCCCGCATCCGCATCGGCGTCGGCGGCTGGACCTACGAGCCCTGGCGCGACAACTTCTACCCGAAGGGCCTGCCGCACAGCCAGGAGCTGGCCTACGCGAGCCGCCAGCTGCGCGTGATCGAGGTCAACGGCACCTACTACGGGTCGCAGAAGCCGGCCACCTTCGCCGCCTGGCGAGACGAGACGCCGGACGACTTCGTCTTCTCGCTGAAGGCCTCGCGCTACGCGACGAACCGGCGCGTGCTGGCCGAGGCCGGCGAGTCGATCGAGCGTTTCGTGCGCGGCGGACCGGGCGAGCTGAAACAGAAGCTCGGCCCGATCGTCTGGCAGTTCGCGCCGGGCAAGCGCTTCGAGCCCGGCGACTTCGGCGCCTTCCTGCGCATGCTGCCGCGCGAGCTCGACGGGCGCCCGCTGCGCCATGTGGTCGACGTGCGGCATGACAGCTTCCGCTGCGCCGAGTACCTGGCGCTGGCGCGCAGCCACGGCGTGGCGACGGTGTTCACCGACTCCGACGAGTACCCGCGCATGGCCGACCTGACGGCCGACTTCGTCTACTCGCGCGTCATGCGCACCGACCCGACGCTCGACGAAGGCTACGCGCCCGAAGTGCTCGACGGGCTGGCCGCCTGCGCGCACATCTGGCGCGACGGCGGCGAGCCCGAGGGCCTGCCGCGGGTCGAGGTGCCGCCCACGGCGCCGGCCGCACCGCGCGACGTCTTCGTCTTCTTCATCAGCGAGGGCAAGGAGAAGGCGCCGGCGGCGGCGATGGCGCTGCAGCGGCGCGTGGACGCGGCGCCCGCCTGACGCCACCCGGGGCGCCTGGCCTCACCCGACCTGGAGACTCATGCACGGCGCCATTCGCCTGATCGCGCTCTTCGAGGCCCTCAAGGGCCTGCTGGTGCTGGCCGCCGGCGCCGGGCTCCTGCGGCTGCGCCACACCGACCTGCACGCCTTCGCGCTGCACCTGGTCGAGCACGCCCACCTGAATCCGGCAGCGAAGGTGCCGGGCATCTTCCTGGAGGCGGTGAACCACCTCGAGAACACCCGCCTGCTGCTGCTGGCGGTCGGCGCGGCGGCCTACGGCGCACTGCGCCTGGTCGAGGCTTACGGCCTGTGGCACCGGCGCGCCTGGGCCGAGCTGCTGTCAGCGGGCAGCGGCGCGATCTACCTGCCCTTCGAACTCGTCGAGTTCGCGCGCCAGCCGAGCGTGCTGCACGCCGCGCTGGTGCTGGCGAATGTCGCGATCGTCGCAGTGATGCTGCGGGCCCTGGCGCGGCGGCGGCAGGTGGCCGAGGCGGCCTGAGCGCGACGCCTCACGCGCCGCGCCCGCCGCCCAGGCCGGTCACCTCAGGCGGCGTGCCGGCCCGCCGTCAAGCCGCCACGGCGGGCAGCAGCGCCCGTCAGGCCGAAGGCGGCCCGGCGGCCTCGACGCTCGCCAGCAGCACCCGGTCGCGCTGGCGGTCAGGCCCGACGTAGAAGTCCTTCTCGCCGACGTCGACGAAACCGCAGCGCATGTAGAAGGCGATCGCACGCGGATTGCGTTCCCAGACGCTGAGCCACAGGTGCCCTGCGTGGCGTGAGCGCGCGGTTTCGAAGACCGCCGCCATCAGGCGCTGCGCGAGGCCGCTGCCCTGGACCGACCGGTCGACGTAGAAGCGGTGCAGCTCGCGCGGCCCGGGCTGCGTCACGCAGGGCGGCGGTGGATGCCGGCGCAGCTGCGCGAAGCCCAGCAACGTGGCGTCGCGCAGCGCGAGCAGATAGTCGACCCCGGCATCGCCCAGCTCGCGCGCCTGCCGTTCGGGCCCGAACGAGGCGGCGACGTGGGCGCGGATGTCCTCGGGCCGGTTGTCGGCGGCGTAGGTGTCGACGAAGCAGCGGCTGGCGAAGGCGGCGAGCACCGGCGCGTCGGCCACCTCGCCACGGCGGATCGCGACCACCCGCGGCGCTAGAGCTGACCCGCGGCCTGCCACTCGCGCAGGTGGCGCAGCATGTCGCGGTCCTGCTCGAGCCAGGCCTGCTCGCGCAGCCGCCACAGGCCCGCCTCGCCGGCCAGCGGCTGGCCCTCGCTGGTGTAGACGAAACGCAGCAGCAAGAGGCCGGCCTCGGGCTCCTCGATCGCGATCGTCAGGGCGACCGGCGGCTGCTCGTCGTGCGGCTCGGGCGCGAAGTGCAGCGCGCGGCCGGATTCGAGGCGCACCGTGTCGCGAAAGCGCAGCGACCCGAAATGCAGCTCGCGCCGCCGCAGGTCGGCGTCGGCCTCCGGCGCCCATTCGCAGCGGTCGGGGCCGAGCTCGAAGCGCTGCGGCGTCTCGACGCGCTTCATCAGCCCGCGCCAAAGCTCGTCGCGGCTCATCGGCGGCACGCGCGGGTCGGCCGGGTCGGTGACCTGGATCAGGTGTTCGAAGCGCATCGGGCACCAGTGTCGCACTGCGCCGGGCCATCGGCTGCGGGGCGCACGGCAACCCTCGTCAGCGGCTCCGGGTCTCGGCTGGCTCGAGCCGGTCGTCGAGGCAGGCGGCGACGGTGTCTGCCAGCTCGTCACCCGAATGCCAGGCCGCTTCGACATCGGCGCCGGCCAGCGCGTCGCTGCAGACACCGAGGCCGAGTTCGCCGTCCCACCAGCAGTCGCGTTCGTCGGGCTTGGGCCGCAGCGGCACCGCGGCCCGCCAGCGATGCACGGCGGCGTGATGCCAACGCCCGATGCGCCCGCCGGGCACCAGTGCCACCAGGGCCGCACGCAGTTGCTCGCAGACCCCGGCCGGGTCGGCTTCGAGGCGGGCGGCGCTCCAGGAGGTCGTGGCCTGCGCGACCCAACTCGCCGTGCCGGGCGGTGCGGTGCGGCCCGGCTTGCGCTCGTGGCGCACGACCCAGCCGAGCGGTCCGCGGTCGGGCTCGACCAGGTCCCAGGGCCATTCGACGTCGTCGGTCACCGCGCTCAGCGTCCAGCACGGGGCCATCGGCAGGCTCGCGAGCTCGTCTGCCCAGGCGTCGTGCAGGCCGGCCAGCAGCAGCGCCGACTGTGCCGGCGGCACTGCGAGCAGCACCGCGTCGAAGCCGTCCACGACACCGGCTTCGGCCGTCACCAGCGACCAGCGGCCGCGCCCGCCCGCCCCGCCATTGCGCTGCAGCCGCCGCACCGTCACACCGCGGGCGAAAGGCAAGGCACCTGCGAGGTGCCGCACCAGCGCAGGCATGTCCGGCATGCCGACGAAAGCGTCGAGCGTCTGCCGGCCCGGGCGGCTGCTGTGCACCCGCGGTGCCCAGGGCGCGACCGCGCCGGCCGCGCAGGCACGGGCGACCACCCCGCGAAACCGAGGCAGGCGTGCGGTGAAGCAGGAAGCGCCCAGGTCGAGCGCGAGCGACTGCTCGTCGCCGGTTTCGTCCAGCCAGGCGAAGCTGCGCGCCGCAAGGCGGCCGCCCTCGGCGCGCGCCTTGTCGAACAGCGTCACCGCGAGACCGGCGCGGCGCAGCCCGTCGGCGCAGGCGGCGCCGGCCACGCCCGCGCCGATCACGGCCACGGTCTGGGGTTCGGGTCGAAGGTCATCCATGGTGTGCAGCGACATCGGTGCGACCCCTGGTGAGCATCAGGGTTCCAACCTAGACATCTGCACACAACGTGCCGCCAATGCGCCACGAGGACACTGGTGGATGCATTGGCCGGCACGGTGCCGTACCAGCGCCCCGCAGGCGCCGATGCCTACTCGGAGCCCTTGATCAGGCGCCCGGCGACGGCCTGGAGCGGCCGCGCGTTCATCGGGTAGAGGCGGGCGAAGATATCGAGCTGCGCCGCCGACAACGCCAGGGGCTGGCGCATCACCAGCCAGAGCACGCCCTCGTCGCAGGGCGGCGTGGTGCGCGAGCCGAGGTAGGTGTGATAGCCGCGGTCGTCCGGCAGCAGCTGTGCGGGGTCGAGCGGCTGGAACGCCGGCACCGGCGCATGGCGCTCCAGCGGCAGGCTGTTCCACACGGCCTGCACGGCCGCCTGGGGCTCGCCGACCTCGAACGGCACGGCGACGATCGCCACCCTGCCCTCGGCGTCCTGGTGCACGAGCTGGACGTCCATCTCATAGCTGCGGCCGTCGACGCGGTGCTCGGCCGGCCGGTGGAACTGCAGCGACTTCAATTCGTAGCGGCGCCCGCCGAGCTCGATCGCGTTGCCGGCCGGCAGGTCGGCCTGCACGGTGCGGCCGGTGTCGACGACCTGGAACGGCCCGGCGCGGTAGTCGAAGCGGATCGGCTCGAGCTGCACGCGGATGCCGCCGCGGATGTCGATCGGGCTCTGCCGCTCGCCGCGGGCGCAGCCGCCGTAGTCGGGGCGCAGACTGGCCCAGGCGCCGGGGCCGTTGTCGGGCTCGTAGCCCCAGAGCGGTTCGTCTGGATGGCGCGGCCGGGCCGGCTCTGCGAGGCTGGCTTCGGTGGCGGTGGCGGCCGACGCCCCGCCCGCGCCCGGGCGGACCGCGCGGCGGTCGGCGGGGGCCGCGCCGGGAGCGCGACCGGCGATCTTGATGTCGTAGGGGCTCGCGTCTGGTCGCGCCCGCCGAGCGCCGAGCTTCTCGGTCAGGCGCTGGCGAACGAGCTCGAGCGGGTCGGTCGCGGGGAGCGACGGCTGGGCCGATGGCGCCGAGGCGGCGCTGCTGGCCGGCTAGCCGGGGTGCGGGGCGTGCGGCGTGGCCGCGGTGGGCGCCGAAGCAGGCGCCGAGGCCGCCGATGCCGCGGCGTGCGTCGACGCGGCGCGGGCCAGGGGCGCGACGACCGGGGCGGCCGGGGCGGTCGACGCACCGTGCGCCTCGACCGCATCCGTGGCCGCCAGGCTCGGCACCGGCAAGCCGACGAGCAGGCCCAGGCCGGACCAGGCAGCGGCCAGCGCGCAGCGTCGAAAGCGAAGCGGGAGAGTGCTCATCGCCTGGTCCTATCGGACGTAGCGCCCGGCGACTTGAGCACGAGGGGCCTCGCGCGGCGGCACCGCGCGGCCGATCGCACGCCGGACGGCCGCGGCGCGGGGGTCGCCCCGGCAGCGCGAGCCCAGCACGGGCGCGAGCGGGCCCCTCAGCGCGGCAGGCGCGGCTTGACCCAGATCCAGGCGAACAGGCCGACGCTCATCAGCATCAGCGCGGCCAGCGCCAGGCCGACGGTCGAGTGCATCACCAGCGGGGCCAGCACGCCGGCGACCAGCGCGTTCGACACGCTGCCGATGAAGGCCTGCAGCGATGAAGCCATGCCGCGCCGCGTGGGCACCAGGTCGAGCACGAGCAAGGTGACCACCGGCATCATCAGCGCCCAGCCGAGCGAGTAGATGCCGATCGGGATCAGCGCCAGCGGCACGCTCGTCGGCCCGAAGGCGGCCAGCGCCACATTCACCAGCGAGACGATCAGCATGATCAACAGGCCGTGGCGGATCTGGTGGCGCGGCTTGATCTTGCCCGCCAGCCGCCCGCTGAACCAGGCGCCGCCCATGATCCCGCCGATCGTCAGCAGGAAGAGCCAGAAGAACTGCGTCGGCGCGAGCTGCAGGTGTTCGCCGAGGAACACCGGCGCCGACAGCACGTAGAGGAACATGCCGTTGAACGGCACGCCGCTGGCGAGCGCCAGCGCGAGGAAGCGCGGGTTGGCGCCGAGCTCCCAGTAGCCGGCCAGCAGGTGGCGCAGGTGGATCGGCTGGCGCTGCGCCGCGTCGAGCGTCTCGGGCAGCCAGCGCCAGTTGATCCACCACAGCACGAGGCCGACGATGCACAGGAACCAGAAGATCGCGTGCCAGTCGACGTGCACGAACAGCAGGCCGCCCACGATCGGCGCGATTGCCGGCGCGATGCCGAAGAAGAGCGTCACCTGCGCCATCACGCGCTGGGCGTCGGCCTGCGGGAACATGTCGCGGATCACCGCGCGCGAGACGACGATGCCCGAGCCGGCAGAGATGCCCTGCACGACGCGCCAGAACACGAGCGTGCCAACGCTGTCGGCCAGTGCGCAGCCGGCGCTGGCCACGGTGAAGAGCGCGAGCCCGCAGAGGATCACCGGCCGCCGCCCGAAGCTGTCGGACAGCGCGCCGTGGAACAGGCTCATCACCGCGAAGCCGATCAGGTAGCCCGACAGCGTCTGCTGCATCTGGACCGGCGTCGCGCCGATCGACTGCGCGATGCCGGTGAAGGCCGGCAGGTAGGTGTCGATCGAGAACGGGCCGAGCATCGCCAGCGCGGCGAGCAGCACGGACAGCGTCCAGCGCGGACCGCGCCAGAGCTGCGAAGCGTTGGGATTCATCCGTGGTGGCGGCTCGAGTCTCGTCAGTGAAAGTTGTGAAGCGAGCCGATAGGCCGGATTCTGTGCACCGCGGCACCCTTGCGGGCACCGCGGTGTGACCGCCATTCCTCTGGGCCGGGAGTCGCCTCGCCGGCTCGGTGCCACCTACCCGCCAGCTCCGCGGAGCCACATCGCCGCTGGCCTATTTGGTGTTGCTGCGCGTAGAGATTGCCCGTTTCACCCCGGTGCCTCGCAGCCCCGGACTCGTCTCTGTTGCTCTGATCCTCACCTCGCGGTGGACAGGTGTTACCTGCTACGCTGCCCTGTGCAGTCCGGACCTTCCTCCAGTGCGCCCTTTCGGGCCCTGCACCAGCGGCGGTCTGGCTTGCTTCACGGCATCGATTATCGACCGCGGCGCGACGAGACGCCGCCCAGTGGAGACCAAGAATGAAATTCGACAACGTCCTGCACAACATCGGCAACACGCCGCACATCCGCATCAACCGCCTGTTTCCCGGTGCCACGGTGTGGGTCAAGTCTGAGCGTGCGAACCCCGGCGGCTCGATCAAGGACCGCATCGCGCTCGCGATGGTCGAGGACGCCGAGAAGAGCGGCGCGCTGAAATCTGGCGGCACGATCGTCGAGCCGACCTCGGGCAACACCGGCATCGGCTTGGCGATGGTGGCCGCGGTGAAGGGCTACAAGCTCGTGCTCGTGATGCCCGACAGCATGAGCGTCGAGCGCCGCCGCCTGATGCTGGCCTACGGCGCCACCTTCGAGCTGACCCCGCGCGAGAAGGGCATGAAGGGCTCGATCGCGCGCGCGCAGGAGATCGTCGCCTCGACGCCCGGCGCCTGGATGCCGCAGCAGTTCGAGAACCCGTCGAACATCGACGTCCACGTGCGCACCACCGCCGCCGAGATCGCGGCCGACTTCCCCGAGGGCCTGGACGTGCTGATCACCGGCGTCGGCACCGGCGGCCACATCACCGGCTGTGCCCAGGTGCTGAAGGCGAAGTGGCCGCAGCTGAAGGTCTACGCGGTCGAGCCGACGGCCTCGCCGGTGATCTCCGGCGGGCAGCCCTCGCCGCACCCGATCCAGGGCATCGGCGCCGGCTTCATCCCGACGAACCTGAAGACCGAGCTGCTCGACGGCGTGATCCAGGTCGAGGCCGAGGCCGCCCGCGAGATGGCGCGCCGCAGCGCCAGGGAAGAAGGGTTGCTGGTCGGCATCTCTTCCGGCGCAACACTGGCGGCGATCGCGCAGAAGCTGCCCGAGCTGCCGGCGGGCTCGCGCGTCCTCGGCTTCAACTACGACACCGGCGAGCGCTACCTGTCGATCGAAGGCTTCCTGCCGGCCTGAACTAGGCCCGCGCAGCCTTCGCCACCCGCTTGTCGCGCACGACGACCATCGTGCCGCGGCGCTCGAGCTCGAACAGCTGGGTCGCCTCGATCAGGTCGACGAGCTTGCGGTAGCCGTGATTGCGCGGATCGAACGAGGCCTGGTTGGCGATCTGCTTGCCGACCGCGCCCAGCGTGCTCCAGCCGTCGTCGCCGGCGGCCGCGGCCACCGCGTTGCGCAGCAGGCCGACGAGCCGTGCGTCCTGCTTCAGCACGTGCGTCGGCTGCGCCCCGCCGCCGGCGGCGACCGCCGTCTCCACGACCGCCTCCTGCGCGGCCGCCGCTGACGGCTCCGATGCGGCGCTGCTGCTCGCCGCCTTCTTGCGCGCGCGGGTCTTGGCCGCGCTCTTGGCCGGGGCCGGCGCCGGCAGCACCGCCTGCGGCGCGTCGCCCAGGCTCTCCAGGAACAGGAAGCGCGAGCAGGCATTGACGAAGGGCATCGGCGTCTTCTTCGCGCCGAAGCCATAGACGGTCGCGCCCTTCGCGCGCAGGTGCAGCACCAGCGGCGTGAAGTCGGCGTCGCTCGACACCAGCCCGAAGGCATCGGGCCGGTCGCTGTAGAGCAGATCGAGCGCGTCGATGCACATCACCATGTCGGTCGCGTTCTTGCCCTTGCTGTGGTCGAACTGCTGGATCGGGCGGATCGCGTACTCGTGCAGCACCTGCTCCCAGCCCTTCAGCTCGTTCTTCTTCCAGTTGCCGTAGGCGCGGCGGATGCTCGTTTCGCCGAAGGTCGAGAGCTCGTTCAGGATCAGGTCGATCTTCGAGGCCGGCGAATTGTCGGCGTCGATCAGCAGGGCAACACGTGGCTTGCGGTCCATCCCAACTCCTCTTGCTGTGGTCTTGTGGTGGCCATCGGCGATGCGATGCCCATGAGGGCGGCAGCCTGCGTGGGCCTCAGCCCTCGAGGCGCCAGCGCAGCGTTTCGCCGCCGCGCAGCGGCTTGAGCTGCGCGTCGCCGAAAGGCACCGCCTCGGGCAGCGTCCAGTCCTCGCGGCGCAGCGTGACCTGCCCCGTGTTGCGCGGCAGGCCGTAGAAGTCGGCGCCGTGAAAGCTGGCGAAGGCCTCGAGCCTGTCGAGCGCGCCGGCGTCTTCGAACACCTCGGCATAGAGTTCGAGCGCGCACTCGGCGGTGTAGCAGCCGGCGTGACCGCTCGCATGCTCCTTCAGATGAGCGGCATGCGGCGCGCTGTCGGTGCCCAGGAAGAACTTGGGACTGCCCGAGACGGCGGCCTCGACCAGCGCACGGCGGTGCACTTCGCTCTTCAGCACCGGCAGGCAGTAGTAGTGCGGCCGCAGCCCGCCCATGAAGATCGCGTTGCGGTTGTAGAGCAGGTGCTGAGGCGTCAGCGTCGCGGCGGTGGGCCCGTCGGCGTCGCGCACGTACTGCACGCCCTCGCGCGTGGTCAGGTGTTCGAAGACGATCCGCAGGCCGGGGAAGGCAGCGCGCAGCGGCGTCATCACCCTGTCGATGAACACCGCCTCGCGGTCGAACAGGTCGACCTCGGGGTCGGTGACCTCACCGTGCAGCAGCAGCAGCAGGCCCTCGCGCTCGATCGCGGCCAGCGTCGGATAGACCTTGCGGATGTCGGTGACGCCGGCGTCGCTGTTGGTCGTCGCCCCGGCCGGGTAGTGCTTGACGGCGACGATGCCCGCCGCCTTGGCGGCGGCGACCTCGGCCGGCACGAGGAGGTCGGTGAGGTAGAGCGACATCAGCGGCTCGAAGTCCGCCCCCGCCGGCAGCGCAGCGAGGATGCGCTCGCGGTAGGCGAGCGCCTGGGCCGTCGTCGTCACCGGCGGCCGCAGGTTGGGCATCACGAGGGCGCGCGCGAACTGGCGGGCGCTGGCCGGGGCGACCGTCGCCAGCGCCGCCCCGTCGCGCAGGTGCAGGTGCCAGTCGTCGGGGCGGGTCAGCGTCAGGCTGCGCGGGGCGAGCGGAGGGGTGGCGTCTGCGGCGGGCATCCGGCGATTGTCCCGCGTTCGGCGCAGGGTGCGGCGGCCGCAGACGCGGCAGCCGCCCTCAGTGCTGCAGGATCTTCGACAGGAACTCCTTGGCGCGCGGCGAGCGGGCCTCGGAGTTGTCGAAGAACTCCTCCTTCTTGCAGTCCTCGACGATCTTGCCGGCGTCCATGAAGATGACGCGATTGCTGACCTTGCGGGCGAAGCCCATCTCGTGGGTCACGCACATCATCGTCATGCCTTCGTTGGCGAGCTGCACCATCACGTCGAGCACTTCGCCGACCATCTCGGGGTCGAGCGCCGAGGTCGGCTCGTCGAACAGCATCACGATCGGGTTCATCGACAGCGCACGAGCGATCGCGACGCGCTGCTGCTGGCCGCCGGAAAGCTGGCCCGGGAACTTGTCCTTGTGGGCGCTGAGGCCGACGCGCTCGAGCATCTTCAGCCCGCGCGTCTTCGCATCATCGGCCTTGCGACCGAGGACCTTGATCTGCGCGATCGTCAGGTTCTCGGTCACCGACAAATGCGGGAAGAGCTCGAAGTGCTGGAACACCATGCCGACCCGGCTGCGCAGCTTGGGCAGGTTGGTCTTCGGGTCGGAAATCGAGACGCCGTCGACGACGATGTCGCCCTTCTGGAAGGGTTCGAGCGCGTTGACGGTCTTGATCAGCGTCGACTTGCCGGAACCCGAAGGCCCGCAGACCACCACCACCTCGCCCTTCTGGATGCTCGTCGTGCAGTCCGTCAGCACCTGGAAGCTGCCGTACCACTTGGAAACGTTCTTGATGTCGATCACGGGGCGGCTCCGTTCAGCGGATGATGGCGATCTTCTTCTGCAGCTGGCGAACCAGCATCGACAGCCCGAAGCAGATCACGAAGTAGACGACGGCGGCGACAAGGTAGGTCTCGACCGGGCGATTGAAGTTCTTGCCGGCGACCTCGAAACCCTTCAGCAGGTCGTAGGCACCGATCGCATAGACCAGCGACGTGTCCTGGAAGAGGATGATCGTCTGCGTCAGCAGCACCGGCAGCATGTTGCGAAAAGCCTGCGGCAGCACGACCAGCTTCATCGTCTGCGCATAGGTCATGCCCATCGCATAGCCGGCAAAGGTCTGGCCGCGTGACACCGACTGGATGCCCGCGCGCATGATCTCCGAGTAGTAGGCCGCCTCGAAGACCGTGAAGGTGATGATCGCCGAGAGCTCGGCCCCGATCGGCCGGCCGATCAGCAGCGGCACGAGCAGGAAGAACCACAGGATCACCATCACCAGCGGAATCGACCGCAGCGTGTTGACGTAGATCGCCGCCGGCGTCTCGAGCCACTTCTTTCCGGACAGCCGCATCAGCGCGAGGATCGTGCCGAGCGCGATGCCGCCGATCATCGCGAAGAGGGTCAGCTGGATCGAGAACCAGAAGCCCTTGAGGACGAAGCCGGAGATGACACCCCAGTCGAGGAAGCTGAAATCGAGGTTCACTTGGCGCTCCCCATCGTGCCCGGGATGCGCACCTTTTTCTCGACGAAGAGCATGACGCGGTTGATCGCAAAGGCGGAGATGAAGTACAGCAGCGTGACCGCCAGATAGATCTCGATGCCGCGCGAGGTTTCTTCCTGCGCCTGCATCGCGAACATCGTCAGCTCGGCGATGCTGACCGCGAACGCGACCGACGAGTTCTTGACGATGTTCATCGACTCGCTCGTCAGCGGCGGGATGACGATGCGATACGCCATCGGCAGCAGCACGTAGCGGTACACCTGGGGCAGCGTGAAGCCCATCGCCAGGCCTGCATAACGC
This sequence comes from Ideonella sp., assembly GCA_035911095.1. Lineage (GTDB taxonomy): Bacteria > Pseudomonadota > Gammaproteobacteria > Burkholderiales > Burkholderiaceae_C > JAMHWF01. The sequence goes on along the minus strand of JAMHWF010000098.1, from coordinate 52,422 downwards.
TGGCCGCGGGGCAGGCTCTGGATCCCGGCCTTGACCTGTTCGGCGATGCGCGCCGAGGTGAAGAACCCGAGCGCGAAGACGACCAGCCAGAAGCTCGGTACGTCGCGCAGCGGCGTGACGATCGAGGGAAGCACGTGGTACCAGAGGAAGATCTGAACCAGCAAGGGAACGTTGCGGAAGAGCTCCGTCCAGGCCTCGCCGATGAAGAGCAGCAGCTTGTTCGGCACCGTGCGCAGGATGCCCATCAGCGAGCCGGCGACGAGGGCAACGACGAGGGCGCAGAGCGACACCGAGAGCGTCCACCCCCAGGCGTTCATCATCCAGTCGAAATACGTCTCCCCGCCGCCCGTGTCCTGCAGGAAGACCTGCCAGTCGAGATTCATCTTTCTAGCCTCCCCCACCCCTCAGCTGACACTGCAAGGCACCCCAAACGAAAGGAGCGCGACCCGGAATCCCGATGCCGCGCTCCTGCGTGCCTGTCGTGGCCTGGTCCCTTGTGGCTAGCAAGCCCTGCGCCCGCTAGGCACCCCGGGCTTGCGACCTGTACTCACTGCGCGTAAGCCTCCATCGGCTTGTCGTTCAGGTTCTTCCACGCATCCTTGGTCGCCTCGCTGGGCGGCAGGCCGACCTTGGTGTTGCTCGGCGGGATCGGCTGCATGAACCACTTGTCGTAGAGCTTCTCGACCTCGCCGCTCTTGACCGCCGCGGCGATGCTGTCGTCGACCGCCTTCTTGAAGGCCGCGTCGTCCTTGCGGAACATGATCGCGATCGGCTCGACCGACAAGGCCTCGCCGACGATCTTGTAGTCGGCCGGGCTCTTCGACTTCGAGATCAGGCCGGCGAGGATTTGGCCGTCCATCACGAAGGCATCGGCGCGGCCAGATTCGAGCAGCAGGAAGCTGTCGGAGTGGTCCTTGCCGAAGACTTCCTTGAAGTCCATGCCCGCGGCGCGCTTGTTCTTGCGCAGCGTCTGCACCGACGTGGTGCCGGTGGTCGTGGCGATCGATTTTCCGTTCAGGTCGGCCACGCCGTTGATGCCCGAGTTGGCCTTCACCGCGATGCGGACTTCCTCGACGTAGAGCGTCGGCGCGAAGGCGACATCCTTCTGGCGTGCGGTGTTGTTGGTGGTCGAGCCGCACTCGATGTCGACGGTGCCGTTCTGCACGAGCGGAATGCGGTTCTGCGAGGTCACGGGCTGGTACTTGATGTCGAGCTTGGCCAGGCCGAGCTGCTTCTGGATGTCGGCCAGCACCTTCTGGCAGACGTCGTAGTGGAAGCCGGTGTACTTGCCGTCGCCCAGCGTGAACGCCAGTGCACCGGAGGACTCCCGAACCCCCATGGTCACCGACCCGCTGTCCTTGATCTTCTTCAGCGTGTCCTGGGCGTGAGCCGTGCCCAGAGTAAGGAACGTGGCCAGGATCAATAGCGACTTCTTCATGCAGGTCCTCGTGGGAGTGGCGGGTGACACCGGGCCGGCGGTGGCTCGGCCCCAGAAAAGGGCATTATCAGGAGAGGGGATTCGGCCCCACTTCGGACATGCCCTCAGCTAGGGCTTGTACCGATAGCCAGTTGCATGCCCGCGTTGCGCCCTCAAACCACCAGCCGAACGGGCTCGGTCAGCCGCTCTGGCACCAGCAGGGTCTGCATCTCGGCGGCCGACATGATGCCCAGCACCTCGGCCGTCTGGGTGATCGTGGCGCCGGTGGCGAGCGCCGTCTTCGCGATCAGCGCCGCCTTCTCGTAGCCGATGATCGGGTTCAGCGCGGTCACGAGCGTCACCGATTCAGCGACCCGGCGCGCAAGGAGGTCGTGGTTCGCCTCGATGCCCTCGACGCAATGGTGCTGCAGCGTCCAGCAGGCCTGGGTCAGGTGGCGCACGCTCTTGCAGAGCGACCAGCCCATGATCGGCTCGAAGGCGTTGAGCTGCAGCTGGCCGCCCTCGCTGGCCATCGTGATCGTCACGTCGTTGCCGATGACCTCGAAGGCGACCTGGTTCATCACCTCCGGGATCACCGGGTTGACCTTGCCCGGCATGATCGACGAGCCGGCCTGGCGCGGGGGCAGCCGGATGTCGCCGAAGCCTGCCTGCGGGCCCGAGGACAGCAGCCGCAGGTTGTTGCAGGTCTTGCTGAGCTTGCAGGCCACACGCTTGAGCACGCCCGAGACCTGCACGAAGGCGCCGGTGTCCTGCGTCGCCTCGATCAGGTTCGGCGACTTCCGGACGGGTACACCACTCGCCTCGGCGAGGTGGCGGGTGACCATTTCGGCATAGCCGGCTGGCGCGCGCGCAGTGCACCCAGGGCTTCAGCGAGACGGCCGATGCCGAACCAGGCCGCCAGCCGCAGCGCGGTCGGGTAGACGTCGTTGGTGCTCTGCGAGGCGTTCACGTGGTCGTTCGGATGCAGCACGTCGTAGCGGCCGCGCTCGAAGCCGAGGTGCTCGAGCGCCAGGTTGGCGATCACCTCGTTGGCGTTCATGTTGGTCGAGGTGCCGGCGCCGCCCTGGATCACGTCGACGACGAACTGGTCATGGTGGCCGCCGGCGATCAGCGATTCGCAAGCCAGGATGATCGGCCGGCTCGCTTGCGGTCGATCACGCCAAGGTCGGCGTTGCTGCGCGCGGCCGCCTTCTTGACGAAGGCCAACGCGCGGATCAGGTCAGGCCAGACGGACAGGCCCTGGCCCGAGATCGGAAAGTTCTCGACTGCGCGGGCGGTGTTCACGCCCCAGTACGCGGCGGCGGGAATGAGCTTGGTGCCGAGGAAGTCGTGCTCCTCACGAAAGTCGATCGCGTTCATCTCGTCCCTAGGCCCTGGTGACATGGTGGGGTGCTCCTGCGGCGCGACTGTAGGCCGGCGTCAAACCGGCCGCCAAGGCCGTTTGCCAACAGCGCCGCGCGGTGGCCGCCTCGCCTGCGCAGGACCGCACGGTCCGTCGATCCGCCGCGCGGGGCGGCGGCGGACCTAAGGGGTCCGGTGGTCGCGCAGGAACTCCCACAGCGCCAGCGCCGCGGGCTTGGCATGGCGGGTCGGGGCCGGCCTCTCGCGGTACATGCGCACCTCGACCTCGAGCTCGTGGCTGCCGGGCGCGGCGGCCAGGGCCAGCCGCCCGGCAAGCACGTCTTGCCGCACCGAGCTGGCCGGCAGGAACGCCAGGCCGTGGCCTTCGAGCGCCATCGCCTTCAGTCCCTCGGCCATGTCCGTTTCGTAGATCGCGTCCAGCACGGAGGCATCGCCCACCTGCCTGACGATCTGGTCGACCAACCGTCCAAGGTAGGCGCCGTCGGCATAGGCGAGGAACGGGACCGGCCGGCCGTCGACCGACGGCAGGCGGAACAGGGGCTCGCCGTCGGGCCCCGGGCGGGCGTAGGGCGCGAGGGTCTCGCTGCCCAGGCTGAGGGTCTCGTAGCGTTCGGGCCCGAGCTGCAACGGCTGCGAGGCATGGTGGTAGGCCATCAACAGGTCGCAGCCGCCCTCGGTGAGACGCAGCACCGCGTCGTGCACGTTCAACGCGACGAGCCGGCTCTTGACCGCACCGAAGCGGCGCCGCAGTTCGGTCACCCATTGCGGAAAGAAGGTGAAGGCCAGCGAGTGCGGCACCGCGAACTCGATCAAATCCTGCCCCGGTGCCTGCTGCGCGCGCATCATGTTGCGCGCGAGCTGCAGACTGCCCAGCACCTCGAGGGCCTGCGCGTGCATCACCTCGCCGGCCGGCGTCAGACGCGTCGGATACGAACTGCGATCGACCAGATCGATGCCGGCCCAGGCCTCGAGCGCCTGGATGCGGCGCGAGAACGCCGGCTGGGTCACGTGTCGCAACTGGGCCGAGCGCGAGAAGCTGCGCGTCTCGGCGAGGCTGACGAAGTCCTCGAGCCACTTGGTGTCCACGGCCGGCAGTGTAGGAGCGCCACAGGTCGACGCCCGCCCGGCGCGGACCTCACTGACCGCCCGGCCGGCCCGATGGATCCCCGCTCGGGCCGTCAACCGCTGCCGCGCTGCGCTGCAACCGCCACATCGAGGCGTAGCGCCCATCGATCGCCAGCAGCTCGTCGTGCGTGCCCTGCTCGACGATGCGCCCCTGCTCCATCACGCAGATGCGGTACGCGTCGACCACGGTCGACAGGCGGTGCGCGATGACGAGCGCGGTCTTGCCGCGGGCGGCGCGGCGCAGTTCCTCCTGGATCGCACGCTCGTTGGCCGAGTCAAGCGCCGACGTGGCCTCGTCGAAGATGACGATCGGCGGGTCCTTCAGCAGGGTGCGGGCGATCGCGATGCGCTGCTTCTCGCCGCCCGAGAGCTTCAGGCCGCGCTCGCCGACCAGCGTCTCGTAGCCGTTCGGCGTCGAGGCGACGAAGTCGTGGATGCGCGCCGCCCGGGCCGCAGCCACGATCTCCTCCCGGGTCGCCCCGGTACGGCCGTAGGCGATGTTGTAGGCGACGCTGTCGTTGAACAGCACGGTGTCCTGCGGGACGATGCCGATCGCCGCGCGCAACGAGGCCTGCGTGACGTCGCGCAGGTCCTGGCCGTCGATCGTCAACCGGCCGGCGCCGACGTCGTAGAAGCGGTACAGCAGGCGCGCAAGCGTGCTCTTGCCCGCGCCCGAAGGGCCGACGACGGCGACCGTGCGGCCGCCCGGGATCTCCAGCGACAAGTTGCGAAGGATCGGGCGCGTGGGCTCGTAGCCGAAGTCGACATGCTCGAAGCGCACGGTGCCCTGCGTGACCCGCAGCGCATGCGCGCCCGGCTGGTCTTCGACCTCCCGCCCGCGGTCGAGCAGATGGAACATCTTGTCCAGGTCACCCAGACTCTGCTTGATCTCGCGGTAGACGACGCCGAGGAAGTTGAGCGGAATGTAGACCTGGATCATGAAGGCGTTGACCATCACCAGGTCGCCCAGCGTCAGCCGCCCGGCGACGACACCTTGGGTCGCACGCCAAAGGATCGCGACCAGCGCCACTGCGATGATCAGCTGCTGGCCCGCATTGAGCATCGACAGCGTCGTCTGGCTCTTCAGAGCGGCCTTGCGCAGGCGCTCGAGGCTCTCGTCGTATCGGCGCGCCTCGTAGTCCTCGTTGTTGAAGTACTTGACGGTCTCGTAGTTGAGCAGCGAGTCGATCGCCTTGGTGTGAGCGACCGAGTCCAGCTCGTTCATCTCGCGCCGGAAGCGGGTGCGCCACTCGGTGACGCCGACGGTGAAGGCGATGTAGCCGACCAGCGCCACCGCAGTGATGACGGCAAAGCCCGCGTCGAAGCGCCACGACAGAATGCCCAGCACCATCGCGATCTCGACCAGCGTCGGCACGATGCTGTAGAGCGAGTAGGAGATCAGCGAGTGCACCGCCCGCGTGCCGCGCTCGATGTCGCGCGTCATGCCGCCGGTCTGACGTTCGAGGTGGAATCGAAGGCCGAGGTCGTGCAAGTGGCGGAAGACAGCCAGCGAAATGTGGCGCGAGGTGCCTTCGGTGGCTTTCGCGAAGATGAGCTCGCGCAGCTCGGTGCACAGCGAGGTGGTCAGGCGCAGGCCGCCGTAAGCCAGCAACAGGCCGACCGGCACGACCAGCAGCGAGCGCGCGTCTACGGGCGACAGGCTCAGGCTGTCGACGAGGCGCTTCAACAGCACCGGGACGCCGACGTTCGCCAGCTTGGCGCCGATCATGAAGGCAAGCGCCAAGGCCACGCGCAGGCGATAACGCCACAGGAAAGGCAGCAGGCGGCGCAGCGTGCTCCAGTCGGTGCGGGTCGCGGCGGCGGCGGGAGGCATGTCTGAGCGGATCGGTCCGGGCTCTGGGCGACGCATCGAGTCGCCTTGATGGGATCGTGGAGAATCGTTGCGATCAGGCGCAGCGCGCGCCGGGGAGGCACAGATGGAGGAGGACTCGGCTCAAGCACCGCCGACCCTGAAGGCGCCGGCGAGTTTGCCGGACGGACATGAACTCGTCATGCGGGTCATGCCAGTGCCCGCCGACGTGAACGTCAACGGCGACATCTTCGGCGGCTGGATCATGGCGCAGGTCGACCAGGCCGGCGCGGTGCTGCCGGCGCGGCTGGCCCGCGGCCGGATCGCCACGGTGGCCGTGAACCAGTTCCAGTTCAAGCAGCCAGTCTCAATCGGTGACTTGCTGAGCTTTTACGCCCGCATCGTGCGGGTGGGCCGTAGCTCGATCACGGTCAACGTGGAAGTGTTCGCCGAACGCAATCCGGCCGCGCCGGAAGTCGTCAAAGTCACCGAGGCCAGTCTGACCTACGTCGCAATCGACAGCCACGGCAAGCCGCGCCCGCTGCAACACGCCTGACGCCGACATCGTCGGCACGCCCACCGCGGGCGTTCACGCCGCCCACCTGCTTCGAGGGTGGCCGCGCTGTTTCGCGCAGCCCCCCGGCTATCATCCGACTCCCTTTCGGGCGCCCTGCCCGAGTGGCGATCGTCGGGTTGCCACCCAGTAGTCGAGACGATCTCCCTGAATGAGCGCGACGCCACTTCCGCCCCTGTATGTCGACCTGGATGGCACGCTGATCGCCACCGATCTGCTGCACGAATCGATGCTGAAGCTGTTCCGGGCCTCGCCCGTTTCGCTGCTTCGGCTGCCTTTCTGGTTGATGCGCGGCAAGGCCTACATGAAGCGGCGGATTGCCGAGCGGGTCGAGGTCGACCCCCAGGCGCTGCCCTATCGCCAGGAAGTGCTCGAGACGATTCAACGCGCGCGCGAGCAGGGCCGGCGCGTGGTGCTCGCCACGGCGTCCGATACGGTACTGGCCAAGCCTGTGGCCGAGCATCTGGGCGTGTTCGACGGGGTGATCGGCTCCGACGGCGCGGTGAACCTCTCCGGCGAGCGGAAGCTGGAGGCGATCCGCCGCGACGCCGGCGGCCAGCCGTTCAGCTATGCGGGCGACCGCCCTGTCGACCTCGACGTCTGGCGTGGCGCGGCGTCGGCTGTCGTCGTGTCGGCCTCCAAGTCCTTGCGCCGGCGCGCCAGTGCGGTGACGCAGGTCGCGCAGGAGATTGACGTGCCGGGGCCGACCTGGCGCCAGTGGCTGTACGGCTTGCGTCTGCACCAGTGGCTGAAGAACCTTCTGGTCTTCGTCCCCGTGCTGCCCATCATGAACGCCGCCGAGCCGCAGATGTGGCTGGCCGCGCTCTCGATGTTCTTCGCCTTCGGTCTCTGCGCGTCGGCGATCTACGTCTTCAACGACTTGCTCGACCTCGAGGCCGATCGCCAGCACAAGCGCAAGCGCAAGCGGCCGTTCGCCTCCGGGGCGATTCCGATCTCGCAGGGCATCGTGGCGGGGATCCTGCTGCTGATCGCGGCGGCGGTGCTTGCCGTGTCGACGTTGCCCTGGATCGCCTGCGCAACGCTCGTAGGCTACGTGGCCCTGACCACGGCCTACTCGGTGTGGCTGAAGCGGCGCATGCTGGTCGACGTGTTCACGCTGGCTGCGCTGTACACCTCACGCATCCTGGCGGGCGGCGCGGCGATCGAGGTCGCCCCGTCGTTCTGGCTGCTCGGCCTGTCGGTGTTCATGTTCCTGAGCCTGGCGCTGGCCAAGCGCTATGTCGAGATTCGGGAACTGCGCGCCAGCGGCCGCAGCGCCATCACGGGCCGGGCCTATCACGCAAGCGACGATGTCTTCGTCCTGGCGACCGGCGTCGGTGCCGGGCAGCTGTCGATCCTGACGCTGAGCATCTACCTCAACGACCCGATCGTCGCAGAGCAGTACGTCTACCCCTACGTGCTCTGGCTGCTCTGCCCGCTCTTGCTCTACTGGCTGGTCCGCATCTGGCTCAAGGCTCACCGTGGTCAGATGCATGACGACCCGCTGGTGTTCGCGGCGACCGACCGGGTCAGCCGCATGATCATCCTACTGTCGCTGGTGATCGTCGTCATCGCGACCTGAGCCTCGCGGCCCGGTCGCGACCGGGCTCAGCTCCGGGCCACGAAGAACGTGCCCAGGCAGATGAACGCGACGCCGATGACGCGCGAGCTGTTCACCGTTTCGCCGAACCAGATGTAGCCGGCGATCAGCACCAGGATGTAGGAAATGCTGAGGAACGGGTAGGCAAAGCTCAGCTCCACGCGCGACAGCGCCATCAGGTGCAGGCCCATGCTGAACACGAGGACGAGCAAGCCACCGACGACGTAAGGGTTCAACGCGACGACGGGCAGCGTGCTCCAGAGGCTGCCGCTGTTGAACTCGAATTTGCCGATCGTGTTCATGCCCTGCTTGAGCAGCATCTGAGAGATGGCGTTCGTCGTGACGACGGCGAGGATCAGAGGAATGTATTTCTGCATGGATGCGACTCGGGTTTGGGGAAAGCGGAAGGGTCGAGCGGCGACCCTGAAGTATCAGGACGCAGCGACGCGTCGCCAGAATGCGGAGCTGAGGCAGGGGTCGACAAAGGGGAGGAACTCGCTCAGCCGCGGGGAGCCTGCGCGAAACATTGCCGCATCCATGCGGCCGTCCTTCGCCGGATAGAGTCGCCCGCCGGCGTCGAGCACGATCCGATCGAGTGCCTCGAAGAGGCGATGAAGGCGCGGTCCACGGTTCGGGAAGTCGAGGGCCAGCGTGGTGCCTGGCATCGGGAACGAAAGCAAGCCGCGCGACGGCGTGTCGCCGAACTGCTTCAGCACCGCCAGGAACGACCCCATGCCGCTCGCGGCGATGGCTTCGAGCAACTGGCGGATCCGGCGCGCATCGCCTTCAGGCGGTACGACGCACTGGTACTGAAAGAAGCCTTTGGGCCCGTACATCCGGTTCCACTCGAGCAGCGCATCGAGCGGAAAGAAGAAGGGCCTGAAGTGCTCACGGCGCCGGACGTGATCTTCGCGTTGCCGGTGGAAGTACAGGGTGTTGAACGCCTTCAGCGTCAGCGGATTCACCAGGGACACCGGCGGCGTGAATGGCATGCGGCGCGCCCGCGCCTTCGGAGTCGCCGTGGCCTGCACGGGCGCCGCCGCGTGATTGGCGCGACTGAAGAGGCCGCGGCCGAGGCGACGACCCGCGAACGCGCAGTCGATCCACGCCACCGTGTACTCCCAGGATGCAGCGGACGCCGCGCTGAGCTCGAAGAATTCGTCGAGCGAGCGAAAGCGGATGCTCTCGACATCCATCAGGTCGCAGTCGACGCGTCGCAACTGCAGACGTGCCGAGGTGATGATGCCCGTGAGGCCAAGCCCACCGATCGTGGCCGAAAACCACTCGCTGTGGCCCGTGGGGCTGCACTGCAGCGTCTGGCCGTCCGAGCGCTGAAGCTCGAACGACAACACGTGATTGCCGAACGAGCCGGCGCTATGGTGGTTCTTGCCGTGGACATCGTTGGCGATCGCACCTGCCACCGTCACGTGGCAGGTGCCCGGCACCACCGGAAGGAACCACCCCTGGGGCACGGCCAGGTCGAGGATGTCATCCAGCAGCACCCCCGCATCGCAGTCGACAACGCCACTCGCCGCATCGAACGAGCGAATGCCGCTCATCGTCCTGCAGTTGAACAGCCCGCCACCCGGGTTGAGGTTGCTATCCCCGTAACTGCGTCCGTTTCCATACGGCAGCCAACTACCGACATCGGCGAGCGCTTCCGACCCGGCCTCGCCCCAGGCACTCGCGCCGGCGCGCAAGTCCACGACGGGATGGTCCGCCCGGAGCACTCCGCCCCAGGACGTCATGTTGCGAATCCTCACCGGTGTCGGTCGCGACGGCGTCGCAAAGCCGAACTCAGGCGATAGCACCCTTCGCATAGCGAGTGACGATCTTCGTCACGCCCAGCGAGAGGAGTTCGCCAAACACCTGGAGGAACTGGTCGATGTGTTCCTCGCGAGCGACCAGCGGAGGCTCCAGACGGATGACGTTCCGGTTGTACTCGGTGAAGGCCACGAGGGTGTTGTAGTCGCGCAGCAGCAGCGTGCCGATGAAGCCGCACAGGCTGCCTTTGAGCTTGTCGTCGAGCAGCGCAACCATCTGTCGCACACCGAACGGCAACGTGTCGCTGATGTCCGCGAACTCGATGCCGACCATCAACCCGAGGCCACGGACTTCTTTGATGACGCGGGGATGCTGCTGCTGCAGGCGCTGCAGGCCGACGAGCAGGCGCTCACCCATCTTGGCCGAGTTCTCGATCAAGCCCTCATCGAAGAGCACGTTGAGTGCCTCGATCGAAGTGATGCAACCTTCGCCCATGCCGCTGAAGGTCGCAGGACCATGGATGAGCGCGACTTTGTGCGGACCGTAGGCCTTCATGTGAATGTCGCGGCGCGCGATGTACGCACCCATGGCAGTCTTGCCGCCGCCCAGCGACTTCGCCAACGTGACGATGTCGGGCTGGACGCCGTAGTGCTCGAAAGCGAAGAAGCGCCCGGTGCGCCCCACGCCGCACTGGACCTCGTCCGCAAGCCAGATGACGCCGTACTTGTCGCAAAGCGCCCGAACACCCTTCCAGTAGCCCTCAGGCGCTAGCACGATGCCGGCACCTCCCTGCACGGTCTCGACGATGTACGTGCCGATCGACGGGTCGGACTTGAACGCCTCCTCGAGCGACTCGAGGTCGCCAAACCGGACGCGCCGGCGGTTCGGCAGCAGCGTGAAGCCACTTTGATAGAAGTCCGAGTCAGTCACCGACAGCGCCGCCCGCGTCTTGCCGTGGAAGGCATTCGTTGCATACGCAACGGTCGTTCGCTTCGGCCCGGCAGCACGTTCGGCCAACTTCAGCGCGGCCTCATTGGCCACCGAGCCGCAGTTGGTCAGAAAAACCGTCGATAGATCGCCACCGGCGATCGTTGCGAGGTTCTTGGCCAGGGCCGTCGCGTACTGCGACATGAATGCAATGCAGATCTCATGACGCTGCTCGTCCTGGAAGCGCTTCCGGGCAGCGAGGATGCGCGGGTGGTTATGCCCGCAAGCCAGAGAACCGAATCCGCCGAAAAAATCGAGGATCGCCCGATCGTTTTGATCGTAGTAATGCATACCCTCGGCACGCTTGACGATCACCTGATCGAATCCGAGCAGTTTCAAAAAGTGCAACTGACCCGGATTGAGGTGCTTGTCGAAGAAGTCACGCACTTCATCGCGCGACAGGGCCTTGGCGTCTTCGACGCTCAGAAGCTTTGGTCGAGTGGACATCTGATGCTCCGGTGAATTCAAGAAGCCCTTGTCGCCAGGAATTGGCGATAGGCATCGTTCATCATGTCTTGATCGCTGTGCTTGGGCTGCCAATCGAGCATGCGAATCGTGGGTTCGATGTCGACGACATAGTCATGGTCCGCGATTTCGAATTGCTCTGGCACCAGCACCGGCAGGTTGATCCGGTCTAGGAACCGGAGAAATACCTTGGCTGGGCTCGCGATCGTGGGGATCAGGATCGACTTCGACCCGGCTTCTCGAATCACTCCGCTCAGCAGTTCGCGAACGTTCGGTGGATTCGCCGAACCAAGGTTGAACTCGCCGTTCACAACCCCTTTCATGGCAGAGCAGACACTCGCACTCGCGCAATCAAAGACCGAGACCATCTGATATCTGTTCTGGCCATTGCCGATCAGCGGCACGGGCAATCCCAGCCGAATGAGATGGAACAGCTTTCCGAGGATCCCGACGCGGCCAGGGCCGTTGATCAGGCGTGGACGCATGATGGAAACGCGCAAGCCCTCGCCGCGCTTCTTCATGCAGTAATCCTCAAGGGCCATCTTGCTGGCCGAATACTCGCCGATCGGATGGCGGGGATGATCGACCTTGACCGGCGGTGGGGTCTGGAGCGGGCCGTACACCATGTCCGTGCTGAACTGAACCAGCTTGTCGCAACCCGCGCGCTCCATCGCGTCGATCACATGAACCGCGCCGTGATAGTCAACGGAATAGAAGTACTCGTAGCGCTCCGCCCGCTTGATAATCGGGTGAAGCATTCGCGCGGCGAGATTGTGCACGACGTCGTCTGCACCAATCGGTACTTGAGCGACTTGCTCCGGTTTCGTGATGTCGCAATAGAGAAACTGAGCCTTCTTGTAGATCGGCAGGGATTCATCTTTGGCAATGTCGCAAACCAATACCTGCTCACCGGCCTCCAGCAGATCTCGGACAGTATACCTGCCAACGAATCCGTTCCCTCCGAAGATAATATGTTTCATGCGTCAAAGACGAGTCGTTAGATGGAGAAATTCGAAATCAGACTTTGAGACCGCGAGCTGGCAAGCCCGATCCGGTCTTGAGCAGCCGCCGCACCGGGCGACTGATGCTGATCTGAAGAGATTACTGTCGACGTGGAAGAACGAGCACGAACCCAGTTTCGCCGATTCTCGCTCGAGACTGCGACAGGTCAAACTGCATACCGTCCCAACCAAGGTAGTGCAGCATGGTAGCGACATCGGACTCGCGCGACAACATGGACCAGTCCGCATGCTCCACCCAAATCAGGGTCGGGCAGGAATCAGCCCCCTGAAACGAGAGGCCGCTGCCCGGCTCGATGAACCGGATGTGCAACTGCCCCCATTTCGCCATCCGCTCGTAACCCCATTGGCGGACTGCGTCACCATTCTCCATGAAACTAGGTCTCGGAAAACTTGTAGCCAGTACTTCAGCTCCTGGACAATCCGCAAGCTCGGCCTTGACCAAGGCGAAACTCGAGTTCCAGCGCGCCTCGGCCTTCATGGCTCGCGCCGCAACCGATTGATGGAAGGCCGCGACCGCAATGATGGCGACGAACCAGATTGGCAGGTAGCGTCGGAACAACTGCGCGGCGAGCAGGGCAACAAGTCCGATGACGATAATCTGCCAGACCAGAAGATACCTGCTGGTTGCAATCGGATGTTGGGACTGCGCAATCATCAACAGCACCGCAAAGGCGAGTGCGCCACCCAGCAGGGTCAAGAGCAAGCGCAATCTGGCCCTTTCGATCGATGCGAAATCGAACACCCGCGAGCGAGCAGCCCCAATTCGGGACCCAAGGAGACGAACGACCGCAAGCACGAACGCGCATAGGGCGGCAACAGTGATCAATTCATTGGCCTCGAGCACGCGCCGGACCATGCGGCGGAGCGTGACGATGGCATCCCACAAGCCCCCTTTGACCCAGTAGCCGCCCGAAGCCGTCGAAAGCGTGCTGTGCTGGGCAACAACGAAGGCGATCACGGGCAAAGAACTGACGATCGCCGTGACGACGATGACCTTGACCCAGGCGTTCCTGCCTGCTCTCATCAGCACTAGCAAGGCGACCGCCAATACCAACCCGGCCACCGCTGCACCGATGTAATTGAGATTGAACAGGAGAAAAATGCTACCGCAGAGATAGAAGGCAACCAACCTATCGCGCTTCGGGTCGAAATCTCCGCTCGCATCGAAGATCACGATCACAGCGCCGACCACCACGAATACCAACGACATCTGAGTGAAGTACGAGCGCATCTCTGCGAAGTACTCCAAGGTCGTAGGCATCGAGAGCCACAGTATCAGGGCAACGCAGAGCACCGATGCGGAAGACGGATACCTGCGAATCGAGAGAGCGACGAACGACCCGGCCCAGAGCAGCGGAAGGAGATTCAACAAGCGGTGGCGGATATACGAATCTTGCGTCCAAGGCTCGGATAGCCAGTGGCCGAATGAAAACAAGGGCGGGTGCAAATCCCCGAGCCATCGCTGATAGAAGAGTTCGGTGATTGGCAGATCTCGTTGGCTGAACCAGAGTGTCCAGAACTCATCCAGCCAAGGACCGCGGTGGATCGCCGCATCGATGCCGAACCATGCGAACAGTACCAACGCAGTCCAAGTGGCGAGCCGCTGGTAAAGGCTGCTGGCTACAGACGACGCGGCTGGAGTGTCGTCAACGGGGAACGCAAGGCTCATGAGTCGCAGGAACAAAACACTAGGGCTTCGCAATGTGTCGATCAACAGCGCTGCGAGGCTTGCTCAATCCGGGAGTGCTTCGCCCCTAAGGGCGCAGACCTCTCACATTGCAGCATCCCTACGTAGCACGGTCCCGCCTCAATGCGGGGTTGATCGAACTTCCCCCACGGCTGCGTGGCGGAATCGACACGACCCCATTGCACCGATGACGCCTATCGACGGCGCGTGTCTGTCAGGGAGAGGGGCCGCTGCGGCCTGTAGGCACAAGACGACTGCCACGGCCTCGTCACCTCCCGAACGCCGTGCCTTGCTGAACAGGCATTGACAAACGCGCGATTCTAGTTTGTCTCCAGCGCCCGCCCGGCCATGTCCGTGCGGCTCGCGGTCAAAAGCGGGAGAAGTCCGGACGACGCCGGTCGAAAAACGCCTGGAGCGCCTCTTTGGCTTCCGGTGAGCGCAGCCTCGCGGCGAACACGGCTGACTCGTGCGCCACATGACCGGCAAGCGCCTGCCGCGACGCCGTCTTCATCAGCGCCTTGGTTTCCCGCACGGCTCCCGGTGGCAACTGATTGAACCTCTCCGCGATCCGCCGGGCATGGGCGACGACCTCGCCTGCCGGCAGCACCGCGTTCGCCAAGCCGAAGTCCACGGCCTGCCCGGCCGTCATCGGATCGCCGAGCAGCAGCTTCTCTGCCGCGCGCGCGTGGCCCATCAACTGCGGCACGACCATGCTGGAGCCGAACTCCGGCACCAGGCCGAGACTCACGAACGGCATCGAAAGGCGCGCGTCGTCGGCCACGTACACGAGATCGCAATGCAGCAGCATCGTGGTCCCGATGCCGATGGCGGCGCCCGTCACCGCCGCCACTACCGGCTTCCCGCAAGCCATCAGGGCCTCCATGAACTGCGTGACGGGCGCCTCCGGACCGGTGGGCGGACGCTGCAGAAAGTCCTCCAGGTCATTGCCCGAGGTGAAGATGCCGGGCTGACCGGTGATCAACACCGCGCGGACGGCGCGGTCGTCGTCCGCCGCCCGCAGCGCCTCCGTCATCGCCTGGTACATCGCCGCGGTGATGGCGTTCTTCTTCTCGGGCCGTGCGATCTCGATCGTGGCCACGCCACCGAGAACTGCCGTCTTGATGCTCACGCTCGCCTCCTCCTGCCTTGTCGGCCTGTCCTTGCCCGCCGCCCTCAGGCTCAGACGCGCTCGAAGATCCCGGCCGCGCCCTGCCCGGTGCCCACGCACATCGTCACCATCCCGTACTTGAGTTGGTGTCGTCGCAGCGCATGCACGACGGTGGCCGCGCGGATCGCCCCGGTCGCCCCGAGCGGGTGCCCGAGCGCGATGGCCCCGCCCAGCGGATTTACCTTGACCGGGTCGAGGCCCACGGTCTCGATGACGGCCAGCGCCTGTGCCGCGAAGGCCTCGTTCAGTTCGATCCAGTCCATCGCGTCCAGGCCGAGACCCGCGGACTTCAATGCCGCAGGGATCGCCTCGATCGGCCCGATGCCCATGATCTCCGGCGGCACGCCCTTGCTCGCGAAGCTGACGAAGCGCGCCAACGGCTTTAGGTCGAACTGACGCACCGCGCGCTCGCTGGCCAGGATGAGGCAGCCTGCGCCGTCGCTGGTCTGCGAGCTGTTGCCCGCGGTGACGCTGCCCAGGCCGGTCGGCTTGCCCGTGGGATCGCGCGGCGACGCGAACACCGTCCGCAGCTTGGCGAGGCCCTCGAGCGAGGTGTCGGACCGCGGCCCTTCGTCCTGGCTGACGGTGCGCGTGCGCACATCAACCTCGCCCGTCGCCAGGTTGGGAAGCCGGTCGAAGACCTCGACCGGCACGATCTCGTCGGCGAACTCCCCGTTCGCCTGCGCCTTCAACGCCTTCTGGTGCGACGCGAGCGCGAACGCATCCTGCGCCACGCGGCTCACCTTCCATTGCTGCGCGACCTTCTCGGCCGTCAGGCCCATGCCATACGCGATGCCGACGTTCTCGTCCTTCAGGAAGATCGCCGGATTCATCGATGGCTTGTTGCCGCTCATCGGCACCATGCTCATGCTCTCGGTGCCGCCGGCGATCATCACCTCGGCCTCGCCGACGCGGATGCGGTCGGCCGCCATCTGCACCGCGGTCAGGCCGGAGGCGCAGAACCGATTGACGGTGACGCCGCCGACGCTGTTCGGCAGCCCGGCCAGCAGCGCCCCAATGCGCGCCACGTTGATGCCCTGCTCACCTTCGGGCATCGCGCAGCCAACGATCGCGTCCTCGATCGCCTTCGGGTCGAGCCCCGGCACCTGTTGCAAGGCGCCCTGGATCGCGGCGACCAGCAGGTCGTCCGGCCGCGTGTGGCGGAAGTAGCCGCGCCCCGAGCGTCCGATCGGCGTGCGTGCGGCGGCGACGATGTAGGCGTCCTGAATCTGCTTGCTCATGATCGTCGCTCCGTTCAGTTGCGCACCGGCTTGCCGGTCTGCAGCATGCCCATGATCCGTTCCTGGGTCTTCGGGAAGTCGAGCAGCGCGCAGAAGTGGCGACGCTCGAGCGCCATCAGGTACTCCTCGGTCACCCGCGAGCCGCCGTCGACCTCGCCGCCGCAGAGCACGTCCGCGATCAGGCTGGCGATGCGGAAGTCATGCCTGGTGATGAAGCCGCCATCGCGCATGCCGACCAGCTGGGACTTGATCGTCGCGATGCCGCTGCGCCCCGCCACCGGGACGGCCCGCCGCAGTGGCGGGCGCCAACCGCTCGCCGCCATCGCCTTCGCCTGCGCCTGCGCGACGAACAGCAGTTCGTCCTTGTGCGGCACGACGATGTCGTCGTCGAGCAGGTAGCCGAGCTGGCGGCTTTCGAGCGCACTGGTGCCGACCTTCGCCGTCGCCACGGCGGTGAAGCCGTCTTTCAGATAGCCGAGCAGGTCACTGCCCGGCATGCGGTCGGCCGCCTCGCCGGCACGCCGCGCGAGGCAGGTCAGCCCGCCACCGGCCGGCAGCAGGCCGACCCCCACCTCGACCAGGCCGATGTAGGTTTCCATCGTCGCGACGCGACGCGCGCAGTACATCGAGAGCTCGCAGCCACCGCCCAGCGCAAGGCCGCGCATCGCGGCCACCACCGGTACCGACGCGTATCGAATGCGCAGCATCAGGTCTTGCAGCTTCTTGACCTCGGGGCCGATGCCCTTGCTGCCGACCTTCATGAAGACCGGCATCAGCGCCTCGAGGTTCGCGCCGGCCGAGAACACGTCGTCCGGTGACCAGATGACCAGCCCCTGGTAGGCCGCCTCCGCCAGTTCCACGGCCTTGCCCAGGCCCTCGGTGACCGCCGGGCTGATCAAGTGCAGCTTGCAGGTGATGCTCGCGACCAGCACCTCTCCGTCCGGCGACCACAGGCGCACATCCTCGTTCCGGTAGACCTCGGTGCCGCTCTTCAGCGGGTCGGGCGCACCCGCGCCGAACACCGACTCCGGGAAGTGCTGGCGTTCGTACACCGCAAGAGGATTGCGAGCCTTGAAGGCGGCTTCTGCTGCGCTCCAGGACCCTTCGGGCTGATGAACGCCGCCCTTGTCGGCGACCGGCCCTTCGAACACCCAGGCCGGCAGCGGGGCGGCGCTCAGCGCCTTGCCCGCATCGATGTCCTCCTTGACCCACTGGGCGACCTGGCCCCAGCCGGCCGACTGCCACAGCTCGAACGGGCCCTGGCTCATGCCGAAGCCCCAGCGCATCGCGAAGTCGACCTCGCGCGCGGTGTCGGCGATGTCCGCCAGATGCACCGCGACGTAGTGGAAGGAGTCACGCAGGATCGCCCATAGGAACTGCGCCTGCGGGTTCTTCGACTCTCGCAGCAGCTTCAGGCGCTCGGCCGGCGGCTTCTTCAGGATGCGCCCGATGATCTCGTCGGCCTTGCCGCCGGCAGGCACGTAGTCGGCCTTCGCCGGGTCGAGGCGCAGGATGTCCTTGCCGACCTTCTTGTAGAAACCCGCACCCGCCTTCTGGCCGAGTGCGCCCGCCGCGATCAGGCGCTCGAGCACCGGCGGCGTCGCATAGCTCGGAAAGAACGGGTCCTCGGCGAGGTTGTCCTGCAGCGTGCGGATCACATGGGCCATCGTGTCGAGCCCGACCACGTCGGCGGTGCGGAAGGTGCCCGAGCTGGCGCGACCCAGCTTCTTGCCCGTCAGGTCATCGACGACGTCGTAGGACAGGCCGAAGGCCTCGGCCTCGCGGATCGTCGCCAGCATGCCGGCGATGCCGACGCGATTGGCGATGAAGTTCGGCGTGTCCTTTGCGCGCACCACGCCCTTGCCGAGCGTGCTGGTGACGAAGGTCTCGAGCTGATCCAGGATCTCCGGCCGCGTCGCCGGCGTCGGGATGAGTTCCACCAGCGACATGTAGCGCGGCGGGTTGAAGAAATGCACGCCGCAGAAGCGCGGGCGAATCTCTTCCGGCAGCGCCTCTCCCAGCTTGCCGATCGACAGGCCCGAGGTGTTCGACGCGACGATCGCGTGCGGCGCGATGAAGGGGGCGACCTTGCGGTACAGGTCGAGCTTCCAATCCATGCGCTCGGCAATCGCCTCGATGATGAGGTCGCAGCCGCGCAGCAGCTCGCCGTCGTCCTCGTAGTTCGCCGGCTGGATCAGCACGGCGTCATCGACCACACCGAGCGGCGCAGGCTTGAGCTTCTTCAGGCCTTCGATCGCGCGCAGCACGATGCCGTTCTTCGGGCCCTCCTTCGCCGGCAGGTCGAACAGCAGCACCGGCACCCGGACGTTGACGAGATGGGCGGCGATCTGCGCGCCCATCACGCCGGCGCCCAGCACCGCGACGCGGCGCACCTGGAATCGTGGGTTCATCGTTTGCTCCGTTGTGTTCGTTCGTACGTGCCTTCAGGCAGATGCCGTCACTCGACCCGGATCCAGGTCTGGGTGCGACCCAGCAGCGGCATGCCGATGTAGCCGCGCACCTCGAGCTTGCGTCCGTCCTCGATGGGGGTGAGTCGCACGCGGTAGACCTTGCCGTTGTCGGGATCGACGATGTCGCCGCCCTCCCAGACACCCGGCGACCCTTCGCTCGGCTTGACGCCCCGAATCAACACCAGACCGATCAGCGGCTGGTTCTTGCGGTCGTCGGTGCACTTGCTGCACACGGCTTTGGGATCTGCCTGCGGATCGAGCCCCTTCTCGATACGCCCGCTGAGGCTGCCGCCGGCCTCGTCGATGCGTACCAGCGAACGCTCCTTCTTCGTCGAGTCGTCGATCGTCTTCCACAACCCGACCGGGCTCTGCTGGGCCCCGGCCGCGCCGAGCGCGGACGCCGTCAGCGTCAGGGCAGCGATCAGCGCCCGCGGCGCCCGACCCAGCACCGTTGTTGTCTGTGCCATCAGAACAATTCCTCGTCCATCGCCGCTAGCGGCGCAACGCCGGCGCGTGCCGAGCGGATCAAGCTGGCCGTCTCGGGCAGCAGCTTGGCGAAGTAGAAGCGCGCCGTGGCCAGCTTGGCGCGGTAGAACGGGTCGCCCGAATCCTCGTGCGCGAGGGCCACCTTGGCCATGCGCGCCCAGAAATACGCGAAGGCCAGGTGCCCGCAGACGCGCAGGTAGTCGACCGCCGCCGCGCCGACCTCGTCCGGGTCGCGCATCGCCTTCATACCGATCTCGGTCGTGAGCTTGGTGAGCTTGTCGCCCAGGTCGGCCAGCGGGTTGACGAACTCCTGCATCGATTCGTCGACACCCTCCTCCTCGACGAAGGCGGCGACCAGCTTGCCGAAAACCTTGAGACGAGCGCCGTTGTCGCCGAGCACCTTCCTGCCGAGCAGGTCGAGCGACTGGATCGTGTTGGTGCCCTCGTAGATCATGTTGATGCGCGCGTCGCGCACGAACTGCTCCATGCCCCACTCGGCGATGTAGCCATGCCCGCCGAAGACCTGCATGCAGTGCGAGGTCGCCAGCCAGGCGTTGTCGGTCAGGAAGGCCTTGATGATCGGCGTCAGCAGGGCCACCTGGCCCGCGGCATCGTCGCGATCCGACTCGCTCTCCGAGGACAGCTCCTTGTCGATCAGCAGCGCGGTGTACAGCATCAGCGCGCGGCCGCCCTCCGCATAGGCGCGCGCCGTCAGCAGCATCTTGCGCACGTCCGGGTGCACGATGATCGGGTCGGCGGGCTGGTCGGGCGCCTTCGGGCCCGAGAGGCTGCGCATCTGGATGCGGTCCTTCGCATAGGCCGCCGCGTTCTGGTAGGCGACTTCGGTCAGGCCGAGCGACTGGTTGCCGACCCCCAGGCGCGCCGCGTTCATCATCACGAACATCGCTGCCAGGCCCCTGTGCGGCTCGCCGACCAGAGTGCCGATCGCGCCATCGAGGTTCAGTTGGCAAGTCGCGTTGCCGTGGATGCCCATCTTGTGCTCGAGCGCACCGCAGAACACCGGGTTGCGCGGGCCGAGCGAGCCATCCGGCTCGACCAGGAACTTCGGCACCACGAACAGCGAGATGCCCTTGCTGCCCACCGGCGCATCCGGCAGCCGCGCCAACACCAGGTGGACGATGTTCTCGACCAGGTCGTGCTCGCCGGCGGAGATGAAGATCTTCTGGCCCGTGATGCGATAGCTGCCGTCGGCCTGCGGCTCGGCCTTGGTGCGCAGCAGGCCGAGGTCGGTGCCGCAGTGCGCTTCGGTCAGGCACATCGAGCCGGTCCACTCGCCGCTGGTCAGCTTCGGCAGGTACATCGCCTTCTGCGCGTCGGTGCCGTGCGCCGCCAGCGCCTCGTAGGCGCCGTGGGACAGGCCGGGATACATCGTCCAGGCCTGGTTCGCGCCGTTCAGCATTTCATACAGACAGGTGTTGAGCACGACCGGCAGGCCCTGCCCGCCATAGGCAGGGTCGCAGCTGAGCGAGGCCCAGCCGCCTTCGACGTACTTCGCGTAGGCGTCCTTGAAGCCCGCGGGCGTCTTCACCTCGTGCGTCTTCGGGTCGAGCACGCAACCTTCGCGGTCGCCGATCTGGTTGAGCGGTTGCAGCACTTCGGCGGCGAACTTGCCGGCCTCCTCGAGCACGGCGTTGGCCGTATCCGCATCCACTTCCGCATGCCTCGGCAGGGTCTTGAGCGTGTCCGTGGCCTGCAGGACTTCGTGCAAGACGAACTGCATGTCTCGCAGCGGCGGCGTGTACTGGGGCATGGTGCGCAGTCTCCTGGAAGGGATGGGCCGAAAGGGCTCAGGTGCGCGCCGCCGAGGCGGAGGCGCGTTGCGGGGCGAGTGGCAGCGCCTCCAGCGCCGTCCGCCCCGCCGGGGTGGCGTGCTCGAACAGGACGCGGTTGAAGACGTTCGTGGCGCGCTGGACCGCGCCGGGCAGTTGCAGGAAGCGGGCGTCGTGGTGCAGCGCCAGGATCGCGCCATGCAACTCGAACAGCATCTGCAGCGGGTCGGTCTCGGCGTCCAGATGCCGCTCCTCGATCGCGATGCGGATCGCGCGCTCGAGGGCGGCCTGCCAGCCCCGGACCATGCCCACCAGGGCGTCGCGCACCGGACCGGGCCGGTCGTCGAACTCGACCGCGCCGCTGATGTAGATGCAGCCGGAATCGACCTCGACCGCCACGCGCTTCACCCAGTTGTCGAACAGCGCGCGCAGGCGTTGCACACCGCGCGGCTCGCCCATCGCCGGCTGGAACACCTCGTCCTCGAAGCGCTGGTGGTACTCGCGGATGACCGAGATCTGGAGCTCCTCGCGCGAGCCGAAGTGGGCGAACACGCCCGACTTGCTCATCTGCATCGTCTCGGCCAGGGTGCCGATCGACAGGCCCTCGAGCCCCATCTGCGAGGCCAGACCGAGGGCCGCGTCAAGGATGGCGCTGCGCGTCTGCTGCCCCTTCTGCAGCAGGCGCTCAGGGCGGCGGCGTGCGGCCTGGGCGCCTGACTGCGATGCGATCGAACCGTGACCCATCCGCTCCCGAGCAAAAATAGAACGATCGTTCTATTTTGCGGACGATTCACAACGCTGAAAAGGGGGAGGGCCCACGATGCGCTCGGGATTGGGGCAGCTCCCGCGACGGATTTCACGCTGCGAGGGCGGTGAGCCCCGTCGCCCCATCATTGAGCATGGCGCGAGGATTGCATTACGCTCTCGGTTCATGGATGTCCTGCAGCTAGACGTGTCGGGCCGACCTCAGGCGTGGATCTCATCGAAGGATGCGGCCATCCTCTATGCCAGCGACGGCATCGCATGGACCCTCGGCGACCCTTGCCACATCCTGCGCGGCGGCATGCAACGGCGTACCGGCCTGCAGTCGCGGATCGAGGTGCACCCGATCGTCGCCGTCCGCGGTGCGGTCCCCAGCCGCGCCTGGCGCCTCCAGCCGGGGCTGTCGAACAGCAAGCTCTTCGCGCGCGACCGGATGGTCTGCGCCTACTGCGGCGGCTGCTTCCATGCCGACGAGCTGACGCGCGAGCACGTGGTGCCGACCTCGCGCGGCGGCGACGATTCATGGATGAACTGCATCACCGCCTGCCGCAGCTGCAACGGGCGCAAAGGCAGCCGCCTGCCCGAAGAGGCGAACATGAGCCTGCTCTACCTGCCCTACGTGCCGAGCCTGCACGAGGACATGATCCTGCGCGGGCGCCGCATCCTGGCCGACCAGATGCTGTTCCTGCTCGCCAGCGTGCCCCGGACGAGCCGCCTGCACCCGGCCTGACCCGGGCCCCCGCCCTCAGCTGACCCTGGCTTCGTCGCCACGGCTTTCGCCGCGGTTGTCGACCCAGGACACCGCCACCGTGTCGCCGGGCTGGGCGCGGCGCAGCGTGAACTGCAGGTACGGGTCCTTCGAGATCGACGGGCCCCACTGCGCCGACAACACGGTGCGCCCGTTGTGGCTCACGGTCACGTGCTGGATATGCCAGGCGGGCACCGTGCGGCCCTCGGCGTCCTTGCGCTGGCCCGAGTCCATCGCGTGCGTCATCAGCACGCGGACCACCGCGCCGCCGTTTTCGGTGGCGCGGGCGCGGATCAGCGTCGGCTGCGGCACGGTCACCTCGTCAGGTCGTGCAGCCGCCGAGGATCACGGCGACCTCCTTGCGCGCGAAGTACGCGCGCCCGTCGGCGGTCAGCGCCACCGCATAGACGTTCGAGGACTCGGCCATCTTGACCCGCAGCGTCAGGCTCGGTTCGACAGCGTCGCCCAGCTCGAAGATCGCCGACAACGTGGTCGGGTTGTGCTCGACCAGCAGCAGGAGCTGGCGCGCGCCCGGCAGCCGCGTCGCGAGCGTGACCGGCACGACCGCGCCGTTCTCGGCGATGTCGGGCACGCCGAGTTCGACCTCGGCGCTCTCGACAGGCGCTGCCACGTCCAGCGCCGCCCACACCGGCCCGAGACCGTGCGCGGCGAAGGCCGGGCTGACAGCGGCCAGTGCCTGCCGCGCCGCCGCGGGGGCCGGCCAGATGCCGCACGCGGCCAGGGACGCGCCAACCCAGGCGGCGTGCGCCAGGCAGGCGCGGCGTGATGGCAGCTCGGGAAATGTCGGAGGCATGCGGTTCGACCAGGCGGGACGGCTCCCGCCGTCCGATTCTCGTTGCGCGGCAGGGCAGGTCAACTCATTCTGGCCGCGAGGGTCCGGCTGATGCGTCCCCGGCGCCAGCCCCGCCGAGCGCTGCCGCCCGCTCGCGCAGCAGGGCCTCCTCGCGTGAGTTCTGCGTCAGCGAGGCTGCGCGCAACCACTCCGCGCGCGCCTCGTCGCGACGGCCCAGCGCTGACAGGAAGGCCGCACGCACGCTCGGCAGCAGGTGATAGCGCGCCATCCCAGGCGCTTCGAGCAGCCCGTCGGCCAGCGCGAGTCCGGCCGCCGGACCCTGCGCCTGGCCGACGGCCACCGCGCGGTTCAGCTCGACCACCGGCGAAGGCGCCGTCGCCGCCAGCGCGTCGTAGAGGACGACGATGCGCGACCAGTCGGTGTCCTCCGCCCGACGGGCCCGGGCGTGGCAAGCCGCGATCGCCGCCTGCAGCGCATAGGGCCCGAGCGGGCCTCCCGTCGCCTCGGCGCGCAACAGGGCCGCGAGCCCACGACGGATCAGCAGGTGGTCCCAGCGCCCGCGGTCCTGGTCGGCGAGCAGCACCGGCCGACCTTGCGCGTCGACGCGCGAGGCCAGGCGCGAGGCCTGCAGTTCCATCAACGCGACCAAGCCGTGCACCTCGGAGGCCTGCGGCGCCAGCCCCGCGAGGACGCGGCCCAGGCGCAGCGCCTCGTCGCACAGCGACGGGCGCATCCAGTCGTCGCCCGCGGTCGCGGTGTAGCCCTCGTTGAAGATCAGGTAGATCGCCTCCAGCACCGAGCCGAGCCGGGGCGCCAGCGCATCCTCGCGCGGCAGCTCGAACGGCACCTTGGCTGCGCTCAGCGTCCGCTTGGCGCGCACGATGCGCTGGGCGACCGTCGCCTCGCTGGTCAGGAAGGCGCGCGCGATCTCGGCCGTCGTCAGGCCGGCGAGCAGCTTGAGCGTGAGTGCGACACGCGCGTCGGCCGACAACACGGGGTGGCAGGCGGTGAAGATCAGGCGCAGCAGGTCGTCGCCGATCTGGTCCTGGCGCGCGGCGTCGAGCGCGTCGACGAAGTCGGGCACGACCATCGCCTCCTGCGCTTCGAGGTCGTTCGCCAGTTCCTCGTGCTTGCGCTCGAGCATGCGGTCGCGCCGCCAGCGGTCGAGCGCGCGGTGCTTGGCGGTCGCCATCAGCCACGCTCCCGGGTTGTCGGGCACGCCATCCTTCGGCCAGTGCTCGAGCGCGGCGACCAGCGCGTCCTGCGCCAGCTCCTCGGCCAGGCCCACGTCGTGCACCACGCGCGCGACGCTGGCCACGATGCGTGCCGACTCGATGCGCCAGACGGCTTCGATCGCACGATGGGTCGCCGTCGACATCGAAAACCCGCCCGCCTCAGCGCGAGGTGTCGAAGCCGAGGTCGCGGAAGCGGTCGACGCTCGGGCCCGGCACGAAGTCGTCGAGGTCGTAGAGCTGGCGCACCTCGATCTCGCACGCGGCCTGGGGTCCGAACGGCGCCGGGAAGCGACGCGTCCACTCGAGCGCCTCGTCGCGCGAGCGGACCTGGATCAGGGTGTAGCCGGCGACGAGGCCACTGGCCTCGCCGAACGGCCCGTCGACCACGCGCCGCACCCCGGCGGCGTAGTGGACGCGCCAGCCGCGGGCGCTCGGCTTCAACCCGGCCGCATCGAGCAGCACGCCCGCCCGGGCCAGCTGCTCGTGGTAGTCGGCCATCGCCGCCAGCAGGGCTTCGTTGGGCATCTCGCCGGCCTCGGACGTCGGCGTGGCCTTGACCAGGATGAGGAATCGCATCTCGTCGGCTCCTGTCGGGTGGGGATCAGCGCGCGGCGCTCACCTTGACGACGAAGCGAACGGCCGGCGCTCGACGCCGTCGGTCCGGGGAAAACCCGCAGTCCAACAGGCTGCCGTGGCGTTCAGGCCGCGCGTGGCACCGCGGTGCTGTCGTCGTAGCAGGGGCCGAGCTCACGGACCTCGACCGTGCACCACTGAGCGGCCGGGCAGCGCTTGGCGATCTCGATCGCCTCCTCGCGCGTCTTGCAATCGAGCAGGTAGAAGCCGCCGATCATTTCCTTCGCCTCGGCGAACGGGCCGTCGAGGACTTGGGTCCCCTCGCCGCGGCGTTGCACACGCGCCGCGCTCGACAGCGACTTCAGCGACTCGCTCGCCTTCAGCAGGCCCTTCTCGTAAAGCTCGGCGCCGAAGTCCCGCATCTGGTCGTAGGCCTCCCGGCCTTGTGCCTCGGTGCGCGTCGCGCGTTGGCCGACGGGCTCGACGATCAGCAACATGAAGCTCATGGGTTCCTCCTTGGCGAACGCCTGGAGGCCAAGCGTAGTGCATGGGCGCCGCGGCCGAGTCGCCCCGGGCGTGCCGGACACCCGTGCGCCGTCTGTGGGAAGCCCGCTAAGGCAGCACGCCGCCGGCCGAGACCGGCTGCCAGCAGTCCGCCAGGCCCAGTGTCGCGACCGCCGCCCCAGCGCGCACCCGTCACGACGATGTTCACCACGCGCTGGACCACCTGCGGATACGCCTGAGCGAGCACCTCCCGTACGAACAGGCCCCTCACCTCCAGCGCCAGGTCGAACCGCAGCTCCAGTTGGTGCCCCTGAACAGAGACACCTGGCGGCCGCGCAGATCCTCGATGCGCCGCACCGGCGAATCCGGTGGCACGGCGATGTAGATGCCGGACCGCACAGAGGTGGGCAGCACCAGCCGGGTCTTCAGGCCGCGGGCGCGCGCCAGCACCGCGGGGAAATCGCCATAGAACGCGAAATCGACCTGCCCGCCTCGTTGACTGCCGACCCGGCGCCCTTGAAGAACGCCCATTCGATGCGGATGCCGTCCTTCGCAAACGCCTGCTCGAGGCGCGCGTGCGCGGGCACCAGGGCCGCCAGGCCACCGGCCAGGCGTGTCGGCGAGCCCGACGCACCGCCGCCGGTCGTACGCCGGGCAGCCCCCGCTGCGCCGCAGGCACCAGCGCGCTGTCCGGAACGGGCCGGCGGTGGCGGGCGGGCTGCTCGCCCCGCAGCAGCGGCGCCCACCGCCGCCGGGCCGCGGGCATGGCATGCAGGCTGCGACAGGAGCCCTCATCAAACGCCACCACCCATCGCCGACCGATGATCGACCTGCACTACTGGACCACGCCGAACGGCCACAAGATCAGCATCTTTCTGGAGGAGACCGGGCTCGACTACCGCATCGTGCCGGTCCACATCGGGCGGGGCGAGCAGTTCGGGCCCGCGTTCCTGCGCATCGCGCCGAACAACCGCATCCCGGCCATCGTCGACCACGCGCCGGCCGGCGGCGGGGCGCCGGTGTCGGTGTTCGAGTCGGGCGCGATCCTGCTCTACCTGGCCGACAAGACCGGCCAGTTGATCCCGCAGGACCTGCGCGGGCGCACCGACGCGCTGCAGTGGCTGTTCTGGCAGATGGCCGGGCTCGGCCCGATGGCCGGCCAGAACGGCCACTTCAACCATGCCGCGCCGGAGAAACTGCCGTATGCGATCGACCGCTACGTGCGCGAGACCGCGCGCCTGTACGCGGTGCTCGACCGGCAGTTGGCGACGCGCGAATTCATCGCCGGCACGTACTCGATCGCCGACATCGCCAGCTACCCGTGGATCGTCGGCCATGTGCGCCAGCAGCAGCGGCTGGAGGACTTCCCGAACCTGCAGGGCTGGTTCGAGCGCATCCGCGCGCGCCCGGCGGTGCAGCGTGCCTACGCCCTCGTCGAGGAGGTCAACCCCCCTGGCGCGCCAGCGGTCGACGATGCCGCGGCGCGACGGCTGCTGTACGGGCAGGACGCCTCGACGGTGCGCCGCTGACGGCGCGCCGGGCCCGCTCTTGACGCCGCTCGTGACGCCGTTCAACGCTTGAGCGCCTTCAGGACTTGCCCCGGCAGCGCGCGCCCATCCGTGTCGGGTCTCGGGCGGGTTCACATCACCTGCGCCAGGCGTTGCTTGAAGCGCGACGGGGCGGGAGCCGACCGCCGACCGGTTCCACCGAAACCTGGCATGGCTCCGGCAACGACAGCGAAGCGCTTGGTAGGCCGTGTTGGACTTGAACCAACGACCAAAGGATTATGAGTCCTCTGCTCTAACCAACTGAGCTAACGGCCCGCGCGCGGATTGTAGGAGCGGGGTCCCGCACCGGCGACGCGGGGCCCGGCGGGCCCGGTCCGACCGCGCTACTTCTGCGACAGCGCGTTCGACACCATCCGCGAGGTGATGTCGACGATCTCGATCATCCGGTCGTAGGCCATGCGGGTCGGGCCGATCACGCCGAGCGTGCCGACGACCTGGCCGTCCACCTCGTAAGAGGCGCTGACCACCGACAGTTCCTCGTAGGGCACGACGCGGCTCTCGCCGCCGATGTAGATGCGCACGCCCTCGGCGCGGTCGGAGACCTCGAGCAGGCGCATCAGCTGCGTCTTCTGCTCGAAGAGGTCGAACAGCCGGCGCAGGCTGCCGAGGTCGCTCGAGAAGTCCTGCACCGTGAGCAGCTTGCGCTCGCCGCTGATCACGACCGTCTCCTCGCTGCTGTCGGCGATCGCCTCGCTGCTCGCCTCGACGGCGGCCTGCATCAGCGCCGCGATCTCGCCACGCAGCGCGTCGACCTCGCCCTTCAGGCGGTCGCGCACCTGCTCGATCGTGAGGCCGGTGTAGTGCGCGCTCAGGTAGTTGCTGGCCTCGACGAGCTCGGCCTGGGTGTAGTCCTGGGCGGTGAGGACCACGCGGTTCTGCACGTCGCCGTCCGGCGCGACCATGATCACCAGGATGCGGCGCGCCGACAGACGCAGGAACTCGATGTGGCGGAACACGCTGCTCTTGCGCGGCGCGGTGACGACCCCGACGAAATTCGACAGGTTGGACAGCAGGTGCGCGGCATGCGTGATCACGCGCTGCGGCTGTCCCGGGGCCAGCTGCTCGCCGGCGCCGAGCAGCTCGGACGGCGCCGGTTGCTGCTGGCGCGCGGTCAGCATCGTGTCGACGAAGAGGCGGTAGCCGCGCGCGGTCGGCACGCGGCCGGCCGAGGTGTGCGGGCTGGCGATCAGGCCGAGCTCCTCGAGATCGGCCATCACGTTGCGGATCGTCGCCGGCGACAACTCGAGCCCCGAGGCGCGAGACAGCGTGCGCGAGCCGACCGGCTGGCCGTCGGCTATGTAGCGCTCGACCAGGGTCTTCAGCAGCGATCTGGCGCGCTCGTCCAGCATGAATTCATTGTAGGCCGCGGGTCGGTTTCACGGCCCCGGCGCAAGGCGGCCGGTCACGGGGCCTGTGGTGTAATCGTTCGCATGGGCTCGCGCTTCCGTCATGTCGCGTTGGTGGGCAAGTACCAGGCGCGCGGCATCCGCCCGCTGCTGGAAGACATCGCGGGCTTCCTCGCCCGCCAGGGGCTCGAGGTCTCGCTCGAACGCGACACCGCGCGCAACACCGGCATGACCGACCACGCGGCGCTGTCGCCCGAGGAAATCGGCGCACAGTGCGACCTCGCGATCGTGGTCGGGGGTGACGGCACGATGCTCGGCATCGCGCGCCAGCTCGCCGCGCACGGCGTGCCGCTGGTCGGCATCAACCAGGGCCGGCTCGGCTTCATCACCGACGTGGCCGCGAACACCTACGCCGAGGTGCTGGCACCGATGATCGCCGGCGACTACGAGATCGAGCACCGGTCGATGCTCGAAGGCGGCGTCTGGCGCGACGGCGAGCCGATCTACTCGGGCATCGCGATGAACGACATGGTGGTCGGCCGCGGCGCGATCGCCAGCATGGTCGAGCTGCGCATCGACGTCGGCGAGGAGTTCGTCGCCAACCTGCGCGCCGACGGGCTCATCGTCGCCTCGCCCACTGGCTCGACCGCCTACGCGCTGTCGGCAGGCGGCCCGCTGCTGCACCCGGGCATCGCGGGCTGGGTGATGGTGCCGATTGCGCCGCACACGCTGTCGAACCGGCCGATCGTGATGCCGGACAACGCCGAGATCAGCATCGAGATCGTCTCCGGGCGCGACGTCAGCGTGAACTTCGACATGCAGAACTTCGCGAGCCTGACACACGCGGACGTGATCCGCGTGAGACGCTCCGAGCATCAGGTGCGCTTCCTGCATCCGCGCGGCTGGAGCTACTACGCGACGCTGCGCCGCAAGCTGCACTGGAACGAGGGCGCGGTCGGCTAGACCACGAGGCTCGCTGGGCGGGCGTCGGCCCCGGCGCCCTCTTCGGCGCTTCCGCCTCGATGCCCGCACGCCAGGCTGCACCCGACCGTCTCCGCCCCCCGCCCAACCGCTGACGCTCCGCCCGCCATGCTCCGCCGCCTCGCTTTGCGCGATTTCGTGATCGTCGACCGGCTCGAGGTCGACTTCGCCGAGGGCTTCTCGGTGCTGACCGGCGAGACGGGCGCGGGCAAGTCGATCCTCGTCGACGCGCTGCAGCTGGCGCTCGGCAGCCGCGGCGACGCCGGCGTGGTGCGCGAAGGCGCCACCCGCGCCGAGATCGGCGCCGAGTTCGACCTGCCGCCGGCACTGCAGGGCTGGCTCGACGAGGCCGGCTTCGACACCGAGTCCGAGACCCTGCTGCTGCGGCGCACGCTTGACGCCCAGGGCAAGAGCCGCGCCTGGATCAACGGCAGCCCGGCGACGATCGGCCAGCTGCGCGAAGCCGCCGAGCGCCTGGTCGACATCCACGGCCAGCATGCCTGGCAGAGCCTGACCCGGCCGGCCGCCGTGCGCGAGCTGCTCGACGAGCGGGCCGGCGTCGATGCCGCGGCGCTGGCAGCGGCCTGGTCGACCTGGCGCAGCGCGCAGCAGGCCCACGCCGATGCGCTCGCCCGCCAGGCCGAACTGGGCCGCGAGCGCGAGCGCCTGGCGTGGCAGATCGGCGAACTGGAACGCCTGGCGCCCGGCGACGACGAGTGGGCGGGTCTGGACGCCGAGCACCGCCGCCTGTCGAACGCACAGGCGCTGATCGACGCCGCACGAGGCGCGCTCGACGCGGTCGACGCGGCCGAGGCCAACGCGCTGCAGCTGACGGCGCGCGCGGTCGACGCACTGCGCGACGCGAGCGCGATCGATGCACGTCTGGCCCCGGTCGCCGAAGTGCTCGAGGGCGCGCAGGCGCAGCTGCAGGACGCGGCCCACAGCCTCGGCGGCTACCTGTCGCACGCCGAGCTCGAGCCGGAGCGCCTGCGCGAGGTCGAGGAGCGGCTGTCGGCCTGGGTCGCGCTCGCGCGCCGCCACCGCCGGCCGCCGGCCGAGCTGCCCGCCCTGCTGGCGCAATGGCGCGGCGAGCTTCAGGCGCTCGACGAGGCCGCCGACCCGCAGGCGCTGGCCGCGCGCGTCGGCGCCGCACGCGTCGCCTTCGACAAGCTGGCACTGCACGCCGGCAAGGCGCGCCACGCCGCCGCCGCCGAGCTGGCCGAGGCCGTCACGCAGGCGATGCAGACGCTCGGCATGGCCGGGGGCCGCTTCGAGGTGGCCCTGCTGCCGCAGGACGAGCCGCAGTCCTTCGGCCTCGAGTCGGCCGAGCTGCGCGTGGCAGGTCACGTCGGCAGCACGCCGCGGGCGCTGGCGCGCGTCGCTTCCGGCGGCGAGCTTTCGCGCCTGGCGCTGGCCATCTCGGTCGTGACCAGCGTCGGGCCGGCGTCTGCGGACGGCGACCGGGCCGGCGGCGCCGGCACGCTGATCTTCGACGAGATCGACGCCGGCGTCGGGGGCGCGGTGGCCGAGACCGTCGGCCGGCTGATGAAGCAGCTCGGGCGCGGGCGCCAGGTGCTGGCGGTGACCCACCTGCCGCAGGTCGCCGCCTGCGCCGACCACCACTGGCAGGTCGCCAAGGCCGCACGCGACGGCCTGACACTGAGCACCGTGGTGCCGCTGGCAGGCGAGGCGCGCGTCGCCGAGATCGCGCGCATGCTCGGCGGCGAGCGGCTCTCGGGCACGAGCCTGGCGCATGCGCAGGAGATGCTCGCCTCCGGCCACGCCGCCGCCGCCCCCCCGGCGGCGCCGCCCCCGGCGCGCGGGTCACGCAAGCGGGCCTGACCATGTCCGACACCCGAGCCGACCGCGGAGCCGACATCCAGGCCGCCTGCGCCGCGACGCCGGTCGCACCCGAGACCCCGCGCGAGATCGTGCTCGTGACCGGCATCTCGGGCTCTGGCAAGTCCGTTGCGCTGCACGCGCTCGAGGACGCGCGCTTCTATTGCGTCGACAACCTGCCACCCCAGCTGCTGCGCGACTTCCTGCGCGTCGCGCAGGCCAACGCCGAGCGTCGGCTGGCGATTGCGATCGACGTGCGCAGCGCCGATTCGCTGCCGCACGTGCTGCCGCTGATCGCGAAGCTGCGCGACGAGGGTGTCGCGATCCGCTCGATCTTCCTCGACGCGACGACCGACACCCTGGTGCGCCGCTTCTCCGAAACGCGCCGGCCGCACCCGCTTGCCAAGCGCCGGGACGTGGCGCTCGATGCGCACGAGGGTCACCCGGCGCTGATCGAGGCGATCGAGCTCGAGCGCGAGCTGCTCGCCGGCCTGCGCGAGGTCTCGACCGTGGTCGACACCAGCCAGCTGCGGGCCGCGCAGCTGCGGCACTGGGTCCGCGAGCTGGTGCAGTCGACGGGTTCCGCGCTGACGCTGGTCTTCGAATCGTTCGCCTTCAAGCGCGGCGTGCCACTCGACGCCGACTACGTGTTCGACGTTCGCATGCTGCCGAACCCTCACTACGTGCCCGAACTGCGCCCGCTGACCGGCCGCGACGCGCCGGTGGCGGCCTACCTCGAGCAGCAGCCCGACGCCGTCGAGATGCTGGCGCGGATCGAGGACTTCCTGCGCCGCTGGCTGCCCTCTTTCGAAGCCGACCAGCGCAGCTACCTGACGGTGGCGATCGGCTGCACCGGCGGCCAGCACCGTTCGGTCTGGTTCGTCGAGACGCTGGCACGCCGGTTCCGCAGAAGCACGCTGACGCTCGCGCGCCACCGCGAGCTGGACGCAGGCGAGTGAAGGCGCCGGTGCGGCAGCAGCTGCCGCTCTTCCCGCTGCAGGCCGTGCTCTTTCCCGGCGGCCTGCTGACGCTGAAGGTCTACGAGGCGCGCTACCTCGACCTGATCGGGCGCTGCCTGCGCGAGCGCGACCGCTTCGGCGTCGTCGCGCTGCGCCAGGAGGACGGCGCGCCCGGAAACGCCGCCGCGCCGGACGCGGATCACGACGCGACGGTGCCGCTGGAGGCCTGCGGCGTCAGCGCCGAGGTGCTCGACGTCGACAGCCCGCAAGCCGGCATCCTGACCGTGCGCTGCCGCGGCCTCGAGCGCTTCCGGCTGCACGGGCGCCGCCGCCAGGCCAACGGCCTCTGGGTCGGCGAGGTCGAGCCCCTGCGGTGCGACGATCCCCTCGCCCCCGCGATCGCACTGCACGGCAGCGTGCGCGGCCTGGCCAACGCGATCGCGCGCCTCCGGCGGCAGGGCCCGCTGCCGTTCCTCGAGCCCTTCCATTTCGAGCAGGCGGGCTGGGTCGCCAACCGCTGGTGCGAGCTGCTGCCGATCTCGCTGGCGGCCAAGCAGCGCCTGATGGTGCTCGACGACCCGCAGCTGCGCCTGCAACTGGTCGACGAGTTCCTGCGCGGCAAGGGCGTCGTCAGCTGAAAGACGCCCCCGGTGGCGTGGACAGCAGGCGCCGCAGGGGCGCCGGCAGCGCATGGTCGGCCAGGGCGTCCCGGGCCACCCAGCGGCCCTCGCCGTCGGCTGGCGAACCGAACATGCCCGCGACCGTCGCGCCCGGCACCGCGTCCGCCAGCCACAGGCGGCGGGAATGCAGCACCCAGTCGAAATGCGTCAGCGCGTGCTCGATCGTCGGCAGCGCTTCCGGCTTGAGTCCGCGGCCGAGGCGGGCGACGGCGGCGTGCAGCCCGGCCTCGTCGTCGAACAATGGCAGCGTCCACAGCCCGCCCCAGACACCGCGCGACGGGCGCTGCTGCAGCCAGACGCCGGCGGCGCCTTCGAGCCAGAGCCACCAGTTCTCGCGTCGGCTGCGCCGCAGGCGGCGCGTCTTCACCGGGTAGCGCGCCGGGTCGCCCTGGCGCTGCGCGATGCAGGCGGCCGCCAGCGGGCAGCTGCCGCACTCCGGCGCCCTGGCGCTGCACAGCGAGGCGCCAAGGTCCATCAGGCCCTGGGTGTAGGCCTCGATGCCCGACGCCGGCAGCAGCCCTTCGGCCAGCGCCCAGAGCGCCCTTTCGTTGGCGGGCTGGGCGAGGTCGGCGCCGAAGCCGAGCACGCGGGTCAGCACCCGCTTGACGTTGCCATCGAGGATCGCGGCGCGCTCGCCGTAACAGAAGGCGGCGATCGCCGCCGCCGTCGAGCGGCCGACGCCGGGCAGGGTCTCGAGGCCCGCACGGTCGCGCGGGAAGTGCCCGCCATGCGCCACCATCACCTGTTGCGCCGCCCGGTGCAGGTGGCGCGCGCGGCTGTAGTAGCCCAGCCCGGCCCAGAGCGCGAGCACCTCGTCGAGCGAGGCCGCGGCCAGCGAGCGCACATCGGGAAAGCGCGCGACGAAGCGCGGGTAGTACGCCAGCACCGTCGCCACCTGGGTCTGCTGGAGCATGACCTCGGAGAGCCAGACCCGGTAGGGGTCGCGGCTACCCTGCCACGGCAGGTCGTGACGACCGTGGCGGTGCTGCCAGTCGATCAGGCTGGAGGCGATGCCCTCGTGAGCGGTCCCTGCAACGGCCGCCAAGGCCGTCGTCGCCGGCATGTCGGCCCCGGGGCCGACCGGCACCGCTGCCCCGGGCCCGCGGCGGGCCATGCTCAGGCGCGGATGCGCTGCAACGGCAGATCGACGTGCTCGGCCGCCTCGTCCCTCGACGAGCCGTCGCCACGCATCGCCGACGAGCGCGCGATCGAGCGCAGCGCGGCCATGTGCGCGACCAGCTCGGCTTCGAGCTTCTGCGCACCGGTGTCCTGGGCCTCGAATTCGGCGATGCGCAGCTCGAGCTCGCCGGCCGCGCCCTGCACCCGCTCGAGCGCCTCGCGGCGGCGCGTGAAGGCGCGCCGGCGGTCGCGCAGCTGGGCGTCGACCTGCGAGGTGGCGGTCTTGTTCCAGACCTCGAGCTCGCCGCCCGCGCCTTCGAAGACGACCCGCAGGCGCCCGGTCAGCATGCGCAGGAACTGGTCGAGGAAGCCCGGCTGGTTCAGGCGCAGCGCGTTCTTCAGCCCGAGGTACTGGGCATAGTTCGACTCGATCATGTCGAGGTCGCGCACGAAACGCGAGATCTCGGGGCCATGGCCGAGCATCAGGCCGAAGCCGAAGTCGCTGTTCAGCGTCTGGAAGGTGCCGGAGAGCATCTGGTGGATCTCGTCGCCACGCCGCTTGGCGCTCTCGAGCAGGCTGCGCAGGCTGCCGCAGGTGCGGGCAAAGGCCTTCTTGGCGCCGAATCCGAGCAGCGACGAGCCGATCGCCGACTGCATCTCGGCGACGAGCTCGCGCACGCGGTCGGCCGACAGGTCGACCATCGCGTCCTTCATCATCCGCGTGTGCACCGAGCGCATCGCCTGCAGGCGTGCCGAGCACTGTTCGAATTCGGCGGCCTCGGCCTCGATGCGCTGCAGCATCATGCGCAGCTTGGCACCGCTCTTGCCGCGCAGGCCGCGCAGCTCGAGCAACTGCTCGGCCAGCTGGCGCCGGCGGTCACCCACCCGCTGCAACAACTGAAGTTCGAGCTGCTGGACGCTCTCGAGCACGGTCTGCTCGAGCATCTCGCGCCGTTGCGGCAGCAGCTGCGAGACCAGCGCGGCCTCCAGCTTCGGCAGGCGGCTCGCCTCGAGTGCGGGCGCGTCGCCCGAGATGCGCGCCGCCAGGGCCTGGCGCGCCGAAAGGGGAAACACGCGTTCGACGCCGACCGACAGCGTGTGTGCGACGCCGCGGCACTGCTGCGCGATCTGCCCCTCGATCCACTCCGCCGAGTTCAGCGGGTCGCTCATCGTGTCGATCTTGTTGAGCACGATGTAGCGCGAGGGGGCCTGCGCGCTCAGGTGGTCACGCCAGATCGCCATGTCCGATCGGGTCACCCCGGTGTCGGCGCCGAGGATGAAGACGGTCGCATGGGCCGACGGCAGCAGGCCCAGCGTCAGCTCGGGTTCAGCGCCGATCGCGTTCAGGCCCGGCGTGTCGAGCACGACGAGGCCGCGTTCGAGCAGCGGGTGCGGGTAGTTGATCAGCGCGTGGCGCCACAGCGGCACCTCGACCTGGCCGTCCTCGACCGGCGGGTTCTCGTCTGGGGTGTCGTCGCTCCAAAAGCCGAGCTGGCGTGCCTGGTCGACCGTGACGCGGCGGGTGCGCATCACCTCTCCCAGCGCCTCGGCGAGGCGTTCGGGCGAATCGACGTCGAGCGGGTACACGCTCCACGCCTGAGGCTGGCTGCGCAGGTCTGCCAGCGTGCGGCCCTCGAGGCGGGTCTCGATCGGCAGCAGCGCGACGCGCGGCGGCTCGCCGGCTTCGTAGCCCAGCTCGACCGGGCACATCGTCGTCCGGCCCGGAGTGGCTGGCAGGATGCGCCGGCCGGTGTCGGCGAAGAAGATCGCGTTGATCAACTCCGACTTGCCGCGCGAGAACTCGGCGACGAAGGCGAGGATCAGCTTCTCGCCGGCAAGGCGCTCGCGCAGCGTGCCGATCAGCGCCTTCGATGCCGGGTCGAGCGCGTCCTGGTTGCGCAGGTCGAGGTACAGCGCATCGAGCTGCCGCGTGAGTGCGCCGCGCCAGCCGCCGAGGGCATCGAGACTGCCGGCAAAGGACGAGGACATCAGGGTGGCTCGGGGCACGGCGGAAGCTGAGGGTGAAGGATCGTAGCCGGCTGAGTCCGTTCGCATCGTGGTCGAAACAAGTTCTGACACGCGATGATCGTTCGACCGTGAACTGCTGACCATGCTTATCGGGCCGCGGGACACGGGTTGTGACGAATCAACGGCGCTGGCAGCCCCCACAAAAGTAGGTAGCGCGTTGCCCTTGGACGATGCGGCGCACCGTCGCGCCGCATCGCAGGCACGGCGCTCCTTCACGGCCGTAAACCTTCGCATGGGTCTGGAAAGCACCGTTCATGCCTTCGGCATTGCGGAAGTCGCGCAGGGTCGAGCCGCCGAGCGACAACGCCTCTTCGAGGGTGTCGCGCAAGGCATGGACGAGTCGCGCGCAGCGCACCGGGCCCAGCCGGTCGCTGCGGGTGCGGGGGTCGATGCCGGCGCGGAACAGGGCCTCGCTCGCGTAGATGTTGCCTGCGCCGACGACGATGTCCCCCGCCATCAGTGCCAGCTTCACCGCCGTGCGCCGACGCTGCAGCGCCGCGTGCAGCCAGGCACCGTCGAAGGCCGGGTCGAAGGGTTCGATGCCGAGGCCGCCGAGCAGCTTCGCGGCCGGCGACACGTCGAGCGCGTCCGACCAGACGACCGCCCCGAAACGGCGCGGGTCGGTCAGGCGCAGCAGGCCCTGCGAAGTCAGCAGATCGAAGTGATCGTGCGCCCCGGGCGCGACCGGCGCCGGCGCCGCAGGCAGGAAGGCAAGCGAGCCCGACATCCCCAGGTGCAACAGCAGGCCCCCGGTGCCCGCCGTCAGCGGCAACCAGAGGTACTTGCCGCGTCGCGCCACGACGCCGACGGTGCGACCGACCAGCGTGCCGGGCTCGACGCCCAGCGGCCAGCGCAGCGGTTTGCCCAGCCGCACCGCGAGGACTTCGGCGCCGTGGATTCGTGCCGCGAGACTGCGTCGCGTGACTTCGACTTCCGGCAGCTCGGGCATGGGGAATTATGTGCGGTCGATAGAATCCACCGGCTCACAGGAGGTCTGATGCCGGCTCACGAGGAAACGCCGGGCCGCCCCATGTTTCCTCGCCCCCGCGCAGGGGCGGGTCTCAGGTGGCCCCGCCGCGGCGATATCCACGCGCGGCGCCGTACGGCGGTCGTGGCGGCCCTGCTGGTGCTTTGCGCGCAGGGATTCGCACAGACCGAAGCGCCGGCGGCTGAGCCCGCGGCGCCGGCCGCCACCGCGCCGGTCGACAACTCGTCCATCGATGCGCCGCTCTTCTATCAGCTGCTGATCGGCGAAATGCAGCTGCGCGAGGGCGAGGAAGGCGCGGCCTTCGAGGTGATGCTCGACGCCGCGCGCCGCACGCGCGACGAACAGGTCTTCCGCCGCGCCACAGACATCGCGCTCGAAGCCCGCGCCGGCGACCAGGCGCTTGCCGCGGCCCGCGCCTGGCGCAGCGCCCTGCCGGCGTCGCCCGACGCACAGCGCTACATCGTGCAGATCCTGCTCGCGCTCAGCCGCAGCAACGAAGCGGTCGAGCCCTTGCAGTCGCTGCTGCGCATGTCGCCCGATGCCGAACGGCCCGGCGCGATCGCCGCGCTGCCACGCCTGTTCGGCCGCATTGCCGACCGGCGCCAGGCCGGCCCGGTGATCGCCCAGGTGCTCGGCGGCTATGCGGACAAGGGCGGGCCGGCCCAGGTCCCGGCACTGGTCTCGATCGGCCGCGGCTGGCAGCTGTCCGAGGAACCCGACCGCGCGCTGGAGTTCGCGCGGCGCGCACAGACGCTCGATGCGCGCGCCGAAGGCCCGGCGCTGCTCGCGATCGAGCTGATGGGAAAGCGCCCGGCGGCCGAGGAGCTCGTTCGCAACCACCTGGCCGTGCGTCCGGACGACACGCCGATCCGCGCGCTCTACGCGCAGGCCCTGGCCGCGGCCCAGCGCTATCCGGACGCGATCGCACAGCTCGAGACCCTGACGCGCGACGCCCCGGACGACCCCGCGCCCTGGCTCACGCTGGGTGCCCTGCACCTGGAGCTGCGCCATCCCACCGAGGCAGACGCCGCGCTGCAGCGCTTCATCGAGCTCCTCACGGCCCGCCCGGCCGCGGAGGGCGAAGAGCCCGGCGCGCGCGAGGAAGCCCTGACCCAGGCCTGGCTGATGCTGTCGCAGGCGGCCGAGCAACGCGGCGACCTGGCCGCCGCCGAGACCTGGCTCGCCAAGGTCGAGAGCCCGCAACGCGCGCTCGAAGTCCAGGTGCGCCGCGCCTCGCTGCTCGCGCGCCAGGGGCAGCTCGAGCGGGCGCGCGAGATGGTGCGCGCCGCCCCGGAACGCAGCCCGCAGGACGCGCGGGCGAAGCTGATGGCCGAGGCCTCGGTGCTGCGCGACGTCAAGCACTGGCAGGAGGCTCACGATGTCCTCGCCCTCGCCAATGAGCGCTTCCCGGACGACACCGATCTGCTCTACGAACAGTCGATGACGGCCGAGAAGCTCGACCGCATGGACGAGATGGAGCGCCTGCTGCGCCGCGTGATCGCGCTCAAGCCCGACCATCACCACGCCTACAACGCGCTGGGCTACTCGCTGGCCGATCGCAGCCAGCGCCTGCCGGAGGCCAAGGAGCTGATCGAGCGGGCGCTCGCGCTGGCGCCGGGCGAGCCGTTCATCACCGACAGCCTGGGCTGGGTCGAGTACCGCCTGGGCAACCATGCCGAGGCGGTCCGCCTGCTGCGTCAGGCCTATGCGTCCCGGCCCGACACCGAGATCGGCGCCCACCTCGGCGAGGTGCTGTGGATGTCCGGCCAGCGCGAAGAAGCGCGCCGCATCTGGCTCGAGGCCCAAGGCCGCGACCGCGCCAACGACGTGCTGCGCGAGACGCTGGCGCGCCTGCAGGTCGAGCTCTGAGCCGACGTGAACCGGGCTTGCCCAACGCCGCCGGGCCTTGCCGCAAGGCACGCCGGGCATGCACTGCCCGGCGCCCTGCCACCCCGCGGTCACGGCGCGACAGCGCCGGGCGCTACACGCGCCGCGCAGGCATCGCGCCCCGCCGGCCGGTCCGCTTGCGCGTCGGCGCTGGTGACGGCGTTGTGCCTTGCGGCCTGCACGTCGCTCACGACGGCACCGCCGGCCGACCTGCTGAGCGGGCGCCTCGCTCTGCGTGTCGACAGCGCGCCGCCGCGAGCGGTCACGGCGCGCTTCGAGCTTGCCGGCTCGGGCGAAGCCGGCTCGCTGCGCCTGAGCAGCCCGATCGGCACGACGATGGCCCAGGCCCGCTGGGCGCCGTCGGGCGCGGTGCTCACGACCGCCGACGGCGAGCGGCGCTTCGCCGACCTCGACGCCCTCGCGCGCGAGGTGCTCGGCGAGTCACTGCCGCTGGAGGCGCTGCCCGACTGGCTGCGCGGACGGCCCTGGGCGGGAGCGCCAAGCCGCCTGCTCGTCGCGGCGCCGCTGAAACCCGATGCGCCCCCGCCGAGCTTCGAGCAGCTCGGCTGGCTGGTCGACCTGACACGCTTCGAGACCGGCACCGTGCAGGCCGCGCGTCGCAGCACGCCGCCGGTCAGCCTGCGCGCGCTGCTCGACCGTTGAAGCGCACACGTTGAAGCGTCCGCCCCATGCCCCGGCCGACGGGCGCCGGCCCGACGAAAGGGCCCTGCACCGATGAGCGGCCTGCACAGCCTGAGCGACGTGCCGGCCCCGGCCAAGCTCAATCTCTTCCTGCACGTGATCGGGCGCCGAGCCGACGGCTACCACCTGCTGCAGTCGCTGTTCCTGCTGATCGACTGGGCCGACACGCTGCATTTCGAGCGTCGCCACGACGGCCGCCTCGTCCGCCACGATCTCGGCGAGCCACTGCCCGAGGACGACCTCTGCCTGCGCGCGGCCCGCGCGCTGCAGGCCGCGAGCGGGACCCTCTGGGGCGTCGACCTCTCGATCGAGAAGCGCCTCCCCTCCGGCGCCGGCATGGGCGGCGGCAGCAGCGACGCGGCCAGCACGCTGCTCGCGCTGAACCGCCTCTGGGGGCTCGATTGGCCGCGATCGCGACTGCTGCCGCTGGCGCTGCAGCTTGGCGCCGACGTGCCGTTCTTCGTCGGCGGCCGCAACGCCTTCGTCGAAGGCATCGGCGAACGACTGACGCCGGTCGCCATCCCGCCTCGCTGGCTGGCAGTCGTGAAGCCCGCCGCATCGATCGACACCAGGGCGATCTTCGCCAGCCCGCTGCTGGTCCGCGACACGCACCCTGCTACAATCGCGGGCTTTTCCGAGGACGCCGAGCAACTGCTCTCCTGGGTTGGCACGCAGGCCCGAAACGACCTGCAGCCCCCGGCGCAGTCCCTCTGCCCCGAAGTCGCATCGGTCGTCAGCTGGCTGACTGCGCGCTTCGGCAACAGCCGGATGACCGGCTCGGGCAGCGCGGTGTTCGCGGAAATCGGTGCAGGCGATCGCCCCAAGGCGACCCTGCCGGCAGAGCTGCCGGCAGGCTGGGTCGGCCGCCTGTGCCGCAGTCTGGACGCCCACCCGCTGCACGGTTGGGCCGAGGACTGAAGCAGTGTGCTGGGGCGCGGCGCGAGCCGGGTCCCGTGTAGGGGAGTCGCCAAGTTGGTTAAGGCATCGGATTTTGATTCCGACATGCGAGGGTTCGAGTCCTTCCTCCCCTGCCAGATCACCCGCTCGCGACCCGGGCGCAGGGCGTTGCGCGCCGCGCAGGCTGGCCATTTGGACCGTTGAGCTCCCCGGCGGAGGATCCGTTGCTCTTCAACACCGTGCTCTTCACCGGCAACGCCAATCCGGGCTTGGCGCAGGAAATCGCGACCCATCTCGGCGTCGAGCTGGGCCGCGCATCGGTCGGTCGCTTCTCCGACGGCGAGGTGACGGTCGAGATCCGGCAGAACGTGCGGGCGCGCGACGTCTTCGTCGTGCAGCCGACCTGTGCGCCGGCGAACGAGAACCTGATGGAACTGCTGATCATGGTCGATGCCCTGAAGCGCGCGAGCGCCAGGCGCATCACCGCCGTGATCCCGTACTACGGCTACGCCCGCATGGACCGCCGCCCGCGCTCGACGCGGGTGCCGATCAGTGCCAAGGTCTGCGCCAACCTGCTCGAGACGGTCGGCGTCGAGCGCGTGCTCACGATGGACCTGCACGCCGACCAGATCCAGGGCTTCTTCGACATCCCGGTCGACAACATCTACGCCTCGCCGGTGCTGCTGTCGGACGTCAAGAGCAAGGCGTACCAGGACCTGGTGGTGGTCTCGCCCGACGTCGGCGGCGTGGTGCGCGCGCGGGCGCTGGCCAAGCAGCTCGGCTGCGACCTCGCGATCATCGACAAGCGGCGCCCGACGGCGAACGTGTCGGAGGTGATGAACGTCATCGGCGACATCGAGAACCGCACCTGCGTGATCATGGACGACATGATCGACACCGCCGGCACGCTGGTGAAGGCGGCCGAGGTGCTGAAGGCACGCGGCGCGCGCAGCGTCTATGCCTATTGCACGCACCCGGTGTTCTCGGGCACGGCCGTCGAGCGCATCCGCGGCTCGCAGCTCGACGAGGTCGTCATCACCAACACGATCCCGCTGTCGGCCGACGCCAAGGTCTGCAGCAAGATCCGCCAGCTGTCGGTGGCCTTCCTGTTCGCCGAGACGATCCGCCGCATCTCCGATGGCGAGTCGGTCACGTCCCTCTTCGCGGAGCAGAACAGCAACTTCTGATCCGAAGCCGGCGGCGCACCACGCGCCGCCGGAACCGCAGGGCGGTCGCGAGACCGCCCACTTCCGGCGCCTGGTCGCGGGCGCCACACCTTGGAGTGAAACCATGAAATTCGTCGCTTTCGAGCGCACGTTGCAGGGGACCGGAGCGAGCCGCCGCCTGCGCATCGCGGGCAAGGTGCCCGGCATCGTCTACGGTGCGGGCGAGCCCGCGCTGATCGAGCTCGACCACAACGCACTCTTCTTCGCGCTGAAGAAGGAAGCCTTCCACAGCTCGCTGCTCGACATGGAACTCGGCGGCGCGACGCAGCAGGTGCTGCTGCGCGACTTCCAGATGCACCCGTTCCGGCCGATCGTGCTGCACATCGACTTCCAGCGCGTCGATGCGACGACGCGCATCACGAAGAAGGTGCCCCTGCACTTTGTCAACGAAGAGAACTCGCCGGCCGTCAAGACCGACAAGTGCCTGGTCAACCACGTCGTCAACGAGCTGCAGATCCAGTGCCTGGCCTCGCAGCTGCCCGAGTACATCACCGTCGACCTCGGCGAGGTGGTCAAGGGCGCGACGCTGCACGTCAACGATCTGAAGCTGCCGAAGGGCATCAAGGTCGTGACCCACGGCAAACCGAACCCGGTGGTGGTCTCGGTGGTCGACCCGGTCGTCGAGGAGGAAGTCGCCCCGGCCGCTCCCGCGCCGGCGCCCGCCAAGGGCAAGGGCGGCAAGGACGCCAAGGCCAAGAAGTAGGGCCGCGCGCCCCTCGTCGGAAGCCCCGCCTCGGCGGGGCTTTCTGCTTCTGGGCCCGGGCGCCCTTCCGGTCGCCCGGGCCGTGCAGCGACCCTCTGGATAATCCCGCCATGATTCGACTGCTCGTCGGCCTGGGCAACCCGGGCCCCGAATACGAAGCGACCCGGCACAACGCCGGCTTCTGGTGGATCGATGCGGCCGCTCGCCGCCTCGGCACGGCCCTGCAGCCAGAGCGCAGCTACTTCGGCCTTGCGGCACGCGTGAACCGGCCGTTCGCCGCACTCGACGGCCCGGTCTGGCTGCTGGAACCGATGACCTACATGAACCTGTCGGGCAAGTCGGTGGCGGCGCTCGCGCGCTTCTTCAAGATCGCGCCGGCCGAAATCCTGGTCGTGCACGACGAGCTCGACCTGATGCCCGGCCAGATGAAACTCAAGCAGGGTGGCAGCGCGGCGGGTCACAAC
Organism: Ideonella sp.; assembly: GCA_035911095.1. Classification (GTDB taxonomy): domain Bacteria; phylum Pseudomonadota; class Gammaproteobacteria; order Burkholderiales; family Burkholderiaceae_C; genus JAMHWF01. The sequence continues at coordinate 9,409 of JAMHWF010000098.1, read as the reverse complement.
GGGCTGAAGGACATCCAGGCGCAGCTCGGCAGCCCCGACTACTGGCGCCTGCGCCTCGGCATTGGGCACCCCGGCGTGAGGACCGAGGTCATCAACTACGTGCTGAAGAAGCCCTCGGCGGAGCACCGCGCGGCGATCGACCGCTGCATCGACGAATCGGTGGCCGCGCTCGAGCTGTTGCTCGCCGGCGACATGACGCGGGCGATGCAGCAGCTGCACGCGAAGCCGGCACGGCCAAAGCCGCCGCGACCGGTGGCCGCGACCGAGCGCGCGCCGGCGGCAAGTGCCTCGGACGACGGTACCGCCACCGACCCGGCCACGCCTCTCGTCGACGCCGGAACGAAAGGAGCGACGCCATGATCACCCCCTCGACCGGTCCGCGCCCTGCAGTGAGGCTCCTGGCAGCGCTGTGCCTTGCCGGCGCGGCCGCATCCGTGGGCGGCCAGACGATCTACCGTTGCGGGACCGAGTACCGCCACCAGCCTTGCCACGGCGGGCGGGAAATGGCCCTCGAGGCGACCGATCCCGACGAAGCCGACCGTGCGGCGGCCCAGGGCGCCGCCGAACGCCAGCGGTCGCTTGCCGATGCACTGGCGCGCGACCGCGAGCAGCGCGAATCGGCCCGCCCCAGCGGGCCAGCCGGCATCGGCTACACGCCGCTCGGACGCCGCTCAGTCGACGAGATACCGCGCACGGCGGCCAAGAGTCGCAGCACCCAGACCAGGAGCAGGCACCGCGCACCCGACTTCGAGGCGACGGACCCGCGCTCGTCCCGGCCGACGTCGAAGAGGAAGCAGCGCTGATTCCAGCGGCCGCGCACGAGCAGGCTCAGCGCGCGAACGAGACGCCGGTGCCCTTCGCATCCGCGATCAGGGCCCGGAACTTCGACCACAGCACCTCGCGCGTCTCCACGTGCTGCGGGTTCACCGGGATGCACTCCACCGGGCACACCTGCACGCACTGCGGCTCGTCGAAGTGGCCGACGCATTCGGTGCAGCGCGCGGGGTCGATGACGTAGTAGGCCTCGCCCAGCGAGATCGCCTGGTTCGGGCACTCGGGCTCGCAGACGTCGCAGTTGATGCACTCCTCGGTGATCATCAGGGCCACGATCTGCTCCTTTCGTTGCGGCGACGCCGTCGCGTCCTCAGCGTCCCTTGACGCGCTGCGCCAACCGTTCGAGCACCAAGGGTGACACGAACTTGGAGACATCACCGCCGAGACTGGCAATCTCGCGCACGAAGGTGCCGCTCACGAACTGGTACTGGTCGCTCGGCGTCAGGAAGACGGTCTCGACGTCGGGCATCAGCTGTCGGTTCATGCCGGCCATCTGGAACTCGTACTCGAAATCGCTGACGGCGCGCAGTCCGCGCACCACCACCTTGCCGTCGTGCTCGATGACGAAGTCCCGCAGCAGCCCTTTGAATGCGACGACCTCCACGTTCGGATAGCGCGTCGCCAACTGGCGTGCGATCTCCAGCCGCTCCTGCACCGAGAACATCGTGTTCTTGTGGTGCCCGGCCGCAACAGCGACGATCAGCCGCTCGAACAGGCGCCCGGCGCGGCGCATCAAGTCCTCGTGGCCCAGGGTCATCGGGTCGAAGGTGCCGGGGTAGACGGCGGTCAGCTGGGTCGCTGTGGTCAAGGCGAACTCCGGGGCTCGGGCGTGGGATCGGGCGGGGAGCGGGCGGCGTCTGCCGCCGTCGATGCTGCAGCGCAGTTTAGCCCCGGGGCTGGCGGCGGCAGCGCGCCCCCAGGGGGGCCTGGGCGGCGCAACAGGCGCGCGTGCACGCCGCCGGCGCGCAGTTCGCGGTGCGGCTGCAGCCCGAGCGCGGACGCCCCGGCATCGGCCGGCGGCCGGCCGCTCTCGACGTAGGCAAAGCCGCCGGGGCGCAGCAGCGGTGCCGCCAGCGCCAGCGCTGCGTCCGCCAGGTCGTCGGCGTAGGGTGGGTCGAGCAGGATGAGGTCGAAGGACGCCACCTCCTGACGCCGCATCCAGACCAGCGCGTCGACGCATTCGATGCGCAGCGACTCCGCATCGGCCCCCAGGCGCAGGCGCGCGGCACGCAGGCCTTCGACCAGGGTCCGGTCCCGCTCGAGCAGCCAGACCGGAAAGGCGCCGCGCGAGGCGGCCTCGAACCCGAGCGCGCCGCTGCCGGCGAACGCATCGAGGCAGGTCCAGCCGCTGAGATCGCGGCCGAGCCAGTTGAACAACGTCTCGCGCACCCGGTCCGGCGTCGGCCGCAGGCCGGGCCGGTCGGCGACCGGCAGCTTGCTGCGCTTCCAGCGCCCGCCGATCAACCGCACCTCGTGGCGCGCCCCGCCCGCCGCGCGGGGGCGGGACGCGCTCATGGGTCGAGCCTTCGACCGCCAGGCGGCCGGGCGGAAACGCTCATAGCCGCACCGGGATCCCGCGCGCCGCCATCAGCCGCTTCGCCTCGCCGACGGTGTGCTCGCCGTAGTGGAAGATGCTGGCGGCCAGCACCGCATCGGCGCCGCCGCGCGTGATGCCGTCGGCCAGGTGCTCGAGCGTGCCGACGCCGCCGGAGGCAATCACCGGCACCGGCACCGCATCGGCGACCGCCCGCGTCAGCTCGAGGTCGAAGCCCACGCGCGTGCCGTCGCGGTCCATGCTGGTGAGCAGCACCTCGCCGGCGCCATGCTCGGCCATGCGCGCCGCCCAGGCGACCGCGTCGAGCCCGGTGTTGCGCCGCCCGCCGTGGGTGTAGACGTCCCAGCCCTCGCCGCGCGCGTCGGCGTCGTCGCCCCGCCGCCGCTTGGCGTCGATCGCGACGACGATGCATTGCGCGCCGTACTTCGACGAGGCCTCGCGGATCACCTCCGGCTGGGCGACGGCGGCTGAGTTGAAGCTCACCTTGTCGGCCCCCGCGTTGAGCAGGCGCCGCACGTCGGCCACGGTACGCACGCCGCCGCCGACGGTCAGCGGGATGAAGACCTGGGAGGCGACCGCCTCGATCATGTGCAGGATCAAGTCCCGCTCGTCACTCGTCGCCGTGATGTCGAGGAAGGTCAGCTCGTCGGCGCCCTGCTCGTTGTAGCGTGCCGCGATCTCGACCGGGTCGCCGGCATCGCGCAATTCGACGAAGTTGACGCCCTTGACGACACGGCCGCCGGTGACGTCGAGGCAGGGGATGATGCGCTTTGCCAGCATGGAGGTCTCGTGACAGCGCCGTGCCCGGGTGCGGCGCGGCGGGCGGTTCAGCCGGCGGCTGCGGTGAGCTGGTCGGCCCGGTCCTGCGCGGCGCTGAAGTCCAGCGCGCCGGTGTAGATCGAACGTCCGCAAATCACGCCTTCGATGCCGTCGGACTCGACTGCGCACAGGCGCTCGATGTCCTCCAGCCCCGAGAGCCCGCCCGAGGCGATGACCGGGATGGTCAGCGACTGCGCGAGGCGCACCGTCGCATCGATGTTGATGCCGGTCAGCATGCCGTCGCGGCCGATGTCGGTGTAGATCAGTCCCTCGACGCCGTAGTCCTCGAACTTCTTGCCGAGGTCGACCACCTCATGGCCGGTGAGCTTGCTCCAACCATCGGTGGCGACCTTGCCGTCCTTCGCGTCCAGGCCCACGAGGATGTGACCGCCGAAGGCACTGCAGGCATCCTTGAGGAAGCCCGGGCTCTTCACTGCCGCGGTGCCGATGATGACGAAGGACAGCCCGTCGTCGAGAAAGCGCTCGATCGTGTCCAGGTCGCGGATGCCGCCGCCCAGCTGCACCGGGATCTCGTCGCCGACTTCGGCGAGGATGGCCTTGACCGCCGCCTCGTTGACCGGCTTGCCCGCGAAGGCGCCGTTCAGGTCCACGAGGTGCAGCCGCCGCGCGCCGGCGTCGAGCCAGCGGCGCGCCATCGCGGCGGGGTCGTCGCCGAAGGTGGTGGCGACGTTCATGTCGCCTTGCTGCAGACGGACGCACTTGCCGTCCTTGAGGTCGATGGCGGGGATGAGCAGCATGACCGTGGCGCGGAAACGAGGGGAAGGGAAGGAGGCGAAGGATCGAGGCTCGAGCTGCCGGAAGGCCGTCAGGGCTTCCAGTCGAGGAAGTTCCGATAGAGGACGAGACCGTGCGCTGCGCTTTTCTCGGGGTGGAACTGGGTCGCAAAAATGTTATCCCGTGCCACCGCGCTGGTAAAGCGGTCGCCGTAGTCCGTCTCGCCGACGGTGTGCGCGGTGTCGGTGGGATCGGCGTGGAAGCTGTGCACGAAGTAGAAGTGCGCGCCGTCGGGCACGCCGGCCCACATCGGGTGCGGCCGCTGCCAGACCTCGTTCCAGCCCATCTGCGGCACCTTGTAGCGGCTGCCGTCGGCCTGCAGGCGCCCTTCGAGGCGGAAGCGCCGCACCTCGCCGGGGATCAGCGCGAGCCCCGGCGTGTCCTGCTCCTCGCTGTGCGACAGCAGCATCTGCATGCCCACGCACACGCCCATCAGCGGCTTGCGCGCGGCGGCATCGAGCACCGGCTCGAGCAGGCCGGACTCGCGCAGCTCGCGCATGCAGTCGCGGATCGCGCCCTGGCCCGGCAGCACGACGCGCTCGGCGCGGCGCACCTCATCGGGGTCGGCCGTCACGACGACCCGCACCCCGCTGTCGCGCGCCGCATGCAGCACCGCCTGCGACACCGAGCGCAGGTTGCCCATGCCGTAGTCGACGACCGCGACGCTGCTCATGTCTGGACCCTGCCCTTCACAGACTGCCCTTGGTCGACGGGATCACGCCGACCGAGCGCGGGTCGATCGCCAGCGCCATGCGCAGCGCGCGGCCAAAGGCCTTGAACACGGTCTCGCACTGGTGATGCGCGTTGTGGCCCTTGAGGTTGTCGATGTGCAGCGTGGCCAGCGCGTGGTTGGCGAAGCCCTGGAAGAACTCGAAGGTCAGCTGGGTGTCGAAGGCGCCGATCATCCCGGCCTTGAACGGCACGTCCATGTGCAGCCCGGGGCGGCCCGACAGGTCGATGACGACGCGGCTCAGCGCCTCGTCGAGCGGCACGTAGGCGTGGCCGTAGCGCGTCAGGCCCCGCTTGTCGCCGATGGCCTGGGCCACCGCCATGCCGAGCGTGATGCCGACGTCCTCCACCGTGTGGTGCCCGTCGATGTGCAGGTCGCCTTCGGCCTGGATGTCGAGGTCGATCAGCCCGTGGCGCGCGATCTGGTCGAGCATGTGGTCGAAGAAGCCGATGCCGGTGGCCAGCGTCGACGCGCCGCTGCCGTCGAGGTCGACGCGCACGCGGATCTTCGTTTCCTTCGTGTCGCGCGCCACTTCGGCGACGCGGTGGGTGCTGGTGTCGAGGCTCATCGCTCAGCCCTCCCGCAGTGCGGCCGACAGCGCGTCGAGCATCGCGCCGTTCTCGTCGGGGGTGCCGACCGTCAGGCGCAGGCAGTTCGCCAGCAGCGGGTGCAGCGACGCGACATGCTTGACGAGCACGCCGCGCGCCTTCATGCCTTCGAAGACCCGCTTCGCATCGGGCACGCGCACCAGGATCATGTTGGCCTCGCTCGGGAAGGGCGTCACGCCGGGCAGTTCGCGCAGCGCGACCTGCAGCCGCTCGCGCTCGGCGCGCAGCACGCGCGCCTGGCGCTCGTACTCGCCGGCGTGCTCGAGCGCGAACAGCGTTGCCTCGGCGTTCAGCACGCTCACGTTGTAGGGCGGGCGGACCTTGTCGATCTGGTCGACCAGCGCCGCCACGCCGCAGAGGTAGCCGAGCCGCACGCCGGCAAGGCCGAACTTGCTCAGCGTGCGCATCACGAGCACATGCGGCTGCGCGGCCATGCGCTGCATCCAGCTGCGCGACGAGAACGGCTGGTAGGCCTCGTCGAAAACGACCAGCCCGTGGCCCTGCGCCCCGACCGCGGCGACGATGCGGTCGATCGTCGTGTCGTCCCACAGGGTGCCGGTCGGGTTGTTCGGGTAGGCGATCCAGGTGACGGCCGGCCGGTGCGTCGCGATCGCGTCGAGCATCGCCGCCTCGTCGAGCTCGAACTGCGCGGTCAGCGGCACGCCGACGAAGCGCAGGCCCTGCAGCCGGGCTGCCATCTCGTACATCACGAAGCCGGGCAGCGGCGCCAGCATGACCGGCGCCTGACCGCCCGGCGCCTCCGCCGCGGGGATGTCGCAGGCCATCGCGACGAGCGAGATCAGTTCGTCCGAGCCGTTGCCAAGCATCAGCCGGCAGCCCGCGGGCAGCTCCACGTGGGCGGCGAGCGCCTCGGCGACACGGGCGACCGAGGTGCCTGGGTACCGGTTGATCGCCACCGCGCCGAGCCGCTCGCCGAGCGCGCGCTGCAGCTCCGCCGGCAGGCGGAACGGGTTCTCCATCGCGTCGAGCTTGAGCAGGCCTTCGCTCGGCTGGACGGCGTAGGCATGCATGCCCTGCACGTCGCGGCGGATCGTGGCGGCGAGGCGGGCGTTGAGGTCGGCGGTCATGCGCGGGCTCGGTGGGGCTCTCGGTGAGAGAGGCGGTCAGGAGGATTCGAGACGCAGCTCGGCCGCCCGCGCATGCGCCTGGAGGCCTTCGCCATAGGCGAGCTCGGCGGCGATCGGCCCGAGCTGCCGCGCACCGGCCGCGCTCACCTCGATCAGGCTGCTGCGCTTCTGGAAGTCGTAGACCCCGAGCGGCGAGCTGAAGCGCGCCGTGCCCGCGGTCGGCAGCACGTGGTTCGGTCCCGCGCAGTAGTCGCCCAGGCTCTCGCTGGTGTAGGCGCCGAGGAAGATCGCGCCGGCGTGGCGCAGCAGCGGCTCCCAGCGCGCCGGCTCGGCGCTCGAGACCTCGAGGTGCTCGGGCGCGATGCGGTTGCTGATCTCGCAAGCCTCCTCCATCGAGCGCGTGCGGATCAGCGCGCCGCGCCCTTCGAGCGAGGCGCGGATCACGTCGCGCCGCGGCATGGCGGGCAGCAGGCGCTCGATCTCGGCCTGCACCCGGTCGAGGTAGGCGGCGTCCGGGCAGAGCAGGATGCTCTGCGCCAGCTCGTCGTGCTCGGCCTGGCTGAACAGGTCCATCGCGACCCAGTCGGGCGGCGTCGTGCCGTCGGCCAGCACCAGGATCTCGCTCGGGCCGGCGATCATGTCGATGCCGACGGTGCCGAAGACATGCTTCTTCGCGCTCGCGACATAGGCGTTGCCGGGGCCGGTGATCTTGTCGACCTTCGGGATCGTCGCGGTGCCGTAGGCGAGCGCCGCCACCGCCTGCGCGCCGCCGATCGTGTAGCCGCGCGTCACACCCGCCACATGCGCGGCAGCCAGCACCAGCGCGTTGCGCTCGCCGCGCGGCGTCGGCACGACGATGACGATCTCCGGCACGCCGGCCACCTGCGCCGGCAGCGCATTCATCAGCAGGCTCGACGGGTACGCGGCCTTGCCGCCCGGCACGTAGAGGCCGACGCGGTCTAGCGGCGTCACCTTCTGGCCGAGCAGGCTGCCGTCGGCATCGCGGTAGCTCCAGCTGCGGCCGCAGGCCTCCAGCTGGCGCACGTGATAGTCGCGGATGCGCGCGGCCGCGCGTTCGAGCGCGTCGCGCTGCGCGGCCGGCACCGCGGCGAAGGCGGCGGCGAAGTCATCGGCGCCGAGCGTCAGCGCGGCCACGTCGGGCGCCTCGACGCCGTCGAAGCGCGCGGTGTACTCAAGCACCGCGGCGTCGCCACGTGCGCGCACGTCGGCGAGGATGTCGGCGACCCGCGTCTCGATCTCGCGGTCGGTTTCGGCCGACCAGTGCAGCACCTCGCGGAAGCGCGCCTCGAAGTCGGTGCTGGTGGTGTCGAGGCGGCGCACCCGCACCGGCCCTGCAACGGATGCCGCCGCATTGCTCGCCGCCTTCGCGCCGGGCGCGCTCACGCCGGGCTCCTGGCCGTGTGCGCGGCCTCGGCCGGCGCTGTCGTCCCAGCCAGCCCGGCGGCCGAAGGCGCCGGCGCCGAAGCCGCCGCGAAGGCCTCGATCAGCGCCCGGATCGGCTCGCGCTTGAGCTTCAGCGAGGCCTGGTTGACGACCAGGCGCGCCGAGATGTCCATGATGCGTTCGACCTCGACCAGCTGGTTCGCGCGCAGCGTGTTGCCACTCGAGACCAGGTCGACGATCGCGTCGGCCAGCCCGGTCAGCGGGGCCAGCTCCATCGAGCCGTAGAGCTTGATCAGGTCGACGTGCACACCCTTGTCGGCGAAGTGCTCGCGCGCGCATCGCGTGTACTTGGTCGCGACGCGGATGCGCGAACCCTGCCGCACCGCGGCTTCGTAGTCGAAGCCGGCGCGCGCCGCGACGCTCAGCCGGCAACGCGCGATGCCGAGGTCGAGCGGCTGGTACAGGCCCTGGCCGCCATGCTCGAGCAGCACGTCGCGCCCGGCCACGCCGAGGTCGGCGCCGCCGTACTGCACATAGGTCGGCACGTCGCTCGCGCGCACCAGCACGACGCGCAGTTCCGGCCGCGAGGTCGCGAGGATCAGCTTGCGCGTGGCCTCCGCATCGTCCAGCACCTCGACGCCGGCCGCGCGCAGCAGCGGCAGCGTGTCGTCGAAGATGCGGCCCTTCGACAGCGCCAACGTGAGCGGCGCGGCCGGGGCGGCGGCGGTTGCGTCGGCCGTCATGCGATGCGCTCGATGTCGGCCCCGAGGTCGCGCAGCTTGGCCTCCATCCGGTCGTAGCCGCGGTCGAGGTGGTAGATGCGGTCGACAACGGTCTCGCCTTCTGCCACCAGGCCGGCGATCACCAGGCTCGCCGAGGCCCGCAAGTCGGTCGCCATCACCGTCGCGCCCGACAGGCGCTCGACGCCCTGCACCACCGCCGTGTGCCCCTCGATGTCGATGCGCGCGCCCAGCCGCAGCAGCTCGTTGACGTGCATGAAGCGGTTCTCGAAGATCGTCTCGTTGATCACCGCACTGCCGTCGGCGATCGCATCGAGCGCCATGAACTGCGCCTGCATGTCGGTCGGGAAGGCCGGGTACTCGCTGGTGCGGAAGCTCACCGCACGGGGCCGCTGGCTGCCGCGCACGCGGATCCAGTCGTCGCCGGCCTCGATGCTCGCGCCGGCCTCGCGCAGCTTGTCGATCACCACCTCCAGGTGCTCGGCACGCGCCTGGCGCAACACCACGTCGCCACCGGCCGCGGCCACGGCGCACAGGAAGGTGCCGGTCTCGATGCGGTCCGGCACGATGCGATGCGTGGCGCCGTGCAGGCGCTCGACACCCTGGATGCGGATCTTGCTGGTGCCGTGGCCCTCGATCTTCGCGCCCATGGCGATCAGCAGCTCGGCCAGGTCGGGGATCTCCGGCTCCTGCGCGGCGTTCTCCAGCACCGTTTCGCCCTCGGCCAGCGTGGCGGCCATCAGCAGGTTCTCGGTGCCGGTGACCGTCACCATGTCGGTGGTGATGCGCGCGCCCTTCAGGCGCTTCGCCTTGGCGATGATGTAGCCGTGCTCGAC
>JAMHWF010000097.1:0-1115 GCA_035911095.1 Ideonella sp. | reverse complement strand
AGCTCCTCGCGCTCGACGTCGGCGACGTGTTCGACGACGCCGGACGCGCCAAGCGCCGCGTGGTCCTGCGCGTGTTCAAGCGTTCCGCGAAGGAGCCCGTCGCGCAGGAGGTGCTGCTGCCCGACGCCGTGCGCGCCAAGCTCGAGCGGCTCCTCGCGACGCGCAAGCGCGCAGGCGAGACCATCACGCCCACCACGCCGGACTTCGTGAGCCGCCTCGGACGACGGCTCTCGGCGCGCCAGCTCCGGCACCTGTTCGCGGTCTGGCAGGAGCGCGCCGGCTTCGAACGCCACGTGGGGTTTCACACGCTGCGCCACCACGCCTGCAGCGCCGTCTACCGGCAGTCGAAGGACCTCCGGCTCACGCAGAAGGTCGCGCGCCACAAGGCGGTGGTGACGACCAGCATCTACCCGCACCCGACCGACGACGAGCTGCTCCGGGCGGTCCAGGGGCTCGTCTGCTGAGCCCGCGCCGGGTCCGCGACCCACTTGCCGAACAGAACCGAACGCGCGCGCGTGCTCGGTTTCCTGTTCGGCGCTCGGTTTCGATTCGCAGGGCTGCTCGGTTTCCCAAAACTGACCCACTCGGAAACGGCCCCAGGCACCCTGGGGCGGGCGCGCGGCGCCACGAAAAACGGACCCCTCCCCCCCTTCGGCAGGTTGTAGGCATGCGGAGGCCGATGCCGGCGTGCCGACGCCGCGGGCCGGCATGGTAGGCGTGCTCCACGAGGGCGCGCGCCGACCGCCGCTAAGAGGGAAAAGCGGCGGTTCGCGCCCAGCGCAGCGCGCGTTCTCGGGGACTTCGAGCGCCTCGAACGCGCCGTACCCGCGGAGCCGTACCGCCGCTTTCCGTGGATCGGCGCCGTGGACGCGCGCGAGGCTCGGCTCGGCAGCGACGCCTCGGCGCGCGTGGCCGCCTGCGTGTTCCGGCGCGCGCCGCGGTGAGCTCGTCGTGCTCGAGCGCTCGAAGCTGGGCGGCGGCTTAAGGCCGCGGAATCCCGGGGTCGGCGCGAGTGGCGCGTGTTCTTCCGGCCCGCTGTGGGCCTCCTGGGCGCCCGTCTGCGAGGCTCTGCTGGTCGCGTCGTCCTGGCCGCGTGGGCGCGCGGCTGCGCCGGG
>JAMHWF010000096.1:0-1274 GCA_035911095.1 Ideonella sp. | reverse complement strand
CGGCGGCGTCGGCGTGGTGGACTTCGGCGGCAGGTCCTCGGTGGTCACAGCCGCGCGCGCGGGCACGACCTTCAGGTCGTCCGTCGCGCTGCGCTTGACCTTGGCTGCCTCGCTCTCGCCAGCGTCGAGCGCCTTCGCCTCGGCCTCGGTGCACACGTCGAACGCGAGCGGCGCGTAGCGGTCGGACGGCACCTCGCGCACGGCGCGCAGGTACTCGGCCACCGGCCTCTCGACGCGGTACCAGCCGCGTTCCTCCTGGAACTTGATGCCGGCGTAGGTGTAGCGCCGCAGCACGTGGCCACGGCGCGGGTCGTAGGGCTTCAGACGAACGAGCAGCGTGTCGGTCATGGCTCAGTCCTCCTCAGAGCTGCACGTTGATGGCCTTGGCCACGCCGGTCTCCTCCGCGAACTTCACGTCGAAGCGGAGCGTCGCGACGATCTTCAGCGTGCCCTCGGAGATGTCCCGCGCCGACTCGATGCGGATCTGCCGCCAGATGCCGACGTGGATGTTCTTCGGGTTGCAGAGCAGGATGACCGTCTGGTCGCTCCCCGCGCCGAGGTTCTCGGGGAACAGCGGGATCGGCTGCACCGGCACGCCGGAGTAGAGGACCGGCGCGTCGCCCTCGAGGAACTTGTCGCCCACCGCCGTGGCTCGCTCGGCGAGCGAGTTGCGGTAGTCGAGGTCCGCGTCGACGCTGGTGAGGTACCGCATCGCGCTCTTGTCGCGCAGGTACTCGCTGGGCAGCGTCTTCACGAGATCGCGCAGCAGGTCCTTCGAGATCGGCGCAGCAGCCGCGTCGACGACGTGGCTCGTGGCCTGCTTGAGCACGCCGTCCATCGTGGCGAGGAACGGGTCGGCCGACGCAGTATCGCCGCTGACCAGCACCTCCTCCATGTCGCGCGAGATGGCGTCGGCGATCATCTCCATCATCGTCTGGCGCAGCTCGCCGCGCTCGATGGAGTCCTCGAGCACCTCGTCAGAGAGGCGCACCTCGGCCTTGAACAGCTTGGCGTCGAGCTCGACCTGCGAGAGGTCGGGGGCGGCGCGCTGCGCGGCCGGGAGCGCCGTGGCTTCCTGGCCGGGGCGCAGGATGCGGCTGCCGAACTTGATCTTCGAGATCTGCTGCTTCGGCGAGGCCATCGGGACGACCGTGGCCTGCTGCATGAGGACGGACTGCTTGATGAGCAGGCGCATGAACTTCTGCGCCTGCGCGGGCTTGAGGATGCCGCCTCCCGCCGTCAGGTCGGCGAGCGCGAGATCGGCCTTCTCCAGG
>JAMHWF010000095.1:0-99151 GCA_035911095.1 Ideonella sp. | reverse complement strand
TACAGGCCCTTGAGGATGCCGGCTTCGGCATCTGGTCCCGCTTCGGCGAGGCCGGGGTGCGGGTAGTTCTCGTTCATCAGGGTGACGTAGTGGTACACGTCCTCCTGCTGCTCGTACATGCGACGCATGCCGTCGCGGATTATGGTCACGACCTCGTAGGCGAAGGTCGGGTCGTAAGAGATGCAGTTGGGGATGGTCCCGGCGATGATGTGGCTGTGGCCGTCTTCGTGTTGCAGGCCTTCGCCGTTCAGCGTGGTACGGCCCGCGGTGCCACCGAGCAGGAAGCCGCGCGCGCGAATGTCGCCCGCCAGCCAGGCCAGGTCGCCCACACGCTGCAGGCCGAACATCGAGTAGTAGATGTAGAACGGGATCATCGGCACGTTGTTCGTGCTGTACGACGTGGCCGCGACGATCCAGCTCGACATCGCGCCGCCTTCGTTGATGCCCTCCTGCAGCACCTGGCCGTCCTTCGACTCGCGGTAGTACATGAGCTGGTCGGCGTCCTGCGGCTTGTAGAGCTGGCCCAGCGACGAATAGATGCCGAGCTGGCGGAACATGCCTTCCATGCCGAAGGTGCGCGATTCGTCGGGCACGATCGGCACCACGTGCTTGCCGATGGCCTTGTCGCGCACCAGCGTGCCGAGCATCTGCACGAAGGCCATCGTCGTGGAGATCTCGCGCTCGCCGGTGTCCTTGAGCAGACGCTCGAAGCTGGCCAGCGGCGGAATCTCGAGCGCCGCCGACTGGCGCCGGCGCTGCGGCAGGTGACCGCCGAGTGCCGCGCGGCGCTCGCGCAGGTATTTCATCTCGGCGCTGTCCTCGGCCGGCTTGATGAACGGCACCTTGGCGAGCTCGTCGTCGCTGACCGGGATCTGGAAGCGGTCGCGGAAGCCCCGCAGCGCGTCCTGCGTCATCTTCTTGGCCTGGTGCGCGATCATCTGGCCTTCGCCCGACTCGCCCATGCCGTAGCCCTTCACGGTCTTGGGCAGGATCAGCGTGGGCTGGCCCTTGTGCTTGACGGCCGCGGCATACGCCGCGAACACCTTCTCGGGGTCGTGGCCGCCGCGCGTGAGCTTCCAGATGTCGTCGTCGCTCATGTCGGCGACGAGCGCGCGCGTCTCGTCGTACTTGCCGAAGAAATGCTCGCGCACGTAGGCGCCGCTCTTGCTCTTGAAGTCCTGGTACTCGCCGTCGACGCACTCTTCCATGCGCTGCAACAGCTTGCCGCTGGTGTCCTTGGCGAGCAGCTGGTCCCAGCCGCTGCCCCACAGCACCTTGATGACGTTCCAGCCCGCGCCGCGGAACACGCTTTCAAGCTCCTGGACGATCTTGCCGTTGCCGCGCACCGGGCCGTCCAGGCGCTGCAGATTGCAGTTGATGACGAAGATCAGGTTGTCCAGGCCCTCGCGGCCGGCGAGCGAAATGGCGCCCATCGATTCGGGCTCGTCCATTTCGCCGTCGCCCATGAACGCCCACACCTTGCGGTTCTCGGTGTCGGCCAGGCCGCGCCCCTGCAGGTACTTGAGGAAGCGCGCCTGATAGATCGCCATCAGCGGGCCCAGGCCCATCGAGACGGTGGGGAACTGCCAGAAGTCCGGCATCAGCCACGGGTGCGGATAGGACGAGATGCCCTTGCCCTCGGTCTCCTGGCGGTAGCCGAGCAACTGCTCTTCGGTGAGCCGGCCTTCGACGAAGGCACGCGCGTAGATGCCGGGCGAGCAATGGCCCTGGATGAACAGCAGGTCGCCGCCGTGCGTGTCGGTGGGCGCGTGCCAGAAATGGCCGAAGCCGATGTCGTACAGCGTCGCGGCCGACTGGAAGCTGGCGATGTGGCCGCCGAGTTCCGAGCTGTCCTTGTTGGCGCGCAGGATGATGGCCAGCGCATTCCAGCGGATGAACGAACGTAGCCGGTGCTCGACGCTGCGATCGCCTGGCGACTTCTCTTCGTGCTCCGGCGCAATCGTGTTGCGGTAGGCGGTGGTCAGAGACCGGGGCAGGTAGGCGCCGGAGCGCTGAGCCTCGCTGACCAGCCGGTTGACCAGGACGTTGGCGCGTTCATTGCCGCGATGCGCCTGCACCGCGGCGAGTGCGTCAAGCCAGTCTTGGGTTTCAAGCGTGTCGCCGTCGCTGACGGGAGGGTGTCCGCTCATGTCGTCTCCGTTTTGTTCTCTAGTCCGACCGCCTGCTGCTGGGCGGCCTGTTCTTCATCGCAAAGCGGGTGCCAGCGCAGCCGCAAGGTCTGCCGTCATGCAAGTGCTTGATTCGTGCGGCTTTTCACGGATCTGCCTGGGCGCCGCTGACTGCCGTTTCGGGATTGGCGCGGGTGGCGCGTCCAGTTCTTCGTGACGCGGACTACAGGACAGCCCGGATAGGCAGCCGGGCTGTCCTGGCGTCAGTCGACGTCGGCCCGCAGCCGAAAGACATGCTCGAGGTGCGGGCTCATCGGCAGGCGCAGCGCCTCGCCGGAGGGCAGGGGCCTGAGGAACCACTTGCGGTAGATGGCGCGAATCTCGCCACTGTCCGACAGGCGGTCCATGGCCTGCTGGACCATGCCTGCGAACTCAGGATCATCGCGGCGGAACGCGAGGGCGTAGTCGGCGTAGGTGATGAACTCGCCCACGATGCGCAGGCTCGCTGCCGCCTTGTGGGTCGCGACCATGCCGGTGAGCTGCACGTCGTCGTTGGCGAATGCGTCGGCCTCCCCCGCCACCAGGGCCGCGAACGATTCGGCGTGGTCGGGCCTGAAGATGAACCGGATGTCGAGCCGCTGGCGTTGGGCGATCTTCGGGATCGTGTCCGCGTGCACCGTGCCACTGGTGAGCACCACCGTCTTGCCCTGCAGTTGGCGCAGCGAGCGCACCCCGCTGTCGCGCTTCACCAGCAGCTTCGTGCCCGTCACGAAGATGGTTTGCGAGAAGTCGACCCATGCGCGCCGGTCCGCGCGCGCCGTCGTAGACCCGCACTCCAGATCGACCGCGCCATCGGCGATCAACTGGAACCGGTTGCTGGGCGTCACCGGCACATACCGGACCTCGACGTCCCTGTGGACTGTGCGGGCGATCTCTTCGACGACGACGGCGCAGATGTCGAGCGAATAGCCGATCGGCTGCCGTTGCGCATCGAGAAAGGAGAAAGGCGGCGAGTTCTCCCGATGCCCGACGAGCATCACGCCAGTGTTGTAGATCTTCTGCAATGTGCCCGTGAAGGGCTGAATGACGGGAGCCTCTTCGGACTGGGCGAGCGCTGTGGCCGCCATGCTCCATCCGATCAAGGCCCAGGCGCCGCGATGGATCCAGGTACGCATCGTGTCTCCTCTTTGCTTGTATTGAGGAGGGACGACGCATCGGCCGTGCCACGAATCGCAGGATCAGCGGAAACCCTGGAGCCCTGCGCGCCTTCCCAGGGAAGACGCGGCCCAAGGGCAAGCCGTCGCGACGACGCCTGTACGAAAGCCCGGAATTGCAGCGGCCTCTCGATCCGATCGGTCGGACGGTTGCAGCTTGTCGCGAACATCCAAGACGGCCGGGCGACCCCCGGCGAACACTGGTGGCCCGACCCCCCTGGAGCCCGCCATGTCCCGCATCGTCCGCATCACGGTCGAGAAGATCCGCGTCCGCAAGTCCGAGGAGTACGAGAAGGACGCCTTCGGCCTCGGCGGCGAGGCCGGCGGCAGCGCCGAGTGGGCGCTGTACTTCTCCGCCTACGTCGACGGCAAGTTCCGCCGCGTCGCGGTATGGGAGGCCGACGGCGTGCGCGACAACAGCGAGCACACCATCGACCAGCAGCTCGACCTCGAACTGGACGGCGTGTTGTCGGTCGAGGTCCAGGGCCACGAGCGTGATGTCAGCTCCGGGCCCGACGAGCTGCCGTCCTACCGGCGCGAGCACGCACCCGAGCCGGGCTGGGACAGCCCCGGTGGCATCGCCTACCAGAAGACGCGCGCGAGCGGCTCCTTCCGCTACACGATCTACTACCGCATCGAGACGATCAGCCAGGGCGCGACGCTGACGCCGGGCCACGGCCAGGTCTTCGACGTGCGCTACAGCGGGCTGTGGGACGCCGGCAGCCATCGCCGCGAGTGGTCGGACGGCCTGACGGCCGCCGAGGTCAACGAGCAGGCCACGATGCTGTGGAAACAGGGCGGGCGCCTGGCGCAGCTGCAGGCCTACACGCTGGGCGGACGGGTCCGCTACAACGTGATCTGGCGCTTCGACGGCGGGCGCCAGCTGTGGAACCTGGACTGCGACGAAGCGCACTTCGGCCGCACCACCGGCGAGACCTGGTCCTGGGCGCGCCCGGCGCAGGTCTCGCCCTTCGTGGTCAAGGGCCAGGTGCGCTATGCCTGCATCTGGGACGAAGGCGCCCACGGCCAGGTCTGGCATCCGAACGTCGATGACGCGGGCTTTCGCAAGCTCACCGGCGAGCACTGGTCCTGGGCGCGCCCCCACCAGGCGCTGGCCTTCGTTGCCGGCGGGCAGCTGCGCTATGCCTGCCTCTGGAACGCAGGCCAGCAGGCCCAGGTCTGGCACCCGAACTGCGACGAAGCCTCGCTGATGAAGCTCGGCGGCGACAACTGGGCCTGGGGCCGGGCGCACCAGATCCAGCCCTTCATGGCCGGCGGCCAGCGCCGCTACAGCGTGCTCTGGAACGCGGGGCAGCAGGGCCAGCTCTGGAACGTCAACTGCGACGGGCGCCAGCTGGTCGCGAACGCGCGCGAGACGGCGGCCTGGGCCCGGCCGCGGCAGGTGCTGGCGCCGTCGCTTGATTGAGGCGCCGCGGTGGCGAGGGCAGTGAGCCGCGCGGCTTGCGCCGGTTCACACCCATCGCGGCCTGGCCGGGGGACGCCGCCGTCCACCCTCGGGCGCACGCCCGCCCGGGATCAGACCGGCGACGGGTCGATCACGCGCATCAGCGTGAAGCCGTCGTGGCCCTTGGCGCCGACGGTCTGCAGCGTCGTCGCCTCCAGCCGCGGCTCGTCGGCCAGGCCGTCGAGGAAGCGGCGCACGCCCTGCACGCGCGGCTCGCTGCTCGCGGCGTCGGCGACCGCGCCCTGGCGCACGACGTTGTCGACCACGATCACGGTGCCGACGTGGGAGAGCGCGAGCACCTGGGCGACGTAGTCGGCGATGCGCTCCTTGTCGGCGTCGATGAAGACGAAATCGAACGCTGGCTCGCGCAGCTCGACCATGCGCTGCAGCGCCTCGAGGGCGTCGCCGACGCGCACCTCGACCTGCTCGTTCTCGGCGAAGCCGGCACGCGCGAGGTTGATGCGCGCGACGTTCGCGTGCGCCGGCTCGAGCTCGAGCGACAGCAGCTCGCCGTCGGGCGGCAGCGCGCGCGCGAGCCAGATCGTGCTGTAGCCGCCAAGGGTGCCGATCTCGAGAATGCGCCGGGCGCCGGCCATCTGCGCCAGCAGGTGCAGCAGGCGGCCCTGGTTCGGCGCCACGTCGATCTGCGGCAGGCTGGCGGCGCGGTTGGCGGCGAGGGCGGCGTCGAGTGCGGGGTCGCGCAGGCCGTGCGCCTGCTCGAGGTAGTGGTCGACGGCGGACCAGAGTTCCTGTTGTGGCATCGGTGTCTCCTGGTGGCTGGCGTGAGCCGGACAGCATAGACGCCGAAGTGGTGCGTGGCGATGTCGTCAGCCGTGCGTGCCGCCTCGAGACGGTCCGAGCACGCGGTCGATCAGCGTCGCCAGCGTGGCCGCGTACTCGGCCGCGTCGGCGCCTTGCTCGATGGCAATGGCGGCGCGGTCGAAGGCGGCGGAGAGCAACTGCGTCAGCGCATAGACCGAGACGGCGTCCTGGCCGCGCCGCTCGGCCAGCGCGGCGGCCAGACCGTCGCGCAGGCTGCGCTCGGCATGCGCCTCGTCGAGCGCCTGCATCTCGGCGACGCCGAGGGCTGCCGGCCCCTCGATCAGCAGCAGGCGGGTGCGGCCGGGCAGGGCCATCGCGGCGAGGTAGGCCGCGCTGCCGGCCTGCAGGGCCTGGCGCGCACCGAGCTCCGGCGGGCAAGCGGCTTCGATCGCCTCGGCCACCGCCGAGGCCTCCTGCTGCAGCAGCGCGCGGAACAGGTCGCGCTTGTCGGCGAAGTGGTGGTACAGCGCGCCGCGCGTGATGCCGGCGGCGGCCACGATGTCCGGCGTCGAGGTGGCCGCGTAGCCCCGCTCGGTGAACAGCGGCCGGGCCGCCTGCAGCAGCGCGGCGCGGGTGGCGCCGCTGCGTTGGAGGTTTGTCCGCCGCGGCACCGGGGTTTGCATCGAGGGCACTTGCATACATACAGACTGTACGCTAAGTTAGGTACGTGCAGTCTGTATGTTTATGGATTGCAGCGAACCCGACCCTTCCCGAGGAGCCCTGCATGAACCTGACCAGCTTCTACCCGGTGCTGATGACCCACGACGTCGGCGCCACCGCCGCCTTCTATCGCCGGCACTTCGGCTTCGAGCCCCAGTTCGAGAACCCCTGGTACCAGCATCTGGCGCTGGCCGGCCGGCCGGGGGTCAACCTGGCCGTCCTCGACGCCGGGCACGAGACGATCCCCGCCGTGGCGCGCGGGCAGGCCCTGACCGGCGGGTTGCTGCTGAACTTCGAGGTCGACGACGTCGACGCCGAGTACGCGAGGCTGTGCGCGGCCGGCCTGCCGATCCACCAGGGGCTGCGCGATGAAGCCTTCGGCCAGCGCCACTTCATCACCGCCGACCCCAACGGCGTGCTGATCGACGTGATCACCCCGATCCCACCCAGCGGCGAGTTCGTGGCCCAGTACAGCGACGGGTCGGGGCCGGGCTGACCTGCGCGCCCGGGGCGGGCTCGTCGAGCGACCCGCACGAAAGAAAAAACCGCCGGAGGACGTCCGGCGGTTCGTCTCGGAGGCGCCGGGCTGTGGCCCGGGCCCCTGCAAGGGCATCAGAAGTTGTGGCTGATGCCGACGCCGAAGGCGGTGGTCGTCTTGTCGGGGAAGGCGCCCGAGGCGATGACCGAGGTGAACAGGGTCGCGCCGGCGTCAGCCCTGGCGACCGCGACCTGTGCGTAGAGCGTCGTGCGCTTGGACAGCGAGTAGTCGTTGCTCAGCACCAGGGTCGTCGTCTTGTCGTCGGTGATCGCCTTGTTCTTGATGTGGTAGACGCTGACGTTGGCCGTGTTCGTCGCGTTCCAGGCGATGTCGGCGCCGAGCCCGTAGTTGTCGACGTTGCCGATTCGCGCGCCGCCGAAGTCCTGCCGGTAGCGCTGCCACTGGCCCTTGATCGTGAAGGCGCCGAGCGGCACGCCGACGCCCAGGCTGTACATCTTGGTGCCGTCGCCGTCGTTGACGGTCTCGATCTTCTGGTACGCGCCGGTGACGATCACCGGGCCGGTGTAGCTCGCGCCCACCGAGTAGGTCTTGCCGGTGCCTTCGCCCGCGCCGACCAGGGCGCCCAGGCCCACGGGGCCGAACTTGCCGGTGTAGGACACCGCGTTGCCGATGAAGATGCCGATGTCGTTGACCGGGTTGCCGGCGGGGTTCTGGTTGTAGGCGTACGGATACAGGCCCGAGAACTGTTCCTTGTAGCTGCGCGGGTCCGTCGCCGCGGTCTGGAGCAGGGCCGGGCTGTACTGTCGGCCGAGCGCGACCGCACCCCAGTCGCCCTTCAGGCCGACGTTCGACTGGCGGCGCCAGAAGCTGTTCACCGAGTTGCCCGTGTCGGCCGAGATGTGCGACTCGAGGTTGAAGAACGCCGACAGTCCGCCGCCGAGGTCTTCGGTCCCCTTGAAGCCGATGATGCTCGGGGCGATGCCGCCGCTCAGCACTTCGGTGAAGGAGTTGTCTGACGCTGCGGTCTTGGTGCTGTACTGCACCCCGAGGTCGACGCGGCCATAGAGGGTGACCTGCGAGGTCTGCGCCTGCGCTGCGCCCGCCGTGGCGAGCAGGGCGGCGGCCGCCAGCAGCGTGCGGGATGCCGTGGGTTTGTGATCGGTCATGAGGTCTCCTTGTTCGTCGGCCGGTAGGGCCCGCCTCGGCGCGTGGGGCGTCGATCGGGGTGTAGGCCGGATGCTGTGCGTTTGGGTCAGGCGTCGGTATATCGGGGAAGTACGGATACCCGCTCCCCAACCACGTCCCACTTTGCAGCGGACCCGTCCCCACGCCCCGGAAACAGCACCTGTCCCCGCGTCGTGGGGCTGTTCCACGGCCCCGAGACTTTCTTGCGGGCCTTGTCGCGCGCGTGCCACAAAGCGGTTCCGGGGCCCGGTTCGCGGCTCTTTCGCCCCCTCGCCCTGCGGGCGAAGTCAGGCGACCCGTTCCCGGATCCGTACCGGAGCGCGGGCTTCAGCGGGCGGCGGCCAGCCCGGCGACGATGTGCCCCAGCGTGCGGATCGCGCCGACCACGCGCGGGTCGTCGGGGTGGCCGACGTTCAGGCGGATGCAGGGGCCGAAGCGCCCGTCGGTCGAGAACAGGTGCCCGGGCGCCAGGCTGATGCCCTGCGACAGCGCGAGCCGGTGCAGGCGCAGCGCGTCGACCCCCGGCGGCAGTTCGAGCCACAGGAAGTAGCCGCCTTCGGGCTGGGTCACGCGGGTGCCCGGCGGGAAGTGGCGCTCGACCGCCGCCAGCGCCGTCGCCTGCTGGGCGGCCAGTGCCTGTCGCAGCCGCCGCAGGTGCCGGTCGTAGCCGCCGTGGGCCAGGTAGCGCGAGATGGCCTCCTGCGAAGGCAACGCCGCCGACAGCGAGCTCATCAGCTTCAGGCGCGCGATGCGCGTCGCGTAGCGGCCGCCCGCGACCCAGCCGACCCGGTAGCCGGGGGCCAGACACTTCGAGAACGAGCTGCAGTGCAGCACCAGCCCTTCGCGGTCCCAGGCCTTGGCCGGGCGCGGCTTGCGCGGGCCGAAGTAGAGCTCGGCGTAGACGTCGTCCTCGATCAACGGGATGCCGCGTGCGGCCAGCAGCGCGACCAGCGCGCGCTTGTTCGCCTCGGGCATCAGCGCGCCGAGCGGGTTGTGGAAGCCGGGCATGAACCAGCAGGCCTTGACCGGGTGGCGCGCCAGCACGGCCTCGAGCGCCGCGAGGTCGACGCCGTCGCGCGGGTGGGTCGCGACCTCGACCGCCTTCAGCTTCAGCCTCTCGATCGCCTGCAGCGCGGCATAGAAGCTCGGCGACTCGATCGCGACCACGTCGCCCGGCTCGGTCACCGCCTGCAGCGCGAGGTTCAGCGCCTCCATCGCGCCGTTGGTGACCACCAGCTCGTCGCCCTCGACGGCGATGCCGTCGACCACGTAGCGCAGCGCGAGCTGGCGGCGCAGTGTCTCGCTGCCGGGCGACAGGTCCTCGACGATGCGCTGCGGCGGCAGCGCGCGCATGCCGGCCGAGAGCTCGCGCGCCAGCCGGTCGAGCGGAAACAGGCCGGGTGACGGGAAGGCCGAGCCGAGCGGCACCAGCTCGTGGCGGCGCATGCTGCCGAGCACCTCGAAGACGAGCTCGCTGATCCGCACCTCGGTGCTGTCGGCCGGCGGCGCCGAGAGCTGCGGGTCGCTGCGGCGCTCGGCCGGCGCCTCGGCCACGTAGTAGCCCGACCGGGGGCGGGCCTGGATGCGGCCGCGCGCCTCGAGCAGGTAGTAGGCCTGGAACACGGTCGAGGGGCTGATGCGCCGGCTCGCGCTGGCCTGCCGCACCGAGGGCAGGCGGTCGCCCGGGCGCAGCGCCTGGCTCTCGATCAGGCCTTCGATCTCCTCCGCGTATCGCTCGTAGCGCTTCATGCCGGACGGCTGGTATGGTCGTTGGGCACCTGCCCGGTCTTGTCGCCCGCAGTGTGCGGCACAGAGCGCGATCGTCGGGCTTATCTCGCCGCTGTCAATCTGATACGGTCGATCTTCTGGTTTCTGATTCTTTGCAGATCAGATGCGCCAGGGCAGCATCCTGAAACGGGTCAAGGGGGCCCTCCGGTCAGGCGAAAGGAGCATCGGCATGGACGCGCTGCGCTACATCCGCATGGTGTTGTGGAGCTTCTTCGGCATCCGCCGCCGGTCGGGGGCCGAGGACGAGATCTCGCGCGCGCATCCGATCGTGCTCGTGCTGACCGCGCTCGCGCTGGCGGGCGGCTTCATCGCGGTGCTGGTCTGGCTGGCCGGGCGCGCGGCCAGCGGGTTCGGCTGATGCACCGCGCAGCGGCGGCGCCGTGGCCGGCGCGGGCGGCGTGGCGCTTCGTCCTGGCGGCAGCCGCGTCGATGAACGTCGCCTCGGCCGCAGCACCCGCCGCGGCCGACGGCCAGGCGGTGGCCCAGGCCGCAGGCGCAGGGCCGGCGTCGGGCGCTGCCGCGCGCACGCCGCCGCCGCTCCACACCGTGCCGGACACGCTCGCCGAGCGGGTCAAGCCCTGCACCGCCTGTCATGGCCGCGAGGGCGTCGCGACGCGCGATGGCTACTTCCCGCGCATCGCCGGCAAGCCGGCAGGCTACCTCTACAACCAGTTGGTCAACTTCCGCGACGGGCGGCGCGAGAACGCGGCGATGGTCCGCTTCGTCCGGTTCATGAGCGACGCCTATCTGATGGAGATCGCCAACCACTTCGCCGCCCTCGAACTGCCGTACCCGCCACCGCCGCCGCGCGTGGCCTCGGCCGACGAGCTCGCCCGCGGGCGCCAGCTGGTCGAGGAGGGCGATGCGACCCGCGGGCTTCCTGCCTGCGCGCGCTGCCACGGCGCCGCGATGACCGGTGTGGCCCCTGCGATGCCGGGGCTGGTGGGCCTGCCACGCGACTACCTGCTCGCCCAGTTCGGCGCCTGGCGCAACGGCGAGCGCCGCGCGGTCGCGCCCGACTGCATGCACGAGATCGCCGGCCGGCTGTCGCCCGAGGACCTCGGCGCCGTTGCGACCTACCTCTCGCAGCAGGCGGTGCCGGCGGACGCGAAGCCGGCGGCCACGCTGGTGCTGCCGCTGCCGATCGACTGCGGGAGCGGCCTGCGATGAACACCGCCGGCCGCCGTCCGGCCGCGGGTGGCGTCCCCGCCGCCTCGTTCGCGGCCCCGTGCAGCGGCAAAGGGGCCGCGCGGTGAGCGCCGCTCCGCGCCATCTTCCGTTGCGCTGGCGCGCGCTGGCGATCGCGCTGGCCGGTGTCGTGGCGGCCGCGGCGCTCGTCGCCTGGCTGAACGTCCGCGGCGACGCGCACGAAGCCGATGCCGCGGCGCCCGAGCTGACGCCGGCGCTCGTCGCCCGCGGCGCCTACCTCGCCCGCGCCGGCAACTGCGCCGGCTGCCACACCGCCCGCGGCGGCGCGCCCTACGCCGGCGGCCGCGGCATCGAGACGCCGTTCGGTACCGTCTATGCCGGCAACCTGACGCCCGACGACGCGACCGGCCTCGGCCGCTGGTCGGCCGGCGACTTCTGGCGCGCGCTGCACAACGGCCGCTCGCGCGACGGGCGGCTGCTCTATCCGGCCTTCCCGTACCCGAACACCACGCGGGTGACGCGCGCCGACGCGGACGCGCTCCATGCCTACCTGCGCTCGCTGCCCCCGGTGGCGCAGGCGAACCGGCCGCACGCGCTGCGCGCGCCGTACGACTCGCAGCTCGCGCTGGCGGTCTGGCGGGCGCTCTTCTTCCGCCCGGGCGTGTTCGAACCCGAACCCGGGCGCCCGCCCGAGTGGAACCGCGGCGCCTACCTGGTGCGCGGCCTCGGCCACTGCGAGGCCTGCCACGCCGAGCGCAACCTGCTCGGCGCGAGCGGCGGCGCGGTCGAGCTCGGCGGGGGGCTGATCCCGGTGCAGAACTGGGTCGCGCCTTCGCTCGCCTCGGCGCAGGAGGCCGGCGTCGCGCACTGGCGCGTCGACGAGGTGGTGGCGCTGCTGAAGTCCGGCCGCTCGGCGGGCGGCTCGGTGCTCGGGCCGATGGCCGAGGTGGTGTTCGACAGCACCCGCCACCTCGACGAGGCCGACCTGCGCGCAATGGCGACCTTCCTGCAGGCGCTGCCGCCCGATGTCAGCCGGGCCGCGGCGGCGCCCGCACCCACGCCGGCCTCGATGGCGCGCGGCGAGCAGCTCTACGCCGACCACTGCGCGGCCTGTCACGGCGACGAGGGCCAGGGCGCGGCCGGCGCCTACCCGGCGCTGGCGGGCAGCCGCAAGGTGCAGCTGCCGGCGCCGACGAACCTGGTGCGCATCGTGGTCGAGGGCGGCTACCCGCCGACCACCGACGGCAATCCGCGCCCCTACGGCATGCCGCCGTTCGGTCCGGTGCTCGACGACGCCCAGATCGCCGACGTGCTCGGCTACCTGCGCAACGCCTGGGGCAACCAGGCGGGCGCGGTCTCGACGCTCGACGTGCTGGCCGCCCGGCGCTAGCGGCACCTGGGCGCCGGGGCCGGCGCAGGCCGCGGCGAGCCGCCCGGCGCGACGCCACCGGCGCGCTGCGCTAAGGTCGGGCCGAGCGCGGTCGCGAGCCGCCATGCCAGGAGACACCGATGCCCCCATCCGATGAGCCCTGCGTGCAGCGCAGCGTCGACGCGCGCGGCGTCGTCACGCTGACGCTGAACCGTCCGCAGTCCTACAACGCGCTGTCCGAGGAGATGCTCGCCGCGCTGCAGGCCGCGTTCGACACCCTGGCCGCGGACGAGGCAGCGCGCGTCGTCGTCCTCGCCGCCGCCGGCCGCGCGTTCTGCGCCGGCCACGACCTGAAGGAGATGCGCGCCCAGCCCTCGCTCGACTACTACCGGCGCCTCTTCGGGCAGTGCGCCCGGCTGATGCTGGCGATCCAGCGCGCGGCGGTGCCGGTGATCGCGCGCGTGCACGGCACCGCGACCGCGGCCGGCTGCCAGCTGGTTGCGGCCTGCGACCTGGCGGTGGCGGCCGACAGCGCGCGTTTCGCGGTGAGCGGCATCAACCTCGGCCTCTTCTGCTCGGCGCCCAGCGTTCCCCTGGCGCGCAACCTGGGCCGCAAGCAGGCGCTGGAGATGCTGCTGACCGGCGACTTCATCGACGCCGAGACCGCGCGGGCCCAGGGCCTGGTCAACCGCGTCGCGCCGCTGGCGGCGCTCGATGCCGAAGTGGAGGCGCTGGTCGCCCGCATCGTGGCCAAGCCGCGCGCGGCGATCGTGATCGGCAAGCAGCAGTTCTATCGCCAGCTCGAGGAGGGCGTCGAGGCCGCCTATGCGATCGCCGGCGAGGCGATGGCCTGCAACATGATGGACGCCGCCGCACTCGAGGGCGTGCAGGCCTTCATCGACAAGCGCGCACCGGCCTGGGGGCCGGCGGCCGGAGCACCCTCGGGGCCTGGCGAGCGCCGCGGCTGACGCCGCCGGCGGTGAGCGCCGGCCGCCCGGCCGGCACGCCGCCGCGTCATGCTCGGGTTTTCCCGAGAGGTGACAATGCCGGGGCTCACCCGCTCCACGCAGGGGCGGGTCCGGGCATGACGCCTCCGGCCGCGCGGCATCGTTCGCCGACCCGGTGGCGTGTCGACAGCGATGCAGAGCGCTGCCCCGAACGTAGGGACCCGGCCTGCCGGGATGCCCGGGATGCCCGGGATGCCCGGGATGCGTTCGTGCGGCCTGTGCCGTCACGGGCCGTGCAAGTCCCCGTCTCGTGCCGGCAGCTCAGGCGACCGGCCGTGTGGCCGCGCCGCGTCGGTTCTCTTCCCCCCTCGATCTCCAACCCCAGAGGAACCCTAGCTTCATGATGTCCATCCCTCGCCACCTCTTCGTCTGCGCCGCGTTCGGTGCCATCGCCGGCAGCGCGGCTGCCCAGGTCAACGTGATCGAGGACGGCGTCTGGCGCGGCGCGCTGGGCGCCGGCTTCAGCAACAGCACCGGCAACAGCCGCTCGTCTAGCTTCAACCTCAACGGCGACGCGGTGCGCGCGACGAGCGGCGACAAGTGGAGCGTCTACGGGCGCGGCCTGTACGCGAAGGACGACGAGGGCACCACCAGCGACCTGATCCGCCTCGGCACGCGCTATGACCGCGACCTCTCGCAGCGCTTCTTCGGCTTCGTCGGGCTCGACGGCGAGCGCGACGGGGTGGCCGACCTGAGCCGGCGCCTGACCGGCAGCCTGGGCGTCGGCTACAAGATCATCGACGCCGAGCCGAACACCTTCAACGTCTTCGGCGGCGTCGCCTATACGGCCGACAAGTACAGCGTGCCGCTCGAGATCGATGGCGCGTTCCGCGAGCGCTACAACTACGCCTCGCTGATGCTCGGCGAGGAATCGACCCACGCGTTCACCGAGACCGTCTCGGCCCGCCAGCGCCTGGTGGTGCTGCCGAACCTGCGCAACAGCGGCGAGTACCGCGCCGAGTTCGACGCCACGCTGGCGGTGGCGATGACCAGCCGGTTGAGCCTGAACGTCGGCTACGGCGTGCGCTTCAACAGCGACCCCGGCGTCGGCAAGTCGCGCACCGACACGCTGCTGACGACCGGCGTGGCGATGAAGTTCGAGTAGCTTTCTCGCTTTCGCCCGCGCCGGGCCCGGGCCCCGGCTCAAGTCGCCTGGCGCGGGGTCGATAGGCGGCAGATGCGTCCGCCCGCGTCCACCCTGCGTCCATCGGCCCCGCGCCGCCTTGCCTGTCGTGCCGGTCGAGGGCCGCGCCCCTCGTCGCGCGGCCGCGCCTCGGCGGGGGGGGCCTGATGCGCGCCCTCCTCGAACGCTGGCTCGGCGGGGCGCCGGGGCTGCCGCTGTTCGTGCGCGCCTTCGCCGGGCTGCTGCTCGCGGCGCTGCTGCCGCTCGCGGTGGTCGGCCTGATGCTGCAGACCGGGCTGCGCGAGCAGCGCGAGCAGGCGCTCGCCCAGGCCCGGGCCCAGGCCAGCCGGGCGCTGGCCGACAGCCTCTTCGAACGCCTGCTCGCCGCGCGCGAGCTGATGCAGGCGCAGGCGCGAGAAGCCGAGGCGCGTGGCCAGGCACGCGTCGCGCCGTCCGGCGTGTTCGTCGCCTTCGATCGGGTCAGCCCGGCGGAGGCCTCCGCCGGGGCCCCGCAGGCGGTGCCGGGGGTCGCCCCATCCTCCGGGTCTGGCGGGGCCTCCGCCTTCGGCGACGCGCACGTCGCGCCGAGCGAGCTGGCGCGCTGGTGGGACGAGGCCCGGCGGCGCGAGCCGGCGCTCGCCGCGCCGCTGCCGGGCTCTGCACGGCTGCTGACACGGCCGTCGGCCGAGCGCACGCGCGCCCAGGTGCTGCTGGCCTGGTCGAGCGGCGAGGCGGTCTGGCTCGCCCAGCTCGACCCGCTCTACCTTTGGCCTGGGCTGGCCGATGCCCGTGCGGCGCTGGCCTGCGTGGTGTCGACCGCCGCACAGCCGGTCAACTGCGCGGCCGCGGCCGGGCGCAGCGAGGCGCATGTGCCGGCCGACGGCGTGCCCCTGACGCTGCGCGAGGCCTTCGGCGCCGACGACTGGGTCGTCTACCGCGAGGCACCGCTCACCGCCTCGGCTGCCGCGGGCGGCGAGGGCGCGGTCGGCGCGACCGGGCTGCTCACGGCAGCGCTGGCGATCGGCCTGGCGCTGGTGCTCGCCGGCGGCATCGCCTGGCGCCAGGCACGTCGCGGCGCGCAGCCGATGACCGAGCTGTTCGAAGGCACCCGCCGCCTCGCCCGCGACGACTACGCGGCACGCGTCGCGTCCTCCCCAGGCGCTGAATGGACATTGCTGGTCGGTGGCTTCAACACGCTGGCGCGCCGCCTCGAAGGCCGCTATGCGGCGCTGCGCGGACTGGAGGCGATCGACCGCGACGTGATCGAAGGGGTCGGGCCGAAGGCCGCGATGCCGCGCGTGCTGGCGCAGCTGGCGGCGCTCTGGCCCGGCGCCAGCGCCGCGGTGGTGCTGCGCGAGGTCACCGACGGCCTGGCGGTGCTGCGCCTGCACCGGCTGCGCTTCGACGCCGGGGCGCCCGAGCTGGACTGCGCGCTGCCGCCGGTCGAGGGTCTGGGGCTGCCGTCGCAGGGCACGCCGGCCACCGGGCGCACCGGCGCGGTGGCGCCGCCGCTGGTGGTCGCCGCCGCGGCACCGGACACGATCGCCTGGTGCTGGTGGACCTCGGTGCGCCAGCGCGGCCGCGAGGTTGCGCTGCTCGTCGCCTGGTCGTCCGGCCCGATCGAGCCGACCGCCGAGGCGGCCGACCATGCGCACGAACTGCGCGACCACATCGGCCTGATGCTCGCCGCGCAGGACCGCGACCGGCGCCTGCTGCTGCGCGCCCGGCACGACGCCCTGACCGGCCTGCTCAACCCGTCCGGCTTCGACGAGGCGCTGGAGGCGATGGGCCGGCGCCGCCCGCAGCGCTTCGCGCTGCTCGCGATCGAGCTGCCGCGCGCCGACGCGCTGCTGGAAGGGCAGGGCGCGGGCCCGTATGACGAACTGCTCGCCGCGGCCGCCCAGCGACTGCGCGGGCTGCTGCCGCCGGGCGCGATCGCGTGCCGGGCCGACGGCGCGGCGCGCTTCCATGTCGCGCTGCCGCGCGGCGAGGCCACGCCGGTCGAGCCGGCGCTGCAGCGCCTGGCCGAGGCCCTCGGCGGTGCCTTCGAGGTGAACGGCGACGCGCTGCTGCCGGGCGCGGCGATCGGCTTCGCCTTCTGTCCCGAGGATGGCGCGGCGCGCCCCGAACTGCAGGCCCGCGCGGTGCTCGCCCTGCGCGCCGCGCGCGATGGCGCCGCGGCCGCCGGCCAGGCGGTGGCGGTGCGCCGCTTCGAGGCCGGCTTCGAAGCCGCCGAACTCGAGGCCGCCGGCCTGCGTGCCGAACTGCCGCGCGCGCTCGACAGCGGCGCCTTCGAGCTGCACTACCAGCCGCGCGTCGATGCGCTCAGCGGCCGCGCCGTCTCGGCCGAGGCGCTGCTGCGTTGGCGCCACCCGCGCCGCGGCCTGCTCGCCGCGGCCGACTTCATGTCGGTCGCCGCCGCCTCGGGCTTCGCGGTGCCGATGGGGCAATGGGTGCTCGACGCGGCCTGCCTGCAGCTGGCCGCCTGGCGGAAGGCGGGCCTCGCGCTCGCGCGGGTCAACGTCAACCTGTCGCTGCGCCAGCTGCAGGAGCCCGATCTCGACCAGACGGTGCTGGCGACGCTCGCCGCCTGCGACCTGACGCCGCATGACCTGGAGATCGAGGTCGGCGAGCGGGTGCTGGCCGGCGCCGATGCCGGGCTGCGCATGCGCCTGGCGCGCCTGCGCGCGGCGGGCGTGCGCATCGCGCTCGACGACTTCGGCACCGGGCTGGCCTCGATGTCGAGCCTGCGCGAACTGCCGCTCGATGTGATGAAGATCGACGCCAGCCTGGTCCAGGCCTACGACCGCGAGACCAGCGCGCGTGCGGTGACGCATGCGGTGGCGAGCCTGGCGCGCTCGCTCGGCCTGGCGCTGGTCGCCGAGGGGGTCGAGACGGAGGCCGACGCCGAGCGTCTGCGCGAGCTGCCCTGCGACGAACTGCAGGGCTATGCGTTCTCGGCGCCGGTCGATGCGGTCGCGTTCGCCAGGCTGCCTTGCGTCGCCTGGGGCGGCGGCGCGGCCTCCGGCGCCGAGGCGCTGGCGCCGGAGGTGGCGGCACCGACGTCGGCCTCGGGGTAGAGCCGCTGCAGCAGGTCGCGGCTCGCCGTCTCGAACCAGGCGACGAGCCCGTCCTGCACCTCGCGGCGCATCGGCTCGTTGGGCTGGGCGATGCGCTCGCGCAGCGCCCAGACGGCTTCCAGCGCCGGCGCGTGCACCGCCATCACCTGGTCGACCGTGTCGGCCCAGAAGGCCGGGTGCTCGGCCTCGGCCCATTCGCCGCGGCCGCGGCCGTAATGGGCGACCGACAGGTAGCCGAGCAGCCCGGCGCGGGCCGCGCCTTCGAGCACCGGCGGCGTCCAGGCAAGCGTCGGGCGGTCGAGCCCGCGCACGAGGTTGTAGCCGCGCGCCAGGCCGATCGCGCCGAGCGCTCCCAGCACGCCGCCGGCGAGCAGGCCGCCGCCGAGCGTCAGGCCGCCGCTCGCGACGTCGGCCTTCAGCCCGACCAGCGCGCCGCTGACGACGCCGCCGAGCACCGCGGCCTTGCCTTCGTGCACCGGCTCGCGCACCGCGTAGTGGTCGGCGAGCCGCTGCAGCACGGTCGCGGCGGCTCGGCCGTCCAGGCCCTGCAGCGCGATCAGGCGGTCGGTCGATTCGCGCACGTCGCGGTCGAGCCGCTCGGCCAGCGCCTGCATCGCCAGCTCGCGCGGCGTGTGGCTGCCTTCACGGCGCAGGCCGAGCGCGGCACCCACCTCGCGCAGGCGGCCGCCCCAGCCGCTCTCGGGGACGCTCTCGCGGTCGAGCGCGGCACGGGCGACGCGGTCGGCCAGCTCCTGCATCGCCGCCTGCCAGACGGCGCGCTCCTTGGCCGTCCAGGCCTCGCGCAGGTGATCGAACAGCGGCCGCCGCGCGGCCGGCAGCGCGTCGGCGACCGCGCGCAGCAGCTCGCCTTCCTGCACCCAGCAGCGCGCGAAGGCATCGAGCGCGAGCACCTCGCGCACGAGCGGCGTGCCCCGGCGGTCGGCCAGCCCCAGCGTCGCCAGGTGGCCGCGCCAGCGCTCGATCTCGGCCGCCTCGTCGGCCGGCTCGCGCGGCTCGCCGAGCTGGTTCAGCAGCACGATGACCGGCTTGCCGATCAGCGCGAGCACCTGCAGCTCGGGCTGCAGGTAGCCGGCGTCCTCGGGCGGCTCGGCCGCATTGACGAGGTAGAGCACGACGTCGGCATGGTCGAGCACGTTGCGCACCGCGCGCTGGCTCGACCAGAAGGCGCGGTCGCGCAGACGGTCCCAGACTTCGCTCAGGAACCAGCCGAGCGGGTTGCCGGACTGCGAGAGACGCTTGGCCAGGCGCACGCTGTCGCCGAAGCCCGGGGTGTCCCACAGCTCGAGGCGCTCGCCGGCCGGCGTCTCGACCATCGTCTGGCGCTCGGCGGTGTGCGTGACATGGGCCTCGTCGCGCACCTCGCCGACATCGCGGCCGAGCAGGGTGCGGGCAAGCGTGGTCTTGCCGACGTTGGTGTGGGAAACGAGCGAGAGATTGACGCTGGAGGCGCTGGCTTTCATCGGGGGGTCCGGCGGCAGGATCGCGAGTATGGCAAGGCTCGCCGGGGGCGGCGACATCCGGCCACGCGGGGCCCACTGGGCGCTCAGCCCCGCCCGGTGGGGTCGCTGTCCTCGCCGATGCCGAGCCCGACCCCGAGCCCGCTTGCCCCGGCGGCCGCGCCGCCGATGCCGCCACCGAAGCCGCCGCCGCCCGCACCGCCTGCGCCGCCCGTGCGGTTGCCGCGCCCTTCGCCGTCGCCACGCCCCGCGCCGCGCGTGCCACGGCCGGGGCCGGGGCCGGAGGGCGGCAGGCGCAGGGTGTCGGGAATCGGCTCGAGCCCGAGCTGGACGCGCAGGTCGGCGCGCAGCGACTCGACCAGCGCCTGCGTCTCGACCGGTCCGCCGGCGGCGAGGGCGCGGGCGCAGCGCGCGGCCATCTCCACCTGCGTCAGCGAGCCGAACAGCACGATGTCGGCCAGTGCTTCCTCGAGCACGCCGCGGTCGCCTTCGAGGGCGGGCGAGAACGAGCCGGCGAGCGATCGATAGGCTGCGACCATCGAGCGCAGCCGCTCGGTCTCCTGCCGGTTCTCGCGCTGGCGGCGTGACTGCACGCGCTGCATCACGACCACGCGCACCGCCAGCAGCACCACCGCGACGACGAGCGACGCGATGATCGTCAGCGCCAGAGGGCCGAGGGGGATCAGCCGCATGCGAGCGCGAGCCGGTTCACGCCGGAGCGCCGGCCGCGGCGCCGAAGGCGGCGACCACATGGGCGCGCAGGTCGGCCAGCAGCGGGGCCGCTTCGCCGGCGCGCAGGTTCATGATCACCGGCGAGACGACGCCCTTGTCCTCGAGCGACACGTAGGCCAGCCCCTCGCGGTGCAGCCCCTGCACCGAGCGCGGGACGATCGCGTAGCCGACGTCGGCCGCGACCAGGCCGAGCGCGGTCTGCATCTCGTTCGCCTCGAGGCCGATCGCCGGCTGCAGGCCGCGCGCGCGGAAAGCCGCGAGCACCTGGTCGGCATAGCTCGGGCGCGGGCGCGCCGGGTAGAGCAGCAGCGGCTCGCCCGCCAGCAGCGCCAGCGGCACCCGGCGGCGGCGCGCCAGCGGGTGGTGGGCCGGCAGGGCGGCGACGAGCGGCTCCTCGTCGACCACGGTGCCGACGATCGCCGCGTCGTCGAAGGCGAGGCGGCCGAAGCCGACGTCGATGCGGCCCGCCTTCAGGGCCTCGATCTGCTGCAGCGTCGTCAGCTCCGAGAGCCCGACCTCGACCTCGGGCTGCGCCTGGCGGAAGCGCCGGATCACCTCGGGCAGCGCGCCGTACAGCGCGGAGGGCACGAAGCCGATGCCGAGCCAGGCCCGCCGCCCGCGCGCGATGCGCCGCGCCGACTCGGTGGCCTCGGCGAGGCGTTCGATCGCCTGTTCGGCCTGGGTATGGAAGAACTGACCTGCCGGGGTCAGCCGCAGCGGGCGGGTCGCCCGGTCGAACAGCTCGACGCCCAGCTCGTCCTCGAGCTGCTTGATCTGCCGTGAGAGGGGCGGCTGGGCGATGTGCAGCTGCCCGGCCGCGCGGCTGAAGTTGCGCTCGCGGGCGACGGCGATGAAGTAGCGCAGGTGACGCAGTTCCAAGATCAGACCCTGAAGGTATGGAAGCCGACTGAATCGATATTGGACACCACCCCTTCACGGCGCGAGGATCACGCCCATACCGATACCAAGGAGACACGAGATGGCGAACGCACGCATCGAGGCGATCGAAGCCACGCTGGTCGACCTGCCGACGATCCGCGAGCACAAGCTCGCGATGACGACGATGACGACGCAGACGCTGTGCATCGTGCGCCTTCGGTGCAGCGACGGCCTGGTGGGCCTGGGCGAGGCGACGACGATCGGCGGCCTCGCCTACGGCGACCAGAGCCCCGAGGGCATCCAGCTCGCGGTCGAGACCTATGTCGCGCCCCTCCTGGTCGGCCAGGACGCCACCAACGTCAACGCGGCGATGGCCCGCGTCGGGGCCCACGTGCAGGGCAACAGCTTCGCCAAGAGCGCGGTCGAGACGGCACTGCTCGACGCCCAGGCGCGGCGCCTGGGCGTGCCGCTGCACGCGCTGCTGGGCGGCGCCTGCCGCACGCAGCTGCCGGTGCTGTGGACGCTGGCCAGCGGCGACGGCGCGCGCGACGTCGAGGAGGCGCTGGGCCTGATCGAGGCCCGCCGCCACAAGGTCTTCAAGCTCAAGATCGGCCGCCAGGCGCTCGCCGCCGACCTGGCGCACGTGGAGCGCATCCGTGACGGCCTCGGCGCCGACGTGATGCTGACGGTCGACGTCAACCAGGCCTGGGACGAGCCGACCGCGGTGCGCGGCATCGCGGCACTGGAGTCGATCGGCGTCGGCCTGATCGAGCAGCCGGTCGCCGGCCGCAACCGCGCCGCGCTGAAGCGGCTGGCCGCGCGCTTCGACGTGCCGGTGATGGCCGACGAGGCGGTGCACGACGCGATCGATGCCTACGAGCTGGCGCGCGACGCGGTGGCCGACGTGCATGCGCTGAAGATCTCGCAGGCCGGCGGTCCCTGGGGCACGCTGCGCGCCGCGGCCATCGCCGATGCGGCCGGCGTGGGCCTCTACGGCGGCACGCTGCTCGAGGGCAGCATCGGCAGCGTCGCGGCCGCGCATGCCTTCGCGGCGATGCCGCGCCTGGCCTGGGGCACCGAGCTGTTCGGGCCGCTGCTGCTGCGTGACGACGTCGTCGTCGAGCGGCCGCGCTTCGCCGACTTCTCGCTCGCGCTGCCGACGGCGCCGGGCCTCGGCGTCGAGCTCGACGAGGACAAGTTCGCGCACTACCGGCGCGACCGCCGCCGCACGAGCGTCGCGATGGCGGGCTGAGCCCGCCCGTCGGCTTTCCTCACCCCCTACGCGCTGGAGGCTTCGATGCTGTTCCACGTCACGATGAGCGTGCGCCTGCCGCACGACATGCCGGCCGCCGTGGCCGACGAACTGAAGGCACGCGAGATGGCGCTGGCGCTCGAGTTGCAGCGCGCCGGCACCTGGCGCCACCTGTGGCGCGTCGCCGGGCGCTACGCCAACGTCAGCGTGTTCGACGTGCCCGACAACGCGACGCTGCACGACACGCTGATGCGCCTGCCGCTCTTTCCCTACATGGAGATCGAGGTGCAGCCGCTGTGCCGCCACCCGTCGTCGATGCACGACGACGACCGCTGACGGCCGCGCGCCTCCCGATCCCCAGAAGATTTACTGACGAATGCGGCCCGCCGGCCGCCTACCCCGGAGACGACGATGAAGAACGAGTTCACCCAACGGCAGTTGCTCGACCGCGTCAACAGCGCCCGCGTCGCGGAAGGAAGCGAGCGGGTGCGTGAGATCAGCGCGCGCCTCGTCGCCGACCTGTTCCGCGCGATCGACGAGCTGGACGTGCAGCCCGACGAGTTCTGGCGTGCCACCGACTGGCTGACCCGCCTGGGTCAGAGCGGCCAGATCGGGCTGATCACCGCCGGGCTCGGCTTCGACCGCCTGCTCGACATCCGCGCCGACGAGGCCGACCGCCGCGCCGGCCGCAGCGCCGGCACGCCGCGCGCGATCGAGGGGCCGCTCTACATCGAAGGGGCGCCCACCTCGCTCGGCGAGGCGCGGCTCGACGAAGGCACGCCGCCCGGCGAGGTGCTGGTGATGGAGGGCCGGGTGCTCGACCTGCAGGGGCGGCCGGTGGCCGGCGCGATGGTCGATGCCTGGCATGCCAACGAGAAGGGCCGCTACTCGCACTTCGACCCCGACCAGAAGCCCTATGCGCTGCGCCGCCGCATCGAGACCGATGCGCAGGGCCGCTACCGCTTCCGCAGCTACCTGCCGCCGGGCTACTCGATCCCGCCGGTGGGGCCGGTGGCGGAGCTGTTCGCAGCCCTCGGACGCCACGGCCACCGGCCGGCGCACATCCACTTCCTGGTCGCGAAGCCGGGCCTGCGCACGCTGACGACGCAGGTCAACCTGCCGGGCGACACCTACATCGACGACGACTTCGCCTTCGCCACGCGCGACGGCCTGATCGTGACGCTCGAGCCCGGCACGCCGCCGGCCGGCTACGAGTCGCTCGGCATCGACGCACCGTTCACCCGCGTGCGCTTCGACTTCGTGCTGCCCGAGGCGCAGGACGAGTCCGAGTCGAGCCCGCTGGCGCGCATGGCCCGCGTCGCCGCCTGACCGCCGGCGGCGGCCGCGCGGCCGCCCGCCGTCACACGAACCGAAAGCAGCAGCCGGCGCGCCGGCAGCGCCCGTGCCGAGCCGCGGGCGGGGTCGCGCGCGCCCGGAGGAGACAGAACTTGAGACGCAAAACCAACCAGGGCCTCGCGCTGGCCCTCTCGTGCCTCTGCGCCGGCACGGCCGGGGCGACCGAAGGCGGAGGGTCGATCTATCCGCACGGGGCCGAGAACTTCATGTCCGGGGCTCTGCCGCCGCCGGGGCTCTACGGCATGGTGTTCGCCACCCACTACAACGCCGACCAGGTCCGGGGCAACTCGGGGCAGGACCTGGGCGTGCCGGGGTTCGAGGTCACGGCGAACGTCGTCGCGCCGCGCCTGGTCTGGGTGCCGGGCACCAAGCTGTTCGGCGGCGACATGGTGCTGCACACCATCCTGCCGCTGGTGAGCCTGGAGGTGGAGGCCGGCGGGCAGCGCCAGCGCAAGCGGGGCCTCGGCGACATGACGGTGGGCATCGGGACGGGCCACCACTACAGCGACAAGCTGCACAGCGTCACCGCGCTGGACCTGTTCCTGCCCACCGGCCGCTACCGGCAGGGCGACCTCGCCAACATCGGCCGCAACCACTGGGGGATCGAGCCGGTGTTCGCGCTGAGCTACGTCGACCCGACCGGGCCCAACGTCGACTTCCGCGCCGCCTACACCTTCAACCGCCGCAACGGCGACACCGGCTGGCGCGACGGGCAGGAACTGCACTTCGACTACGCGCTGGGCTGGGGCGTCGGCCACGGCTGGACGCTGGGCGTCGGCGGCTACGTCTACCGCCAGACCACCGACGACCGGCTCGACGGCGCGACGGTGCCCGACAACAAGGGCCGCGCGCTCTCGATCGGCCCCTCGGTCAAGTACGACAGCGGCCGCGGCTGGTTCGTCACGGCGAAGTTCGAGACCGAAACGCGAGTCCGCAACCGCGCCGAAGGCAAGGCCTTCTGGCTCAAGGCGGTCTTCCCCTTGTGATCGATGGTTCAGGAGAGAGACAACATGGATGCCAAGGTTCAGATCCACCCCGCAGGCAACGCTGCCCGGCCTTCCACCCCCTACCTGAGGAACTGCTGGTACGTCGCGGCCCTGTCCCGCGAGATCGACGGCGAGCAGCTCTTCCACCGCAAGCTGCTCGACACCGCGGTGCTCATCTATCGCAAGGCCGACGGCACGCCGATCGCGCTGCATGACCGCTGCCCGCACCGCTTCGCGCCGCTGCACCTGGGCGAGCGCGTCGGCGACGAGGTGGTGTGCAAGTACCACGCGCTGCGCTTCGACTGCAGCGGGCAGTGCACCCACAACCCCCACGGCAACGGGCACATCCCGGCGGCGGCCAAGGTGCGCAGCTTCCCGCTGGTGGAGCGCTACGGCTTCGTGTGGATCTGGATGGGCGACGAGCCGGCCGACCCGGCGAGCCTGCCCGACTTCGGCGCCCTCGACGAGGAGCCGGCGAGCAGCGTCGCCT
This sequence comes from Ideonella sp., assembly GCA_035911095.1. Lineage (GTDB taxonomy): Bacteria > Pseudomonadota > Gammaproteobacteria > Burkholderiales > Burkholderiaceae_C > JAMHWF01. Next base: position 74,488 of record JAMHWF010000095.1, on the reverse strand, counting down.
ACACCTACATGCGCCTGAACGCGCACTTCGAGCTGATCATCGACAACGTGATGGACCTGAGCCACATCGACCATGTCCACGGCGAGATCATCAGCACCCGCGGCCAGCTGTCGCCGCTGGTGCCGAAGGTGCAGGAGGGCGCGCGCAGCGTCAACGCCCGCTGGGAATGGCGGCAGACGCCGTCGATGATGATCTTCGCGCCGTTCCTGGCCCAGCCGGAGGCCGAGGGCCGCCACTTCTTCGACATCACCTGGACCCCGCCGGCGAACATCCAGCTGTCGGTGGGCGCCACGCAGGACCCGGAGGCCGCGCTCGACCTGCAAGGCACCACCGGCCAGTACGACCTGCACACCTGCACGCCCGAGTCGGCCGGCAGCACCCACTACTACTTTGCGACGCGGCGCAACCACCTGGTCGACGACGCCGATTACAACGAGAAGAAGATCCAGGCGATGCACGCCGCCTTCGAGGACGAGGACGGGCCGATCATCGAGGCGGTGCACGACGAGATGGGCACCAGCGACTTCTTCTCGCTGAAGCCCGTGCTGATGAGCAACGACGCGGCGCCGGTGCGCGTGCGGCGGCTGCTCGCCAAGCTGATCCAGCAGGAGGGGCGTCATGCATAGCTGCGGCGGCCGCGGCTGCCGGCGCCCGCTGGCGCCGGCAGCGGCGGGGGCGTCATGAGCGCGGGCGCCGAACTGAGCGTGCGGGTGGTGCGCAAGGTCGTCGAGGCCGAGGGCGTCTGCAGCCTCGAGATGGTCGGCCTGGGCGGCGCCGCGCTGCCGGCGTTCTCGGCCGGCGCGCATGTCGACGTGCACCTGCCCGGTGGCGCGGTGCGCCAGTACTCGCTGTGCAACGACCCGACCGAGACGCACCGCTACCTGATCGCGGTGCTGCGCCACCCGGCGTCCCGGGGCGGCTCGGCGGCGGTGCACGAGGCTGTGCACGAGGGCGACGAGCTGCGCATCAGCGCGCCGAAGAACCACTTCGCATTGGCGGAAGGGGCAGGCAGGAGCCTGCTGCTGGCCGGCGGCATCGGCATCACACCGCTGCTCAGCATGGCCGAGCGGCTGGCGGCGACCGGGGCGGCGTTCTCGATGCACTACGCGGCGCACACGCGCGAGCGCGCCGCGTTCGCGCAGCGCATCCGGCAGTCGGCCTTCTCGGACCGTGTGCACTTCCACTTCGGTGACGGCAGCGGCGGTGACGACGACCGGCGGCTCAATCTGGCAGCGGTGCTCGCACGGCCGCAGGCCGACACGCATGTCTACGTCTGCGGGCCGCAGGGCTTCATGGATGCGGCGCTCGACACGGCGCGCGCGGCGGGCTGGGGCGAGCCGCAGCTGCACCGGGAGGTCTTCGGCAGCGAGGCAGCCGCGCCGCGGACCGGCGACGAGCCGTTCGAGGTGAAGCTGGCGAGCAGCGGCCGGGTGGTCGTGGTGCCGGCGGGCCGGACCGTGGTGCAGGCGCTGGCCGAGGCCGGGGTCGAGGTGATGGTGTCCTGCGAGCAGGGCGTCTGCGGCACCTGCCTGACGCGGGTGCTGGACGGCACGCCCGACCACCGTGACGTCTACCTGTCGTCGGACGAGCAGGCCGCCAACGACAGCTTCACGCCCTGCTGCTCGCGCTCGAAGTCGGCCTGCCTGGTGCTCGACCTGTAAGGGGGAAGGCGCGCGCGGTGGCGCGCCGCGCCTCAGCCGATGCGCCCGAGCAGCAGGTACTCCATCAGCGCCTTCTGCACGTGCATGCGGTTCTCGGCCTCGTCCCAGACGACCGACTGCTTGCCGTCGATCACCTCGGCGTCGACCTCCTCGCCGCGGTGGGCGGGCAGGCAGTGCATGAAGAGGGCGTCCGGCTGGGCGGCGGCCATCATGTCGGCGTCGACGCACCAGTCGACGAAGGCCTTCAGGCGGGCCTCGTTCTCGGCCTCGTAGCCCATGCTCGTCCAGACGTCGGTGGTCACTAGGTGGGCGCCGGCACAGGCCTCCATCGGGTGGTCGAAGACCTTGTAGCAGCCGCGGTCGCGGATGCCGGCCACCGCCGTGTCCACCTCGTAGCCGCCGGGCGTGCTGACATGCACCGTGAAGCCGAGGATCTCGGCCGCCTGCAGCCAGGTGTTGGCCATGTTGTTGCCGTCGCCGACCCAGGCCACCACCTTGCCGGCGATGCTGCCGCGGTGCTCGATGAAGGTGAACACGTCGGCCAGGATCTGGCAGGGGTGGTACTCGTTGGTGAGGCCGTTGATCACCGGCACCCGCGAGTGGGCGGCGAAGCGTTCGAGCTTGGCCTGCTCGAAGGTGCGGATCATCACCAGGTCGACCATGCGGCTGATGACGCGCGCCGAGTCCTCGATCGGCTCGGCGCGGCCGAGCTGGCTGTCGCCGGTGGTCAGGTGCACGACCGAGCCGCCCATCTGGTACATGCCGGCCTCGAAGCTGACGCGGGTGCGCGTGCTGGCCTTCTCGAAGATCATCGCCAGCGTGCGGTCGACCAGCGGCGTGTACTTCTCGTAGTTCTTGAACCGCTTCTTGATGACGGCGGCGCGGTCGAGCAGGTAGGCGTACTCCTCGGCGCGCAGGTCCTTGAACTGCAGGAAGTGCTTGATCAGGCTCATGCCGGGCTTCATGGGTTCGGGCGCGGCGGCCGCCGCCGGCAGATGGAGGGTCAGGCGCTCAGTTCGCCGCCTCTTCGGCGAGGAAGCTGCGCACCAGCGGACACAGGATATCGGCGATCTGCATCGCCTCGTCCTCGCTCAGGATCAGCGGCGGCACGAGGCGGATCACGCGGTCGGCCGTCACGCTGAGCAGCAGGCCGGCCTCGCAGGCGCGCAGCAGCAGCTCGCCGCAGGGGCGCGCGAGCTCGATGCCGATCATCAGCCCCTCGCCGCGGATCTCGACCACGCCGGGCAGGCCGGCGAACTCGTCGGCGAGACGCCGGCGCAGGGCGGCGCCGACGCGCGCGGCGTTCTCGAGCAGACCGTCCTCCTCGACGATCGTCAGCGTCTCGATCGCGGCGCGCATCGCCAGCGGGTTGCCGCCGAAGGTGGTGCCGTGGTTGCCGGGCCCGAAGACCTGCGCGGCGCGCGGGCCGCAGACGACGGCGCCGACCGGCACGCCCGAGCCGAGGCCCTTGGCGAGCGGCATCACGTCCGGCTGGATGCCGGCCCACTGGTGCGCGAACCACTTGCCGGTGCGGCCGATGCCGCACTGCACCTCGTCGAGCATCAGCAGCCAGTCGCGTTCGTCGCACAGGCGCCGCACGGCCTGCAGGTACTCGGCGCGGGCCGGGTTGATGCCGCCTTCGCCCTGGATCACTTCGAGGAACACCGCCACCACGTTCGGCCGCGTGCGGGCGACCTGCTCGAGTGCCGCGAGGTCATTCAGCGGCACGCGCACGAAGCCTTCGACCAGCGGGCCGAAGCCGGCCTGCACCTTCGGGTTGCCGGTGGCCGACAGCGTCGCGATCGAGCGGCCGTGGAAGGCCTTCTCGTAGACGACGACCTCGGGCCGCTCGACGCCCTTGTCGTGGCCGAACTTGCGGGCGATCTTCAGTGCCGCCTCGTTCGCCTCCAGCCCGGTCGAGCAGAAGAAGACGTTGGTCAGGCCGGAGACCTGCGTGAGCTTGGCTGCGACCTGCTCCTGCAGCGGCACGTGGTAGTAGTTGGAGGTGTGGATCAGGCGGCCGACCTGCTCCTGCAGCGCCGGCACCAGACGCGGATGCGCATGGCCCAGGGTGTTGACCGCGATGCCGCCGAGGCCGTCGAGGTACTTGCGGCCGTCGGTGTCCCAGACCCAGCAGCCGCGTCCGTGCGACAGCGCGATCGGCAGCCGGCCGTAGGTGTTCATCACATGGGGGTCAGGGCTGGCGGCCAGCTTGTCGGGGGCATTCATCGTGGACTCCGCGCGGGGAGGTGGCGGGGGCAGGGCAACGCTCGTGACGCCGCGTCTGCAGGGGCCGGGATTCTAAGGGTGACGGCGCCGACACCCCGCGCCGCGACCCGCCGTTGGCCCGGCCGGCCGGAGGGCATTCGGCAAGGCATTTGGCACGCGAAGAGAGCGGGGTTGTCGAGTTTGTTGCTGCGGCGCAGCATGCGACGGGCACAATGGAGAGCTTCGGCAAGGGGGCGCTGGCGCAAAGCTTGCGGCGACTTGCCGCCCCTTCGACATCCACATGACGGCGCCACCTCCCCGACTGCGCGAGTTCTACATCCAGGGCCTGACGCGCGACGGCCGCACCTTCCGGCCGAGCGACTGGGCCGAGCGCCTGGCCGGCGCGATGTGCAGCTTCCGTCCCGATACCGGCGGCGGCATCGACGCCCACATCGGTTACTCGCCGTACTGCGTGCCGACCGTGATGGCCGGGGTCAAGGCGGTGATCGTCCATGAGGCCCTGCGCGAGCTCGAGCCGATGGCCTGGGACTTCGTGATGAACTTCGCGCGCGACAACGACCTGTCGGTGGGCGAGGTCTGCACGCTGCCCGACGACCGCTGAAACCGTGACCCAAGAAAAAAGGGCCCGCATCGCGGGCCCTTCTTCTTTCCACCCGGTGATCCGGGTCCGGGCGGTTCAGGCCGCGGCCGAGGCCAGCGCCTTGACCTTCGCGGCCAGGCGGCTCTTGTGACGCGCCGCCTTGTTCTTGTGGAAGATGCCCTTGTCGGCGATCGAGTCGATCGTCTTCTGGGCGGTCTGGAACAGCTCGGTGGCCTTGGCCTTGTCGCCACCGGCGACGGCCTTCTGCACGTTCTTGATCACGGTGCGGAAGCGCGAGCGCAGCGCGGTGTTCGCGGCGTTGAGCTTGACGTCCTGACGGACGCGCTTGCGACCGGACGCGATGCGAACGGTCTTCTTCTTGGCTTTGGAAGCAGTGGCCATGCTGTTGGGGTGCCCGGGTGGAAAAGCCCGCGACTATAACATTCCTGACGCGTCGAATCCTGCGCCCGGGCAAAAGGTAAGTAGCCGCTTCCTATAATCCGCGCCGTCCAAGGAACGGGGTTTCGACCGCCACTTCATGAATCTGCTGCGGGCGGCCTCGACCGTTTCCCTGCTCACGCTCGCCTCGCGCATCACCGGGCTCGCCCGCGACCTGCTGATGGCCGCCACCTTCGGCGCCAGCGCCTGGACCGACGCCTTCAACGTCGCCTTCCGCCTGCCCAACCTGCTGCGGCGCCTGTTCGCCGAGGGCGCCTTCTCGCAGGCCTTCGTCCCGATCCTCGCCGGCACGCGGGCGACCGAGGGCGACGAGGCGACGCACCGCCTGATCGACGCGGTCGGCACCGTGCTGCTCTGGGCGCTGGTGGCCACCAGCGTCATCGGCGTGATCGGCGCGCCCCTGCTGGTGCTGGCGATCGGCTCGGGCCTGGCCGAGCGAGAGGGCGCGGTGGTGATGACGCGGATCATGTTTCCGTACATCGCGCTGATGTCGCTTGTGGCGCTGGCGGCCGGGATCCTGAACACCTGGCGCCGATTCGCCGCGCCGGCGGCCACGCCGGTGCTGCTGAACCTGGCCTGGATCGCGGCGCTGCTCTGGCTCGCACCGAAGTTCCCGGGTTGGGGCCTCGAGCCGATCTACGCGATCGCGGTCGGCGTGATGGTCGGCGGGGTGCTGCAGCTCGCGGCGCAGTGGCCGTCGCTGAAGGCGATCGGCATCGTGCCGCGCCTGGCCTGGCGGCCGACCGCGGTGGCGGCGGCCTGGCACCACCCGGGCGTCGGCCGCGTGCTGCGGCAGATGGCGCCGGCGCTGCTCGGCGTCTCGGTGGCGCAGCTCTCGCTGCTGATCAACACGCAGATCGCCTCGCACCTGTCGGTCGGTGCGGTGTCGTGGCTTTTCTATGCCGACCGGTTGATGGAGTTCCCGACCGGCCTGCTCGGCGTCGCGCTCGGCGTGGTGCTGCTGCCGCAGCTCTCCGGGCTGCAGGCCAAGCAGGACACGCAGGGCTACTCGGCGCTGCTTGACTGGGGCCTGCGGCTGATGCTGCTGCTGGCGCTGCCCTGCGCGGTCGCGCTGCTGGTCTTCCCGCGCGCGCTGGTCGCGGCGCTCTACCACTACGGCGCCTTCACCCCGGCCGACGTGGAGCAGACGGTGCGCGCGCTTCAGGGCTACGGCGTCGGGCTGGTCGGCCTGATCGCGATCAAGGTGCTGGCGCCCGGCTTCTATGCGCGGCAGAACATCCGCACGCCGGTGAAGATCGCGGTGGTGGTGCTGGTGCTGACGCAGCTGATGAACCTGGTGCTGGTGCCCTGGCTCGGCCATGCGGGGCTGGCGCTGTCGATCAGCCTGGGGGCGCTGCTCAACGCCGGCTGGCTGTGCGTCGGTCTGCGCCGCGCCGGCGCGTACCGGCCGGCGCCGGGGTGGGGCGCCTTTGTCGCCAAGGTGGTGCTCGCCAGCGCGCTGATGGGGGCGGGCCTGGCCTGGGCCGTGACCTCGATCGACTGGGTCGCGCTGCGCGCCGTGCCGGCGCAGCGCGTGGCCTGGCTGGCGGGCGTGCTGCTGGCGGCCGCGGTGGTCTACTTCGGCACGCTGGCCCTGGCCGGCCTGCGCTTTCGGGACTTCGCCCGGCGCAGCTAAACTCGATTCATGGCCGAGCCGCTGCGCTTTCAGGTTCCGACCGCGCTCGAGTATTTCGCCTCGCTGGTGCGCGAGGACGCCAGCCTGTCGCTGACCGAAGCCGCCGTGTCGATCGCACAGGACGAATACCCGCGCCTCGACACGCAGGCGGTGCTGGCGCAGGTGGACGCGCTGGCGGCCAAGCTGAAACGGCGCATCCCGGCCGACGCGGTGCCGGTGCAGCGACTGCGCTGGCTCAACCGCTACTTCTTCCAGGAGCTCGGCTTCGCCGGCAACGTCAACAACTACTACGACGCGCGCAACAGCTACCTGCACAAGGTGCTTGAGACGCGGCGCGGCATCCCGATCACGCTCGCGGTGATCTACATGGAGCTGGCCAGCCAGGTCGAGTTGACGGCGCGGGGCGTGTCCTTTCCGGGCCACTTCCTGGTCAAGCTGCGCATGCCGCAGGGCGAGGTCGTGATCGACCCCTTCAGCGGCCATTCGCTGTCGCGCGAGGAACTCGACGAGTTGCTCGCGCCGTACCGGCGGCGCCAGGGCCTCGAAGGCGAGTTCGACGTGCCGCTCGGCCTGTTCCTGCAGGCAGCGCCGGCGCGCGACATCGTCGCGCGCATGCTGCGCAACCTGAAGGAGATCCACCGCGGCGCGCGCGACTGGCCGCGTCAGCTGCAGGTACTCGAGCGCCTCGTCGTGCTGCTGCCGCAGGACTGGTCCGAGCGACGCGACCGCGGCATCGCCTACGCCGAACTGGGCGAGGTCAACGCCGCGGTGAGCGATCTGTCGACCTATCTCGAATGCGTGCCGCAGGCCGACGACCGCCCCGCGATCCAGGAGCGCCTGCGCGTGTTGCAGGGGGTCGGCCGCCCGCGGCTGCATTGAATGCCGATTGAAGCCGAGCCGCCTCCGGCCCGGAACGCGCCCCCGGCCCGTGCCCCGGCCGGAACGTCCCTCGCCGACATGACCCTGACCCGCGCGCAACGCCAGACGCTCTCCTGGGCCGGCCTGGCGCTGGTCGTCGTCTTCCTGCTGTGGTTGCTGGCGCCGGTGCTGATGCCGTTCCTCGGCGCGACGGTGCTCGCCTACGTGCTGCACCCGGCGGTCGAGCGGCTGGTGCAGCGGCGCGTGCCGCGCGTCGCCGCGGTGATCGTCGTCGAGCTGTTGGCGCTGCTGGCGCTGCTCGCGGTGCTGCTGTTGCTGGTGCCGGTGCTGTCGAAGCAGCTGCCGCTGCTGCGCGAGCAGATCCCGCTGCTGGCCGAACGGGTCAACCACGGCCTGGGACCCTGGCTCGGACAGCTGGGCATCAACATCGCCTTCGACACCGAGAGCATCAAGGGCTTCGTCCTCAAGTACCTCGACGCCAACCTCGAGGAGTGGCTGGCGACAGCCCTCAGTTCGGCGCGCATCGGCGGCAGCATCCTGCTGGCGGTGGTCGGCAATGCGGTGCTGATCCCGATGGTCACCTTCTTCCTGCTGCTCGACTGGCCGCGCATGATCGAACGCGCCGCAGCGCTGGTGCCGCCGCGCATGCGCGACTCGGTGTACAGCTTCGTCGAGGAGTGCGACCAGATGCTCGGGCAGTACCTGCGCGGCCAGCTGACGGTGATGCTGTCGCTGGCGGCCTTCTACAGCATCGGGCTGATGCTCTTCGGCTTCGACCTCGCGCTGCCGATCGGCGTCTTCACCGGGCTGGCGGTGTTCATCCCGTACCTGGGCTTCGGCCTCGGCCTGGTACTCGCCCTGGTGGCCAGTCTGCTGCAGTTCGGCAGCGTCTACGGCATCGTCGCGGTCGCGGTGGTCTACGGCCTCGGGCAGGTGGTCGAGAGCTTCTGGCTGACGCCGCGCCTGGTCGGCGAGCGCATCGGGCTCAGCCCGCTGACGGTGATCTTCGCGCTGCTGGCCTTCGGCCACCTGTTCGGCTTTGTCGGCGTGCTGATCGCGCTGCCGGTGTGCGCGGTGTTGGCGGTGGCGGTCGCGCGGCTGCGCACGCTGTACCTGCAGGGGCCGCTGTTCAATGGCTGAGCGGGGCCTGGCCGTGTCGCGCCGCGCGGGGGCGGCCTCGACGGCGCCGATGGAGCAGCTGGTGCTGCCGATCTCGGCCGCGCCGGCCCCATCGTTCGGCAACTTCATTGCCGGCGCCAACGCCCCCGCGCTGGCCCATCTGGAGGCGCTCGCCCCCGGCGCCGGGCCGAGCTACCTCTGGGGCCCGGAGGGCAGCGGCAAGTCGCACCTGCTGCAGGCGACGGCGCGAGCCTGGCAGGCGCGCGGCGGCGGGGCGGCGGCACGCTTCGGCGCCGACAGCCCCTGGCCCTGGCAGCTCGGCGACGAGACGCTGATCCTGCTCGACGACTGCGAGCGCTACGACGCGCCGCGCCAGCACGCAGCCTTCACCTGCTTCGTCGCCGCGGCCGACGGCGGGCGCAGCGTGCTGGCTGCGGGCCGCCTGCCGCCGGTCGACCTGCCGCTGCGCGAGGACCTGCGCACCCGGCTCGGCTCCGGGCCGGTCTTCGGGCTCGCGCCGCTCGGCGAGGCCGACACGCGCGCCGCGCTGCGGGGCGAGGCGGCGCGGCGCGGGCTGCACCTGGCGGAGGAACTGCTCGACTACCTGCTGACGCATTTCGCGCGCGACCTCAAGCACCTGAGCGGCCTGCTCGAGGGGCTCGACGCCTATGCGATGCGCCACCGCCGTGCGCCGACCCTGCCGCTGCTGCGCCAGATGCTCGCCGAGGCGGCGAAGACCGACGAAGGACGCCCGTGACCGCGCTGACCCTGTTCGACCTCGACTACACGCTGCTGCCGATCGACTCCGACCACGCCTGGGGCGAGTTCCTTATCCGCATCGGCTGGGCCGACGCCGGCCACTACCGCGAGGCCAACGACGCCTTCTTCCGCCAGTACCAGGACGGCACGCTGGACATCCACGAGTACGTCGAGTTCGCGACCCGGGCCTTCCGCCGCCGCCCGCCGGTCGAACTGCGCGAAGCCCAGCAGCGCTACATGGACGAGGTGATCGCCCCGGCGCTGCACCCGCGCGCCCTCGGGCTGGTCGAGCAGCACCTGCAGCAGGGCGACCTCTGCGCGATCGTCACCGCGACCAACGAGTTCGTCACCGCGCCGATCGCCGCCGCCTTCGGCGTCTCGCACCTGCTGGCCGTGGAACTGGCGCGCGACGAAGCGGGTACCATCACCGGTTCGATCCGGGGCACGCCGACCTTCCGCGAGGGCAAGGTCGAGCGCGCCGCCCAATGGCTCGCATCGCAGGGCTTGGCCTGGGGCGATTTCGATCGTGTCAGCGTCTACAGCGACTCGCCGAACGACCTGCCATTGCTCGAGGCGGCAACCGAACCGGTGGCGACCAATCCGTCGCCCGCCCTCGAGGCGCTGGCGCAGGCACGCGGCTGGCGCATTCTTCGCCTCTTCGATGATCAAGAAACTGATTGACAGGCTGCTCGGCAAGTCGCCGCGTAAGAAGGCGCCGGCGGCGGCGCCCGAGGCCTTGCCGGCGGTGCCCACCGGGCAACGCGTCGAGATCCCGGCCGGCGAGCACGGCATCGACCGCGCGCGCGTCGACGAACGCGCGATCAAGGTCGTGGACACGCTGGCGGAGGCCGGCCACGAGGCCTACATCGTCGGCGGCGCGGTGCGCGACCTGCTGCTCGGCCTGCGCCCGAAGGACTTCGACGTCGCCACCGACGCCACGCCCGAGCAGGTCAAGGCGCTGTTCCGCCGCGCCTTCATCATCGGCCGGCGCTTCCGCATCGTGCACGTCGTGTACGGCCGCGGGCGCGACCACGAGGTGATCGAGGTCTCGACCTTCCGCGCCTACCTCGACGTGGCGGCGGCCGAGCAGGTGAGCGGCAACGAGAAGACCTCGAAGGACGAGCTGCAGGGCAAGAGCCACGTTGTCGACGCCAGCGGCCGCGTGCTGCGCGACAACGTCTGGGGGCCGCAGGTCGAGGACGCGGCGCGGCGCGACTTCACCGTCAATGCGATGTACTACGACCCGCGGCGCGAGATCGTCGTCGACTACCACGGCGGCCTGGCCGATGCCCGTGCCCGCGTGCTGCGCATGATCGGCGACCCGGCGACGCGCTATCGCGAGGACCCGGTGCGGATCATCCGCGCCGTGCGCTTCGCGGCCAAGCTCGGCTTCGAGATCGAGCCCAAGACGCGCGCGCCGATCAAGGCGCTGGCGGGGCTGCTCGACAACGTGCCGCAGTCGCGCCTGTTCGACGAGATGATCAAGCTGCTGCAGACCGGCCACGCGCTGCAGAGCATCGAGGAGCTGAAGAAGCAGGGCCTGCACCGCGGCGTCTTCCCGGTGCTCGACGTCGCCCTCGACGAGGCGCACCGCCACGACGGCCGCGAGCGCTTCGTGCAGCTGGCGCTGGCCGATACCGACCGCCGCGTCGGCGAGAGCAAGCCGGTGGCGCCGAGCTTCATGCTGGCCTGCATGCTCTGGCACGACGTGCTCGACCGCTGGCAAGCGCTGCGCCAGGCCGGCGAGCCGCCATTCCCGGCCCTGCAGAAGGCGGTCGACGCGGTGTTCGACGCCCGCATCGGCGATATCTCCGGCCGCGGCAAGCTGGCGGCCGACATGCGCGAGATCTGGATGATGCAGCCGCGCTTCGACCGCCGCAGCGGCAACTCGCCGTTCACCCTGGTCGAACAGGCGCGCTTCCGCGCCGGCTTCGACTTCCTGCGCCTGCGCGCGGATGCCGGCGAAATCGCCGACGACCTCGCCAGCTGGTGGGAGGATTTCTCGCAGGCCGATGACGAGTCCCGGCGCGAGCTGCTGCAGCGGGCTCGCCCGCAGCCCGCCGCGCCGCGCCGCGTTCGCGCAAAGCCGCCGGCGGCAGCCCCGGCCGACGGCGCCACGCCGGAGGCGCCGGCCGCCGCCGGGGCGCGCGTCGAGGGCGATGAGGCGGGGGGCGAGGGCGCCGATGCCGAAAGCCCCGCGGACCCGGTGAAGCGCCGGCGTCGCCGCCGTCGCAAACCGGCCGCGCCGGGTACCAGCGAGGGTGACGGCGAGGCGCCCGCACGCGCCGAGACGACCGCCGCGCCGGCCGCCGAGTGACGCGCGCGCCTCGTGCCCCTGACGGACCAGGACGCGGTGAGATCGGCGCAGGCCCCGGTGTCGACCGCCTGGATCGGCCTGGGCGCCAACCTCGGTGACGCGCGCGTCGCGCTGGCGGCGGCCTGGCAGGCGCTCGGCGCGCTGCCTTCGACGCGGGCGGTGGCCCTGTCCTCGCTCTACCGCAGCGCGCCGATCGACTCCAGCGGGCCCGACTACCTCAACGCCGTCGGGCGCCTGGAGACGGCACTCGATCCGCTGACGCTGCTCGACGCGCTGCAGGCGATCGAGGCCGCACACGGCCGCGAGCGTCCTTACCGCAACGCGCCGCGCACGCTCGACCTCGACCTGCTGCTGCACGGCGGGCGCGTGCTCGACACGCCGCGCCTCGTGCTGCCGCACCCGCGCGCCCACGAGCGCGCCTTCGTGCTGCAGCCCTGGGCCGAGCTCGCCCCGGGCCTGGTGCTGCCGGGGCACGGGCCGATCGCCGGCCTGCTGGCCGGCGTCGGCGGGCAGGCGATCGAGCGCCTCGACGGCGCCTGAACCGAGGCAGCGGGCACGGGCCGTGCTCGCGAGGTCGGCGGCTTGCGCCCTCGAAGTCCCGCATGCCGACATCGTTGCCAGCCCGAAGTGTGTGATCCGTCACCGTTGCCGCCAGCCGTGTCTCGTCGCGGCTTCCGCGTTCCGATAATCGCCGCCACTGCGTTCTGCCCTGCCCATGGTCCTTCCCGCCACCACTGTCGTGCTGCAGACCGTCGGCCTGCTGCTGCTGGCCAACGTGTTCATGACCTTCGCGTGGTACGGCCACCTGAAGAACCTGGGCCAGTCGCCGTGGCTCGTCGCGGTGTTCGCGAGCTGGGGCATCGCACTCTTCGAGTACCTGCTGCAGGTGCCGGCGAACCGCATCGGCTTCGGCGGCGGCTTCACGCTGGCGCAGCTGAAGATCACCCAGGAGGTCATCACGTTGATCGTCTTCGTGCCCTTCGCGGTCCTCTACATGGGCCAGCCGCTCAAGCTCGACTTCGTCTGGGCCGGTCTGTGCCTGGTCGGCGCCGTGTACTTCGTGTTCCGATGAGCAGCGACATCACGCCCGGCGCGCGCCTGCGCCACATCGTCGTCGAGGGGCCGATCGGGGTCGGCAAGACCTCGCTGGCGAAGCGGCTCGCCGCGCACATCGGCGCCGCGCTGCTGCTCGAGAAGCCCGAGGACAACCCGTTCCTCGCCCGCTTCTATGCCGAGGCCGGGCGCCATGCGCTGGCCACGCAGCTGCACTTCCTGCTGCAGCGGGTCGACCAGCTGCGCAGGCTGCCGCGGCTCGAGGCCGGCGGGCGGGCCGTGGTGGGCGATTTCCTGATCGACAAGGACGCGCTCTTCGCCTCGCTCACCCTCGACCCCGAAGAGCTCGGGCTCTACGGCCGCCTGCACGCCGACCTCGCCGGCGGCCTGCCGGCTCCCGACCTGGTGATCTGGCTGCAGGCACCGGTGGGCACGCTGGCGGCGCGCGTGCGCCGGCGCGCGATCCCGATGGAGCGCGCGATCACCGAGGACCACCTGGGCCGCTTGTGCGAGGCCTATGCGCACCATTTCGGCGCCTATGACGCCGCGCCGCTGCTGGCCGTCGACACCGAACGCTTCGACCCGGCACATGTCGAGGCCGACTTCGAGCACCTGGTCGCGCGCCTCGCCGCCTTCCACGGGCCGCGCGAGACGCTGACCGCGCCGCCGCAGGTGATCCGCGGCTGACGCGGGCCCGCGCGGCGGCGCTGCCGCGGCATGGGCAGCGAGGTTCGCCGCTTACACTCCGGTCGTGACGTCTCGATGACGTCATCGTGACAGGCGCGCCGGGACGAGTGCGCCGGCGGCCAGAGTGGAGTGCGCATGCTGTTCGGCAAGCTGCTGCCCCGGGAGGGCAACTTCTTCGAGCTCTTCGACCAGCACGGCGCGCAGATCGTGCAGGGCGCGCGCGCCTTCGCCGCGATGATCGAGCACTACGCCGACCCCGCGCAGCGCGAGCGCCACGCGCAGGAGGTGAGCGATGCCGAGCACGCGGCCGACAAGATCACCCACGAGGTGAGTCGCCTGCTGCACAAGACCTTCATCACGCCGATCGACCGCGAGCAGATCCGCGCGCTGATCAATGCGATGGACGACGTGCTCGACCTGCTGCAGGACTCGACCGAGACGATGCAGCTCTACGACGTGCGCGCGATGACCGACGAGGCGCGCATGCTCGCCGACCTGAGCGCGCGCTGCTGCGAGCGGGTCTGCCACGCGGTCTCGCTGCTGCCGAGGATCTCGCAACAGGCGACCGCCGAGGCCGCGATCAAGACCTGCGAAGAGATCGACCGCCTCGAGTCCGATGCCGACCGGGTCATGCGGGCCGCGATGTCGCGCCTGTTCCGCGAGCAGGCCGACGCGCGCGAGCTGATCAAGATGAAGACGATCTACGAGCAGCTCGAGTCGATCTCCGACCGCTGCGAGGACGTCGCGAACCTGATCGAGGGCATCGTCCTCGAACACGCCTGAGGCGGCGCGCCGTCGATGGAGGCCGTCGCGATCGGCTGGTGGATCGTTGCCCTGCTGGTGCTGCTCGCGCTGGCCTTCGACTTCATGAACGGCTTCCACGACGCGGCCAACTCGATCGCGACCGTGGTCTCGACCGGCGTGCTCAAGCCGCAGACGGCGGTGCTGTTCGCCGCCTTCTTCAACGTGGCGGCGATCTTCGTGTTCCACCTCTCGGTGGCGGCGACCGTGGGCAAGGGCATCGTGCAGCCGGGCTATGTCGATCACCACGTGGTCTTCGGCGCGCTGGTCGGCGCGATCGTCTGGAACCTCGTCACCTGGTGGTTCGGCATCCCGTCGAGCTCGTCGCATGCGCTGATCGGCGGCATCGTCGGCGCGGTCATCGCCAAGGCCGGACCGGGTGCGCTGATCGGCGCCGGCGTGTGGAAGACGGTGCTGTTCATCTTCATCTCGCCGGCGCTGGGCTACGTGCTCGCCTCGCTGATGATGGTCGCGGTGGCCTGGCTGCTGCGCGGGGTGCCCCCGCTGCGCGCGGACGGCTGGTTCCGCCGCCTCCAGCTGCTGTCGGCCGGGCTCTACAGCCTGGGCCACGGCGGCAACGACGCGCAGAAGACGATCGGCATCATCTGGATGCTGCTGCTCGCCTCCGGCCATGCGGTGGTCGGCAGCCCGAGCCCGCCGGCCTGGGTGATCTGGAGCTGCTACCTGGCGATCGGACTGGGCACGATGTTCGGCGGCTGGCGCATCGTGAAGACCATGGGGCAGCGCATCACGAAGCTCAAGCCCGTCGGCGGCTTCTGTGCCGAGACCGGTGGTGCGCTCACACTGTTTCTCGCAACCGGCCTCGGGATCCCGGTGTCGACGACGCACACGATCACCGGCGCGATCGTCGGCGTCGGCTCGGTGCAGCGGGCCTCGGCGGTGCGCTGGGGCGTGGCGGGCGCCATCGTCTGGGCCTGGATCTTCACGATCCCGGCCTCGGCGGTCGTTGCGGCGATCGCCTATGCGGTGAGCCGGGTGCTGCTGGCCTGAGCGGCTGCGCGCCGGTCAGCGCGCCGCGTCCAGATGGGAGCTGTCGTCCAGCGTCGCCTCGAAGTAGCGCTGCCCGGTGAAGGCGATGGTGGCCATCAGCACGCCGCCACCGACCATCAGCGAGAGCACGACACCGGTCACGGTCAGCCAGCCGCTGTGATGCGGCGGGCCTTCCGGGTTGTGGCGTGCGTTCCACTTCTCGTCCGGCGTCAGGCCATAGACGATTGCCACCAGCATCGTCGCAGCCAGGGTCAGGCCGAGCAGCGGGATCAGCATCCAGGCGAGGCGGTCGTCCTGGCCGTAGTTCAGCATGCGCTGGACGCCGAACAGGCCCGCGATCGTCGGCAGGGGGATCAGCCAGCCGGCCCGATCGGCCATGCCGTACAGGTAGAAGCGGTCGAGGCCGAAGCTGCCGCCGATGAAGGCGAGCCAGGCGGCGACAGTCTTCGAGCGGTAGCGGCGCGGTTTCATCTCGGCGGCGAAGTGTGAGCTAGGTGCGATCGATCCTGGGCCTGGCGGTCGGTTCAGCTTGCCTCAGCATCGCGCCGGCTGCCCAGGCCGAGTGCGCGCTGCATCAGCACCACGTCCAGCCAGCGGCCGAACTTCCAGCCGCTCGCCTTCAGCACGCCGGCGTGCTCGAAGCCGAGCCCGACGTGCAGGGCGATCGAGGCCTGGTTGCCGGCGTCGCCGATGACGGCGAGCATCTGGCGCGCACCGCGCGCGGTGGCCTGCGCCAGCAGCTCGGCCAGCAGCAGCCGGCCCACGCCGCCGCCCTGGGCCTCGCGCGCGACATAGACCGAATCTTCGAGGCAGAAGCGATAGGCCGGCCGCGGGCGGAAGGGGCTGGCGTAGGCGTAGCCGACGACCGCGCCCGCGCGCTCGGCGACGAGCCAGGGCCAGCCGGCCGACTGCACCGCCTCGCGCCGGCGCGCCATCTCGTCCGCGTCGGGCGGCTCGAGCTCGAAGCTGCCGCTACCGTGGCGCACATGGTGGCCGTAGATCGCTGCCAGGGCCGGGGTGTCGGCGGCGGTGCCGGAGCGGATCAGCGTCGTCATCTGTCAGGTTCGGAGGCCGGGCGGGGTGGCAGGCGAGGGCGCCGCGGCGGGGTGCAGGCCGGGCAGGTCGTCGATACCGCACGGGTGTCCGCTCGCGCGGTGGGCCGGCAGTTTATAATCGCGGGCTTTGGTGTCGGCGGGCCGCCCGCGTATCTGCACCAGATGTTGACCGGCACGCGAATGCGCCTTTCTGGCGGCCGTGCCGACCGTTGGATTCTCACTGCCGGATTTTCACTGCCCTGCGCGTGTCTCCTGGTGCGGTGGATGACGAGAGTGATCGAGGAAACAGCATGGTCGTGATCCGACTCGCCCGAGGCGGCGCCAAGAAGCGCCCGTTCTTCAACATCGTCGTGGCCGACTCGCGCAATCGCCGCGACGGGCGCTACATCGAGCGCGTGGGCTTCTACAACCCGGTGGCCGCCGGCGGCGAGCAGCCGCTGCGCGTCGCGCTCGACCGCGTGACCTACTGGGCCGGCAACGGCGCCCAGCTGTCGCCGACGGTCGCGCGCCTGGTCGACCAGGCCAAGGCCGCGGCCTGACCGCGATGTCCGTCCGGCCCGCCGCGGACGCGGCCCCGGACGGATCGGACGAGCCGCCCTGGCCCGACGACGCCGTCGAGGTGGCGCGCGTGCTCGGGGCCTGGGGCATCAAGGGCGGGCTCAAGGTCGCGCCCCTGTCCGGCGATCCGCAGGCATTGTTCTCGTCGCGGCGCTGGTTCCTGGCCGCGCCCGAGCGGCCTTCGGCGGTGCCGCCGGGTGCGCGCGGCCCCACGCCGCTGCCCCGCCTGCTGCGCATCACGCAGGCGCGCGAGCAGGGTGACGCGATCGTCGCCACGGCCCGCGACATCGACGACCGCGATGCCGCCGAGCGGCTGCGCGGCGCGCGCATCTTCGTCGCGCGCTCCAGCTTCCCCACCGCCGGCGAGGGCGAGTTCTACTGGGTCGACCTGATCGGCCTGGCGGTGCACAACCGTGAAGGCGTCTGCCTCGGCACTGTTGTCGGGCTGGTCGACACCGGGCCGCACTGCGTGCTGCGCATCGCCTCGCCACCCGCCGCCGATGGTCGCCCCGGCGACGAGCGCCTGGTGCCCTTCGTCGCCGCCTACGTCGACCGCGTGAGCCTCGAGGAGCGGCGCGTCGATGTCGACTGGGGCCTCGACTACTGAGAAGGCGCGGGCGAGCTCCGCATGCCCGCGCCGCTGTCATGCGCTTCGACATCCTGACGCTGTTTCCCGAGCTGTTCGCGCCGCACTTCGCGCAGGGCGTGACCAGGCGTGCCTTCGCGGCGCGGGGCGAGAGTCCGGCGCCGGTCGAGGTGCGCCTCTGGCCCCTGCGCGACTTTGCCGAGGACGCCTATCGCCGGGTCGACGACCGGGCCTATGGCGGGGGGCCGGGCATGGTGATGCTGGCCGCGCCGCTCGAGCGGGCACTGCAGGCGGCGCAGGCGGAGCGGCAGGGCCACGCAGCCCGCGCCGGCGATGCCCCGGGGCGCGTGATCCTGTTCTCGCCCGCCGGCCGGCGGCTCGACCAGGCGCTGGTGCGCGAGCTCGCCGAAGGCCCGGGCGCGGTGCTGGTCTGCGGCCGCTATGAGGGTATCGACCAGCGTTTCGTCGACCGCCACGTCGAGTTGGAGCTGAGCCTGGGCGACTTCGTGCTGTCCGGCGGCGAACTGGCCGCGCTCGCGCTGCTCGACGCGGTGGCGCGGTTGCAGCCGGGCGTGCTGGGTGACGCGCAGTCGCACGTGCAGGACAGCTTCTCTGACGGGCTGCTCGACTGCCCGCACTACACGCGGCCCGAAGTCCTCGCCGAGGGCGCCGCCGCCGGGGCGGTGCCGCCGGTGCTGCTGTCGGGCGACCACGCGAAAATCGCCCGCTGGCGGCGCGAGCGCTCGCTCGAGCTGACGGCGCGCCGGCGGCCGGAGCTGATCGACGCCGCACGCGCCGCGGGGCACCTGTCGCCGGCCGACGAGGCCTTCCTGAAGCGCGTCCTGCCGTAGGCGACAGCGGCGAACCGGGTCGTCGTGCGCGCGCTGTGCCGCGCTACCGCGCCGGATCGTGGCGAGACGCTACAATCGCGGGCTTTTCCCGATCCTCTGCCCGCTTCCGCCCGGCCGTCCTCGAGACGGCGAAGCCCGGCCCCACCGCCGCCTTCCCACGGGCCAAGCCTCAAACCTCCAACCCACGCGCGGCACGATCACCGGAGCCCTTTTCCATGAACCTGATCCAGACCCTCGAGCAGGAAGAGATCGCGCGCCTGAACAAGACGGTGCCGGCCTTCGCCCCGGGCGATACCGTCATCGTCAGCGTCAAGGTCGTCGAAGGCACGCGCAAGCGCCTTCAGGCCTATGAAGGCGTCGTCATCGCCAAGCGCAACCGCGGCCTCAACAGCAGCTTCATCGTGCGCAAGATCTCGAGCGGCGAAGGCGTCGAGCGCACCTTCCAGCTCTACAGCCCCCTGATCGCCGGCATCGAAGTCAAGCGCCGTGGCGATGTCCGCCGCGCCAAGCTCTACTACCTGCGTCAGCGTTCGGGCAAGTCGGCCCGCATCAAGGAAAAGCTGTCCTGACCGGCACAGGCCCCGGGCCATCGCCGCAAGCGACGGCCCGGCCGCAGCACCCGCTGCGAACCCCGGTCGGCACCGCCACCGCGTGATGGCCCGCGTCCAGATCCTCGACCCGCAGCGCATCCCCGTCGTCGGCAGCGATGCGCAGCTCCCGCCGGTCCCGTCCGAGGCCCTGACGGCCGAGGCGCTGCGTCGGCGTTTCGCCGCCGAGGCGGGCTGGACCCCGGAAATCCCGGGCGATACCGGCCCGGCGGGGCCGGCACCGACGCCGGCCGCCGTGCTGGTGCCGCTCGTCACGCGCGCCGAAGGCCTGCAGGTGCTGCTGACCCAGCGCACCGACCACCTGCGCGACCACGCAGGGCAGATCAGCTTCCCCGGCGGGCGCACCGAGCCCGAGGACCGCGACCCGGTCGACACGGCGCTGCGCGAGACCGAGGAAGAGATCGGCCTCGCGCGCTCGCATGTCGAGGTCATCGGCCACCTGCCGCTCTACGCAACGATCACCGGCTTCGTCGTCACGCCAGTGGTGGCGCTGGTGCGGCCGCCGTTCCACCTGCGGCTCGACCAGCACGAGGTGTCCGAAGCCTTCGAGGTGCCGCTTGCCTTCCTGATGAACCCGGCGCACCACCAGCGGCACCTGTTCGAGGCCGACGGCCAGCGGCGTCAGTTTCTCTCGATGCCCTGGAGCGGTATCGACGCCGCCGGGCAGGCGCGCCGCTACTTCGTCTGGGGCGCGACGGCCTCGATGCTGCGCAACTTCTACCGCTTCCTCTCGGCCTGAGCACCGCACGGTCCGCGCGTCGCGGATCTCGAAAGGGCCGGGGCTATCATCGGCGCGCATGAACTTCTTTGCGGTCGTGCTGGCATTGCTCATCGAGCAGATCCGGCCGCTGCCACGGAACAACTGGGTCCATGACGCGCTGATCGACTGGGTGCGCTGGACCGGCCGCAACTTCGACGCCGGCCGCGAGCGTCACGCCTGGGTGGTCTGGATCATCACGGTGGTGGTGCCGGCGGTGATCGCCGGCGGCGTGTTCCTGCTGCTGGCGCGCGCCAACGTGATGCTCGGCTTCGCGTGGAACGTCGTCGTGCTGTACCTGACGCTCGGCTTCCGCCAGTTCAGCCACTACTACACCGACATCCGCAACGCGCTGATCGAGGGCGACGAGGCACGCGCGCGCCAGCTGCTCGCCGAGTGGCGTCACCTCGACACCACCCAGCTGCCGCGCACCGAGCTGCTGCGCCACGTGGTCGAGCATTCGCTGCTGGCCGCGCACCGCCACGTCTTCGGCGTCTTCTTCGTCTTCATCGCCTTCTCGGTGCTGGGCTTCGGCCCTGCCGGGGCCGTGCTGTACCGGATGGCCGAGTTCGCAAGCCGCTACTGGTCGTTCAAGAGCAAGGCGATGGAGGCGCCGGCGAACACCCGCCTGATGCAGCTGTCGCAGCGGCTGTTCAGCGGAATCGATCACGTGCCGGCGCGCATGACCGCCTTCGGCTTCGCGGTGGTCGGCAACTTCGAGGAGGCGGTGCACGCCTGGCGGCGCGACGCGGTGCTGTGGCGGCATCCGAACGAAGGGATCATCCTCGCCGCCGCGGCGGGCGCGGTGGGCGTGCAGCTCGGCGGCAGCGCGGCCCCCGGCGTGACGCCCGACCGCTCGAAGACCTTCGACGACGGCGTCGACGCGCAGACCAGCCAAGCCGAAGGCATGACCCCCGGCGACCCGCCGCACGCCGGCCACCTGCAGAGCATCGTCGGCCTGGTCTGGCGCTCGGTCGCGCTGTGGTTGCTGCTGCTCGCGCTGCTGTCGCTGGCGCACCTGATCGGCTGAGGGCCGGTGCGAGCGCCGCCGGGCCTCAGTGCCGCGGCCGCGAGATCTCGGCCAGTATCTCGGTGTAGATGCGATGCCGCGAGGCGCTGATCGCGCCGCGCTCGACGGCCGCAAGCACGCCACAGCCCGGCTCGTGCACATGCGTGCAGTTGTAGAAGCGGCAATCGCCGGCGGCCAGTGCGATGTCGGGCATCAGCCCTGCCAGTGCCTGCGGCTCGATCTGGCGCATGCCGAATTCCTGGAAGCCGGGCGAGTCGATCAGCGCGCTGCGGTGGCCGTCGTCGAGCCAGTACCAGCGCGTCGCGGTCGTCGTGTGGCGGCCCGAGGCGAGCGCCTGCGAGAGCTCGCCGACCTGCGCGCCGGCGTCGGGCACCAGGCGGTTGATCAGCGTGCTCTTGCCGCCGCCGCTGGGCCCGAGGACGAAGCTCACGTGGCCGGTGAGCAGCGGCGTGAGCCGTTCGCGCGCCTCGGCGGGGCGCGCCTTGAGCGCCACCTCGTGCACCTCGGTGCCCATCGCGCGGTAGGGCGCAAGGCGCTCGCGGGCCTCGTCGGCGGACGGCAGGTCGATCTTGTTGAGCACGATCGCGGCCGGGATGCCGGCATCGCGCGCCGCGATGAGCGCGCGCGCGAGCTGCGACTCGCCGAACACCGGCTCGACGGCAACCAGCACCAGCAGGCGGTCGAGGTTCGAGGCGAAGGACTTGGTTTTCCACTCGTCCTGGCGCAGCAGCAGGTTGCGGCGCGGATCGATCGATTCGATCACGCCTTCCTCACCCGCCTGGTCGGCCGGCCGCCAGCGGACGCGGTCGCCGACCACGCAGTCGCTGCGCTTGCCGCGTGGGTGGCAGAGGCGCCGCACGCCCTGCGGGTCCTCGACCAGGTAGTGACGGCCGTGGCCGGCCACGACGAGGCCGCGTGCGAGGGCCTCGTCGTCGTCTGGGCTCATCCGGCGGTCTGCAGTCCGGCGCGCGGGGCGGTCTTCAGGCGCAGGGCCTCCAGCCGTTCGACGGCGGGCGGGTGCGAGTAGTAGAAGCGTACGAAGAGCGGATCGGGTGTCAGGGTCGCCGCGTTGTCCTGGTGCAGCTTGAGCAGGGCAGCCTCAAGGTCGCGACCGTCGGCCTGGGCACAGGCATAGGCGTCGGCCTCGAACTCGTGGCGGCGCGACCACCGCGCCAGCAGCGGCGAGACGAAGTAGCTGAACACCGGCACGACGAGGCCGAACAGCAGCAGCAGCAGCGCGCTGTTCGGCGCGTCGAGGTTCGGCGTCACGCCCAGGCCGGCAAAGAACCAGCTGCGCGTCGAGATCCAGCCGAGCAGCGCGAAGGCGGCCAGGCTGGCGCCGAAGCTCAGGAACATGCGCTGCGTGACGTGCCGGTGCTTGAAGTGGCCCAGCTCGTGCGCGAGCACCGCCTCGACCTCGCCCGCATTCAGCTTGGCGAGCAGGGTGTCGAAGAAGACGACGCGCTTGGCCGCGCCCATGCCGGTGAAATAGGCATTGGCATGGGCCGAGCGGCGGCTCCCGTCCATCACGAACAGGCCCTTGGCCGCGAAGCCGCAGCGTGCCATCAGCTTTGTCACCCGTTCCTTCAGCGATTCGTCGGCCAGGGGCTCGAAGCGGTTGAACAGCGGCGCGATCACGGTCGGGTAGAGCACCAGCGCGAGCAACTGGAAGGCGACCCAGGCGCCCCAGGCCCAGAGCCACCACAGCGTGCCGGCGGCACCCATGATCCACAGGATCAGCGCCGCGATCGGCAGCCCGATCACTGCGCCGACCACGGCGCCCTTGACGAGATCGCCGGCGAACATGCGTGGCGTCATGCGGTTGAAGCCGAAGCGCTGCTCGAGGTGGAAGGCGCGAAACCAGTCGAACGGCAGTTCCAGCAGGCTGCCGATGACGACGAAGCCGGTCAGCAGCGCGAGCTGGTAGGCCATGTCGCCCCAGGCGCCGGGCAGCAGCGGGCGCACGGTGTCGAGCACGAAGCCGTTCAGCGCGTCGAGGCCGCCGAGCAGCGTCCAGCCGAGCAGCACCGCCGCGCCGAAGGCGGTCGTGACGAGGCCGAAGCGGCCCTTCGCCAACGTGTAGTCGGCTGCCTTGCGGTGCGCCTCGAGCGGCACCGTCGCCGCGAAGGCCGCCGGCACCGCGTCGCGATGCGCCGCGACGTGGCGCATCTGTCGCGTCGCCAGCCAGTACTTGACCACCAGCGTCGCCAGCAGCAGCACGGCGAACCCCACCGCGAAGACGAGCGAAGGGGGCAGGGAAGCGGTCGTCGAAGGCATGGCCGCCAGTGTAGGCCTGACAGAATGCCGCGTTCGCCGTGCAGGATGCGGCGCCCGAACCCGACGCGTTTCCCCGACGAGGCAGGACCGATGACCGACACCGCCGAGCTCGCCCGCAGCGAGCACAACCTGATCTGGATCGACCTCGAGATGACCGGGCTCTCGCCCGACAACGACCGCATCATCGAGATCGCCGTCGTCGTCACCGACCCGCAGGTCACGCGGCGGGTCGAAGGTCCGGTGCTGGCGGTGCACCAGAGCGACGAGGTGCTCGACGGCATGGACGCCTGGAACACCGGCACCCACGGCCGCAGCGGGCTCACCGCGCGGGTGCGCGCCTCGACCATCGACGAGGCGCAGGCCGAGGCCCAGGTGATCGCCTTCCTCGAGCGCCACGTGCCCAAGGGCAGCTCGCCGATGTGCGGCAACAGCATCTGCCAGGATCGGCGCTTCCTCGCCCGCGGCATGCCCGCGCTGGAGGCCTTCTTCCACTACCGCAACCTCGATGTCAGCACGCTGAAGGAGCTGGCGCGGCGCTGGAAGCCGGAGATCCTCGGCGGCTTTAAGAAGGTGCAGGCGCATACCGCGCTGGCCGACATCCACGAGTCGATCGACGAACTGCTCTATTACCGGCAGCATCTTTTGGCCGCCTGACCCGCCGATACCCAGGGCGTTGCAAGGGCAAACCCCGAAGCCTGATAGAATCGCGGGCTTCGCGCCGGCTCGCCCGGCGCGTTTCGTTCATCCCCTCTGACCCGGTTCGATCCGGGTGCCTCCTGCGCAAACGAGCCCGGCTCGTCGACACAACGGACGGCACTGCGATCGAGTTCCCTCGGGCTGAGTCCTGCGGCGCGAAGGCGCCACAGGCTCACGGTCGGCGGCGATGCCGTCGCTTCGACCGTCCGCGGTGCCGCCAGGTGCCCGCGCTGTCTTCCGCGACCGAACCCTTCCGGGCAGCTTGGCCTCGCGGCCCCGCCTGGAACTTGGCGCTTGCGCTCACGGCCGATCGATGCGGCCCGGGCGTCCGCGCCCGCGAAAGCTCATGATGTCTTCCGAACTCGATTTCACCTCTCTCGGCCTGCACGAGGCGTTGCAGCGCGCCGTCACCGATGCCGGCTACGACACGCCGACCACGGTGCAGGCGCAGGCGATTCCGCCGGCGCTCGAAGGTCGCGACCTGATGGTCGCCTCGTCCACCGGCAGCGGCAAGACCGCTTCCTTCATCCTGCCCGCGCTGCAGCGCGTGCTGGCCGCGCGAGGTGACGCCTCGAAGCGGCGCGAGAAGGGCATGGTCTTCGGCCCCCGCGTGCTCGTGCTGGCGCCGACGCGCGAGCTCGCGATGCAGGTCGCGAAGGCGGCAGACACCTACGGCCGGCATGTGCAGGGCCTGCGGGTCGCGACCGTCGTCGGCGGCGTGCCGTATCCGATGCAGATCAAGGCGCTGCGCGGTCCGCTCGACCTGCTGATCGCGACCCCGGGCCGCCTGCTCGACCACCTGCAGACCGGCAAGGCGGTGCTCGAGAACGTCGAGACCCTGGTGCTCGACGAAGCCGACCGCATGCTCGACATGGGCTTCATCGACGACATCCGCACGATCGCCGACCACACGCCCGCCGCCCGCCAGACGCTGATGTACAGCGCGACCTTCGCCGGCCACGCCGGGCGCCTTGCACAGGAGCTGCTGCGCGACGCCGAGCGCATCGAGGTGGCGAGCCATACAGAGACCCACGCCCACATCGAGCAGCGCCTGCACTGGGCGGACGACGGACGCCACAAGCACGCGCTGCTCGAGCAGATCCTCGCCGAACGCGACCTCGACCAGGCGGTCGTGTTCACCAGCACCCAGCGCGACGCAGACGACGTGGCCGACCGGCTCGCGACGATCGGCCATCGCGTGGCGGCGCTGCACGGCGCGATGCCGCAGGGCCGGCGCAACCGCACGCTCGGCGCGTTGCGCCGCGGCGAGCTGCGCGTGCTGGTGGCCACCGACGTCGCCGCGCGCGGCATCGACGTGCCGTCGATCAGCCACGTCATCAACTACGGCCTGCCGATGAAAGCCGAGGACTACGTGCACCGCATCGGCCGCACCGGCCGCGCCGGGCGCGCGGGCCTCGCGATCACGCTCGCCGAGCGCGCCGACGTCGGGATGATCCGCCGCATCCAGCACTTCACGACGCAGGACATCCCGGTGGCGACGATCACCGGCCTCGAGCCGAAGCAGCCGGCGCCGCGCCTCTTCGCCTCGCGGCCGGAAGGCCGTGGCGATGCGCGCCACCCGGGTCGTCATGGGCGGCCGAACGGATCGCGCTGGGCCGGCGAGGCCGGCGGCCGCGCGCCGCATGCGGGCGGCCCGGGGCGCTCCCCGCATGACGGGCAACGCCATGGCGCACACGCACACCATGCTCCGGGCTGGCGCCGCGAGGGGCCTCAAGGCGCCGCGCACGACCCGCGCTTTGCGCGGTCGCAGGACCGGCCGGCCCCGGGCCCCGGTCACGACCGCGGCCAGGGTGGTGCGCACGCGGCACACGGTAGCCGGGGCGAGCGCCCGACCTCCGGCTTCGGCGCCCGCAACGGTACGTCGTTCGATGGCCGCCGCGACGGCGACCGCCGGCACGCGCCGGCCGGGCCGAGCCGGCGGGCAGGGCCTCAGGGCCGCCGCTGAGCGCCCGCGCGAGCCGTCCCGCTCAGGCGCCGAGCAGTTCGACCTCGAACAGCAGCGTCGCGTTCGGCGGGATCACCCCGCCGGCGCCGTGGGTGCCATAGCCGAGCTGCGGCGGGATCAGCAGGCGGCGCGTGCCGCCGACCTTCATGCCCTGCACGCCTTCGTCCCAGCCGCGGATCACCATGCCGCCGCCGAGCGGGAATTCGAAGGGCTCGCCGCGGTCTTTGCTCGAATCGAACTTGCGGCCGGTCTTGCCGTCCTCGTAGAGCCAGCCGGTGTAGTGCACGCGCACGCTCCGGCCGGCGGCGGCTTCGGTGCCGTCGCCAACGACGGTGTCTTCGTACTGCAGTCCGCTCGGGGTGGTGTTCATCGGGCGTTCCTCGGTGGGAGGGTGCTGGGGCCTCGCGGCCGCAGGCGGCGAGGACGGTGCGCATGGCGTCGCGGTCGTCTGGCCGACCGGGGGCGCGATCATGCCACCCAGCGGCGCGCCCAGGCAGCTGTTGCTGTCCCGAGCCAGGCGCCGAGGTCGTCGGGCCCGTCGCCGGCATCCAGGCCGAGCGACAGGACCCGCGCCGCCTGCCGCAGCGCGGCGAGGGGTTCGGCCAGGTCGAGCGGCGCCGCGCCGTTCTGCTTCGACAGCTTCTGCCCGTCGGCGCCGAGCACCAGCGGCGTGTGCAGGTACCGCGGCGTCGGCCGGCCGAGCGCGTGCTGCAGCACGGTCTGCCGCGCGCTATTGTCGGCCAGGTCCTCGCCACGCACCACATCCGTGATGCCCTGGGCCGCGTCGTCGACCACCACTGCGAGCTGGTAGGCCCAGGGGCCGTCGGCGCGTCGCAGCACGAAGTCGCCGACTTCGGCAGCGACGTCCTGCTGTTGCGCGCCCAGGCGCCGGTCGTGCCAGTGCACGATGCCGGACGGCACCCGCAGCCGCCAGGCGGCCACGCGGCCTGCGGCAGCGTCTTCGCCCGGGGCCCGCTTCCGGCAGGTGCCCGGATAGACGAGCTCGCCATGCCGCGCGCGTGACCGCCCCGCGGCGTGCAGGGCCGCCTCGATCTCGCGCCGCGTGCAGGTGCAGGGGTAGACGAGCGCGGCGGCGCGCAGGCGGTGGAGCGCCTGCGCATAGGCGGTGCCGCGCGTGTGCTGCCACCAGGGCGGGGCGTCGGCGCGCAGGCCGCAGCGCGCGAGCTGGTCGACGATCGTCTCGCCGGCGCCCGGCAGGCAGCGCGGCGTGTCGGTGTCCTCCAGCCGCAGGAGCCAGCGCCCGCCGTGGGCGCGCGCATCGAGCCAGCTGGCCAGCGCCGCGACGAGCGAGCCCGCGTGCAGCGGCCCGGTGGGAGAGGGCGCGAAGCGGCCGACGTAAGGTGCGGGCATGTGCGCGCTCAGGTGTGCGGCGGTCTGCCGCGTCGGGGCCTGCCCGGCGCAGCGCGCTGGAGCTGCGCGCGGTCCCTCCGGGCGCGGGCGCCGGTGCTCACCGTCGCGTCAGCTCAGCGGCCCGGCATGGCGCTCGATCAGCGCGCGCTGCGTCGTCGCGCTGTCGAGCTGGCCCAGCCACCACTGCAGTGCCCGGCCGAGGCCGAGTGCGCTGCGTTCGGCGCGCCAGGCGTAGTGCAGGTGCGACGGCGGGCGGTGGCGTGCCGTCTGGCGCACGACGAGGCGGCCGGCCTCGATGTGCGGGCGCGCCAGCGGCTCGGGCACATAGCCGCAGCCGAGGCCGCGCAGCTGGGCCTCGAGCTTGTGGCGCATTGTCGGCACGGTCAGCACGTCCTGGCCCGGCAGCAGGTTGACGGTGATCGGCGCCAGGCGCTGCGCGGTATCAGCCACGGCGACCGCGCGGTGGTGCACCAGCTCGTCGTCGTCGAGCGGACGGTCGCCTCGCGCCAGCGGGTGGTGCGGCGCGACCGCGAAGACGAAGGGCACCTCGCCCATCGGCCGCAGCTCGATGCCGCCCGGGTTGGTGTGGGTGCCGGCGACGCCGATCGCGAGGTCGGCCTGGCCCGACACCAGCGCCTCCCAGGTACCCGCGAGCACGCCGCCGGTGATGCGCAGGCGCGTGCCGGGGCTGGCGCCGGCGTCGGTGCCCGCGGCGGGCGGCTCGCGCACCGCGCAGAAGGCCTCGATCAGCTCGAAGAGCGTCGGCTGCGACAGGATGTCGTCGACTGCGATCGACAGCGTCGTCTCCCAGCCGCTGGCGATGCGGCGCACCCGGTTGGCGACCGCGTCCATCTCCTGCAGCAGGCGGCGGCCCTCCTGCAACAGTTCCTCGCCGGCGGCGGTGAGCTGGGCCTGACGCGAGCGGCGGTCGAACAGCAGCACGTCGAGCGCGTCCTCGAGCTGGCGCACGCTGTAGGTGAGGGCCGAAGGGACCTTGCCGAGCTCGCGCGCCGCGGCCGCGAAGCTGCCGGTGCGGGCGATCGTGTCCATCATCGCCAGCGCTTCCGGGGTCAGCACGTTGCGTCGGTCGGCCATGGCGGACGGGGCACGAGGCGTGCGGTTCAAGGGCTTTGAATGATGCCATCAAGCCCGCGCCGCAAGCGGACGCGCCGCGAGGCCTAGAGTCTTCTTCACACGAGGATTCGAACCATGCTGACCCTGCGCCGCTCCAGTGACCGAGGCTATGCCGACCACGGCTGGCTGAAGAGCTTCCACAGCTTCTCCTTTGCCGACTACTACGACCCGGCCCAGATGGGCTTCTCCAACCTGCGCGTGCTCAACGAGGACCGCATCGCGCCCGGCACCGGCTTCGGCACCCACGGGCACCGCGACATGGAGATCGTCAGCGTGGTGCTCGATGGCGCGCTCGCGCACCGCGACAGCATCGGCAACGGCGCCGCGATCCTGCCCGGCGAGGTCCAGCGCATGAGCGCCGGCCGGGGCATCCTGCACAGCGAGTACAACGACTCGAAGGAGCGGCCGACGCACTTCCTGCAGATCTGGCTGGAGCCGAGCGAGCGCGGCATCGCGCCCGGCTACGAGCAGAAGGCCTTTGCCGGCCACGAGAAGCGCGGCCGTCTGCGCCTCGTCGCGAGCCCCGACGGCCACGAAGGCTCGGTGTCGATCCATGCCGACGCGGCGCTGTACATGGGCGCCTTCGATGGCGGCGAGTCGGCTCGCTTGTCGCTGCGCCCCGGCCGTCGCGCCTACGTCCACCTGGCGCGCGGCAGCGCCGAGGTCAACGGCCAGCCGCTGCAGGCCGGTGACGCGCTGCGGGTCGAAGGCGAGCCGTCGATCGAGATCGCGAACGGCCGCGACGCCGAGCTGCTCGTGTTCGACCTGCCCTGACCGCTGCCGGCGCGACCTGGTGAAGACGCGCCGGACGGGCGTGTCGTCACGGGGCACCGACCGGCTCCCGCTATCCTCATCACCGAGACAAGGAAACGCCGTATGGCCCAGATCGTCATCGTCTACCACAGCGGCTACGGCCACACCCGGAAGGTCGCCGAAGCCGTCGCCGAAGGCTCGGGCGGCGCGCTGCTCGAGATCGACGCCGAAGGCAACCTGCCCGCCGGCGGCTGGGAGCAACTCGCCGCGGCCGACGCGATCGTTTTCGGGTCGCCGACCTACATGGGCAGCGTCAGCTGGCAGTTCAAGAAGTTCGCAGACGCCTCGAGCAAGCCCTGGTTCGTGAAGGCTTGGCGCAACAAGCTGGCCGCCGGCTTCACGAACTCGGCGACGCTGAACGGCGACAAGGGCTCGACCATCACCTACCTGTTCACGCTGTCGCAGCAGCACGGCATGTTCTGGGTCGGCACCGGCATGCACCCGTCTAACGCGAAGGCGCATACGCGCGACGACCTGAACCACCTCGGCGGCTACGCCGGCCTCCTCGCCACGACGCCTTCGGACGCCTCGACCGACGAGATGGTGCCAGGCGACCTGGCCACCGCGAGGGCCTTCGGCGAGCGCATCGTCGAGGCCCTGCACGCCGTCGGCAAGTGAGCCGACGCCACTCTCAGCCTTGAAGGAGCCCACGATGGAAGGTGTCCGACTGCTCGTCACCGCCGGCAGCGCCCGTACCGGTTCGCTCAACACGAAGCTCGCGACCACCGCGGCCGCGGTGGCGCGCGAGCAGGGCGCGCAGGTGACCCAGGTCGACTTGCGGGCCTTGGCTTTGCCGCTGTACGACGCCGACGTCGAGGCACAGGGCATGCCCGAAGGCGCGCTCGAGCTGCGGCGCCTGTTCGCCGCGCACGACGCGCTGCTCGTCTCCTCGCCGGAATACAACAGCTTCGTGCCGCCGTTGCTCGTCAATGCGCTGGACTGGACCTCGCGCGTCAAGGCCGAAGGCGAGCTGCCCTCGGGCATGGCGGCGATGAACGGCACCGTCGCCGGCATGCTGAGCGCCTCGCCGGGGGCGCTCGGCGGCTTGCGCAGCCTGATGGCGCTGCGCGGCTTCCTGTCGATGTCGCTTGCCATGTTCGTCGTGCCGGCCACGCTCTCGGTGCCGCGCGCACACGAGGCGTTCGACCCCCAGGGCCGGCTGGTCGACCCCGGTCAGCAGGCCTCGCTCGAGGCGCTGGTGCGCACGACGCTGCAGACGGCCGAGGCGCTGCGCGGCCGCTGAGCCCGGGCTCCCGGGCCCGCCAGCCGTGCCTCGCCGCCGGGCTCATCGGGCCTTCTTCGCCCGCCCCGTCATCGGACGTGTGCGCCGGCGGGCTACAGTGGCGGCGTGAACCCGCTGCCCACCGTCTTCACGCTGCTGCCGTGGTCGGACTGGGCGGCGCTTGCCTGCTTCGTCTGCGCCTGGGTGGGGTACGCCTCGTTCGCGCACCGGCGCTCGAAGTCCGAGCTCTCGCTGCTGGCAGCCACCAACCGTATCCGCCGCGAGTGGATGCTGCAGGCGACCTACCGCGAGGTGCGCGTGGTGGACGGCGTCGTGGTGCAGAACCTGTCGTCGAGCACCACCTTCTTCGCCTCGACGACGATCCTGATCATCGGCGGCCTGCTCGCCGTGCTCGGCACGACCGAGAAGGTGACCGGCTTCGTCAGCGAGCTT
The DNA here is from genome assembly GCA_035911095.1 of Ideonella sp. Lineage (GTDB taxonomy): Bacteria > Pseudomonadota > Gammaproteobacteria > Burkholderiales > Burkholderiaceae_C > JAMHWF01. The sequence continues at coordinate 43,920 of JAMHWF010000095.1, read as the reverse complement.
CCCTTCGCCGCGCGCACCTCGGTGCTGGTCTTCGACCTCAAGATCATCGTGTTGCTGGTGGTCTTCATCTATGCCTTCTTCCGCTTCACCTGGAGCCTGCGGCAGTACAGCTTCGGCGCGCTGCTCGTCGCCTCGGCGCCGGAGTCCAAGCGCTTCGACGAACTGGACGAGCGGGTGCGCCTGGCCTTCGCCGACCGCGCCGGCCGCGCGATGGGGCTCGCGGCCGAGGCGTTCAACGCGGGGCTGCGGGCCTACTACATGGCCTTCGCGGCGATCGGCTGGTTCTTCTCGCCGCTGGTCTTCGTCATCGCGACCGCGATCGTCGTCGCGGTGCTCTATCAGCGCGAGTTCCGCTCGGAGATGAACGAGGTGCTGCGCGGGGACGACTGAGCGATGCAGCCGGCAGGGTCCGCAGAACCGTGCTGCCGCGCAGTCTGGGCCGGCTGGGTCTGCGCTTCCAGTCGGTCCAGCCAGTGCAGCGCGTCCTCGCGGCGGTCGCCGCACATCGCGGCACTGGGCTGCAGCGACGCGCAGACCGAGGGGCGCCCCGGAAGGCCGAACAGCCGGCAGCGTGACGCCTCGTCGAGCTGGATGCAGCGCACGCCCGCCGGCTTGCCGCCCGGCATGCCCGGGATGGGGCTCGAGATCGACGGCGCGATGCAGCAGGCGCCGCAGCCCGGGCGGCAGTTCATGGCACTGAGGCGGCGGGCGGCGGCGCCAGCCTCGCATCGAGCGAGCCGCGCTCGTCGAACACCACGCAGCGGCCCTGCCAGTGGCGCGTGCCCTGTTGCTCGAGGTAGCGCAGGATGCCGCCCTCGAGCTGCAGCACCGGCCCGAATCCTTCGGCGCGCATCAGCAGCGCGGCCTTCTCGCAGCGGATGCCGCCGGTGCAGTAGCTGACGACGGTCTTGCCGGCGAGCGATGCGCGCGCGGCGGCGAAGGCGTCAGGGAAGTCACCGAAGCGCGCGAGGCGCCAGTCGAGCGCCCCTTCGAAGCGTCCGGCGTTGACCTCGAAGGCGTTGCGCGTGTCCAGCAGCGCGAGCGGGCGTCCTTCGTCGTCGCAGCCGCGGTCGAGCCAGCGTGCGAGCGTGTCCGGCGACACCGAAGGTGCGCGGCCGGCCTGCGGACGGATCGCCGGGCGGTCCATGCGGATGATCTCGCGCTTGCACTTGACCTTGAGGCGGGCGAAGGGCAGGGTGTCGCTCCAGCTCTCCTTGATGTCGAGCGAGGCGAAGCGCGCATCCGCGCGCAACGCGTCGACGAAGCGGCGCAACGGGGCCGGCGCGCCGGCGAGGCTCAGGTTCAGCCCCTCGTGCGCGATGAGGATCGTGCCGCGCAGTGCAGCGGCGGCCGCGGCGGTTTGCAGCCGGTCGCGCAGCGCCTCGGGTTCGTCGATCTCGACGAAGCGGTAGCCGCTGATGTTGAGGACCGCCCCGGCCCGAGGCCCGGGCGCGGAGGATGAAGACGACGCGGGATTCACCCCGACGATTCTAGGCAGCAAGGTCGTTGCCGCCGGGAGCGCCGCGGCGGAAGCCGCCGCGCGCGGTGCCTTCCTACAATCTTGCCCATGCCCTTCGTTCACCTGCGGACCCACACTGAATATTCCGTCGTCGACGGCACCCTGCGCGTCGATGACGCGGTCGCCGCGGCGCGCGCGGACGGGCAGGGCGCCTGCGCGATCACCGACGTCAACAACCTGTTCGGCGGGGTCAAGTTCTACAAGGCCGCGCGCGGAAAGGGCGTCAAGCCGATCCTCGGCGCGGACGTCTGGATGGAGCCGCTGGAGGGCGAGAAGCAGCCCTCGCGGCTGCTGCTGTTGGCGCAGGACGAGCGGGGCTACCTGCATCTGTCCGAGCTGCTGGCGCTGGCCTGGACGCGCAACGTGCAGCGCACCCAGGCGCAGCTGCGCTGGGACTGGCTCGCCGAGCGGTCAGATGGCCTGATCGCGCTGTCAGGCGGTGACCTCGGCGCGCTCGGCCAGGCCCTGCTCGCCGGCGACACGCGGCGGGCGGAGGCGACCGCCCAGCGGCTCGCGGCGCTGTTCCCGCGCCGCTTCTACGTCGAGCTGCAGCGCGCCGGACTGCCGCAGCACGAAGCTCATGTGCGCGCCGCGGTGCCGCTGGCGGCGGCGCTCGGCCTGCCGGTCGTCGCGACGCATCCGGTGCAATTCGTCGAGCCGGACGACTTCGAGGCGCACGAGGCGCGCGTCTGCGTCGCCGAGGGCGAGACCCTGGCCAACCCGCGGCGCATCAAGCGCTTCACGCGCGAGCAGTACTTCAAGACGCAGGCGCAGATGGAGGCGCTGTTCGCCGACCTGCCGTCGGCGCTGATGAACGCGGTCGAGATCGCCAGGCGCTGCAACCTGCGCCTCGTCCTCGGCAAGCCGCAACTGCCGGACTTCCCGACTCCGCTGCAGGACGACGGCACGCCCATGCCGATCGACCGCTACCTGCGCGTCGCCTCGCAGGAGGGGCTGGAACTTCGCCTGGCGAAGCTCTATCCGGACGCGGCGCAGCGCGAGCGCGAACGCCCGCGCTATCAGGAGCGCCTCGCCTTCGAGCTCGAGACGATCCTGAAGATGGGCTTCCCGGGCTACTTCCTGATCGTCTCGGACTTCATCACCTGGGCCAAGGCCAACGGCTGCCCGGTGGGGCCGGGGCGCGGCTCAGGCGCGGGCTCGTTGGTGGCCTACGCGCTGTCGATCACCGACCTCGACCCGCTGCGCTACCACCTGCTGTTCGAGCGCTTCCTGAACCCCGAGCGGGTGTCGATGCCGGACTTCGACATCGACTTCTGCCAGGGCAATCGCGACCGCGTGATCGACTACGTGAAGGCCAAGTACGGCCGCGACGCGGTGAGCCAGATCGCGACCTTCGGCACGATGGCGGCCAAGGCGGCGCTGCGCGACGTGGGGCGCGTGCTCGGCATGGGCTACGGCCATGTCGACAGCATCGCCAAGCTGATCCCCGCGCCGCCGGGCAAGACGGTGACGCTGGCCAAGGTTCCCGAACGCCCCGACCCGGGTCTGATCTACGCGCGCAAGGAGGCGCCCGAACTCAACCAGCGCGAGGCGGCCGAGGAAGAAGTCGCCTCGCTGCTCGAGTTGGCCACGCGCTGCGAGGGCCTGGTGCGCAACGTCGGCATGCACGCCGGGGGCGTGTTGATCGCGCCCGGGCACATCACCGACTTCTGCCCGCTGTACCAGCAGCCGGGCAGCGACAGCGCGGTGAGCCAGTTCGACAAGGACGACGTCGAGGCGATCGGCCTCGTCAAGTTCGACTTCCTGGGCCTCGCGACGCTGACGATCCTCGAACTCGCCAAGGACTTCATCGTCGCGCGACACCCGAAGCGCCAGGGCTTCGCCTACGAGGACCTGCCGCTCGACGACCCGGCGGTTTTCAAGCTCTTCTCAGAAGGCCTGACCGAGGCGGTGTTCCAGTTCGAATCGCCGGGCATGCAGCGCATGCTGCGCGATGCGCGGCCGAGCGTGTTCGAAGACATCATCGCGTTGGTCGCGCTGTACCGGCCGGGGCCGATGGACCTGATCCCGAGCTTCTGCGCGCGCAAGCACGGCCGCGAGGAGGTGAGCTACCCGCACCCGCTGCTCGAGGAAGTGCTGGCCGAGACCTACGGCGTCATGATCTACCAGGAACAGGTGATGCAGACGGCGCAGGTGCTGGGCGGCTACTCGCTCGGCGGCGCCGACCTGCTGCGCCGCGCGATGGGCAAGAAGAAGCCCGAGGAGATGGCCAAGCACCGGGACATCTTCCGCGAGGGCGCGGCCGCGAAGGACATCGACGCGAAGACGGCCGACGAGGTCTTCGACCTGATGGAGAAGTTCGCCGGCTATGGCTTCAACAAGAGCCATGCCGCGGCCTATGCGCTGCTGGCGTATCACACGGCCTGGGTCAAGGTGCACCACGCGGCGGAGTTCTTCGCCGCGAACATGACGATCGAGCTGGACGACACCGACAAGCTGCGCGTGCTGCTGCAGGACGCGAAGAAGTTCGGCATCGTCTTCGACCCGCCGGACGTGAACCGCGGCGTCTACCGCTTCGAGCCTGTCGAGGACCGGCGTATCGCGTACGGCCTCGGCGCGATCAAGGGCACGGGCCAGGGCGCGATCGAGGCCATCGTCGCGGCGCGCGAGGCCGGCGGCCCGTTTCGCTCGCTGTTCGACTTTTGCGCCCGCGTCGACCGCACGCGCTTGAACAAGCGCGCAGTCGAGGCATTGGTGAAGGCCGGTGCCTTCGATGCGCTGGAGCCGCGTCGCAGCGCGCTGCTGGCGAGCATCGGCCTGGCCTTCGAGTTCGCCGACAGCCAGGCGGCGCATGCCGACCAGGGCGGCCTCTTCGACTTTGCCGATTCGCACGCCGCGTCGACGCAGGAGCCGGCGCTGGTCGAGGCGCCGGTCTGGGACGTGAAGGAACGGTTGACGCTGGAAAAGACCGCGCTCGGCTTCTACCTCTCGGGGCACCTGTTCGACCAGGTCGAGAGTGAGGTGCGCCAGTTCGCGCGCCGGCGCATCGCCGACTTGACCGACAGCCGCGAGCCGCAGCTGCTGGCCGGCATCGTCAGCGACCTGCGCATCGTCAACGGGCAGCGCGGCCGCGTCGCGATCTTCAAGCTCGACGACAAGAGCGAGCCGATCGACGCGGTCGCGAACGAGGAACTGCTCGACGCCTGCCGCAGCCTGCTGGTCGACGACGAATTGCTGATCGTGCAGGGCCGGGTGCAGCCGGACCGCTTCGGCGGCGGGTTGCGGCTCAACGTGCAGCAGATCTGGGACTTGCCGACGGCACGCTGCCGCTTCGGGCGCTTCCTGCGCGTCGCGGTCAATGGTCACACGCCCCCGGTGGCCCGGTTGCTGCAGGACTTCCCGCCGCGACGTGTCTCGACCGAGCACGGCGAGTCCTTGCAGGGCCTGCCGGTGCGGCTGCTGCTCCAGCGCGACCTGGCGAGTGCGGAACTCGACCTGGGTGAGGACAGCCGCTTCTATCCGAGCGACCTGGCCCTGGCGCGCTGGCGCGTCGATTCGCACGGCCAGGCGCTGGTGGTCTATTCGAACGAAGCCTGAGGCATGGCGGCCGCGCCGCCGCGCCCTTCCGACCGCGCGACGCCAGGCTGTACGGGGGTTCCGTGCTGACGGCGCGCGCGGACGAGGAGCCGCGCCCGGGCGGGCTCAGCCGTTCACTTGCGTGCGTCCGCCTTCGCCTCGGGCTTCGCCGCCGGCGGGGCGGTCTTGGCGGCAGCGGGCTTGGCCTCCACCTTCGGTGCCGCTGCGGTGGCCTTGTAGCCCGCGCCGTTGACAAGCAGGCCGGCGTCCGAGAAGCGGGTCGCGTTGCCTTCGCCAATGCCCTTGACGCGCACGACGAGGTCGCTCCAGTCCTTGAAGTCGCCCTTCTTGCGCTCGTCCAGGATGCGCGTCGACAGGCTCGGGCCGATGCCCTTGACGCTCTCGAGCTCGGCCTGGGTGGCCTTGTTGAGGTCGACGGCGGCGGAGGCGACGGTGGTCGTGAGGACCGTGGCCACGATGGCGATGAACTTCTTGAACATGAGGTGGGTTCCCTTCGACTGACGTCTCGCGACCGCAGGACATCTGCGATCTGGGGTCACTGTAGGGACGGGTGTCATCGCGGCGTGTCCCCAGCGGGCGGGGTGGCCGGAAGGGTGGCGAGGGTCTGCCCAGGGCCGCCGCCTGGGGGAAGCCCCGAGGCAGGTTGCCACGGGCTCAGCCCGTTGTGGCAGGCGGCAGCGCCGCGTTCAGGCCGGCTGGCTCGCCAGCCAGTCCACGTACTGCGAAACGCCCGAGGCCACATCCGCAAAGGGGTGGGTGCAGCCGACGCCGCGCAGCGTCCCCAGGTCGGCCTGGGTGTGGCACTGGTATTTGCCGACCAGCGCGGCGGGGAAGTCGATGTACTCGATCGCACCTTCGGCGACCAGCTCGCCGAGCTCTTGCGACGGTTGTCCCGCGCGGCGGCGCATCCCGTTCACCACCGCGCGCGCGATGTCGTTGAACGGCTGTGCCCGCCCGGTGCCGAGGTTGAAGATGCCGCGCGCCTCGGGGTGCTCGAGGAACCAGAGGTTCACCGCCACCACGTCGCCGACGAAGACGAAGTCCCGCTGCTGCTGTCCTGGCCCGTAGCCGCCGTACTCGCCGAACAGGCGCACGCGGCCGGTGTCGCGAAACTCGTTGAAGTGGTGGAAGGCGACCGAGGCCATGCGCGCCTTGTGCTGTTCGCGCGGGCCGTAGACATTGAAGTAGCGGAAGCCGGCGATCTGCGTCGTCGCCTGCGGCAGCACGCGCCGCACGATGTTGTCGAAGAGCAGCTTCGAGTAGCCGTAGACGTTGAGCGGGCGCTCGAAGGCCGGCTCCTCGCGGAAGGTGTCGCTCGCGCCGTAGGTCGCGGCCGAGGACGCGTAGAGCAGCCGCGTGCCCTGACGCAGGCAGGCGTCCATCAGGTCCTTCGAGCAGCGGTAGTTGTTGGCCAGCATGAAGCGGCCGTCGTGCTCCATCGTGTCGGAGCAGGCACCTTCGTGCAGCACCGCGTCGACGTGGCCGAACTCGCCACGCGTGAAGCGGCCGTAGAACTCGTCCTTGTCGAAGTAGTCGGAGACCTGCGCGCCGAGCAGGTTGCGGTACTTCGGGCCGTCGGTCAGGTCGTCGACGGCGATCACGTCGTCGATGCCGATCGCGTTGAGCCCATGAACCAGGTTGCTGCCGATGAACCCGGCGGCACCGGTGACGACGACCTTCATCCGAACAACTCCTCGTAGGTGACGCCGGCGGTGCCGAACTTGCCGACGACGATCCCGCCCGCGCGGTTGGCCAGCGGCATCGCTTCCCGTGCGTCGAGGCCGCAGGCGAGCAGTGCGGCCATCGTCGCGATCACGGTGTCGCCGGCGCCGGTGACGTCGAAGACCTCGCGCGCCTGCGCCGGCACGCGCAAATGGCCCGGCACGCCACCCGGCGCGTCGAAGAGCGACATGCCTTCTTCCGAGCGCGTGAGCAGCAGGCCGCCGAACTGGTGCGTCTCGCGCAGGGCCTGGGCGCGGGATTCGAGCTCGGCCTCGCTGGACCAGGGGCCGATCACCTGCGCGAGTTCGGCCCGGTTTGGCGTGATCAGTGCGGCGCCGGCATAGCGGCTGTAGTCGTGCCCCTTGGGGTCGACCAGCACCGGCTTGCCGGCGGCGCGCGCCAGCTCGATCATCCGCGGCAGGTGGGTCAGGCCGCCCTTGCCGTAGTCGGACAGCAGCACGGCGTCGTGCGACGGCAGCACGCGCTCGTAGTCGCCTAGCATCGCGGCAAGGATCTCGTTCTCGGGCTGGTTCTCGAAGTCGATCCGGATCAGCTGCTGCGAACGTCCGATGACGCGCAGCTTGACGATCGTGTAGAGCTGCGGGTCGGCGCCGAGCAGGGCCTCGATGCCTTGCTCGCCGAGCAGGGCGCGCAGGCGGCGCGCCGGCTCGTCCTCGCCGACGACGGTGAGCAGCGTGGCCTGGGTGCCGAGCGTCTTGAGGTTGAGCGCGACGTTGGCGGCACCGCCCAGGCGCTCCTCCTCACGGTTGACGCGCACGACCGGCACCGGCGCCTCGGGCGAGATGCGCTCGACGGCGCCGAACCAGTAGCGGTCGAGCATCGCGTCGCCGACGACGAGCACGCGTGCGCTGGCCAGCTGCTCGCGGCTGACCTTGTGAACAGGACCGGTGGGGGGGGCGAGTGACGATGCGTTCACGATTCTTCCAGCCGCCGTGGCGGGTAGGTGTCCCAGCCGAGGCAGCCCGGGCATTGCCAGAAGAAGAGCTGGGTCTCGAAGGCGCAGGCGGCGCAGCGGTAGCGTTGGAGAGGTTTGGCGGCACGCGCGACGGCGTCGCGCAGGCCGGTCGCCTCGGCCGGCACCAGTTGCAGGCCGGCCTCGGCATGCTGCGCCAGCAGGGCCTCGGCAGCCGAAAGGGTGCCGTGCGCGGCGAGGTGGCGGCGTACGCGCTCGCGGCGCGCCGCCGGGCTGTCGTCCAGCAGGTTCAGCGCCGCGAGGAGGTCGGTCGAAGGCTCGCGCTCGTAGGCGGCGAGCAGCCGCTGGCGCGCGGCCTCGCGGTCGCCGGCGGCGAGCGCGCTGCGCGCGTAGTCCGCGGCCACGAGGGCGAACTGCGCCGGGTGGGCGGTCATCCACTCGCTCCAGAGGTCGAGTGCCTCGCGGTGGCGGCCCTGGCGCGCCAGGCGCTGGCCCTGCAGCACGATCGGCCGGGCGGCGAGAGGGGCGGCCTCGCGCGCGCGGCGCAGCGCGTCGTCGGCGTCCGCCTCCTGCTGCTTCGCCTCGGCGGCCAGCGCGACCTCGCACCAGTAGTGCGCGATGCGGGCGGCGAAGCTGCCGGTGCCGCTGCGCTCGAGCTTGTGTGCCGTCTCGATCGCGGCGCGCCAGTCGCGCGTGCGCTCGAACAGGCCGAGCAGCGCCAGGCGTGCCTCGGTGTCGTAGGCGGTGCCCTCGAGTGCGCGATAGGCCTGCTCGGCGCGGTCGATCAGGCCGGCCTTCAGGAAGTCCTGGGCGAGGGCGTGCTGCGCGCGGTCGCGCTCCGCCTGCGGCAGGTCGGCACGCGCCAGCAGGTGCTCGTGCACCCGCACCGCACGCTCGTACTCGCCGCGGCGGCGGAAGAGGTTGCCGAGCGCGAAGTGCAGGTCGGTCGTGTCGGGGTCCTGCTGCACCGCCTCGATGAAGGCGTCGATCGCCTTGTCCTGCTGCTCGTTGAGCAGGAGGCCCAGGCCCTTGTAGTAGGCCTTCGGCGAATCGCGCTGTTCACGCCGCCACTGGCGGAAGTCGAAGCGCGAGGCGAGCCACCCGAGCGCGAATGCGGCCGGCAGGCCGAACAGCAGCCACTGGAGGTCAAAGTCCATCGCGGGGCGGGTGCTCGAGCGGCATCTCGCTTTGCAACTGCGATGGCGGTGGCAGGGCCTCGGCCGGCTTGTCGGCGCGCTGGCGGGTGGCGACGCGGCGGTGCTTCCACCAGCTGGGCACCATCGCGACCGCACCGAAGGCGCAGCCCAGCGCGAAGGCGGCGAGCACGATGAAGACCATCGGCGCGTGCCAGTAGCGGCCGAAGAACCAGTGGATCATCGCCTCGTGCTGGTTGTTCAGCGCGAAGGCGAACAGCGCGAAGAACACGAAGGCGCGGAACGTCCAGGTGAAGATGCGCATCTCGACTCCCGCGGCGATTCTAGGCGTGACGCCGGCGCAGGCCACGTGGCATGGCGCGGCGTCGTGCGTCTACGCAGCCGGTACGCGTCACGCGGCGGGGGCGGCCGGGGCGGGCGACTCGTCGAGCGGGAGCTGGGCGTCGACGGACTCGCGCAGGGCCTTGCCCGGCTTGAAGTGAGGGACGAGCTTCTCGGGGATCGGCACCTGCTCGCCCGAGCGAGGGTTGCGGCCCATCCGCGGCGGGCGGCGGCTGATCGAGAAGCTGCCGAAGCCGCGGATCTCGATGCGATGGCCGCGGGCCAGCGCGTCCGACATGGCGTCGAGCATCGTCTTGACGGCGAACTCGGTGTCGTGGTGCTTGAGCTGGGGGAATCGCTCGGCCAGGCGGGCGACGAGGTCGGATCGGGTCATGGGGAAGAAGGGGAACGGGTCGTTCCGACAGGCGTCTGGCCGCGACGGCGGGGCGGCCAGACGCCTGCCGGCCCGACGGCACCGGTGCCGCAGGGCGGCGGCCGATGTCGGGCCGGCAGCCGGCCGCCCGGCAAGGGCGACCGGCTACCAGGCGGCTTACTCGCGCTGGTTGTCGAGCTTGGCGCGCAGCAGCGCACCCAGGCTCGTCGTGCCGGCGGTTTCGCGCTCGTTGCTCGCCGACAGGCGCTGCATCGCTTCCTGCTGGTCGGCGCTGTCCTTGGCCTTGATCGACAGCTGGATCGAGCGCGTCTTGCGGTCGACGTTGACGATCATGGCCGAGACCTCGTCGCCTTCCTTCAGCACGTTGCGCGCGTCCTCGACGCGGTCGCGGCTGATCTCGGAGGCACGCAGGTAGCCCGTCACGTCGGCGTTGAGCTGGATCTCGGCGCCGCGCGGGTCGACGGTCTTGACCTTGCCGCTGACCAGCGAGCCGCGGTCGTTCACCGCGGTGAAGCTGGTGAACGGGTCGGAATCGAGCTGCTTGATGCCCAGCGAGATGCGTTCGCGCTCGACATCGACGGCCAGCACGATCGCCTCGACTTCCTGGCCCTTCTTGTAGTTGCGCACCGCGCTTTCGCCCGGCTCGTTCCAGGACAGGTCGGACAGGTGCACCAGGCCGTCGATGCCGGCCGACAGGCCGACGAAGACACCGAAGTCCGTGATCGACTTGACCGGACCCTTGACGCGGTCGCCGCGCTTGACGGTCTCGGCGAACTCTTCCCACGGGTTGGCCTTGCACTGCTTCATGCCGAGCGAGATGCGACGCTTGTCCTCGTCGATCTCGAGCACCATGACCTCGACCTCTTCGCCGAGCGAGACGATCTTGCTCGGGCTGACGTTCTTGTTGGTCCAGTCCATCTCGGAGACGTGCACCAGGCCTTCGATGCCCGGTTCGATCTCGACGAAGGCACCGTATTCGGCGATGTTCGTGACCTTGCCGAACAGGCGCGTGCCGTTCGGGTAGCGGCGCGAGACGCCGAGCCACGGGTCGTCGCCGAGCTGCTTCAGGCCGAGCGAGACGCGGTTCTTCTCGGCGTCGAACTTCAGCACCTTGGCCGTCAGCTCCTGGCCGACCTGCACCACCTCCGTCGGGTGGCGCACGCGGCGCCAGGCCATGTCGGTGATGTGCAGCAGGCCGTCGATGCCGCCGAGGTCGACGAAGGCGCCGTACTCGGTGATGTTCTTGACCACGCCGTTGACGATCGCGCCTTCGTGCAGGGTTTCGAGCAGCTTGGCGCGCTCTTCGCCCATCGAGGCCTCGACGACCGCGCGGCGCGACAGCACGACGTTGTTGCGCTTGCGATCGAGCTTGATGACCTTGAATTCGAGCGTCTTGCCCTCGAACGGCGTCATGTCCTTGACCGGGCGCGTGTCGAGCAGCGAGCCGGGCAGGAAGGCGCGAATGCCGTTCACCAGCACGGTCAGGCCGCCCTTGACCTTGCCGGAGACGGTGCCGGTGACGAAGTCGCCGGACTCGAGCGCGGTCTCGAGCGCCATCCAGGAGGCGAGGCGCTTGGCCTTGTCGCGCGACAGGATGGTGTCGCCGTAGCCGTTCTCGATCGCGTCGATCGCGACCGAGACGAAGTCGCCGGGCTGGACCTCGAGTTCGCCCTTGTCGTTCTTGAACTCGTCGATCGGGACGTAGGCCTCGCTCTTGAGGCCGGCGTTGACCACCACGAAGTTGTAATCGACGCGCACGACTTCGGCGGTGATCACCTCGCCGGCGCGCATGTCGGAGCGCTTCAGCGATTCTTCGAACAGGGCGGCGAACGATTCCGGCCCTTGGCTGGTGGCAGTTTGCAGTTGGGACATGGGGTGTGGTTCCTGTGGCCGGCGCTAGGAGGGGAGAGTGGAAGGAATGCCGGCAGTGGTGCAGCAAGGCTGCGGTGGCGTTGCAGGTCCCGGTGCCCCGACGTGCGCTGTGCACGGGCGGGGTGCCGGCTCGAAAGGTCGTCGTCGGGAAGGGTTCGGGGCGGTGACGGCGAGAAGCCTGCGGCGTCTCGTCGGTCAGGGCCTCGGCTCGGGTCTCGGTCCGCTGTCGGACCGGTTCTCGATCGATTCGCGACCGAACGGCCTGCGGTCGCTCCACCACTTCAGCACCAGATCCACCGAGGTGTCGATGGTGAGGTCGGAGTTGTCGAGAAGCGCCGCATCCGCGGCCGGCATGAGAGGCGAGGAGGTTCGCGAGATGTCTCGCGTGTCCCGGCTTTCCAGGGCCGACCGAAGACTGTCGATGTTAGAGGAAACACCCTTTGAAATCAATTGCTTATACCGCCGGTCGGCCCGGGTCGCGGCGCTCGCCGTGAGAAAGACCTTCAGCGTCGCGTCGGGGAAGACGACGGTGCCCATGTCGCGCCCGTCGGCAACGAGGCCCGGCGCGCGTCGGAACGACAGCTGCCGCCCGTGCAGCGCCGCCCGCACCGCGGGCAGGGCGGAGATCACCGAGGCGAGCGCGCCGACCTCTTCGCGGCGCAACTCGTCCTGGGCGTCCTGTCCGTCGAGCACCGCGCGGCCGGCGGCGAAGCGCAGGTCCAGCCCGCCCGCGATCGCCGCCAAGCCCGCCGCATCGTCGGCCGCTACCCCACGCTGCAGCGCGACGACTGCGGTGGCCCGGTACAGCGCGCCGGAATCCAGGTGGTGATAGCCGAGCGCATGCGCGAGCGCGACCGCGAGGGTCCCTTTGCCGGAGGCGGTCGGGCCGTCGACGGTGATGACCGGCACGTCGGCCGGGTGCGCCTCGACGACGTCGAGCAGCGTCTCGAAGTACTCGGGAAAGGTCTTGCCGACGCAGCGCGGGTCGAGGATGCGCACCGGGAGGCCAGGCGCGTCGGGATCGCCCCTGCTGCCGGCGAGGCCGTTGAACGCCGCCAGCGAGAAGCACATCGCCATCCGGTGGTCGTCGTAGGTCTCGATCGCGGCCGGGCGCCAGGCCGGCGGCGGGCTCACCTCGAGGAAATCCGCGCCTTCGACCACCTGCGCGCCGAGCTTGCCCAGCTCGGTGGCCATCGCCGCGATGCGGTCGGTCTCTTTCACCCGCCAGCTCGCGATGTTGCGCAGACGGGTGGCGCCGCGCGCATAGAGCGCCATCACGGCCAGGGTCATCGCCGCATCGGGGATGTGGTTGCAGTCCAGATCGAGCGCGCGCAGCGGCCAGCCTTTACCGGGTGCGCCGCGGCGGACCTCGAGCCAGCCGGGGCCGCTCGCGATCTCGGCGCCCATCGCCCGCACGGCCTCGACGAAGCGGATGTCGCCTTGGATCGAGTCGTCGCCGACCCCCTCGATGCGCAGCGGCTCGCGATCGGCGGCGATCGCGCCGAGCGCGATGAAGTAGGAAGCCGAAGACGCGTCGCCCTCGACGCGGATCTGGCCTGGCGAGCGGTAGCGGCTTCCGCGGGGAATCGTGAAACGCTGCCAGCCCTCGCGCTGCACTTCGATGCCGAAGCGGCGCAGCAGCGCGAGCGTGATCTCGACGTAGGGCTTCGAGATCAGCTCGCCACGCACCTCCACGACGCGATCGGCCCGCTCGCAGGCCAGCGGCAGGGCCAGCAGCAGGCCTGTCAGGAACTGGCTCGACGCATTGCCCCGGACGGCGATCGGCCCGTCGGCGATGCGCCCGCCGGCCTCGCCCGCGATGCGCAGCGGCGGATAGCCCTCCGCTCCGAGGTAGTCGATGTGGCAGCCGAGCGGTCGCAGGGCATCGACCAGGTCGCCGATCGGGCGCTCGTGCATGCGCGGGATGCCGCGCAGCTCGAACGCGCCTCCCTGGGTCGCGGCAAGCAGGGCGATGACCGGCGTGAGCGAGCGCGCCGAGGTGCCGGAGTTGCCGAGAAAGATCTCGGCGTTCGCGGCGCCAAGCTGGCCGCCGATCCCGCGCACGCGCAGGCCCTCGTCGGACGGTTCGATGCGGGCGCCGAGCGCAAGCAGCGCGTCGAGCATCACCTTCGTGTCGTCGGAGACGAGCACGTCGCGCACCAGCGCTTCGCCGTCCGCCAGCCCGGCCAGCAGCAGCACGCGGTTGGAGATGCTCTTCGATCCCGGCAGGCGCACGGTGCCGGCGGCGCGGCGCAGCGGCGGCAGGTCGAGGAAGGGGATCGAGTACATGCTTGGGAAGGAAACGGCCGCGGCGAAGGCCGGCGGGGGAAAGGACTCAGCGGACCGACCGGGCGCCGCCGCTCATCTGCCAGCCGGCGCGCGCCTCGGAGGCCGCGCGGATCAGGTCTTCGAGCGCCTCGACGTTGCCGGTGCGCATCACGTGCTCGAGGGCGTCGAGGGTATGCCGGAAGCGCAGCGACTGCTTCAGGATCTCCTCGCGGTTCGACACCAGCACGTCGCGCCACATCGTCGGGTCGCTCGCGGCGATGCGCGTGAAATCGCGAAAGCCCGGGCCGGCCAGGGTCAGGAAGTCGCGCCCCGCCGGCTGTCGGGCGATCGCCGAGAAGTAGGCGAAGGCGAGCAGGTGGGGCAGGTGGCTGACGGCGGCGAAGGCGGCGTCGTGGTTCTCCGGCGTCATCTTCAGCACCTGGGCGCCGATCGCGGCCCAGGTATCGGTCGCCTTCTGTACCAGTTCGGGGTCGGTCTTTGGCAGCGGCGTGAGGATCACCTGCCGGCCCTGGTAGAGCGTCGCGTCGGCGTGGGCGATGCCGGCCGACTCCTTGCCGGCGATCGGATGCGCCGGCACGAAGCACTTCACCTGGTCCTTCAACACCCGTCGGGCGGCGTCGACGACGTCGCGCTTGGTCGAGCCGACATCCATGAAAAGCACGCCCGGCTCGATCAGGTGGCGGATGGCCTTGAACGTGGCCTCGCTGGCGGCGACCGGCACCGCGATCAGCACCAGGTCCGAGCCCGAGACCGCGAGCAGCGCCGATTCGGCGGCATCGTCGATCACGCCCATCTTGCGGGCCTTCTCGGTTGTCGAGGGCGACTTGCTATAGCCGATCACGCGCTCGACCAGGCCCGCCCGGCGCAGGGCCAGCGCGAACGAGCCGCCCATCAGTCCGCAGCCGATGACCCCGAGCTGCTTGAACATGTCAGGTCCGCCCGGCCGTCCGAAGGGCCTGACACGCCCCTCGGGGGCTGCGAACGCAGTGAGCTTGGGGCCGTTTCACTTCAGTGCACGTCGATCGGGTAGGTGCCGAGCAGCTTGAAGAAGGCGCAGACCGCGCGCAGCTCGGCCAGCGCGGCGGCCACGTGAGGCTCGGCCGGGTGGCCTTGCAGGTCGATGTAGAAGTAGTACTCCCACTGACCGGAGCGGGCAGGGCGCGACTCGAAGCGCGACATCGACACGTCGTGGCGCTTCAGCGGCACGAGCATGTCGTGCACCGCGCCAGGGCGGTTGACCACGGAGACGACCAGGCTGGTGCAGTCGTGGCCGGAGGGCTGCGGCTGGGGATGGTGCTCGGGGTGGGTGACGATCGCGAAGCGGGTGCGGTTGTGCGGGTCGTCCTGGATCGCCGGGGCGACGACGTGCAGCCCGTATTCACTGGCCGCCCGGTCGCTCGCGATGCCGGCGACGGAGGGGTCGAGGCTTGCCAGACGCGCGCCCTCGGCATTGCTCGAGACCGGCCGCCGCTCGACGTTCGGCAGGTGGTTCGACAGCCAGCCGTGACACTGGGCCAGCGCCTGCGGGTGCGCGCAGACGCAGGCGATGTCTTCCAGCGAGTCGGCCTTGCGCAGCAGGTTGTGGCGCACGAACAGGCTCGTCTCGCCGATGATGAAGAGCGGCGTGTTGAGAAAGAGGTCGAGCGAGCGCGCGACCACGCCCTCGGTCGAGTTCTCGACCGGCACGACGCCGAAGTCGGCGGCACCGGCGGTCGTGGTGCGGAACACCTCGTCGATGCTCGCGCAGGTGACGCGCACGATCGAGTTGCCGAAGAAGCCGAGCGCGGCCAGTTCGCTGAAGGTACCGGCGGGGCCGAGGTAGGCCACGCGCGTCGGCGTCTCGAGCGCGCGACAGGCCGACATGATCTCGCGCCAGATCGGGGCGACGCTGTCGTTGTGCAGCGGCCCCGGGTTGGCGAGCTTCAGGCCGTCGATCACCTGCGCTTCGCGCTCGGGGCGGAACACCACCGTGCCCTGCTGCTTCTTGATTTCGCCGACCGCCAGGGCGTGGCCGGCGCGACGGTTCAGGAGTGCGAGCAGCTCGCGGTCGCAGGCGTCGATCTGGCGACGCAGCGCGACGAGGGCCTCGTCGGACGGGGAAGGTGAAATGTCGTGGTCAGCCATGGCGAGCGGCAAATTCTCGCATGTGCCCCACCAAGGCCAGGGCGCCTTCCATCGGCATCGCGTTGTAGAGCGAGGCGCGCAGGCCGCCGACGCTCTTGTGCCCCTTCAACTGCACCAGGCCGCGGGCCTGCGCCTCGGCGAGGAAGGGCGCGTAGAGCCGCTCGTCGGGCAGGAAGAAGGGAATGTTCATGCGCGACCGAAAGGCCGGCGCCACCTCGTTGCGATAGAAGCCCGAGCCGTCGATCGCGTCGTAGACGAGCTGCGCCTTCTCGATGTTGTGCTGCTCGACCGCCGGGAGCCCGGCGAGTGTGCCGTGGCGAAAGTCTCGCAGCCAGCGGAACACCAACCCGGCGATGTAGATCGCGTAGGTCGGCGGCGTGTTGTACATCGACCGGTTCTCGGCCACGAGCCGGTAGTCGAAGGCGCTCGGGCAGGTCGGCAGGGCGTGCCCGATCAGGTCCTCGCGCACGAACACCAGCGTGAGACCGGCCATGCCGACGTTCTTCTGCGCGCCGCCGAAGGCGAGGCCGACGCGCGACCAGTCGATCGGGCGTGAGGCCAGGTGCGAAGAGCAGTCGACGACCAGCGGCGAGGTGCAGCCCAGCGCGGCGAGGTCCGGCAGTTCGTGGCATTCGAGGCCGTCGATCGTCTCGTTGCTGCACAGGTGCACGTAGCTCGCGCCATCGCGCAGGCGCCAGGACGCCGCCGGCGGGATCGAGCGGCGGCGATCTTCCTGGTTGTCGGCGGCGAGCCCCGCGTCGCAGTAGCGCGCGGCTTCCAGCAGGGACTTGCGCGACCAGGCGCCTGTGACGACGAAGTCGGCCGCGCCGCCGCGCGACAGGTTCAGCGGCACGACCGCGTTCTCGGCCAGACCCCCGCCCTGCATGAAGAGGATGCGGAAACCGGGCGGCACCGCGAGCAGGGCGCGCAGCCCGCTTTCAGCGTCGTCGAGGATCGACTCGAAGGCCGCGCCGCGATGGCTCATCTCCATCACGCTCATGCCGCTGCCGTGCCAGTCGAGCATCTCGGCGGCGGCCTGCTCCAGTACCGCAGGCGGCAGCGTCGCCGGGCCGGCGGAGAAGTTGAACACGCGAGCCATCGTCGGGGCGTCCGTGGCGCCGGGCCGTCAGGGCCGCGCTGCGGCCGGCCCTGACGCCGTGGGCGCAGGCGCGGACGCTGCGCTGCCGGCCTCACCGGCGGGCAGGCCCATCAGCGTGCCCAGGCGCTCGCCGAGCGCGCGCAGGCGCGGCTCGAGCACCGGCCGGCTCTCGGTCAGCAGGCGCTGCGAGAAGCTGGCCTGCATCTCGGGCGCGAGCTGCTGGTACTTGCGATTGACCGGCGATTCGAGCCAAGCGACGAGCTGATTCAGCTCGTCCTCGTTGAAGCGGGCTTCGAGCAGCGGCGCCAGGACCTCGGGCGCGAGCCGCACCGCGCGCTCGCGCACCGGGGGCGTCATCTCCTCGCGGTACTTGCGGATCTCTGCGTCCATCGCCGTGGCGGTCGACTCGCGCTTGTCTGCCGGTACCTGCGACTGCAGCAGCTGGCGGCCACCCTGGACGACACCGCCCAGCGACTGCTCGACGAGTTGCCGCGCGGCGCCTTCGACGCTCGGGCGCTGCAGGTCGAGGACGCGGGCGATCAGCTGGCGTTTTGCGGCGGATGTCGGCGCGGCGCCGGTCGGTGCCGACGCGGTCGCGGGCGCCTCGGGCTGGGCGCGCGCGCCTGTCGTGGCGGCTGCGGCCAGTGCGGCGGCCAGGCCGAGGGTGCGCAATGCAGGCGTCATGCGGGCTCCGTGCCGTCGGTGGGGTTGTCGGCCGGGGGCGCCTCGGCGTTGCCCGAGGGGGTCTCGCCGGCGCCCTCGCCACCGGCGACTTCGCCGGCCGCATCGCCATTGGCGTCGTTCTCGACGATGCGCTGCAGGCCGGAGAGCTGCGAGCCGTCATCGAGCGACATCAGCGTCACGCCCTGCGTCGCGCGGCCGAGCTCGCGAATCTCCGCCACCCGCGTGCGCACGAGCACGCCGCGGTCGGTGATCAGCATGATCTCGTCTTCCGCGCGCACCAGGGTCGCGGCGACGACCTTGCCATTGCGCTCGCTCTGCTGGATCGCGATCATTCCCTTGGTGCCGCGGCCGTGGCGGGTGTACTCGGTGATCGAGGTGCGCTTGCCGTAGCCGTTCTCGGTGGCGGTGAGCACGCTCTGCGTCTCGTCCTCGGCGACGAGCATCGCGATCACCTGCTGGCCGTCCTCGAGCATCATGCCGCGCACGCCGCGTGCGTTGCGGCCCATCGGGCGCACGTCGTTCTCGTCGAAACGCACCGCCTTGCCGCCATCGGAGAACAGCATCACGTCGTGGTGACCGTCGGTCAGCGCGGCGCCGATCAGGAAGTCACCCTCATCGAGGTCGACCGCGATGATGCCGGCCTTGCGCGGGTTGGAGAACTCGTCGAGCGCCGTCTTCTTGACAGTGCCCATCGCGGTCGACATGAACACGTAGTGGTCGGACGGGAAGCTGCGGGATTCACCGGTGAGCGGCAGCACGACGTTGATCTTCTCGTCGCGCTGCAGCGGGAACATGTTGACGATCGGCTTGCCGCGGCTCGCGCGTGCACCCTGCGGCACCTCCCAGACCTTCAGCCAGTAGACGCGGCCGCGGTTGCTGAAGCACAGGATGTAGTCGTGGGTGTTGGCGATGAAGAGCTGGTCGATCCAGTCGTCCTGCTTGGTCGACGTCGCCTGCTTGCCGCGCCCGCCGCGCCGCTGGGCGCGGTACTCGGCCAGCGGCTGGCTCTTGATGTAGCCGCCGTGGCTGAGCGTCACGACCATGTCGGTCGGCGCGATCAGGTCCTCGGTGTCGAGCTCCTGCGCGTTGTGCTCGATCTGGCTGCGCCGCGCGCCCAGCTTGGTCTGGCCGAACTCCTGCCTCAGGCCGGCGAGCTCGTCGGCGATGATCGTCGTCACGCGCTCGGGCTTGGCGAGGATGTCGAGGAGGTCGGCGATCTCGGCCATCACCTCCTTGTACTCGCCGATGATCTTGTCCTGCTCGAGGCCGGTCAGGCGCTGCAGGCGCATCTGCAGGATTTCGCTGGCCTGGTCGTCGGAGAGCCGGTACAGGCCGTCGGGCTGCAGGCCGTAGCTGGCGGGCAGGCCCTCGGGGCGGTAGGCGGCGCGGCCGCCGGGGGTGTCCTGCTCGGCGCGGGCGAGCATCTCGCGCACCAGCGAGCTGTCCCAGCTCTTGCTCATCAGGGCCGCCTTCGCGACCGGAGGCGTTGGCGAGCTCTTGATCGTTTCGATGAACTCGTCGATGTTCGCCAGCGCAACCGCCAGACCTTCCAGCACGTGGCCGCGTTCGCGCGACTTGCGCAGCGCATAGACGGTGCGCCGCGTGACGACCTCGCGACGGTGCTCGAGGAAGACCTCGATCAGCTCGCGCAGGTTGCACAGCCGCGGCTGGCCGTCGACCAGCGCGACCATGTTCATGCCGAAGGTGTCCTGCAGCTGCGTCTGCTTGTAGAGGTTGTTCAGCACCACCTCGGGCAGCTCGCCGCGCTTGAGCTCGATCACGACGCGCATCCCGGACTTGTCGGACTCGTCCTGGATGTGGCTGATGCCTTCGATCTTCTTCTCGTTGACCAGCTCGGCGATGCGCTCGAGCAGGTTCTTCTTGTTCACCTGGTACGGGATCTCGTCGACGATGATCGCCTGACGCTGCCCGCGGTCGATGTCCTCGAAGTGGCAGCGGGCGCGCATCACGACCTTGCCGCGGCCGGTGCGGTAGCCCTCGCGGACGCCCGATAGGCCGTGGATGATCCCGGCGGTGGGGAAGTCCGGCGCGGGCACGATCTCCATCAGTTCG
The DNA here is from genome assembly GCA_035911095.1 of Ideonella sp. Lineage (GTDB taxonomy): Bacteria > Pseudomonadota > Gammaproteobacteria > Burkholderiales > Burkholderiaceae_C > JAMHWF01. The sequence continues at coordinate 24,177 of JAMHWF010000095.1, read as the reverse complement.
TCGATCGTCGCCGCCGGGTGCTTCAACAGGTGCAGGCAGGCGTCGACCACCTCGTTCAGGTTGTGCGGTGGGATGTTCGTCGCCATCCCCACCGCGATGCCACCCGAGCCGTTGACAAGCAGGTTGGGCAGCCGTGTCGGCAGCACCAGCGGCTCTTTCTCCGAGCCGTCGTAGTTGGGGCCGAAGTCGACGGTCTCCTTGTCGATGTCGGCCAGCATCTCGTGTGCGATCTTCGCCAGCCGGATTTCGGTGTAGCGCATCGCCGCCGCGTTGTCGCCGTCGACCGAACCGAAGTTGCCCTGGCCGTCGACCAGCATGTGGCGCATGCTGAAGTCCTGCGCCATGCGAACGATCGTGTCGTAGACCGACTGGTCGCCGTGCGGGTGGTACTTGCCGATCACGTCGCCGACAATCCGCGCCGACTTCTTGTACGGGCGGTTCCAGTCGTTGTTGAGTTCGTGCATCGCGTAGAGCACGCGCCGGTGCACCGGCTTGAGACCGTCGCGCGCGTCGGGCAGGGCGCGCCCGACGATCACGCTCATCGCGTAGTCGAGATACGAGCGCCGCATCTCCTCTTCGAGCGAGATCGGCAGAGTTTCCTTGGCGAATTGGGTCATGCGGAGCGGCCCGCAGTGGGTGCGGCCGTGGTGCGAGGGCGCGAGGGGCGAGAGAAGGCTCGCGGCATTCTAATTGCGACTCTTTGTAGCTCTGACGCAACAACGGATGAGGCGCAAGGCGGAGTCGGCGCCACAATCCGGACCATCCGATGGCCTATGATCCGGCGTCGGTGGTGAGCCCCGAATCAGTACCGGGTTTGCTGGCAATTTGCTTCCTAATTTGGACGTCATCGCAGGCTCGCTGCGGCAATCCTCGAGAGGAGAATCAATGAAGAAACTGAACAGGCTCGCCTCGCTCTTCGCGACGGTGGCCGTCTCCGCCACGGCGACGACCGCTGCGTTCGCGCAGGGCGTCGGGTCGGGCACCGTCGACAACTGGCGCGCGACGGACGGGACTGTCTGGAAGAACGGCAGCGACGAGTACTGCTGGCGTGATCAGGGCTGGTCGCCGGCGACCGGTGTTCAAGGCTGCGATGGCGTGCCCCCCCCGCCGCCGCCCCCGCCGCCGCCCCCCCCGCCCCCGCCCCCGCCGCCTCCCCCGCCGCCTCCGCCGCCTCCGCCGGCTGCGGTCGTGCCGACGAGCGAGAAGGTGACGTTCGCGGCGGATGCGTTCTTCGACTTCAACAAGGCGACGCTGAAGCCTGAAGGCCGCGCCAAGCTGGACGACCTGGTGAGCAAGGTCGGTGGCATCAACCTCGAAGTCGTGATCGCCGTCGGTCACACCGACTCGGTCGGCAGCGAGTCGTACAACCAGCGCCTGTCGGTTCGCCGCGCGGAAGCCGTCAAGGCCTACCTGGTCGGCAAGGGTGTCGAACGCAATCGGGTCTACACCGAAGGCAAGGGCGAGGCCCAGCCGGTGGCCGACAACAAGACCGCCGAAGGCCGCGCGAAGAATCGCCGCGTGGAAATCGAAGTGGTTGGCACGCGCAACCGCTGATTCTCTCCCGGTGATGTCCGAAACCCCGCTCCGGCGGGGTTTCTTGTTTTCAGGATCGAGTTTCCGCCGGGCCTCGCGCTCGGCGTTACCATGCCTTCATGACGAACGCCGACCCTCAGGAACTCGCCAAGTTCGGCGAACTGGCGCACCGCTGGTGGGACGCCGAAGGTGAATTCAGGCCGCTGCATGAAATCAATCCGCTGCGCCTGGACTGGATTGCCGGCCAGTGCCGCCTGCCGGACAGCCGCGTGGTCGACATCGGCTGCGGCGGCGGCATCCTCGCCGACGCGATGGCGCGGCGCGGCGCGAAGGTGCTCGGCATCGACCTGGCGGACAAGCCACTGAAAGTGGCCAAACTGCACGCAATGGAGGCGCAGACGCCTTCAATCGAGTACCGGCTCGTCTCGGCCGAGGCGCTCGCCGCGGAGCAGCCGGCCAGCTTCGACGTCGTGACCTGCATGGAGATGCTCGAGCATGTACCGGAGCCGGCTTCGGTGGTGCAGGCCTGTGCCGCGCTGGTCAAGCCGGGCGGCATGGTGTTCTTCTCGACGCTGAACCGCAATCCGAAGTCGATGCTGTTTGCGATCGTCGGCGCCGAGTACCTGCTCAACCTCCTGCCCAAGGGCACGCACGAGTACGCCCGTTTCATCAAGCCGAGCGAACTGGCCGCTTGGTGCCGCGACGCCGGGCTCGACGTGAGCGCGATGCGTGGGATGAGCTACAACCCGCTGACCCGTCGCTACGCGCTGAACGACGACACCTCGGTCAACTACCTGCTGTCGTGCAGGAAGCCGGCGTGACGGCCCCGGCCCGTCCGCGCGAAGGCGGCGCCATGCCGCTGAACGGTCAGGTGGCCAGGCTTGGGCCGGAGGACCACGTGATGGGCGCGTCGTGCGAGGCCGTGTTGTTCGACCTCGACGGCACGCTGATCGACAGCGCCCCCGACCTGGCCGGCACCGCCAACGAGATGCGCGAGCAGCGCGGCTGGGAGGCCCGCCCGGTGGCGACGTTGCGGCCCTGGGTTGGCGCCGGGGCCCGCGGGATGCTTTGGGCGGCGTTCGACATCGAGCCCGACCATCCGCAGTTCGGGTCCCTGCGCGATGAGTTCCTGACCGCCTACGCCTCGCGTTCGCTGCGTCTGACACGCGTGTTCGACACGATGCTGCCGGTGCTCGATGCGATCGAATCCGCCGGCCGGCCTTGGGGCATCGTCACCAACAAGGTCGAGCGCTTCACCTGGCCGATCGTCGAGGGCCTTGGGCTGCGCCAGCGGGCGAAGGTCGTGATCGCCGGCGACACGACGGCGCACGCGAAGCCCCATCCTGAGCCGCTGCTCGAGGCGGCGCGCCGGATCGGCAGGCCGCCAGCGGCCTGCGTCTATGTCGGCGACGACCTGCGCGACATTCGCGCCGGCAAGGCTGCGGGCATGGTCACGGCGGCGGCCGACTGGGGCTACCACGGCGAAGGCGAGCCGATCGGGCAGTGGGGCGCAGATTGGCTGCTGGCGCAGCCGGCGGACCTCTTGAAACGTCTCGGTCTGGACTAAACTGCGCGGCTCTGGGGCCGACCTGGTTTCGACGCGGGTTCGGATTCGGATCAGGGCATGCCGAGCACCAGTTCGCTCGTAAATCCACTGGAATCAAGTAACTGCGAACGACGAACGTTTCGCCCTCGCCGCTTAAACACCGGTGAGCCTCTCAACGGTTGGCCGATGGGCCGGGCCCAAGGTCGCAAGACCCGAAGCTGAGAGGTCATTCACATCGGCTGGCGTCCTGCCGGGTCACACGGAAGGGCGCGAGATCACGTGACTCGTGGTGTCCGTAGCGTGCCGCTGCGCGACGGCGCCATTAAATCCAAACCAGCCGGCTAAGCATGTAGATCTGCCCGATGAAGGCTTGCGGACGCGGGTTCGATTCCCGCCGGCTCCACCAGACATCCTCACCGCGGCGAGCGCCCGCCGCCGGCCCGCCTCAGCGCGGCCGCGAGAACTCGCGGATGCACACGCGGCAGGCGATGCCGCTGGGCGCGAGTTCGATCCATTCAACTTCGCCGCCCAACTGCTTGACGCGCTTGCGCACGCCGCCGAGGCCAAGTCCGTGGCTCCAGGCCTGCGGGTTGCGGCCGATGCCGTCGTCGGAGACGAGCAGGTCGAGGCGGTCCCCGAGGTAGGCCAGCTCGATGCTGACGCGCGTCGCGTGTGCATGCGAGATGGCGTTGCTCGCCAGCTCGCGCAGCACGCGTGTCAGGCCGGACCACTGCACGACCGTCAGCGGGAGGTCCTCCGCGAGCTGCATCGTCCAGGCGAGCTCGACATGGGCGATGCCCAGGCGCTGCGCGAGGTCGGCCTTCCATTCGGCAGCGGCATCCGACAGGTGGTGGCTCGACGCGGCGAGGCCGCGCGTCAAGGTCTTCAGGTCGAGCAGCGTGTGGCGCACATACTCCTCGGCCTCCGGTGTCTGCGCCTGGTACATCAGGGTCAGCAGGCGCGCGCCGATGTCGTCATGCAAATCCTGCGCGATGCGCGCGCGCTCTTCGCTGCGCCCCTGCTCGACGGCCTGGTCGAAGGCCACCGCACGGCCGATCTGCTCGACGATGCGGTCGGCCAGGCGGGCGTCCTCGGCCGTGAACAGGCGCCGGCCGCGGCGGCCGAAGCGGATCGCGACCGTCCGCGGCGGCATCGCCGCGCCCTGGCGTCCGACCATCGACAGGTCCGGCACAGGGACGAGCAGGGTCGAGCCCTGGGCCACGACGCGGGCCTGCGCCGAAGGGCGTTCGACCACCGTCAGCTCGAGCGGCTCGAACAGTTCGCGCAGCAGCCGCGAGAGGTGCGGCACCACGGCCTCCGGGTGCTTCTCGACCTCGCGCGCCATGCGATAGAAGTGCTCGAACAGGCGCTCGGTGGTGACCACGCTGCTGCCGAGCACGCGGTTCATCAGCCACTGGCGCACGCCGGCGTAGGCGCCCAGCGCGAGGAAGAGCGTCAACGTCACCGAGGCGAACGGGCCGAACGAGAACACCGTGACGAAGACGAGGTCGAGTGCGGTGGCGACGGTACTCACCGAGGCGAGCAGCGCGAACTCCCGCGCCACTTGCTGCGAGCGCGAAAGGAGCGGCAGCAGCAGCAGCAGCGACGCGAAGAAGACGTGGTAGATCACCGGCCCGACGGTGCCGACGGCCTCGGGCCAGACCGAGGGCCGGCCGGCCTGCGCGATGAGCAGCGTGAGGAGGGCCATCGCGCCCACGTAGAACATCGCGAAGCGCCGCAGCACCACCGCTAGCGGGTGCGGTGCGATGCGGTAGGACCAGGACAGCAGCGCCATCACCGCGAGGCCAAAGCCCAGCATCGCCGTCTGCACCCAGGCCCAGGCCTGCGGCAGGTGGCCCCAGGCGATCAGCGCAAACAGGCCGGACGCCACTGCCCAGCCCGCCGCGGCGATGCCGCGCGCCCAGGGCAGGCGCGTGGGGTGCAGCGTCACGGCGTGCAGGATCGCGGCGGCACTGATCAGGTCCAGCGCCATGCGGCCACTGCGCTCCCAGGGCCCGACGATCGGCGACAGGGCGATCACGTCGACGATCGCGGCCGCATTGAGCACGAGGTTCGTCGCCTGGCACAGCGTGACGATTGCGTACAGCAGGTTGCGCCCTGTCGGGCGCAGGAGGACGACGATCGCCGTCACCACGTACAGCAGCAGCGCGACGATGCACAGCAGCCAGTACTGCGTCCCGAGCGAGGCGAGCTGCGCGGGCGTGCCGCGACCGCCCGGGTTGATCGGCACCTCGACGCGCTCACCGTTGGCGAACGACAGCTGCAGCCTCGAGTGCCCGCCCGAAAGCGCCTGCTCGATCGAGGCCTGGGTCTGCCGATGAAGCTCCGCGGTCGCGTCAGACGGGATCCAACGGCTCGACGGGCGCAGCAGTCGCGCATCGACCTCGATCGGCGCTGCAGTGCCGACCTGTATCGCAACCAGGGTCTGGTTCAGCTCGGCCCTGAGTTCGGGCGACTCGGCCTGCACGAGCTCGATCCGGTGGTCAGCCGTGGCCTGCCAGCGGCCCTCGATCTGCGGCGCCTCGGCGATCGACTTGGACAGCACGAACAGGCCGATGCAGCCCAGGAGCGCGAGCACGACCAGGGCTCGCAGGCGCCAGCCCATCCAACGCGGGTTGCCGAAGGCGGCCTGCGCACGAGGCGCCTCCGGCAGGGCGGGCGTACCCGCCTCGTCATCCGGGCTGGTGCCGGCGCGCACGCGCCCGGCCGAGGGGATGCTGTTCACAGGCGGACGCGGCGCCTGACGCGCAATGCCCCGGCGAAACGGCTCGCCGCGCTTGCGGCGGCGCCGTCAGACGAGGCCTTGCTTGCTCGCCAGCACCGCGGCTTCAGCGCGGCTCGACACATTGAGCTTCTTGTAGATCGACTTGATGTGGTCGTTGACCGTGAACCACTTGATGCCCATCAGGTTCGCGATCTCCTTGATCGTGAAGCCCTTGCTGAGGTAGGTGAGAACCTCGCTCTCGCGCGGGGTGAGCCGCTCGTGGTCGAGCGGGGCGCCGCGGTCGACGTAGGTCGGCCGGCTCGGCTGGAAGGACGCCATCGGCGCGAAGTCGGAATCGACCGCGCTCGCGCCGCCACGGAAGTGGGTCAGCAGGCGCCGCGCGATGGCGGGTGACAGCGGCGGCTGGCCGCGCACGATCTTCTGCAGTTCCTCGACCAGCACCTCGAAGCGGTCTTCCTTCAACAGATAGCCGTCGGCCCCGCACTGCAGGGCCGGGAAGAGATGGTCGTCGTCGGAGTAGAGCGTCGTGACGATCTTCGTCGCCGGGTAGCGGGCCAGTTCCTTCAGCAGTTCCATCCCGTTGCCGTCCGGCAGTTCGAGATCGACCATGAACAGCTTGAACGGCTCGGCAGAGGGCGAGGCCTGGAGCTTGCCGTCCACGATGCCGACATGGCGGCGCGCGGTTTCGAGATCGCCCGCCTCGGAGATGACGATGGCATCGGTGAAGCTCTCGCGCACGACCCGGCACAGAAAGCCCCGGGCGACCGGGTTGTCCTCGACGATCAGAACCTTGATGGCCATGTGTGGCTCTCCCAACCCGCGGTCGCGCACCGCCAGCCCCAGGGCCGGCGCAACACCCCGTTTTATCACGATGCATCGGCGTTGCCGTCGGTTCGACTGCAAGGTTTCTGCGTTCCCCGGCGGTCAGCGCTGCCCGATCGATCACGCGGCGCTGTCGTGTCCGCGTCACGGACCGGGCTGGGCCTCGAAGGGCGACTCCTACAATGCGGCATGCGGATCCTGGTCGCGAACGACGATGGCTACCTGGCGCCCGGGCTCGCGGCGTTGGTTGCCGCCTGCGAAGGGCTCGGCGAGATCGATGTCATCGCGCCGGAGCAGAACGCCAGCGGCACCTCCAACTCGCTGACGCTGCACCGGCCGCTGTCGGTCTGGCGCGCGGCGAACGGCTTCCGCTACCTCAACGGCACGCCGTCTGACTGTGTTCACGTCGCGCTGACGGGCCTTCTGGACGGGCGGCCCGACCTCGTCGTCTCAGGCATCAACAACGGCGCGAACATGGGTGACGACACGCTCTACTCGGGCACCGTCGCTGCGGCGATGGAAGGCTTCCTGTTCGGCATCCCGGCGATCGCCTTCTCGCAGGTGCACAAGGGCTGGGCGCATCTCGAGGCGTCGGCGCGGGTGGCCCGTGCCGTCATCGAGCAGGTGCTGGCACAGCCGCCGATGGCTGGTGCGTGGCTGCTCAACGTGAACATCCCGAACGACGCCGATGCCGACCGGCTGCCGCGCACCGTCACGCGGCTCGGCCGGCGGCATGCCAGCGAGCCGGTGATCCTGCAGCACAACCCGCGCGGCGAGCCGATCTACTGGATCGGCGCTGCCGGGGATGCGCGCGAGGCGGGGGAAGGGACGGATTTCCACGCGGTCGCCAACGGCCGGGTCTCGATGACCCCGCTGCAGGTCGACCTGACGGATCACGCAAGCCTGACGCGCTGGGGCGTCTGGGCGGACGGTCGCGCACAGTGACGGCGCGCGACCGTCGATTCGGCTTTCCCGCCGCGCTCGAACGCGGCGCCGCGGCGCCAGGCGCAGGCGCTGCACCTTCGGCACCGCGCGGCACGACGCGCCGTGCGACGGTGGCGCCGCAGCTCGCGGTGCGGGCCAGTGCCCCCACGGCAACCAGCCCGGTGGTCGACTACACGCGGGTGCGCGAGCGCATGCTGCAACGCCTGCGCGACGGCGGCCTGCAGCATCGGGGTGTGCTGGACGCGATGGCCGCCGTGCCGCGCCACCAGTTCGTCGATGCGGCGCTCGCCTCGCAGGCCTACGAGGACACGAGCCTGCCGATCGGTCTCGGGCAGACGATCTCCAAGCCTTCGGTCGTCGCTCGCATGCTCGAGCTGCTCTTCGGCGGCGCGACGGCCGCCGCGGGCAGCTCTCTCGGGCGCGTGCTCGAGATCGGCACCGGTTGCGGCTACCAGGCTGCGGTGCTGATGCATCTGTCGCGCCAGGTGATGTCGGTCGAGCGGCTCAAACCGCTGCACGAGAAGGCGCGCCAGCACCTTGCGGACCTGCGTCAACACCACATCCGGCTGATCTACGGCGACGGCCGGCTCGGCCACGGGCCGAACGCGCCCTACGACAGCATCATCGCCGCGGCAGGCAGCGAGGACATCCCGCCTGCCTGGCTCGAGCAGCTCGCGCCGGGCGGGCGCCTGGTCGCGCCGCGGGTCGATGCGCGCAGTGGCGCGCACGTGCTGGTGGCGATCGATCGACAGCCCGACGGCGGCTATAAGCATTCACTGCACGAAACGGTCCTCTTCGTCCCTCTAAAATCCGGGCTCGCTTGAACGCCTGAGGATGTCGTGACGAAGTCGATCGGCCGTACCGGCCGCAGTCTCTCGATGGGCTGGGTGACCTGGTGCCTTGCCCTTGCCTTGACCGGATGTGCCAGCTCGGGGCTGCGTGCGCCTGTCGAGGACCGTGGCAGTGCGAGCCGCACGCCGCCCCCTGCGACCGCACCGGCATCGCCCGTGCCGCAGACCACCGCGCCCCCGTCGGCGGTACAGGTGCCGGCACCGGCGGCGAGCGCGATGCCCGGAGCCGAGAATGCGGGCAAGCCCGGCTACTACACCGTGCGTCCAGGCGACACGCTGATGCGCGTCGGCCTCGAGACGGGGCAGAACTGGCGCGACATCCAGCGCTGGAACGGACTGGAGAACGTCAACGTGCTCGAAGTGGGGCAGGTGCTGCGTGTCGTGCCGCCAGGGGTCGACCCGACCGTGGCGGCTGCGCGGGCCGTCGTGCCACCCAAGGTCGAGTCGCGCCCGCTTGATGCCCGGGGCCCGGCACCGGTGATCGATGCCGCCGCCTCGGCGCCCGCCGCCGCACCGGGGCTGGGCGGGACCCCGCCTATGGTCGCCACGCCGCCCGCCGAGACCGCCGCGGCCGCATCTGCAGGGGCGGCTGCCGAAGGCGACGAGATCCACTGGATGTGGCCAGCCAGCGGCACGGTGGCGACAGGTTTCGACGAGGGCCGCAGCAAGGGCCTCGTGATCCTCGGCAAGGCAGGCGACCCGGTGTTCGCCGCCGCCGACGGCCGTGTCGTCTATGCCGGTTCGGGGCTGCGTGGCTACGGGAACCTGGTGATCGTCAAGCACAACCAGACCTACCTGACTGCGTATGCGCACAACCAGGCGCTGCTGGTGAAGGAAGACCAGCCGGTGAAGCGCGGCCAGAAAATCGCCGAGATGGGGTCGAGCGATGCGGAGCGGGTGCAACTGCACTTCGAGATCCGCCGCCTCGGCAAGCCGATCGATCCTGCGCGCCTGCTCCCGCCGCGGTAGCTGGCCACGCCATCTTCGTCATCGACGCCATGCCCTCCAAGCGCGCAACCGCCACGCTCGGGGTACGTGGCGGTCCGTTGGCGGCAAGCGGGCCGGTGCCGCTCGGGCGCGACAGCGCCCTCGATGGCGATGAGGGCGGGGCGGCAGGCTCGCCCGATCCGGGTGCTGCGGCCGAGAGTCTGTCCGACGAGCAACTCGGCTCGCTCGAGCGCAGCGCGCTCGCCGGTCAGGTGGAGCCCGATGTCGGCAACACGCTGCAGGCCTACCTGCGCGAAATCCGCAAGGCGCCGCTGTTGACGCAACAGGAAGAGTTCGAGACCGCGACCCGGGCCAGGGCCGGCGACTTCTCGGCCCGCCAATGCATGATCGAGCGCAACCTGCGGCTCGTCGTCAGCATTGCGAAGAACTATGTCGGGCGCGGCCTTCCGATGACGGACCTGATCGAGGAAGGCAATCTTGGCCTGATGCACGCGATCGGCAAGTTCGAGCCGGAGCGCGGCTTCCGCTTCTCGACCTATGCCTCGTGGTGGATCCGCCAGAGTGTCGAGCGGGCCATCATGCATCAGGGCCGGCTGGTGCGGCTGCCGGTGCATGTCGTGAGAGAGCTGAACCAGGTGCTGCGCGCGCGGCGCGCGCTCGAGGCGGCGGCAAGCACGCCGGGCGAGGGCGAGCGGCCGGTGCGCGTCGAAGAGATCGCCGAACGGCTGCAGCGGTCGGTCGAGTCGGTGAGCGAACTGCTCAAGTTCGCCGAGCAGCCGACCTCGCTGGATGCACCGCTCGATCGCAATGGCAGCGAGGGCGGGAGCGAGTCGATGCTCGATACCGTGGCCGACGATGGCGCTGGCGACCCGATCCATCACACGCTGAGCCACGAGGTCGAGCACCTGCTGCACCACGGCCTGGAAGACCTGAACGAGCGTGAGCGCGAGGTGCTGGCGGGCCGCTACGGGCTGGACGACCGCGAGCCCGAAACGCTCGAGGTGCTGGCCGAGCGACTGGGCCTGACGCGAGAACGGATCCGCCAGATTCAGCAAGAGGCGCTGCTCAAGCTGCGCCGGCGGATGCTGAAGCGCGGCATCGATCGGAACTCGATCTTCTGAAGCGCGGCCGACAGCCTTCGATAATGCCGGCATGACAGAAGCCGGAGATTGGCTGGAGATCGAGTCGCTCGACCTCGAGGCCCAGGGTGTCGCCCGCAACGCCGCCGGCAAGGTGGTCTTCATCGAAGGTGCCTTGCCGGGCGAGGAGGTGCAGGCCCGCGTCAACCGGCGCAAGCCGCAGTGGGAACAGGCCACGATGACGGCGTTGCGGCGCGAGAGCGCGCTGCGCGTCTCGCCGCGTTGCGCGCACTTCGGCCTGCAGGTGGGCGCCTGCGGCGGCTGCAAGATGCAGCATCTCGACGATGCCGCGCAGCTTGCGATCAAGCAGCGCGTGCTGGAAGACAGCCTGCAGCACCTGGCCAAGGTCAGGCCCGACCTGGTCCTGAGACCGATTGCCGGCCCGCCCTGGGGCTATCGCGAACGTGCGCGCCTGAGTGTGCGACACGTCGCGCGCAAGGGCACGGTGCTCGTCGGTTTCCACGAGCGCAAGTCGAGCTATGTGGCCGACATGCAGTCCTGTGCCGTCTTGCCGCCCCGCGTCAGCGAGTTGCTGCTGCCCCTGCGCGCCTTGGTGCAGTCGATGGATGGGCGCGATCGCATGCCTCAGATCGAGGTCGCGGCCGGCGACAGCGTGCTCGCACTCGTGCTGCGCCACCTTGAACCCCTGACGTCCGGCGACGTGGACCGCCTGCGCGCCTTCGCCGCCACCCACGGCGTGCAGTGGTGGACCCAGGCCAAGGGGCCGGCGAGTGTGCGGCTGCTGGACGAGTCGCTCGAGGTGGCGGAGCTCGCCTATGCGCTGCCGTCCTTCGGGCTGCGCCTGGGTTTCCGCCCGACCGACTTCACGCAGGTGAACGCGCGCCTCAATGCGGCGCTGGTCGAGCGGGCGGTGCGCCTGCTGGCGCCGCAGGCGTCGGAGCGCGTGATCGACTGGTTCTGCGGCCTCGGCAACTTCAGCCTGCCGATCGCCCGCTCGGCGCGGGAAGTGCTCGGCATCGAGGGCAGCGAGGAACTCGTTCAGCGCGCGGCGGAGAACGCGCGTCGCAACGGACTGGGCGGGCATGCCCGCTTCGCGGCGCGCGATCTCTTCGAGATGACGCCTGAGCGGCTGGTCGACGACGGCGTCGCCGACAAGTGGCTGGTCGACCCCCCGCGCGACGGTGCGCTCGCGCTGGTCCGATCGCTGACCGAGGTGGTTGCCGGCGCACTGCCGGCAGGCTGGCGCCCGCCCGCGCGGATCGTCTACGTCAGCTGCAATCCGGCCACCCTGGCGCGCGATGCGGGCCTGCTGGTGCACCAGGCTGGGTATCGCTGCGCTGCGGCAGGTGTCATCAACATGTTTCCGCACACCGCGCACGTCGAGTCGATCGCCGTCTTCGAGCGGTCGCGCTGACATCATTCGCGGCCTTTGCCCGGATAGCGCCACCCGCGAGCCTGGCGCGGGTGGGAATCTAGGGATAACCCTTGATCTGGCATGACCGTTGCCTGCATCCGGTTGTTGTCGCGCGCCACAGGGGCGCCGGGACGCTGGGGGGTGCGGAATGCGGTGGTTCATCGTGGGCTCGGCGGCGCTGTGCTTGGGCGGTGCTGTGTTTGCCGAAGGCATCGACGAAGTCCTGGCCCGATCGCAGCAGCAACGTCTGGCCGGCCGGGTCGCGGCCACTGTGCCGGCCGACGCCCAGGCGCAGGCGACGCTGCGACGTGATCTGGACCAGCTTGTGGAGATGCTCGCCATCGGGCGTCCGAACTACGAGCTTCGAGTCGTGGCCACCGGTGCGATCGCCGAGACCCTTGACGGGAGGGTGATCCTCGTCAATGCCGACCTGGCCGGTTGGCCCGAGGCGGAGCGGCTCTTCGTGCTGGCGCACGAGCTTGGACATGTCGTGCAGGGGCATTGGGCACAGCTGGGCGCCGTCTACCGCCGACACGTGCCGGGCGAGGTGACGCCAGAGACGACGGGGCCTGTTTCGGCGCTGCTCGGGCGCGAAGCCTCGTCGGTCTCGCACCGCCACGAGTTCGAAGCCGATGCGTTTGCGCTGAAGGCGCTGCGGGAGCGCGGCCACGGGGTGCAGGACATCCTGCCGCTGTTCCTGCGCATGGGGGCCACCGGAGACTCGGCATCGCATCCCGCTGCGCGCAAACGCGTCGCGCAACTGCGGGCGCTCGAGGCCACGGCCAGTAGCCCGAGCCTGGCCGCCGCGCGGCCGCGGGCTGGTGGCTGACGAGTCGCGGGCGGCGCGAAGCCGGGCCTTGAAAGAGAAAGGCGGCCTGGAGGGCCGCCTTTAGATTCAGCCAGCCCCGAGCGGGGCGGCTGAAGTTACTCGTCTTACTCGCGTTCCCCGCCGAAGATACCCAACAGCGCCAGAAGGCTCTGGAACACGTTGTAGATGTCGAGGTACAGCGCCAGGGTCGCGCTGATGTAGTTGGTCTCGCCGCCGTCGATGATCCGCTTCAGGTCGTACAGCATGAAGGCGGAGAACAGGCCGATCGCGATCACCGCTACCGTCAGCATCAACGCCGACGACTGCAGGAAGATGTTCGCCAGCCCGGCCACCAGCAGCATGATCGCGCCGATGAACAGGAACTTGCCCATCCCGGACAGGTCACGCTTGATCACTGTCGCCAGCGAGGCCATCGCGAAGAACACTACCGCGGTGCCGCCGAAGGCCATCATGATCAGCGAGGCGCCATTCGCGAAGCCCAGCACGGCCGCGAGCAGGCGCGACAGCATCAGGCCCATGAAGAACGTGAAGGCCAGCAGCATCGGGACGCCGGCGGCCGAGTTTTTCGTCTTCTCGATCGCAAACATGAAACCGAAGGCGCCGGCCAGGAAGACGATGGCCGACATGCCCATCCCCAGCGAGGCCACGATGCCGGTGCTGACACCGATCCATGCGCCGAGCACCGTGGGCACCAACGAGAGCGCCAGCAGCCAGTAGGTGTTGCGCAGGACGCGGGAGCGCTGTTCGGCAACAGCCGCCGAACCGGCGTAGCCGCCGTAGGCGGTCTGCAGGCTTTCGTTCATTGAGTTCGACCTCCGATGTGAAAAACGTCGATGTGACCGCGATCGCGGATTCTAGTTCCCCGGTTTCGGTCGCGGACCGGGCCGGCAACTGCAAAGGCACGGCGCGGCAGAGGGACAGGGTGTGGCCTGGCCCCGATCGTGCAGGGTTACCGGGTCGCCGTTGCGGCGCAGGGCCGGGCTTACAGTGTCGCCCCGGCGCGCCGCCACCGCCCCGCCGTCCCGAGACTGCTGCCCCCGAGAGGAGAACGAAACTCATGCCCGCGTTGAAGACCAAGCCGTACCTGAGCCGTGACGAGGTCCGCCGCATCGGCGATGCCGCCGCCGCGTATGCCGCGCAGAAGGCCTGGGCGGTCACCGTCGCGATCGTCGACGATGGCGGTCATCTGCTCTGGCTCGAGCGTCTGGACGGCGCGGCGCCGATGTCGTCCCACATCGCGCCGGGCAAGGCCCGCACCGCGGCCATCGGCCGGCGGGAGAGCAAGGTCTATGAAGATCAGATCAACCAGGGGCGCTTCGCCTTCCTCAGCGCGCCGGACGTGGACGGCCTGCTCGAAGGAGGCGTGCCGGTCATCGTCGACGGGCACTGCGTCGGTGCGGTCGGCATCAGTGGCGCGAAAGCCAGTGAGGACGTTGAGATTGCCCGCGCGGGCATCGCCGCGCTGGGCTGACACCTGCTAGCGCCGTCAGCGGATGACGCCGATCGCCTCGTGCCGGTCGGTCGACTCCGCGCGGTGAATCGCTGCCACCGGTGCGGTGGCACGGCACTGCCGGACGAGGTCGCTCGCACAGTCGGCACAACGCCCGCACTGGGTGCCGACGCCCAGCTCCAGCTGGATCTCGTCGAAATCCAACCCCTGGTGGGCGGCGCGGGCAATGTCCCGATCGGAAACCCGGCGGCAGACGCAAACGATCATGGTGGCCCGTCGACTGAACGAGCCCCATTTTCAAATAGGAACCATTCCCAGTCAAGTCTTCAGGCGCGCCAAGGTGAGGCGCGCGACACGGCCATGGCGACATCGGCGTCCCTGATCGGAGTCTTTTTGCGCAGAGGTGCCGCGAAGTTCGTCGGTGCCGCCGCGTTGCGGTGCGTCAGCTCCCTGGTTCGGTGTGGGACTGCAGGTAGTTCTGCAGGCCGACCTTGGCCACCAGATCGATCTGGGTTTCGAGGAAATCGATGTGCTCCTCGGTGTCATCGAGGATCTGCACAAACACTTCACGGCTCACGAAGTCGCGCACCGACTCGCAGTGCTGGATCGCGTCCTTCAGCGTGACTTGCGCCGCCTGTTCGAGCTTCAGGTCGCAGGCCAGGATCTCGGGAACGTCCTCTCCGATCATCAGCTTATGAAGGTCCTGCAGGTTCGGCAGGCCGTCGAGCGTCAGGGTGCGCTTCATCAGCGCATCCGCATGCTTCATCTCGCCGATCGACTCCTCGTACTCTTTCTTGGCGAGCTTGGGCAGTCCCCAGTGCTCCAGGATGCGGAAGTGCAGGAAGTACTGGTTGATCGCCGTCAGCTCGTTCTTGAGCTGAGCGTTCAGAAACTCGATGACCTTTGCGTCGCCTTTCATGGCCTTTCCTCGAAGCGCGTGGCGCCTTGTCCGCTCTTGGCGATGGATTGTCCGCAGCGACTTCGGAGGCGACAAGGCAATCCCGTGCGCCAGCGGTTTTCATGCGAATGAGGTCGACTCGTGATCCTTCACGCAACCCGCTTCGCCGGGTGACCGCACCCGAGGAAGCAGAGCTCGCGGGCTATAATTCGCAGGTTTTGCCACCGACAACCCGCCCGCGCGCGACTCAGCGCGATTCCCCTTTCCGGAAGACCGCTCCCCAGGAGCTTCGCGGGCGCGCAACCTCTAAGGAGCCGCCTCCCGTGTCGTCCCTGATGCCTACCCGGCCTGTCGCTTTGCTCGCACTCGCCGATGGCACTGTTTTCCAGGGCGTTTCGATCGGTGCCGCCGGTCGCACGGTCGGTGAAGTCGTCTTCAATACCGCGCTCACCGGCTACCAGGAAGTCCTCACCGACCCGAGCTACTGCCAGCAGATCGTCACGCTGACGTATCCGCACATCGGCAACTACGGCGTCAACGACGAGGATGCCGAGTCATCGAAGGTCCAGGCCGCGGGGCTCATCATCCGCGACCTGCCGGCCCTTGCCTCCAGCTTCCGAAGCGTCGCCTCGCTCGATACCTACCTGCGCGAGCAGGGCACGGTGGCCATCGCGGGCATCGACACGCGACGGCTGACCCGTCTGTTGCGTACGAAGGGGGCGCAGAACGGTTGCATCGCCACTTTCGAGCCCGGTGTCTCCCCCAGCCCAGAGGCGCGCCGGGCCCTGGTCGTGGCGGCGGCCGATGCGCCGAGCATGGCGGGCCTCGACCTGGCGCGCGTCGTCTCGACCGAAGCGCCTTACCCCTGGACCGAAACCGAGTGGCAACTCGGCCACGGCTTTGGGCAGCAGGCCCGTCCGCAGTTTCATGTCGTCGCCTACGACTTCGGCATCAAGCGCAACATCCTGCGCATGCTCGCCAGCCGAGGCTGTCGCGTCACCGTGGTACCGGCGCAAACACCGGCCGATGCCGCGTTGCGCCTGGCGCCCGATGGCCTTTTCCTCAGCAACGGGCCGGGCGACCCCGAGCCCTGCGACTACGCGATCGCCGCCACGCGGACGCTGGTCGACGCCGGCCTGCCGACCTTCGGCATCTGCCTGGGTCATCAGATCCTCGCCCTGGCTTCCGGGGCGCGCACCTTCAAGATGAAGTTCGGACACCACGGCGCCAACCACCCGGTCAAGGACCTCGACTCCGGCCGCGTCAGCATCACGAGCCAGAACCACGGCTTCGCGGTCGACGCCGCCTCGCTGCCGTCCACGCTGCGGCCCACCCACGTCTCGCTCTTCGACGGCACGCTGCAGGGGCTGGTACGCACGGACCGGCCGGCCTTCTGCTTCCAGGGCCACCCGGAAGCCAGTCCTGGCCCGCACGACATCGGCTATCTCTTCGACCGCTTCACGGCCCTGATGGCTGCGCGCACGACGGAAGCTGCCCATGCCTAAGCGCCAAGACCTCGACACCATCCTCATCATCGGTGCCGGCCCGATCGTCATCGGCCAGGCCTGCGAGTTCGACTACTCCGGCGCCCAGGCCTGCAAGGCGCTGCGCGAGGAGGGCTACCGCGTCGTCCTCGTCAACAGCAACCCGGCGACGATCATGACTGACCCGGGCATGGCCGACGCGACCTATATCGAACCGATCACCTGGCAGGTGGTTGAGAAGATCATCGCCAAGGAGCGCCCGCTCTCGAAGGGCGGCATGGCGGTGCTGCCGACGATGGGTGGCCAGACCGCACTGAACTGCGCCCTCGACCTGCACCGGCACGGAGTGCTCGCGCGCCACGGTGTCGAGATGATCGGCGCCAACGAGCGCGCGATCGAGAAGGCTGAGGACCGGCTGAAGTTCAAGGACGCGATGACCGGCATCGGCCTCGACTCGGCCAAGAGCGGCATCGCGCACTCGATGGAGGAAGCCTGGGCGGTGCAGAAGCGCATCGCCGCCGAGGTCGGCAGCAATGGCTTCCCGGCCGTGATCCGCCCGAGCTTCACGCTCGGCGGCACCGGCGGCGGCATCGCCTACAACCCGGAGGAGTTCGACGAGATCTGCAAGCGCGGCCTCGACCTCTCGCCGACGAAGGAACTGCTGATCGAGGAGTCGCTGATCGGCTGGAAGGAGTACGAGATGGAAGTTGTCCGCGACAGGGCGGACAACTGCATCATCGTCTGCTCGATCGAGAACCTCGATCCGATGGGCATCCACACCGGCGACTCGATCACGGTGGCGCCGGCGCAGACGCTGACCGATCGCGAGTACCAGCTGATGCGCGACGCGTCGATCGCGATCCTGCGCGAGATCGGCGTCGACACCGGCGGCTCCAACGTGCAGTTCGCGGTCAATCCGACGAACGGCCGCCTGATCGTGATCGAGATGAACCCGCGTGTCAGCCGCTCGTCGGCGCTGGCATCGAAGGCGACCGGCTTCCCGATCGCCAAGATCGCGGCCAAACTCGCGGTCGGCTACACGCTCGACGAACTGAAGAACGAGATCACTGGTGGCGCCACGCCGGCGAGCTTCGAGCCGAGCATCGACTACGTCGTCACCAAGATCCCGCGTTTCGCCTTCGAGAAGTTCCCGGCGGCCGACTCGCGCCTGACGACGCAGATGAAGTCGGTCGGCGAGGTGATGGCGATGGGCCGTACGTTCCAGGAGAGCTTCCAGAAGGCGCTGCGCGGGCTCGAGACCGGAATCGACGGCCTGAGCGAGCGCACCGACTGCGCCGAGGACGATCGCGAGGAGATCATCCAGGAGATCGGCGAGGCCGGGCCCGAGCGCATCCTTTACGTCGCCGATGCCTTCCGCATCGGCATGAGCGCCGAGGAGATCTTCGAGGAAACCGCGATCGACCCCTGGTTCCTGGCGCAGATCGAGGAGATCGTCAGCACCGAGCGGGCGCTCGACGACCGTGACGCGGCTTCGCTCGGTGCGGACGAGTGGCGCTACCTCAAGGGTAAGGGCTTCTCGGACAAGCGGCTCGGCAAACTGCTCGGCACGACCCAGCACGACGTGCGGGCGCGTCGCCAGGCGCTCGGCGTGCGGCCGGTCTACAAGCGGGTCGACACCTGCGCGGCCGAGTTCGCGACGCCGACGGCCTACCTTTACTCGACCTACGAATCGGCCGAAGGCGAGTGCGAGGCAGAGCCGAGCGAGCGCCGCAAGATCATGGTGCTCGGCGGCGGGCCGAACCGGATCGGGCAGGGCATCGAGTTCGACTACTGCTGCGTCCATGCCGCGCTGGCGATGCGTGAGGACGGCTACGAGACCATCATGGTCAACTGCAACCCCGAGACGGTGTCGACCGACTACGACACCTCGGACCGGCTCTACTTCGAGCCGGTCACGCTCGAGGACGTGCTCGAGATCGTTGACAAGGAGAAGCCGCTCGGCGTGATCGTGCAGTACGGCGGCCAGACCCCGCTGAAGCTGGCGCTCGACCTGGAGCTCGCCGGGGTGCCGATCGTCGGCACGACGCCCGATTCGATCGACGTCGCCGAAGACCGCGAGCGCTTCCAGCAACTGCTCCAAGTGCTCGGCCTGAAGCAGCCGCCGAACCGCACCGCGCGCACCGAAGAGGCCGCGAAGCGCCTGGCCGCCGAGATCGGGTACCCGCTGGTCGTGCGGCCGAGCTACGTGCTCGGCGGGCGCGCGATGGAGATCGTGCACGGCGA
Organism: Ideonella sp.; assembly: GCA_035911095.1. Taxonomy (GTDB): domain Bacteria; phylum Pseudomonadota; class Gammaproteobacteria; order Burkholderiales; family Burkholderiaceae_C; genus JAMHWF01. Next base: position 5,367 of record JAMHWF010000095.1, on the reverse strand, counting down.
GAAGGATCTCGAGCGCTACATGCGCGAGGCGGTGCGCGTCAGCGACGACTCGCCGGTGCTGCTCGACCGCTTCCTCGACGACGCGATCGAGGTCGATGTCGACTGCATCAGCGACGGCGACGCCGTGATGATCGGCGGCATCATGGAGCACGTCGAACAGGCCGGCATCCACTCCGGCGACTCGGCGTGCTCGCTGCCGCCGTACTCGCTGTCTTCGGCGCTCCAGGACGAGTTGCGCCGCCAGACCGTGGCGATGGCCAAGGCGCTGAAGGTCTGCGGGCTGATGAACGTGCAGTTCGCGATCCAGGGCGAGGGCGCCGATGCCGTCGTCTACGTGCTCGAGGTGAACCCTCGCGCCTCGCGCACCGTGCCCTTCGTGTCGAAGGCCACCAGTCTGCCGCTGGCGAAGATTGCCGCGCGCTGCATGGTCGGGCAGAAGCTTTCGGACCAGCGCGGCATCGGCGGCCGGCCGCCGCACGAGGTGGTGCCGCCGTACTTCTCGGTCAAGGAGGCGGTGTTCCCGTTCAACAAGTTCCCGGCTGTCGACCCGATTCTCAGCCCCGAGATGCGCTCGACGGGCGAGGTGATGGGTGTGGGTCGCAGCTTCGGCGAGGCGATGCTCAAGAGCCAGCTCGGCGCCGGTTCGCGGCTGCCCGACAGCGGCACGGTGTGCATCACCGTGAAGAACGGCGACAAGGCGCGCGCGGTCGACGTCGCGCGCGAGCTGCACGAGCTCGGCTTCGCGCTCGTTGCGACCAAGGGCACCGCGGCCGCGATCGCCGATGCAGGCCTTCCGGTGCGTGCGGTGAACAAGGTGAAGGACGGGCGGCCGCACATCGTCGACATGGTCAAGGCGGGCGAGATCCAGCTGATCTTCACCACCGTCGACGAGACACGCACCGCGATCGCCGACTCGCGTCATATCCGCCAGGCAGCGATCGCCAACCGGGTCACCTACTACACGAGCATGGCCGGCTGCGAGGCGGCCGTCGAGGGCATGAAACACCATGAGGACCTGATGGTCCAGCCGCTCCAGGCCTTGCATGCTGAACTGAACTAAACTGCCGCGTTCCAGTACCGCCGCGGTGCGCCCTGCAAAGGGAACTGCGGCGGTTTGCTTTTGGCGGGGCGTTGCATTGAGCAAGTCCCGTCGCTCCGGTCCCGTCGGACCGCTGCGAGGTTGCCATGTCGAAGATTCCCCTCACGAAGCGCGGTGCCGAGAAGCTCAAGGAAGAGCTGCACCGCTTGAAGACTGTCGAGCGTCACGCCGTGATCCAGGCGATTGCGGAGGCGCGCGCCCAGGGCGACCTGTCCGAGAACGCCGAGTACGAGGCAGCCAAGGACCGGCAGGGGTTCATCGAGGGTCGCATCCTCGAGATCGAGGGCAAGCTGGCCGCGGCTCAGATCATCGACCCGGCGGCGCTGGACGCCGGCGGCAAGGTGGTCTTCGGGAGCACGGTCGACCTCGAGGAGGAAGCCACCGGCAATGCCGTGACCTACCAGATCGTCGGCGACGACGAGTCGGACCTGAAGCAGGGCCTGGTGTCGATCAGCTCCCCGATCGCACGCGCCCTGATCGGCAAGGAGGCGGGCGAGGTGGCCGACGTGCAGGCGCCCGGCGGCATCAAGAGCTACGAGATCGTCGAGGTCCGTTACCGCTGACCGAGGCACGGCGACGTGAGCGCGTTGCGCATCCGCGCCTGGTTGGCGGGCGTATGGGCCGGGGGGCTGCTGGCGATCGCACTGATCGCGGCACCGGCGCTGTTCGCGCTGCTGCCGCGTGCCCAGGCCGGCTTGGTCGCCGGTCGGCTGTTCCATGTCGAGGCGCTGGCGAGCCTCGGGTTTGCGGTCGTGTTGCTGCTGGTCGAGCGCGGCATCGCACAGCGCGAGGCCGCGGCCGGGCGCGGATCGCGCTTCTCGGTCGAACTGGTGCTGGTGCTGATTGCACTGTTCTGCACCGTCGCAGGCGCCTTCGCCCTGCAGCCGTTGTTCGAGCTGGCACGCGCAGGAAAAGGGCCGCTTTCTTTCGCGGCGATCCACACGATCTCGATGCTGCTTTATGCACTGAAGACGGTACTGGTGCTCGCGCTGGCGTGGCGCAGCGGACCGGCTTGATGGGGCGGGCCGGTCGCGGCGTCGGGGCCCGCATCGGGTCCTCACCCGCCGCCGCGGGGCGGCGACGGGATCGGCCAGCGTCAGCCGCTTGCCAGTTTCTTGACGCTTGTGGCGCGTCGACGGGCGCGCTTCAGCGTTCCACCGGCCGCCAGGCGCTGGTTCCCAAGCACCCGGACCTTCTTGATCTGCGGCCGGTGGTTCCCGCTCTTGCTGAACTTCACCACCTTGACCGTGCGCGGGCCGGGGCGCCGATCGGCGGCGCTTTCGACGACGGCTGGTGTCGGAGGCAGCGGTCGCCACAGCACGAGCAACTTGCCGATGTGCTGGACCGGGGCTGCCCCGAGGGTCTCGGCCAGTTGGGCGAGCAGGTTCTCGCGCGTGCGGCGGTCGTCGCTGAAGACGCGTATCTTGATCAGGCCATGGGCTGCCAGCGCGGCGTCTGCTTCGCGCGTCACCGCGTCGGACAGGCCGTCGGCGCCGATCGTCACGACGGGCTGGAGGTGATGCGCCTCTGCGCGACGCTGGCTGCGTTCGGCGGGCGTGAGGGTGAGGGCGGGCATCCGCGCATTATCGAGGTGGTCCGCCGATGAAGCGCAAGAGCGGCAAGGTCAACCGGGCATGGCTGAACGAGCACCTGACCGACCCCTACGTCAAACTGGCCCGCAAGGAGGGCTACCGCGCCCGGGCCGCCTACAAGCTCAAGGAGATCGACGAGACGCTGCACCTGCTGCGTCCCGATCAATTCGTCGTCGACCTCGGCGCGGCGCCGGGGGCATGGAGCCAGTACGTCCGGCGGCGGCAGACAGACGCCGGACGGGTCGGCGTCGGCACGGCTGCCGCTACGAAGAGTCAGGTCTCGGGCGGGGCTGCCGGCGAGAGTGGCCCGGCGGCTTCGCCGGGCGCGATTGTCGCGCTCGATCTGCTGCCGTTCGAGCCGATCGAGGGCGTGCAGGTGCTACAGGGTGATTTTCGCGAAGCGGAGGTGCTGGCGCAGTTGGAGATGCTGGTGGGTAAGCGGCCGGTCGACGTCGTGCTGTCGGACATGGCGCCCAATCTTTCCGGGATCGAAAGTTCGGATACCGCACGAATCGCTGACCTCATCGAGCTGGCGGTAGACTTCGCGCTCGCTCACCTGCGGCCAGAGGGCGTCCTCGTGGCAAAGGCCTTCCACGGCAGCGGCTACAGCCAGTTGGTCGAGCTGTTCAAGCGCAGCTTCCGGACGGTGAAGCCGCACAAACCCAAAGCCTCGCGGAGCCGCTCGGCCGAAACCTTTCTGGTGGGCATCGGTCCCAAGAGCGGTAGGGTTCGCGCGGCCAGCGCGGCGCCCGTCGCGCATCCCGTCACGCTGCCCGACGACGACGACCCGACCACGGCTCGGGACGAACCCGAATCGAAGACTTGACTCGCATAGAATGGACCGTATATGGGGACCAGCGGGGACTTTCGACCTCGAGATGGATATGAGATGGATCGTGATCGCCTGAAGGAGCCGCGGTGAACAATCAATGGTTCTCGAAAGTGGCTGTGTGGCTGGTGATTGCGCTCGTGCTGTTCACCGTGTTCAAGCAGTTCGACCGCGGTGCGACAGCGGGCAACCAGATCGGGTACTCGGACTTCCTCGAAGAGGTGCGCGCCAAGCGCATCAAGAGCGTCACGATCCAAGAAGGCCCCGGCAGCGTCGAGATCTCGGCGATCACCAACGACGACCGTCGGATCCGCACGACGGGGACCTACCTCGACCGCGGTCTGGCCGGGGACCTGCTCGACAGCGGCATCAAGTTCGACGTCAAGCAGCGCGAGGAGCCGTCCATCCTGATGAGCATCCTGGTCTCCTGGGGCCCGATGCTGTTGCTGATCGGCGTCTGGATCTACTTCATGCGTCAGATGCAGGGCGGCGGCAAGGGCGGAGCGTTCAGCTTTGGCAAGAGCAAGGCCCGCATGCTGGACGAGGCCAACAACTCGACCACCTTCGCCGACGTCGCCGGCTGCGACGAGGCCAAGGAAGAGGTCAAGGAGCTGGTCGACTTCCTGAAGGACCCGCAGAAGTTCCAGAAGCTCGGTGGGCGCATCCCGCGCGGCGTGCTGCTCGTCGGCCCGCCCGGCACCGGCAAGACGCTGCTCGCCAAAGCGATTGCTGGCGAGGCCAAGGTACCGTTTTTCTCGATTTCCGGCTCCGACTTCGTCGAGATGTTCGTCGGCGTCGGCGCGGCGCGTGTGCGCGACATGTTCGAGCAGGCGAAGAAGAGCGCCCCCTGCATCATCTTCGTCGACGAGATCGACGCTGTCGGCCGTCACCGCGGTGCTGGCCTTGGCGGCGGCAACGACGAGCGCGAGCAGACGCTGAACCAGATGCTCGTCGAGATGGACGGCTTCGAGACCAACCTCGGTGTCATCGTGATGGCGGCCACCAACCGGCCCGACATCCTCGACCCCGCGCTGCTGCGCCCGGGCCGTTTCGACCGCCAGGTTTACGTGACGTTGCCCGACGTGCGGGGCCGCGAGCAGATCCTGAACGTGCACATGCGCAAGGTGCCGGTGGGTCAGGACATCCGTGCCGACATCCTGGCGCGCGGTACGCCGGGCTTCAGCGGTGCCGACCTGGCCAACCTGGTGAACGAAGCCGCGCTGTTCGCCGCGCGCCGCAACGGCCGTGTGGTGGAAATGGTCGACTTCGAGAAGGCCAAGGACAAGATCATGATGGGCCCCGAGCGGAAGTCCATGGTCATGCCCGAGGACGAACGCCGGAACACCGCGTACCACGAGGCGGGCCACGCCCTGGTGGCGCGCCTGATGCCCAAGACCGACCCCGTGCACAAGGTGACGGTGATCCCGCGCGGTCGTGCACTGGGCGTGACGATGCAACTGCCCGAGGGCGACCGCTACAGCATGGACAAGGAGCGCATGCTCTCGACCATCAGCGTGCTGTTCGGTGGCCGCATTGCCGAGGAGGTCTTCATGAACCAGATGACCACCGGCGCTAGCAACGACTTCGAGCGCGCCACGGCCATCGCCCGCGACATGGTCACGCGCTACGGCATGACCGACGAGCTCGGGCCCATGGTCTACGCCGAGAACGAGGGCGAGGTCTTCCTCGGCCGCAGCGTGACGAAGACGACCACGATGTCCGAGGAGACCATGCGCAAGGTCGATTCGGTGATCCGTCGCATCATCGACGAGCAGTATGCGATCGCCCGCAAGCACATCGAGGACCACCAGGACAAGATGCACGCGATGGCCCATGCCCTGCTCGAG
>JAMHWF010000094.1:0-8201 GCA_035911095.1 Ideonella sp. | reverse complement strand
CAAGACGCTCTTCACCTCGGCCGACAACCTCGGCAACCACTCGCTGTTCGCGGTCGACGCCGGCACCGGCAAGGTCACGACGCTGGTCGACAAGGGCACCAACGCCGGCCCGGTGGTGGCGGGCGATCGCGTGGTGTTCCTGCGCGACACGCTGAAGGCGCCGGCCGAGCTCTTCACCGTGGCCGCGACCGGCGGCACGCCGACGGCGAACACCCACTTCAACGACGCGCGCGTCGCCAAGATCGCGTGGGGCGACTACGAGCAGTTCACGTTCAAGGGCGCCAAGGGCGACACGGTCTATGCGTACCTGGTGAAGCCCGCGGGCTTCGACGCCAAGCGCACGCCCAAGGTGCCGGTGGCGGTGCTGATCCACGGCGGGCCCCAGGGCAGCTTCGGCGATCACTTCCACTATCGCTGGAACCCCGAGGTCTTCGCCGGCCGCGGCTACGCCTCGGTGGTGATCGACTTCCACGGCTCGACCGGCTACGGCCAGGCGTTCACCGACGCGATCAACGGCGACTGGGGCGGCGCGCCGTACGACGACATCATGGCCGGCATCGACGCCGCGCTGAAGAAGTACCCGTTCCTCGACGGCTCGCGCATGGGCGCGGCCGGCGCGTCGTACGGCGGCTTCATGATCAACTGGATCAACGGCAAGACCGATCGCTTCAAGGCGCTGGTCTGCCACGACGGCAACCTCGACGAGCGGCTCGCCTACTTCGACACCGAGGAGCTGTGGTTCCCCGAGTGGGAGCACGGCGGCACCCCGTGGGCCAACCCCGCCGGCTACGCCAAGCACAACCCCATCGACCTCGTCGCCAACTGGAAGACCCCCACCCTCGTCGTCCACGGCGGCCAGGACTTCCGCGTCGTCGAGACCCAGGGCATGTCCACCTTCACCGCCCTCCAGCGCAAAGGCATCCCCTCCCGCTTCCTCTACTTCCCCGACGAGAACCACTGGGTCCTCAAGCCCCAGAACTCCAAGCGCTGGCACGACGAAGTCCTCGCCTGGCTGGATCGCTACCTCCTGGGGACAGGATCCACCCCTCGAACCCGCTGATATTGCAGTCGAATTTCTAGCTGGCGCGACGAGATTTGGGGACAGGATCCTCCCTGCTATCCATCCGTAACGACAGAGGAAAATCGCCCCAGCGCGGCGACTTTTCCTGGGCTGTGGTGCGATCAGGGCGCTCAAGCCTGCGTTGGTACGGCGAGGTTGGCGCCGTGTCCTCCGCTGCCACAACGCGCTCGGCGACGATTTCTCGGTACCTGATCGCGCGTGCTTGCGGGGTGGCGCCGAGCGCGAGGTACCAGGCGCTCGGCGTCCAGAGCTGCCCCGGTATCCGGCCGGCGCGCCCCGCGTGCATCGGACCGGTCGACCAGACGTGCGCCAGCGGCGTCTTCACGCGGCCAGCGCGGTATGCGTTCACGTCGTTGTAGATCGTCACCGTGGCGAGGTACTCGTCGTCGAGGATGGGCTTGCTCTGGAAGCGCTCCTCGAAGAGTTTCCCCGAACCGTCGCGCAGCGAGTTGCGCACCTGTGCGTAGCGCTGGCACGTGCGATGGAGCAGCGTGCTTAGCCCCGCGACGACCGGCGGCGTCGCGATCAGGTGCACGTGGTTCGTCATCAGCGTGAGCTGGTGCAGCGCGCACGCGCTCGAACTGAGGCCAAGCGTCAGGCAGGCGATGAATCGCTCGTAGTCGGCACCTGATGAGAACAGCCGGCGGCGGTTGTTGCCGCGCAGGTACACGTGGTGCGGTTGTCCGGGAACGACGATGCGCGTTTGGCGTGCCACGTCGATGGTTTCGACCGGGGCGCAACGTGGTTGCGTGCCGTTGAAGAATCGTCGCGCTACGCCTGAAATGTGCTGTGAAAACAGCGCGTTGGAGACATGGATCCTGTCCCCAAAAGTCGTCGCGGTAGGCGTGGAAAATCTACTGATAGCAAGGGGTTAGGAGGGGGGATCCTGTCCCCAGACGGGCAGCGCCTTGGCGTGGCGGGGGCGAGGGGCGGGGGCGGGGGCGGGGCGCAGGTCGGGGGCGCGCTCGGCCCAGGCGCGGGCGACGTCGGGGTCGAGGAGGTGCGAGGGGCGGACGTTGCGGAGGGCGTTGGCCATGATGGCGCGGACGTGGGGGTTGGTCTGCTCGAGCTGGGCGAGCAGGGCGGCCATGGCGTCGCGCTGGAGGCCGTCTTGGCTGCCGCACAGGTTGCACGGGATGATGGGGAAGGCGAGCTCGGCGGCGAGCGCGGCGATGTCGCGCTCGGGGCACTCGATCAGCGGGCGGATGACGGTGAAGCGATCGTCGTCGGTGCGGTAGCCGGCGGGCATGGCCTGCAGCTTGCCGCTGTAGAAGAGGTTGAGCAGGAACGTCTCGAGCGAGTCGTCGCGGTGGTGGCCGAGCGCGATCTTGGTGCAGCCGAGCCGCTCGGCGGCGGTGTAGAGGATGCCGCGGCGCAGGCGCGAGCACAGCGAGCAGTAGGTCTGCGACGCGTCGAGGCGATCGGTGACGACCGAGTACGTGTCCTCGCGCAGGATCTCGAAGCGGTGGCCGCTGGCCTCGAGGAACGCGCGCAGCGGCGCGCCGTCGTAGCCGGGCTGCACCTGATCGAGGTGCACCGCGACGAGCTCGATCGGGAACGGCAGCCGCGGCGCCAGCCGCGTCAGCAGGTGGAACATCACGTAGCTGTCCTTGCCGCCGGACATCGCGACCATGATGCGGTCGCCGGGCGCGAGCAGCTGGTAGCTCTCGCACGTGCCCTTGACCTGACGGTAGAGCAGCTTCTCGAGGCGGCGCATCTCGGACATCGGCGGCATCCTACGGAGCGACCGCGGCGGTGCAAGGCTGATCGTGACCGAGACACGAAATCACCGGGTTGCCTTGCTTCGCGGTTGCGGCGCGTCGAGGCCCCCGCGTATCGTGCCGAGTCATGGGTATCCGCGCGGTGTCAGTGGTGGCGATCCTCGGGTCGCTGACGGGTTGTCCGCATCAGGACGAGGATCCGATCATCGATGCGCCGTGGCAGTGCACGCCCGTCGACGACCAGAACGACTGCACGCTCGACACGTGTGACGGCACGACGCCGATCCATACGCCGCGCACCGGCGCGAGCTGCCCCGGCGGCGGCAGCTGCACGGCGCAGGGCACGTGCTCGAGCGAGGTGTGCGGCGACGGCGACATCACCGGCACCGAGCAGTGCGACGATCAGAACACCACGCCAGCCGACGGCTGCGGCCCGCGCTGCAAGACCGAGCCGTCCGAGCGCGAGCCCAACGACGACGGCGTCCACGACGAGGGCATGGGCTCGGTCGACCCCGGCGGCAACGACTTCGACGCCACCGCGGTCACCAACGCCAACGCCCAGGCCGCGCAGCTGCCCCTCGACGTCGCTAGCGGCAACCTGCTCGCGGTGCTCGCCGCGATGACGCCGGCCGGCGACGAGGACGTCTTCGCGGTGACCAACAGCGGCGCCGCGCCGCGCGCGGTGAAGATGGACGTGTGGCTGCGCCTCGCGACCTTCGGCTACGGCCGCTCGTGCGGCATCACGATGGACGCCAGCCTGACCGTCCGCGACGCCGCCGGCGCGATCCTCGCGCAGAACGACGATCGCAACCCGAGCAACGACCGCTGCCCCGGCCTGACCTACACGATCGGCGCCGGCCAGACGGTCTACGCGCAGGTCGTCGAGTACGGCGACAACACGCCGGTCAACTCGTACGCGATCACGTTCGAGCCGATGTAGCGCGCGGCCGCGGTCAGCCAGCGGCTACGGCTTCACGAAGATGCACGAGCTCAGCGTCGGCACCGTGCCGCCGGCGCAGTTGCCCAGCCCGTCGACGTAGCCGGGCGGCGGCGACCAGCTCTTGGGGTTGTCGCGGTTGATCGCGACGAAGACGTCCTCGCTGCCGTCGCTGACCTTGTAGACCCAGTACCAGTCCTCGACGACGACGTTGGTGCGGACGCCGCGGCGCAGCGCCGGGTGCTCGGCGCGCAGCGTGCCGGCCTTGCGCGCGTGGGCCAAGGTCGCCAGCTCGTCGGTCGACAGCCCGTCGAAGCGCTGCATCTTGCGGTTGTCGGGGTCCGGGCCGCCCTCGGTGCCGATGTCGTCGCCCTGGTACAGCATCGGGATGTTGCCTGGCGACGTGAACAGGAACGTCAGCGCCAGCCGCAGCCGCTCGTGGCCGCCGCCGTTGTTCCGCGCCTCGGTCAGCGCGCGCACCTGATCGTGGTTGCCGAAGAAGTTGCCCATGATCGCGCCCGGGTACCCGCCGCGGCCGCCCTGCGTGTCCTGCGGCGTGAGGTACGCGGTGTCGTTGCCGATCGCGAAGTCGGCGAGGTTGCGCATGCTGGCGCCGAACGTGAGCAGCGACGCCTTGGTCTGGTTGTAGTAGCCCTCGTCGACCTGGCCTTGCACCATGTCGGGCCGCACGTGGTAGCGGGCCCAGCCGCCGAGCGACTCGCCGACCATGTAGAAGACGGTCGGCTCCTCGGACAGCTCGTGATGCTGCACGGTGGTCTCGATCTCGGCGACCACCGCGGCCTTGAGCGCGCGCACGAAGACGTCGTCCATGTGCTTGAGCGCGTCGGCGCGGAACCCGTCGAGGTCGAACTCCTGGATCATCCACAGCGCGTGATCGACGACCGCGCGCACCGCGTCGGGGTGGCCGCCGTAGTCGAAGTCGGGCATGTCGGTGGTGAACCAGCAGCCGATGCGCGCCACGTCCCAGCGGTTGTCGCAGGCGTTGTAGCCGAAGAACCAGCCCGGGTGATCGGCGTACAGCCGCGCCTCCTTGTGGACGTGGTTGACGACGAAGTCGGGGATGACCCGCATGCCGCGGACGTGGGCCTCGCGCACCAGCTCGTGCAGCTCGGCGGCGGTGCCGAAGGCCGGCTCGATCGGCGTCGCGTAGCCGAGATCGTCGCGGTCGGTGTAGCCGGTCGCGATCGGGTGGTACGAGTGGTAGCTGGCGAAGCGGCGCGGATCGGACAGCCCGACCGACGGCTGCGAGTTGTGCGAGTTGATGATCGGCGAGCTGATCCACAGCGTGTTCACGCCGAGCGCGTCGAAGTAGCCCTCGCGCAGCTTGGCGGTGATGCCGGCGAAGTCGCCGCCCTGCCAGCGGCTGCGCGGATCGTCGACGCGGGCCAGGTCGCCGACGCCGTTGTCGAGGTTGTTGCGGCTGTCGCCGTCGCGGAAGCGGTCGGTGAGGATCTGGTAGAGGATCGCGTCCTTCCACCCGAAATCGGCGTAGCCGCCCTGGCCGATCCACAGCGGCGCGAACAGCGCCCGCGGCCGATCGCCGGTGGTCGTGCGCGCGCGCAGCAGCACGCTGTACTTGCCGGGCGCCAGGTCGTGCGCGGTCAGCGTCCAGGTCGAGGTCGCGGCGTCGAAGCCCTGGCTGGCTGGGACGTCGTCGCCGGCGATCCGCAGCTCGGTCTGATCGACGTCGATGGTCCCGGCGCCGGTGTAGCGGGCCACGACCGAGTAGCCGGTGTCGGTGGTCGCGGTGCACAGCTCGAAGTCACCGACCGGGCGAAACTGGTCGCAGGTGCGCGGGCAGGCGGGGTCGCCCGGCAGGCACGGCTCGTCGATCGTCGGCTCGTTGCTCGCGGGGCACGCGGCGGAGAACAGCAGGCCGAGGGTCGCGACGACGGGGCGCATGCGGGTGGCCCAAGCATACGCCGTGCTCACGCCGCGGCGTGCCGACGAAGTGAGTCCGCCTACTTGCGCCGGGGCCAAGGTCACGGGGCGTTGCCGATCGCAACGGCGGGCCGTGGTAGCGTGGCGCCGTGACCGTCGCCGACCTCGAGCAGGCGCTGGCCGAGGCGCGGCCCGAGGCCATCGAGCGCGAGGTGGTGGCGGCGGCGCTGGCCGCGACCGGCGCGACGATCGGCGCGCTGTTCGTCTGGGACAAGAAGGCGCGCGGGCTGGTGCTGTCGCACCACCGGGTCGAGGGCCTCGACGTGACGCTGCCCGACCGGGTGATCCGGTCCGACGATCGGCCCGGCATCGCCGGCTGGGCGTTCGAGCACGACGCGCCGTACCTGTGCCGCGACAGCGCCAGCGACCCGCACTACACGCGCTACCTGCTCGACGTGCGCGCGATCGCCGCGGCGCCGGTGCGCTGGCAGCAGAAGCCGATCGGCGTGATCACCGTGGCCAGCCGCGCCGAGCCGCTGGGCAAGGACGCGCTGAAGACGCTCGGCGAGCTCGCCGCCGCCGCGGCGCGGTTCGTGCGACGCGTCCAGGCCGATCGCCAGAGCCGCGAGGAGACCGGCCGGCCGTTCTTGATCGGCGGGCTGTCGCCAGAGTGGCGCGAGGTCGAGCGGCGCATCGAGCTGGCGTCGCCGACCCGCGCGCCGATCTTGCTGCGCGGCGAGAGCGGCACCGGCAAGGACCTGGTGGCGCGCGCGATCCACGGCGCGAGCCGCCGCGCCGATCGCCCGTTCGTGACCGTGAACTGCGCGGCGATCCCGGAGACGCTCCTCGAGAGCATCCTGTTCGGCCACGTCCGCGGCGCGTTCACCGGCGCCACCACCGAGAAGATCGGCGAGTTCCAGAAGGCCGACGGCGGGACGCTGTTCCTCGACGAGGTCGGCGAGCTGCCGGTGGCGCTGCAGGCCAAGGTGCTGCGCGCGGTCGAGCAGGGCGAGGTGCAGCCGCTGGGCTCGAACGCGGCGCCGCTGCGGGTCGACGTGCGGCTGGTCGCCGCGACCAACCGCGACCTCGAGGCGATGGTGGCCGACGGCCGGTTCCGCGACGATCTGTACTACCGGCTCGGCGTGATGACGCTCGAGCTGCCGCCGCTGCGGCGCTACAAGGAGCAGCTCGAGGTGATGGCGTCGGTGTTCGTCGAGGAGGCGGCGCTGCGCCACGGCAAGGTCGCGCCGCGGCTGAGCCCGGCGGCGATGGCGCGCCTCGCCGCCTACGACTTCCCGGGCAACGTGCGCGAGCTGCGCAACGCCATCGAGCACGCGGTGATCCTGGCCACCGGCCCCGAGCTCAGCCCCGACGATCTCCCGCGGCCGTTCCAGGCGGCGGCGCCGCGCAAGCCGACGCGGCCGGCGCGGCCCAAGCTGGCGGCGCTGCGCGAGCAGTGGCTGGCGCCGCTCGAGCGGCGCTACCTGATCGAGCTGCTGGCCGAGCACCGCGGGCAGGTCCGCGCGGCGGCGACGGCGGCGGGCGTCGATCCGGTGACGCTGTACCGGCTCTTGCGCAAGCGCGGCGTGGCGCTGCGGCGGGTCGTCGACGACGAGTGACGGAGACGGGCACGGGCACGGGCACGGGCACGGCGTCGGAGAGGAGCCCGGACCAGCGGCGAGGCGCCCCCTCGCGCCTCGCCGCCAGCCGGTCAGAGATGTTCAGCGGCCGTCGGGCGTCGGCGGCGTCGCGATGCGCGCGCCGTCCTGGCCGAGCAGGGCGGGGATGCTGTCGCCGCGGGTGCGCGGCTGCATGCGGCGCTGGTGCAGCGGCTCGAGCGCCGGGGTGTCGCGGCGGGTGGGGCCGTCGGAGCGGACGATGATCGACATGGTGGACCTCGTGTTCACAGCAGGACGACGGTGGGGACCAGGGCGATCAGTGCGTCGCGCGCGCGCTCGGCGTTGGCCTTGCTCGCGTACACCTCGCTGGTGCCGATGACCTGGCCGTTGGTGGCGGTGAGGTTCAGGTATGCGCCGCCGTTGCTCGACGGCAGCACCTGGTAGCGGGCGAGGGCGGCGCCGTTGTCGAGCACCGCGAACGCGCCGTTGAGCGCCGCGGCCTCGCTGTCGTAGCGCTCCGAGCGCAGCACGATCGCGCCGTTGCCGGCGTGCAGGTTCCAGTAGTACTTGCCGCCGGCGTCGAGGTGCACGGCGAAGCGGCGCCCGGTCGCGGTGGCCCACGCGGTGCGGTACGTGCCGACCGCGCCGACCGACGCGGTCAACGTCGCCTGCGCGGCGGCGGTGGTCGCCTGGATGCCGCTGGTCCCGATGACCTCGCCGTTGACCGCCTTGAGCGTGACGTAGGCGCGGCCGTCGGTGGTCGCCTTGACCTCGTAGCGCGCGGCGGTGCCGCCGTTGGCCAGCACCGACAGCAGCCCGGTCAGCGCGGCGGTGCGGCTGGCGTAGCCCTCGGAGGTCAGCAGCAGCGCGCCCTTGGCGTCGACCAGGCGGAACCGGAACTGCGCGTCGCTGCTCTTCCACAGCGCGAACGACGGGCGGCT
>JAMHWF010000093.1:0-27233 GCA_035911095.1 Ideonella sp. | reverse complement strand
ACGGCCGACTGGGGGCGAGCGGCCAAGGAGTGGCGCAATGCGATGAACCAGTTTGCGATCGCCTACGGCGATCGCTTCATCAAGACCGCCGCGTAGCATGCGGCCCCGACTTGCCCACCGCGTCGGCCGTTCGTCGCAGGCGACGTCCGCCGCCGTGGACAAGTCTCCGAGCGCCTCGTACACAGAAATTCAGACAACCCCGTGCGCACTCGACCTCAAAGTCTTGGTACCGTGGCGCAGGCCACTCGGCATGCTCATCCGCCCATACGAGAGATCGAGGGGGACGGCTTGCCCAGTACTAGAGATCCTCGTACTTTGTGCGCTCAACTCCACAGGAGCGCAACGATGAAAACGCTATCCATCGCGACTTGCCTAGTCGCCGGCCTCACTTCTGGCATGGGCACCGCCCATGCACAGCAGCACGACAGCCTTCTTAGACAGGTTCTCGGGGAGTCCGCCAAGGGCAACTGTCCTACCTCACTCATGAGTCCGATGCTGCTGGGCGCGTGCCAGAGTCAGATGCCAGGCATGGGTCAGGGATTGGCGGCCAAAGGACCGATCAGCAAGACCGAATTTATGGGAATGCAACAGTCCGGAATGGGCCCTGCAGAGGTCTATAAGGTCACCTTCAAGGGAGGCACAATGATGTGGATGATAAATACTGGTCCGGACGGCAAGATTCTCGCGCTGTGGTCGCCCGGATGAGTTACGAAGGCCTTAGTCAGGGAACCATGTCCAGCACCTTCCAGGAGCCGTCTTCCTGCCTGCGCAGTGCAGCGCCGAGGAACAGACCATTGCCCGCGGAGTTGAGCACTAGGAAGCGCTGCACCAGCACGTCCCGTTCAGTGAGCATCAGTGGTCCGCTCATTCCCACTACCTGAGCCAACGTGGGCGAGTATGCCCGCGACTTTTCGTGCCGAATCACGGTGGGCATAAGCTGTGTCAACTGTATGCCGAAGGCGCAGATCAAGTCCCTCGGGAAGTGCTGCCTGGAGCCCTCGTCCAACGAGCGGAGCAGAAATTCGTCGCACTTGCCATCCAGCAATGGCTGCATCAGCTTCATGAACGCCTCGCTCGCGTTCGCCGAGTCGAGTTGCGACTGATAGGAGTCGCGGTAGAGCGTTGTGCTCACGATGCCGTTCAGCAACCCGGCGGACATGCCAACACGCCTGTAGACGAATTCAGTATCGAAGGACGTGGGGGGGCTCCAGGGCTCCTTACAGTCGGTGGCGCATCCCGCATACACGCCCTTGAGACGCTGCCTATCGCGGTCCTGCAATTCGCCTTGGACCAGCCAGATGTCCTGGCGCAGCGTGAAGTCGGGGTTCGTGTTAGCGCCTGGCATTACGCAGCCGGGATCCGCGCGCCACCAAGACCGTTCGAATCGGCGAGTGAGGCTTCCGGTTGTCGAGTTGTTGATGCCAGCGGTCAGTTCGAAAGTCGCTGCCACGGACTCCACATAGAGGCACCCGACGGCCCCTTGCTTGATGCTTAGTTCCCTTGTTTCCCAAGAACCCACGTACGGGTTCTGCGCACAGGCTCCCGTGCCGCCCAAGAGCGTCGCAAGAATGCATATGCAATTCGGAATGCGACGGGCCATTGCTACCTCTCCAGGTCAACGTCGAAGGTCTGCCCGTCGACGAGCAAGCGGCCGCGTAGCCGGGCCGGCTCTAGCATTAGGGTGCCGGACGCCAAGGACCCGATCGACGTCCGCATCTGAACTGCCAAGCGCGGCGGTGGACCTGTCAGGAGCCCCTTGAATGCCCCGAATCTCGATTGAGGCAGGCCTTCGATAGTCCATATGTCTCCTTGCGCCTCGACAGTCACGTATCCATCGGTCCTCGAAATCCACGTACCCGATGGGTCCACGTAGCATCGAACAGCCAGTGTCTGTTGCGGGTCCCGCGGCAGGTTCACTCGAGGTGGATCGCAACGCACGCCTAGTTGTGGCGCGACGAAGATGTTCATGCCCGACATGGTCTGCACGCAATTGTTCGTGTCGCGCTGCACGGTACCAGCCGGGCCGTTCACTTGTGGCATTGCGCTACTGCCTGGCGCCGCTGTGAGGCAGAGGCGCACCGCTGTGGGGGACAAAGGCGCGGGCGTCAGGTCCCAGGGCTTTCCGGCCTTGATGGCCTCGTCGCGGACGGTAGCAATCGGAATGACACGCACACCGTCGCTCTTTTGGTACATACCGACGAAGCCCCCGGAGGAAGCAACCGGCGCACCGGACTGGCCCTCCTGGCCTTTGGACTGGCCCTCTTGGTTCGTGTAGATTTCGATCAGGGGAGTGTGCGCATTGCCGACAACCTTGCCCGTACCTATCGGGCTGTACGCAATTCGCCCGGGTATCCCGGCGATGCGCAGCGACTGACCAACGGGGGGCTGATCGACTTGAATGTCTCTGCGCCAGAAAATCGCTCCTGCTTGCGCCAATGGCGCGGAGATCCCGATGAACGCGATGTCATGACTCGCGAGAACCGGTGACTCGGCGGGTACGAACCAGTTGGCCAACCCCCGAAGTTGCACGCGGATGCCCGCCGCTGGTTGCGGCGGGACGAGCGAACGATCGGGATAGATGAGGTGCGCGGCCGTCGAGATCCATAGTACGTCGCCAAAACGGCCGAAGATGAAGCCAAAGCCATAGTCACTCGCGGTCTCTACACGCACCACGTTGTTGAGCATCTGCTCGGCTTCGAACGGCTCGGGCTGGCCCGGCCCAGCCTGCGCCCGCGTCGCCTGGGCGGCGCAAAGAACTAGCGCGCAGAGAATCCGAAGTATTTGGCGAGTGCCCATAGCGTTCCCACGAGTCCCGTGACCAATCCGACCATCGCGGTGACGAATGGCGATTTCGTGAACCACTCCAGCAAAGTTGGAGCAATCGAGGGTGACCCGCCCTCGGGCGAGGGCGACACAGTCGCCGGGCGCTCGACGGTTCCAGAGAAGACCACACGCATGGGAGGCGCCGGGAAAGCGAATGCCCAGCCGCGTGTGACACCATCGAACGACAGCATGTCTGTATCCTGCAAATCCGACGCGCGATTGACGTGCGGCAGGCGCAGCTTGCCGGAGGCGATCGACGGTGTGCGCATGTCCACAAAGCCCCGTAGTGCGTCACCCGGCTGGCGCCGGTACATTTCGATCCTCTCGACGCTTCCGACAAGCGCATAGTGCGGAGGGAGGTCCCCGCAAATCGTGACGGTCGCTCCTGGCGATGCACGCAAGTTCACCGGCGTGGGCAACTGTTCTGGCTTCTTCGGTGGATGCAGGACTACAAGGTCAAGTCCGTGCGCCGAGTCCATCTTGGCGGTGGCCTGCGCGACCGGAATCTGGATTTCGAAGCATGAGCCGCGTTGCTCGATCAACGCGGTGGTTCCAGGCGTCAAGTTGAGAGAGCTGATCCATTCGGCCGGGCCCGTGATGGCCTGCGCCTTCGCATCTCCCGCAACTTCGAGCGACTTAAGTGGAAACGCAGCATCACTCGACAGGCCGGTGCCGTCCGCGGCGGCGGTAATGGTTAGCGCGGAAAGTCGTACGTCGGCTGTGACGAAAGGTCTCGGCAATCGAATGGCTGCCGTAATCCCCAGGAGAGACATAGACACCATCGTGACAGACAACGGCAGCAGCCATGTGGGGTTCCTTCTCGCGGGAAAGCGCTGGAGCAGGCGGTCGAGCGATTGCAAAGACCTGTCGTGCCGTATGAGATCAGCTCCAGTAGCTCCCCGAGCCAGGCTGGACGCAAGCGCATTTTCGGCATCCGAGATCTTCCGCTTCAGGGCTTGGCGCATGGGCCCTTCCTCTATGGAACGAGTAGTTGAAGCACATCGCCCGCCACCTTCCCGCCTGGCCCCAGCACAGTGATTTTGATTGACACCTGTCCCGGCGAAGGGCCTCTTGGCAAGTTCAGTTCAATCCGGCTGCCCTCTTGGAGATCTTTCGCCCACGGCTGCTGTGGCCCACAAGGCTGACCCTCTAGGCATAATTCATAGGCAGCTTGAACGATGGCCTGCGGAGCACGCATTACGAGAAGCGGCGCATCGCCCGGGTCCGCGAGGCCCGCCACAACCGGCAAGTAGACTGTTCCCCCATTGCGGTTTGTCCATGCGACAAAGCCGAGGTGCTCGGCTTTCAAGTCCTTCGGGTGGATCGCCGGCGTCAGGTCGAGATCGAGTCCTCTGGGCGGCAACAGCGCATCGAACCGATACGTACCCGCCGGCCGTTTGTCCACACCAACAACCTTCGGTAGCGTGTCCGCTATCGGTACGGCGCTTTGCAGCTTCATGCTTGGTTGCTGCGGAGCGAAGCGCACGGGGCCCATGGTGTATGACACGAGCTTTAAGGCAGCGGAGTGGTTGAACGCTACCGTGCCATCGCAGTAGCCACCTGGCCTCACGGCATATGGGAAGACGAGCTTCTGCGATTCCGCGAGCATTTTCCCGTCACAGGCACTTGGCTGGGCCGCGACCTGGGCATGAGCCAAGGCGACGAGCGAGACTATCGAAATCCGACGAATGGGCCGACACCGGGTGCCGAATAGTGGCATGTTGCCTCCAGTGAGCAGGGAGACGACACGACCGTATCATTCTGGGATGGAGGCGTCCTCTACAGAGTTGTGGAGCCGGGCCGATGGTTTGCTCGCACTCCTGATCCGCTTGGCTTTTCTGTACCAGCCGAAGCGTTAGTCTCGGCGGTCTGTGATCCGCTTGGCCTTTCTGTACCACCCGAAGCGATAGTCTCGGCAGGTCACGGGGCCACTAGGCAGGCCCCATCTCCTTGATGCTACGTGCGAATTCCGCCGGTGTGAGGTCGGCGAGCGAACTGTGAGGCCGACTCTCGTTGTAGTCGCGCCGCCAAGTCTCCAGGATGCTTCTGGTCTCGGCGATCGTCGCGAACCAGTGCAGGTTCAGGCACTCGTCGCGCAGCGATCCGTTGAAGGTCTCGACAAAGCAGTTGTCGGTCGGTTTGCCGGGACGGCTGAAGTCGAGACGAACGCCATGGTGGTAGGCCCACATGTCCATCAGTCGCCCCGTGAACTCGCTGCCGTTGTCGACGAAGACGTACTTCGGCGCACCGTGCAGACGCGCAAGCCGATTAAGCACGTCGACGACATGCTCTCCTCTGAGCTTGGCGCCCGCTTCGACAGCCAGGGCCTCGCGCGTGTGCACGTCAACCACGGTCAGGATGCGGAACTTGCCGCCGCCGGCCAGATGGTCGGCGACGAAGTCCATCGTCCAGGCTTCACCTGCGCGCGTTGGCCGGACGCGCCGCGCACGCTGCACGATCATCTTGCGCCGCCGAGGCAGCTTCGAGCGCAGCTGCAGCTGCTCCGCCTTGTACAGCCGCCACGCCTGGTTGCGGCCGAGCTTCCAGCCCTCGCGCTTGAGCAGCACGTGCACGCGTCGGTAGCCGTAGCGCACACGGGTCTGCGCGATCTCGCGCATGCGCTGGCGCAGCTCGTTTTGAGGATCCTTGCTGCTCGTGTACCGGTGCGTGCTGCGCGGCTGCGCGATGACTCGGCATGCGCGACGCTCGCTGACCTTCCAGTGGCTGCTCAGGTAGCTCACGATCTGCCGCTTCACCGCGGGAGGTCCCACTTTTTTTTGGCCGCGTCCTGCAGCATCGCCTTGTCCAGGCTCAAGTCCGCCACGAGCTTGCGCAGCCGCGCGTTCTCTTCCTGCAACTGCTTGAGCTCACGCGCCTGGTCCGGTTGCAGGCCGCTGTACTGCTTCTTCCAGCGGTAGTAGGTCTGCTCGCTGATGCCGAGACTGCGCGTCAACTCCGGCACTGCCATGCCGAGCTCGACCTGCTTGAGGGCCGCCACGATCTGCTCGACAGAGAACCGACTCTTCCTCATGGCCATCTCCTGGCGCCGAGCCGGCTTTGTCGGATGTCGTTGGGACTCCCCTTCCCGCTGGCGGGAAGGGGCGGGGGGATGGGTGGTCAACCCCATCACGCCGGCGTCTTCTCATGGCACTTCCTCGGGCACTTTCAGGCCCTACTGTGCCGACAAACCCTCGCTATGGCTGGATCAGCATTCCCAATGCAGATCATCCGGGCCCCCGTCCCCTCGTGCCGGTTCGAGGCTCGGGCGCGGCAGCGCAGGCGTGAGCGGGGACCGCGCCTCGCGCCCCTCCTGCCAGGCTTTGCGGAAGCCCGCCAGCGCCTTGAGCCCGTCGCCGTCTAGCGCCCGCACCAGGCACACCGCATCGGCGCCGCAGGCGGCCGCCTCGCGTGCCTGCGCCGGCGCAAGGATGCCGCCGATCGCCACGACCGGCGCGCCGGCCATCGCGCACCACCAAGAGAGGTTGTGCGGGCCCTGCGGCCGCCAGGGCATCGCCTTGGTCGTCGTCGGCCAAACCGGGCCGCAGGCGATGTAGGCGGGCGCGAGGCTGCGCGCGCGGGCCAGTTCCCAGAGGCTGTGCGAGCTGATGCCGAGGCGGGGCGCGCCGGGTCCGCAGAGGGCAGCGCGCTCGGTCTCGTCGAGCGCAAGCAGGTCTTCCTGCCCCAGGTGCATTCCATAGGCCTGCGTCTCGCGAGCGAGCCGGTGGTGGTCGTTGATGAACAGGCGCGCGCCGGCCGCGCAGCAGGCCGAGACGGCGCGCTGCACCTCGCCGGGGATGCGCGCGTCCCGTGCGGCGTCGCCGCTCGGCTTGAGGCGCAGTTGCAGCGTGCGAAGGCCCTGCGCGAGCAGGGCCTCGATGCGCTCGGCGCTGTCCGCGATCGCGTAGAGGCCGAGCGGTTCGGTGTCGGGCTGGCGTCGATCGAATGGCGCGAAGCGCGGTACCTCGCCCCAGGAGAGTTGGGGCATCAACGTGGGGTCGGTGGCGAAGCCCGGCTGCGCGCGCACCGGCCCCGCGCCCGCGCCGGCCGGGCGCGCGTGGCGCAACGCCTGGGCGGTGGCCATCTTCGCGAGCACGAGCGCGTCGGCAGCGACGAAGCCAAGTGCCATCGCCGCTGCGGCCGAGGTCGCGAAGGTGCATCCAGTGCCGTGGTGGTGGGGCGTCGCATGGCGCGGCAGTGCGAGCCAGCCGCGGGCTTCGGGCGTGTCGAGCCAGTCGAGGGCGAGGTCGTCGTCTGTCGCGTTGTCGCCGCCGGTGACGCAGGCGGCCTCTGCGCCGAGCCGGCGCAGCGCGAGGGCGAGCGAAGGCGCGTCGTCGAACGGCCTGTTGGCGACGGTCGCGTGTGCCTGTTCGTGGCGCCCTGGGGCGTGCGTGGCGAAGCCGGCGACGAGGCGCTGCGCCTCGCGGCGGTTGGGCGTCACGAGCGTGGCGCGTGGCAACAGCCAGGCGCGGTAGGCATCGAGCGTCGCGGGGTCGGCGAAGCTCGCGCCGGTCGTCGCACCGAGCACCGGGTCGACCACCAGCGCGACCGGTGCGCGGCGGCGCAGGCGGTCGACCGTTTCGGCGACGAGGCGCACCTGGGTCGGGCCGCCGAGCAGGCCCGTCTTGATCGCGGCGGGGAAGAGGTCACTTTCGAGCGCGGCGAGCTGCGCCTCGAGCAGTGCGGGCGACACCGGCTCGACGCGGGTCACCGCGCACGAGTGCTGCGCGGTGACCGCCGCGACCACCGGGCACAGGTGCAGGCCGAAGGCATCGGCCGCGCGCTGGTCGGCCGCGAGGCCGGCGCCGCCGGCACTGTCGGTGCCGGCGATGCTCCAGATGATCGGTGGTGCCTGACGGGTCTCGTCGACGGCGGCTCGCGGCTCGGCGGCTTGGTGGTCCGCCGTGAAGCCCGCGGTGTCGTCGGACCGCACGCTGTTCATGCGGGGCCGATCAGGAAGGCCGTGCCGCCGACCGGCGTGCTCGCAACGGCAAAGTCCTGCCGCGCCATCACGCCGGCGCGCCAGCCTTCGCGCCCGGCCGTGATCGCGCGGCGGAAGGCCCTGGCCATCGTCACCGGCTCGCGGGCCTGCGCCACTGCCGAGTTCAGCAGCACCGCATCGAAGCCCAGCTCCATCGCCTGCGCGGCATGCGAGGGCGCGCCGATGCCGGCGTCGACGATCAAGGTCGCATCGGGCAGCCGCTCGCGCAGCGTGCGCAGCGCAAAGGGGTTGAGCAGGCCCTGGCCGGAGCCGATCGGCGCGCCCCAGGGCATCAGCAGCGGGCAGCCGGCGTCGAGCAGGCGGCGCGCGGTGACGAGGTCGTCGGTGCAATAGGGCCAGACGACGAAGCCCTCGCGCGCCAGCGTCGTGGCGGCGGCGACCAGCTCGACCGGGTCGGGCTGCAGCGTGTGCTCGTCGCCGACCACTTCGAGCTTGACCCAGCGCGTGCCGTAGAGCTCGCGCGCCATATGAGCCAGCGTCACCGCCTCGCGCGCGCTGCGGCAGCCGGCGGTGTTGGGCAGCAGGCGCGCGCCGACGGCGGTGGCCGCGGCCTGCACGACGGCGACGAAGCCGTTGTCGGCGCCCTGGGCCAGGCTGCGCTTGAGGCCGACCGTTACGGCCGCCGGCTGCGCTGCCGCGATGGCGTCGGACAGCACCTGTGGCGAGGGATAGCCGGCGCTGCCAAGGAGGAAGCGGCTGTTGAGCTGCGCGCCGGCGACCCGCCAGGGGTCGTCGGCCGCGTCGTCTGCGGGCTCGAGCGGCAGCCGCGATGCATCGGGTCCGCGGGCCGCCGCGGGTGTGGGCGGGTGTGGGTCTGGGAGTGCGTCCGAAAGTGCAATGGGGGCCATCTCAACCTCCGGTGATCGCCTGGAAGAGCAGCACCGCATCGCCGTCGGCGAGGCGGCGCGCCTCGCGTTCGGAACGCGGCACGAAGTCGCCGTTGAGGGCGGTCGCGACGTCGGCCGGGCCGTGACCGAGCGAGGCCACGAGGGCGGCGAGCGTGCTGCCCACCGGCGCCGTGTGGGGGCGCCCGTCGAGCTGCAGCGACAGCGGCTGATGGCGGTCGCTGCCGGTCGGTGAGTCCACCGGCGCGGCTTGTGCATCAGGCATTCGAAGCCTCCTTGGAGGGCAGGGCTGAAGGCGACGTAACGGGCTGCGCCGGCATGGCTTCGATGGCCAATGGGTCCGGCGAAGCGGGCGTCGGTGCGGGGACAGCGGCGGGCGCCCGCACGTCGGCCAGGCCAGCCTGCGCCAGTGCGTCGAACACGAGTGCCGGCGCCAGCAGCCAGCCGTGGCGGAACAGGCCGTTGATGCGCAGCAGGCCGTCGGCCTGCTCGATGCGCGGCGCGTGGTCGGGCAGGGCGGGGCGCAGGTTGCGGTCGAGGTGCTCGATGCGCGCCTCGGCCAGCACCGGCATCACGCTGTGCGCCGCGGCCATCAGCTCGACTGCACTGCGCAGCGAGACCGGTGAACGGTCTTCGCTCTCGACCTCGCTGGCGCCGACGAAGACGCGGTCGGCATCGCGCGGCACGACATAGACGCGGTGGCGCGGGTGCAGCAGGCGCAGCGGCCGCGTCAGGCCGTGGGCGGGGGCGTGCAGCCACACCGTCTCGCCGCGCACGCCGCGCAGGCGGGCGATGCAACTGGCCTGTGCGGTGCTGCCGCCGTGCTTGGTGCTGCAGACACAGCCGGCGGGTGATGCGGCTCGACCGCCGGTGGTCTCGCTGCGGATGGGCCCACCGGGTTCGCCGGTGGCCCCGACGCCATCAATACCCGTGGCGTTTGCCTCGGCCTCGATGCGCGCGCCCAGGCCGCGCACGTCGATCGCAAGGTCATACCGGCGCTGCGCGCCATCGCCGAACACCAGCGCGCCCGCCTCGACGCGCTGCACTGTCTGCTGCCAGTGCCAGCGCACCCCGTCGCCGGCATGCGCCTGCAAGGCCTGCAGCAGCGCGACCGGATGGACCTGCGCCTCGCCCGGCAGCCACCAGGCATGGGCGGGGCCGTGCACCGCAGGCTCGAGCGCGGCCAGGCCGGCGGCATCGAGCCGCTCGGGCGCCGGCTGCGTGGCGGCTCCGCGCGACAGGCGCGCGAGGGTGCGCTCGGCACTGCCGAGGTCGGGCCCATGCGCGAGCAGCAGGCTGCCGCGGCAGGCGAAAGGCCCCTGCGCGAAGACGCCGCTGAGTGGCGCCGAGGACGACGGTGACGGCGGCGGCAGTTGTGCCGCGATGCCGCTCCAGAGCGCGATCGAGCGCCAGCCGAGCGCGGCCAATGCCGGTGTCATCTGGTCCAGCTCGGCCAGCGGGCTCAGCATGCCGGCTGCGCTGAAGGCCGCCGCGCCGCGGCCGTCGAAGGCGGGCGCCGGCCCGAGGGCCGGGTCGAAGACCGCCACCGCGTGACCGGCGCGGCCGAGGGTCCACGCCAGCAACCGGCCGAGCAGGCCGGCACCGGCGATGCCGATGTGTGCCATCGCGCGGCCTCAGCCGCGCTCGGCGTGGATCGGCACGTAGAACTCGCCGCCGCCGGCGCGGAACTCGGCCGACTTCTCGCGCATGCCGGCATCGAGCGCGTCACGCTCGCCCACGCCGTGCTGCGCGGCGTACTCGCGCACCTCCTGTGTGATCTTCATCGAGCAGAACTTCGGCCCGCACATCGAGCAGAAGTGCGCCGTCTTGCTGCTGTCCTTGGGCAGGGTCTCGTCGTGGAAGTCGCGCGCGGTGTCGGGGTCGAGGCCGAGGTTGAACTGATCCTCCCAGCGGAATTCGAAGCGCGCCTTGCTCAGCGCGTCGTCGCGCGCGCGAGCGCCCGGGTGGCCCTTGGCGACGTCGGCCGCGTGGGCGGCGATCTTGTAGGCGATCAGGCCCTGCTTGACGTCCTCGCGGTCGGGCAGGCCGAGGTGTTCCTTCGGCGTCACGTAGCAGAGCATCGCGGTGCCGGCCCAGCCGATCATCGCGGCGCCGATCGCGCTGGCGATGTGGTCGTAGCCGGGTGCGATGTCGATCGTCAGCGGCCCGAGCGTGTAGAAGGGCGCCTCGTGGCAGTGCTTCAGCTGCTCGTCCATGTTGGCCTGGATCATGTGCATCGGCACATGGCCCGGGCCTTCGATCATGGTCTGCACGTCGTGCTCCCAGGCCAGCTGCGTCAGCTCGCCCAGCGTGCGCAGCTCGGCGAACTGGGCCTCGTCGTTGGCGTCGGCGCCGCTGCCGGGGCGCAGGCCGTCGCCGAGCGAGAAGCTCACGTCGTAGGCCTTCATGACCTCGCAGATCTCCTCGAAGTGCGTGTAGAGGAAGCTCTCGCGGTGGTGCGCGATGCACCACTTGGCCATGATCGATCCGCCGCGCGAGACGATGCCCGTCATGCGCTTGGCCGTGAGGTGGATGAAGGGCAGGCGCAGCCCGGCGTGGATGGTGAAGTAGTCGACCCCCTGCTCGGCCTGCTCGACGAGGGTGTCGCGGTAGATCGCCCAGGTGAGGTCTTCGGCCACGCCGCCGACCTTCTCGAGCGCCTGGTAGATCGGCACCGTGCCGATCGGCACCGGGCTGTTGCGCACGATCCAGTCGCGCGTGGTGTGGATGTGCCTGCCGGTCGACAGGTCCATCACGTTGTCGGCGCCCCAGCGGATCGCCCAGACCATCTTCTCGACCTCTTCCTCGATGCTCGAGGTGACGGCCGAGTTGCCGATGTTGGCGTTGACCTTGACCTTGAAGTGGCGGCCGATCGCCATCGGCTCGGCCTCGGGGTGGTTGATGTTGGCAGGGATGATCGCGCGGCCCCGCGCGACCTCGTCGCGCACGAAATCGGGCGTGATGCGCGCGGGCAGGCGCGCGCCCAGCGCGTTGCCGGCGACGCGGCGCGCGCGCTCCTCGTCGGCCAGGTACTCGGCCATCCATTCGCGGCGGCCGTTTTCGCGCAGCGCGACGAACTCCATCTCGGGCGTCACGATGCCGCGGCGCGCGTAGTGCATCTGGGTCACGTTGCCGCTGCAGCCCGGGCCGTGGCGGGCGCGGCACGGCTTGCGTTGCAGGCCGGCGGCTTCGGCGCGCAGGCGTGCAATGCCGGCCTGGTCGCGCTCGGGGCGGGTGCCGCCGTCGTCGAGCAGCCGGGCGATGCGGCCCTCGTAGAGCTCGGTGTCGCCGCGCGCCTCGACCCAGCCGGCGCGCAGCGCGGGCAGGCCGCGGCGCACGTCGATCGTGGCCTCGGGGTCGGTGTAGGGGCCCGAGGTGTCGTAGAGCGAGATGCGCTCGCCGTTGGTGAGCGCGACCTCGCGCATCGGCACGCGCAGGTCGGCGCGGCTGCCGGCGACGTGCGTCTTGCGCGAGGCGGGGAAGGGATCGCGGCTCAGCGCGAGGCGTTGGTCGAGGCCGGGCTCGGGCGCGGTGTCGATGCCGTGGGACGGGGCGGCGTCGAAGGGGGCGGCGCGGTCGGGAGCATTCATGGCGGTGCACTCCGTGGGTCGGTGGACGGGGTGCTCCGCGATCGCCCTCCCGTCGCGGCCGCAGGGGCGGACCGCTGCGGTGGAGTGCAGCTCTTCTTACGCCGGTATGAACCGGATCAAGTTCGCGGGTTCGGCCTGCCTGGCCGTCTCAGCGCGCGTCGCGCACCCCGGAGCGGGGTCGATTCTAGGCAGATGACGCGACGATGCAAGCGCTGCGTGAAGTCAACGCGAGCGCTGCTTCATCGCGCGCTCGACCTCGCGCTTGCCTTCGCGTTCCTTGATCGTCTCGCGCTTGTCGTGCGCGGCTTTGCCCTTGGCAAGCGCGATCTCGGCCTTCACGCGGCCGCCCTTGTAGTGCAGGTCGAGCGGCACGAGGGTGAAGCCGCGCTGCTCGACCTTGCCCACCAGTCGGCGGATCTGGTCCTTGTGCATCAGCAGCTTCTTCGTGCGGTCGGGCTCCGGCACGACATGCGTCGACGCGCTGCGCAGCGCGTTGATGCGGCAGCCGATCAGGTAGAGCTCGCCGTCGCGGATCACGACATAGCCGTCGGTGAGTTGCACCTGGCCGGCGCGGATCGCCTTGATCTCCCAGCCCGCCAGCACGACGCCCGCCTCGAAGCGCTCCTCGATGTGGTACTCGAAGCGGGCGCGGCGGTTCTCTGCGATGGACATGGGGGCTGGGTCGGGGCTGGCGGCGCCTCGCGTGGCGCGGGGCCGCTCATAGAATCATCATTGTGAAGCACGTCAAGAAATCGGTGCTGCTCTGGTACTCATGCCATGAGATGCACGCGCTCGTGGCCGACGTGCGCGCGTACCCGCAGTTCCTGCCGTGGTGCGACAAGGTCGAGGTGCTCGAGTCGCACGAAGGCGGCCTCACCGCGCGCCTGTCGCTCGCCTTCGCCGGCGTGCACCAGACCTTCACGACACGCAACCGGCACGAGGCCGACCGCCTGCTGACGATGGAACTGGTCGACGGGCCGTTCTCGCAGCTCGACGGCCGCTGGGACTTCGTGCCGATCGGGGCCGAGGCAGGTCCCGCCTCGCCGGCGCAGGCACAGGAGAAGGCCTGCCGCATCGGCTTCGACCTGCGCTATGCGTTCTCGAGCCGTGCGCTCGAGCTGGTCGTGAGCCCGGTCTTCGACCGCATCGCCAACACGCTGGTCGACGCCTTCGTCAAGCGGGCCGAGCAGGTGTATGGCGCCCGCTGAGCCGGATGGCTTGATCGACGTCGAGCTCACGTTCAGCCCGGCGCCGCGCCAGGTCGAACGCCTGGCGCTGCGTCTGCCGGTGGGCTCCTGCGTGGCCGATGCGCTGCGCCTGGCCGGCTGGCTCGGGCGGGTCGAAGGGGGCCGTGTGAGTCTGGGCGTCTGGGGCCGGCGCTGCACGCTCGAGGAGTCGCTGGTGCAGGGCGACCGGGTCGAGCTGTACCGCGCGCTGCAGGTCGACCCCAAGGAGGCGCGGCGCCTGCGCTATCGCCGGGACCGCGAGGCGGTGCAGGGCGTGCGCGCCAGGCCGGCGCGGGCGCCGAAGGGCTGACTCAAGGGGGCAGCGGGCGGGCCGGGCAGCGCGCCCATCGGTGTCGGTGATCGCGAGCTTCGATTCTCGTCAGACGGCCGGGCAGTCGTCTGCGTGGCGCGGCCTGGCTACTGACCGGGCGCGCAGTCCCGCGTCGCGATCGCGCGCGTGCGCTGGGTGGCGTCGGCGCGCGCCTTGTCGTCGAGGAACTCGCGCTCCCCCTTGTCGTTCGTCACCGCGATGCGCACACCGCTCTCGAGCCCGGCGAGTTCGCGGCGGGCGTTCTTGCAGTTCTCGGCCCGGGCCTCGGCCGTCGCCTTGTCCTCGGCTTCGCGCTTGGCCTTCTCTTCCTCGGCGGCGCGCTGGCGGCGCGCCGAAACCTCGGCTTCGAGCTTGCTGGGCGCTGCCGCGACGGGCGCGGAGGCTGCCGGCGCCGGCGCGGCGGCGGGCGCGCTGTCCGGACGCGGCCCGGGGCGCGAGAGGATGTCGCGGTCCGGGATCTCCTTCGGCGGCGGCATGTCGCTGCTGTGCATCTGCTTGCGGGTGTCGCGCCATACCCATTGCGCAGCGGCCGGGTCGCACCACAGTGCGGCGATCGCCAGCAGCGAACCGAAGGCGAAGGCCCGGGCGGGCGTCCAGGGGCCGGCCATCGTGGCGGCCGGTGCGCGCGCGGGGCGTGTGAACCGGGAAGAACGCATGCTTGAATTTTACGGGCCGGGTCCCCTCCGACGAGGCCGACCCTGATGCCTGCGCAGGCCGCTGCGAACACGCCGCAGGCCTGGGCGTGACATAGGTGGCACCCGGCGGGGGCCACGGGGCGCCTCCGTATAATTCACTTTTGCGACCGGAGCTTTCCCATGCGCCTCCTTGGCCAAGCGCTCACCTTCGACGACGTGTTGCTGGTGCCGGCCTTCTCGCAGGTGCTGCCGCGCGACACCGACCTCTCGAGCGCGCTGACGCGGCACATTCGGCTCAAGCTGCCGCTGATCTCGGCGGCGATGGACACGGTGACCGAAGCCCGCCTGGCGATCGCGATCGCGCAGGAAGGCGGCATCGGCATCGTGCACAAGAACCTCAGCGCCGCCCAGCAGGCGGCCGAGGTGGCGCGCGTCAAGCGGTATGAGTCGGGCCTGCTGCGCGACCCGATCACGATCACCCCCGACACCACCGTGCGCCAGGCCAAGGCGCTGTCGGCGCAGCACGGCATCTCGGGCCTGCCGGTGCTGGACGGCAAGACGGTGGTCGGCATCGTCACCGGCCGCGACCTGCGCTTCGAGACGCGCGACGACGCGCCGGTGCGCGAGATCATGACCCCGCGCGAACGCCTGGTGACGGTGCGCGAAGGGGCATCGATCGACGAAGGCAAGGCGCTGATGCACCGCCACAAGCTCGAACGCGTGCTGGTCGTCAACGACGCCTTCGAACTGCGCGGGCTGATGACGGTGAAGGACATCACCAAGCAGACCAACTTCCCCAACGCGGCGCGTGACTCGCACGGCAAGCTGCGCGTCGGCGCCGCGGTCGGCGTGGGCGAAGGCACCGAGGAACGGGTCGACGCGCTGGTCAAGGCGGGCGTCGACTTGGTCGTCGTCGACACCGCGCATGGACACAGCGCCGGTGTCATCGAGCGCGTGCGCTGGGTCAAGAAGCACTACCCGGAGGTCGACGTCGTCGGCGGCAACATCGCCACCGGCGCGGCGGCGCTGGCGCTGGCCGAGGCCGGTGCCGACGCGGTCAAGGTCGGCATCGGCCCGGGCTCGATCTGCACCACCCGCATCGTCGCCGGCGTCGGCGTGCCGCAGATCACCGCGATCGCCAACGTCGCCGATGCGCTGAAGGGCAGCGGCGTGCCGTTGATCGCAGACGGCGGCATCCGCTACTCCGGCGACATCGCCAAGGCGATCGCGGCCGGCGCCGGCACGGTGATGATGGGCGGCATGTTCGCCGGCACCGAGGAGGCGCCGGGCGAGGTGATCCTGTTCCAGGGCCGCAGCTACAAGAGCTACCGCGGCATGGGCTCGATCGGTGCGATGAAGGCCGGTTCGGCCGACCGCTACTTCCAGGAGAACGACGAGACCACCAACCCGAACGCGGACAAGCTCGTGCCCGAGGGCATCGAGGGCCGCGTGCCGTACAAGGGCTCGCTCGTCTCGATCCTGCACCAGATGGGCGGCGGCCTGCGCGCCTCGATGGGCTACTGCGGCTGCGCCAGCATCGCCGACATGCACGAGAAGGCCGAGTTCGTCCAGATCACGACCGCCGGCGTGCGCGAGAGCCACGTGCACGACGTGCAGATCACGAAGGAAGCGCCGAACTACCGTGCCGAGTAAGGGCTCGGCCGGCGCGACGCGGGCGGCGCCCGCGATGCGCTTCATCATGGTCACGGTGCTGATCGACATGATCGCGATCGGCCTGATCATCCCGGTACTGCCGCCGCTGGTCGGCAGCTTCACCGATTCGGCCTCGGCCCAGACCTACTGGTACGGCGCGCTGATGATCGCCTTCGGCGTCGCGAATCTCTTCGCCGCGCCGCTGCTCGGCTCGCTGTCCGACCGCTACGGGCGGCGTCCGGTGCTGCTGCTCGGCTTCGCCGGCCTGGCCTTCGGCTTCTTCGCGACGGCCTGGGCGCCGAGCCTGGCGGTGATGCTCGCGGTGCGGCTGGCCAGCGGCGCGATGCAGGCCAACATCGCGGTCGCGAACGCCTATGTCGCCGACATCACGCCGCCCGCCGAGCGGGCGCGACGATTCGGCCTGCTGGGTGCGATGTTCGGGCTCGGTTTCGTGCTCGGGCCGGTGATGGGCGGGCTGCTCGGCGCGATCGACCTGCGGCTGCCGTTCTACGTCGCCGGCGCACTTGCGCTGATGAATCTCGCCTACGGCTGGTTCGTGCTGCCCGAGTCGCTGCCGGTGTCGCAGCGGCGCGGGTTCCGCTGGTCGGCGGCCAACCCCTTCGCGGCGCTGCGCGACCTGGCGCAGCTGCGTGGTGTCGGCCGCCTGGTCGGCGTGCTCGGGCTGTCGGGGCTGGCGATGCTGACGCTGCAGACGAGCTGGGTGCTCTACACCGGCTTCAAGTTCGGCTGGGGGCCGCTGCAGAACGGCTGGTCGCTCTTTGCCGTGGGGCTGATGTCGGCGCTGGTGCAGGGCGTGCTGCTGTCGCGCCTGCTCAAGCGCCTGAGCGCGCCGCGGCTCGCGCTGGCGGGCCTGGTGTCGTCGACGCTGTGCTATGTCGCCTGGGGCGCGGCGACCGAGGGCTGGATGATGTTCGCGATCATCGGCGCCAACCTGCTCGGCTTCGCAGTGACGCCTGCCATGCAATCGATCGTCTCCGGCGCGGCCGACGCGCGCACCCAGGGCCGCACGATGGGCGCGGTGGCCGGGATCAACAGCCTGACCGCCGTGCTCGGCCCGATCGTCGGCACCGCGCTGCTCGGCAGCGTGTCCCACCTGCCGCGCGGCGACTGGCGGCTCGGCCTGCCGATGTTCTTCTGCGCGGCGCTGCAGGCGCTGTCGCTCACGCTGGCCTGGTCGCACTTCCGCGCGCGGCGCCAGGCGTCGGCTGGTGTCGCGCCGCCCGCGACCTCCGGTTGAACCAAGCCGCGCCGCACGACCCGAACCGTTCTTCTTCGCGCCATGCCATGCACGACAAGATCCTGATCCTCGACTTCGGCTCCCAGGTCACGCAGCTGATCGCGCGCCGCGTGCGCGAGGCCCATGTGTACTGCGAGATCCACCCGAACGACGTCTCCGACGACTTCGTCCGCAGCTTTGCGCCCAAGGGCATCATCCTCTCGGGCAGCCACGCCAGCACCTACGAGGCGCACGACCTGCGCGCGCCGCAGGCGGTATGGGACCTGGGCGTGCCGGTGCTCGGCATCTGCTACGGCATGTTCACGATGGCGGTGCAGCAGGGCGGCCAGGTCGAGGCGAGCAGCCACCGCGAGTTCGGCTACGCCGAGGTGCGGGCGCACGGTCACACCGCGCTGCTGAAGGGCATCGAGGACTTCGTGACGCCAGGACCGGACGGCAAGAGCCACGGCATGCTGAAGGTCTGGATGAGCCACGGCGACAAGGTCACCGCGCTGCCGCCCGGCTTCAAGCTGATGGCCTCGACGCCGAGCTGCCCGATCGCCGGCATGGCCGACGAGGCGCGCGGCTACTACGCGGTGCAGTTCCACCCCGAGGTGACGCACACCGTGCAGGGGCGCGCGCTGCTCGACCGCTTCGTGCTCGACATCGCCCGCGCGAAGCCCGACTGGGTGATGGGCGACTACATCGACGAGGCGGTGGCGCGTATCCGCGAGCAGGTCGGCGACGAGGAGGTGATCCTCGGCCTGTCGGGCGGCGTCGATTCGAGCGTGGCGGCGGCGCTGATCCACCGCGCGATCGGCGACCAGCTGACCTGCGTCTTCGTCGACCACGGCCTGCTGCGGCTCGACGAAGGCCGCTTGGTGATGGAGATGTTCGCCGGCCGCCTGCACGCGCGGGTCGTCCATGTCGACGCCAGCGAGCGCTTTCTCGGCGCGCTGAAGGGCGTCAGCGACCCGGAGCAGAAGCGCAAGATCATCGGGCGCGAGTTCGTCGAGGTGTTCAAGGCCGAGGCCGAGAAGCTCAAGGCGGCCGGCGGCGGGCACAAGGGCGCGAGCTTCCTGGCCCAGGGCACGATCTACCCGGACGTCATCGAGTCGGGCGGCGCGAAGACGAAGAAGGCCGTCACGATCAAGAGCCACCACAACGTCGGCGGCCTGCCCGAGCAACTGGGCCTGAAGCTGCTCGAGCCGCTGCGCGAGCTGTTCAAGGACGAGGTGCGCGAGCTCGGCGTCGCGCTCGGCCTGCCGCCGGCGATGGTCTACCGCCACCCGTTCCCCGGGCCGGGGCTGGGCGTGCGCATCCTCGGCGAGGTGAAGCAGGAATACGCCGACCTGCTGCGCCGCGCCGACGCGATCTTCATCGAGGAGCTGCACGCCTGGCGCGACGGCCCCTCGGGGCGCAGCTGGTACGACCTGACCAGCCAGGCCTTCGCGGTGTTCCTGCCGGTGAAGAGCGTCGGCGTCATGGGCGACGGCCGCACCTACGACTACGTCGTCGCGCTGCGTGCGGTGCAGACCAGCGACTTCATGACGGCCGACTGGGCCGAGCTGCCGTACGCATTGCTGAAGAAGGTGTCGAGTCGCATCATCAACGAGGTGCGCGGCATCAATCGCGTGACCTACGACGTCAGCTCGAAGCCGCCGGCCACGATCGAGTGGGAATAGCCCTGAACACGCACCGCCCCATGTCGACCTCAGGCCGTCCGAAGAAACCCGCTGCATCGCGCAAGCGGCCGGTGCCGGTGTGTGCCGGCGAGACGCTATCCGCCGTGCCTTCCACCCTGCGCATCCCGCTCGCCGCGCGGGCGCATGGCGACCGGCTCTTCCCCGAGCTGGCGGCGGGCGATGTCCATGCGGCGCGGGTGCTGGCCGCGATCGGCGACGACGGCAGCGTGTGGCTGCAGGACCGCGCCAGCGTCTACGGCGTGCTGGCGCGCACCCGGCGCCTGCGGGATCTCGCCGGCCGGTTCCTCGCGCAGCACCCCGACGCCCATGTGGTGAACCTCGGCTGTGGCCTGTCGCACTACTTCCAGTGGCTCGACAACGGCCGCGTGCGCATGACCGATGCCGACCTGCCCGAGGTGATGGCGATTCGTCGCCAGCTGCTGCCGTCTGCGGACCGCCGGCACGGCCTGCGCGAATTCGACCTGGCCGCGCCCGACTGGTGGGAGTCGCTCGAGCTGCCGGCGAGCCGCGACGAGCCGCCGGTGTTCCTGTTCTCCGAGGGCGTGCTGATGTACCTGCGGCCCGAGCGGGTCGAGTCGGTGCTGCACACCTTCGGCGAGCGTGCGCCCGCGGGCTCGGTGTTCGCGTTCGACGCCATGTGCTGGCTGGTGGCCGGCCAGGCGGCGCAGCACCCGTCGGTGCGCCATACCGAGGCCGAGTTCAGCTGGGGCCCCCGCCGGCTCGAAGACCTGACCGCGCCGTCTCCACGCCTGCGGCTGATCTCCAAGCACCAGGTGATGTCCGGCTCCGGCTGGCCCTATGGCGTGATGGGCCCGGTGTTCTGGAGCTTCTTCGGCCTGCCGCTCTACGGCTTCTACGAGCTGCAGACGGTCGACTTGCCGGGCTGAGCCCGGGCCTCAGAGCTGGGCGGCCATCGTGGTCGACCAGTCCTCCAGCGCGGCGTCGGGGTCGGCGTCGGCGCGGGCTGGCAGCTGGCGGCGGATCATCGAGCGCATCTCGTCGTAGGGCATCGGCCGCGCGTAGAGGAAGCCCTGCATCGAGTCGCAGCCCAGCTCCGTCAGGCGCTGGTGCTGCTCCTCGGTCTCGACGCCCTCGGCCGTCACGTGCATGTCGAAGGCGTGCCCGAGCTCGACGATCGCGCGCACGATCGCCGCATCCCGCGCCTGCGACATGACCTGCACGACGAACATGCGGTCGATCTTCAGGGTGTGCAGGCGGAAGCGCTTCAGGTAGGCCATCGACGAGTAGCCCATGCCGAAGTCGTCGACCGCCAGCCGCACCCCGAGGTCGACCAGCGCGTCCATCTTTGCCAGGCTCTCGGCGGTCGGGTCGAGCAGCAGGCCTTCGGTCACCTCGAGCTGCAGGCGGTCGGCCGGGAACCCGGTGCTCTCGAGCGCGGCCTGCACGCGGCGCACGAAGTCGGCGTCGGCGAACTGCAGCGGCGAGACGTTGACCGACAGCGTCAGGTCCGTGGCACCCTCGACGCGCCAGCCGCTGGCACGGCGGCAGGCTTCGCGCATCACCCAGTCGCCGACCGGCACGATCAGACCGGTCTGCTCGAGGATCGGGATGAACTCGCCCGGGCTGACCTGCCCCCGCACGACATCGTTCCAGCGCAGCAGCGCCTCGACGGCGTGGATCCGCTTGGCGTCGCCCTCGACGATCGGCTGGAACAGCAGCTGGAACTCGCCGGCCTGCAGCGCGCGGCGCAGGCGCATGTCCATCTCGAGCTGGCGCCGCGAGTGGGTCAGCATCGACGGCTCGAACAGGCACAGGCGGTCGCCGCCGCTCGACTTGGCGGTGCGCATCGCGGCAAGGGCGTGGTTGATCAGCTGGTCGACCGTGTCGGCGTGCACGTCGGCCAGCGCGATGCCGATCGAGAAGGTGGCCACCGCCTCGCGCCCGCGGACGTCATAGGCGGGCTCGAGCGCGCGCAGCACGTTGCGGCCCATCACCGCCACCGCCTGCGTGCTGCCGACGCCGTCGACCTGCAGCGCGAACTGGTCCGCGCCGATACGCGCGCCGGCCATCCCCGGGCGCAGCAGCGACTCCAGGCGCGAGGCCACGGCGCGCAGCAGCTGGTCGCCCGAGCGCTGGCCGAAGGACTCGTTGATGACCCGAAAGCGGTCGAGGTCGATCAGCAGCAGGCCGGTCGTCTTGCGCCGTCCGCGATGGGCCTGCAGGCCGCGCTTGAGCTGCGCGCGCAGGCCTTCGCGGTTGAGCAGGCCGGTCAGCGGGTCGTGGGTCAGCAGGTCGCGCAGGCGGCCGTCGGCGCTGTCGAGCGTGTCGACGCGCTGGCGCAGGCCGAGCGACCAGGTCAGCAGCGCGGCCATCAGGCCGATCAGTCCCACGGCGGCGGTCGAGCGCAGCAGCCCTCCCAGGCCCTGGCGGACGCGCGCGACGCGGCCGTCGAGGCCCGCCAGCGGCACTTCCGCTTCCAGGTAGAGCAGGGTGGCGCGCTGCACGTTGACCTCGCCGCCGGTGACGTGGTTGTGCGACCCGTCGGCGGCGACGATCTCGCGCCACTGTTCGGCACGCGAGGCGACGGTGGCGATGAATTCGTTGCGCTGCTCGTCCGGCAGGTGCTCGCCGGCCCAGGCCAGCGCCTGCGCGGTCGCGCGGGCATCGACGCCGAGGGCCCACCAGCCGGCCGCGAACCACAGCGCGGGCAGCAGCACGACGCCGCAGGCCAGCCAGGCGATCGCGCGCCGCCGCGTCGGCCGCAGCGCGCCGGCGGCGAACCCAAGGCGCCGCGTCGCCGCGGAGGCTTCGTCGCGGCTCACGGGCGCGAGGTCTCGACTTCGGCGACGCCGAGCGCGCCGGCCTTGGGCTGGGTTCGGGCGTCGGCCTTGGTGTCGGCAGGCCTGAGACCCGCCTTCGCGTCCGAGTTCGCGTCCGCCTTGGCGTCGCTCTTGACGCCGGCGTCATCGGCCTGGGCGGTTTCCGCGCCCTGGTAGCGGCGGACGCGGTTGCGGCCGCCTCGCTTGGCGGCGTAGAGCGCCTGGTCCGCGCGGTCGAGCAGGGCGGCGGCGCTGGTGGCGCCGGTCGACAGGTTGTCGACGCCGACGCTCGAGGTGACGCGCATGTTCGGCACCTCGCGCACCGCCGGGCCGCAGGCCGATTCGACGCGCGCGCGCAGCCGTTCGCCGAAGTCGTAGGCCTCGCGCGCGCCGAGCCCGGGCAGCACGACGCAGAACTCCTCGCCGCCGTAGCGGCAGACGAGATCGGTCGCGCGGGCCGATTCGTGCAGCCGGCGGGCCAGCTCCTGGATGACGCGGTCGCCGACCGCGTGGCCGTAGCTGTCGTTGACCGACTTGAAGTGGTCGATGTCGACCATCACGCAGGACAACGGCGTGCCCTCGGCCTGCGCGCTGGCGAACAGCCGCTCGAAAGCCTGCATGAACGAGCGCCGGTTCAGGCAACCGGTCAAGGGGTCGCGGGTGGCGAGGCGCTCGAGCTCGACCGCCTTCTCCTCGATCTCGCGCTTGGAGGCTTCCAGGCGGCCCATCGCTTCGCGCAGGGCCTCGTTGGCGTGGTGCAGCGCCGACACGTCGCTGAACGTGGCCAGGCAGCCGCGCACGCTGCCGCCCGGGTCGGCGATCGGCGCGGCCGAGACGACGAGGTGTCGCACCTCGGCCGTGCCCTCGGCCGCGGCCTTCAAGGCAGTGCCGGCGTTCGGTGCACGCTCGCTCATCGCGCGGTTCCACGGGTGGCTCGAGCTGTCGTCGGGCAGGCTGGCGGCGAGCCAGCTCATCGACGACAGGCCCATGCCGGGGCGCACGCCCGCAGCGCTCGGGTGCAGGCCGCGGAAGGCACGGTTGGCCAGCATCACGCGGCCGCGGGCATCGAGCACGACGACCCCTTCGGCCATCGCGTCGAAGGCGCCCTGCACGCGCTCCGGCACCACCGACGACGGGTCCAGGTGCTGCAGCGCGCGCCGCATGTACAGGCCGAAGACGACCGTCCCGCCGGCGCCGATGAACAGCATCAGCATCACCATCGGGTCGGTGAACCAGCGCAGCAGCGGGTGGCCCTTGGCCGGCACGAAGGCGATCTCGACCTGGCCCCAGCGTTCGTTGCCGACGTGCAGCGGCACCAGCACGCGGTCCGGGTCCGAGCGGTCGTCGGTGCGCGGGAGGCCGAGCGCCTGGTGGTTGCCGGTCTGGACCAGCAGTTCCCCGTCGGCGCGGCGGATGCCCATCGACCGCACGTCCGGCGAGCGGGCGGCGATCGCCGTCAGCGTGCGCTGCACGGTCGGGGCGTCGGTGCGCTGCAGCAACTCGGCGACCTGCACGGCGAGCGTCTCGCCGATCACCTTGCGCATCTCGGCGCGCTGGCGCGCCGGGTCGGGCACCGCGTCGAACAGCAGCTGGCCGAGCAGCACCAGCATGCCGCACAGGGCGACGATCGCCAGCGTCATCTGGACCAGTGGGCTGAGCGGCTTCATCGCGTGTCGAGCATGGACACCTCGTCCAGCATCTGATCGTCGAACATGCTTTCGACCGTTCTCGAGTGGGCCGGGCGGCGCGGCGCCTTCGCGGAGTCCTCGGGCATGACGGTGTCCGGCGCCTCGTCGTGGAGGCGGCTGTCGAGCTCGTCCTCGGCCTCGTCGTCAAGGTCCCTGGCCGCCAATATCGGCAGCAGGTCGACATGTCGCCAGGCAGGAATGCCCATCAGGATCGTCGTCAGCAGGCCGCCGGCGCGGGTGAGCCACCAGACGAAGCCGGCGGTCAGCGCCACGCTGGTCACGCTGACCGGGTCGTGCAGCATCGCGACGACCTGCTGTGTCGCGGCACCGGTGGCCGACGGGTCCTCGCCCTCGACGCGTTCGTCGCCCGCGGCCGTCCCGCTGCGCTCGACGCGCAGCGACAGGCCGCCGCCGGAGATCCCGTCGACCAGGGCCTGCCAGGTGGCGGCGAAGCCGTCGATCGCCACATCCTCCCCGCCATCGATCGCCAGGGGCAGGTCGAACGAGACCTCGTAGCCCGACACCTCGGGCGGGTACCAGATCTCCGGGCGCAGGTCGATCGGGGCGGGTTCCCGCAGGCCGCCGTCGGACGGCTCGTCGAGGCTGGCGTCGATGCCGGTCCCGCCGGTGCCGGGGCGGGGCGTCTCGGCTTCGGGCGGGCGCGGCGCGACAGGCGGCGGCGGGGCGTCCGGGTCGCCCGGGGAGCTGTTGTTGTCGCCAGGGGCCGGCGCCGGCGTCGGCGTCACCGGGGTCACCGGTGCGGGTGCGGGCGCAGGTGACGGCGCCGGTGCGGGACCAGGCACCGGCAGGCCGCCGACGATGTGAACCACGATCCGGCGCTCGCTGGACTCGCCGTCCGCGTCGACGACGCGCAGCAGCAGCTCGAAGCGCTCGCCGGGCAGCGCGTCGACCGGCGAGGCGACGAGCACGCGCCCCGTGGCGGCATCGATCATGAAGCGGCCGCCCGCGTTGCCGGGCAGGGAGAGCGTCAGGTGCTCGCCGCGATCCGGGTCGTGGGCGGAGAACCGGGCGACGACGGTGCCCGAAGCCGACTGCCGGACGACGCTGACGTCGTCGGGCGCGTCGAGCGTGGGCGCCTCGTTGACGTTGGTCACGCGCACCGCCAGCGTCTGCTGGCTCGATTGCGCGCCGTCGCTGGCCCGCACGGTCACCTCGTAGACGTTGTCGGCATCGATGTCGGTCGGGTTCTCATGGTCCGGCGGGGTGGCGAAGCTCAGCGCGCCGGTCGTGGCGTCGATCGCGAAGCGGGCGGCGTCGGCGCCGCCGACGATCGCGTAGCGGAGCACCGAGCCGGCGTCGGCATCGCGGGCGCCGACGGTGGTCACCGCGGTCGAGTTCTCGGGCACGTCGATCGTGGCCGTCGTGCCGCCGCCGTCCGTGGTGATCACCGGCGCGTTGTCGTCGAGGTCGATGACGGCGATCGTGAAGCGCTGCGAGCTGGTCGAGCCGTCGGCCGAGGTCGCCAGCACGGTGATGCTGTGGCTGGTGGCCGCCTCGTAGTCGAGCAGGCTGCCGTTGGCGACGGTCACGATGCCGCTCGCGGCATCGATCCGGAAGCGTCCGCCGGCGTCGTCGGTCAGCGTGTAGGTGACCGTGTTCCGGCTGCCGTCGGCGTCGACGGCGCGCGCGGTGATACCGACGGCGGTGCCGCTCGCGGCGTTCTCGGCGATCTGGTTGGTGGTGGCGTCCGTGTCGATGACCGGGCCGACGTCGAACTCGTCAACGTCGTTGACGGCGATCGTGAAGCGCTGCGAGCTGGTCGAGCCGTCGGCCGAGGTCGCGAGCACGGTGATCGCGTGGCTGGTGGCCGCTTCGTGGTTCAGCAGGCTGCCGTTCGCGACGGTGACGACCCCGGTCAGCGCATCGATCGCGAAACGGCCACCCGCGTCGTCGCTCAGCGAGTAGGTGACGGCGTTGTTCGTGCCATCGGCGTCGACCGCGTGGGCGGTGATGCCGACGGTGCCACCCTGGGCAGCGTTCTCGGCGATCTGGTTCGGAGCCGGGTCGCTGTCGGTGACCGGACCGATGTCGAACTCGCCAACGTCGGTGACGGCGATCGTGAACGCCTGCGAACGGCTCGAGCCATCGGCCGAGGTGGCGAGCACGGTGATCGCGTGGCTGGTCGCGGCTTCGTGGTTCAGCAGGCTGCCGTTGGCCACGGTCACCACGCCGGTCGTGGCATCGATCGCGAAGCGGCCGCCGGCGTTGTCGGTCAACGTATAGGTGACGGCGCTGAGGCTGCCGTCGGCGTCGACCGCGCGGGCGGCAAGGCCGACGCTGCTGCCGTTGACGGCGTTCTCGGCCACCTGGTTCGGCGCCGTGTCGACGTCGGTTACCGGACCGACGTCGAACTCGTCGACATCGGTGACGGCGATCGTGAAGCTCTGCTGGCTGGTCGACCCGTCGGCCGAGGTGGCGCGTACCGTGATCACGTGGCTGGTCGCGGCTTCGTAGTCCAGCTGGCCGCCGTTGGCGACGGTGACGATGCCGGTCGTCGCGTCGATCGCGAAGCGGCCACCGGCGCTGTCGCTCAGCGTGTACGTGATCGCGTTGCTCGTGCCGTCGAGGTCGACCGCATGGGCGGCGAGGCCGACGGCCGTGCCGTTGGCGGCATTCTCGGCGACCCGGTTGCTGGTGGCGTCGCTGTCGGTGACGGCGCCGACGTTGAACTCGTCCACATCGGTGACGGCGACGGTGAAGCTCTCCGAACGGGTCGATCCGTCGGCCGAGGTGGCCCGCACGGTGATCGAATGGCTGGTCGCCGCCTCGAAGTCGAGCAGGCTGCCGTTGGCGACGGTGACGACGCCGGTGGTCGCGTTGATCGCGAAGCGGCCGCCGGCGTTGTCGGTCAGCGTGTAGGTGATCGTATTGTTCGTGCCGTCGGCGTCGACCGCGAGGGCGGTGATGCCGACCGCGGTGCCGTTGGCCGCGTTCTCGGCGACGCTGTCGACGCCGGGATCGGCATCGGAGACCGGCCCGACGTCGAACTCGTCGACGTCGCCGACGCTGACGCGGATCGTCTGGCTGTCGACCAGGCTGCCGTCGCTGACCTGCACCGTCACCTCGTAGACGTTGTCGGCATCGGCGTCGGTCGGGCTCTCGTGGTCGGGTGCGGCAAGGAACCGCAGCACGCCTGTGGACGGGTCGATCGTGAAGTGCGAGAGGTCGGCTCCGCCGACGATCGAATAGGTCAGCGTGGAACCGGCGTCAGCGTCGGTGGCGGTGACGGTGGTGACCGCGGTCGAGTTCTCCGCGACGCTGATGCTGGCCGTCGCGCCTCCGCCGTTCGAGGTGATGACCGGCGCGTTGTCGTCGAGGTCGACGAGGTCGATCGTGAAGCTCTGCGAGCTGGTCGAACCGTCGGCCGAGGTGGCCAGGACGGTGATCGAGTGGCTGGTCGCCGCCTCGTAGTCCAGCAGGCTGCCGTTGGCGACGGTGACGACACCGGTCGTGGCATTGATCGCGAAGCGGCCGCCGGCGTTGTCGGTCAGCGAATAGGTGATGCTGTTGTTCGTGCCGTCGAGGTCGACCGCATGGGCGGTGATGCCGACGGTACTGCCGCTGCTGGCGTTCTCGGCCACGCTGTTGGCGGACACGTCGGTGTCGCTCACGCTGCCGACGTCGAACTCGTCGACATCCGTCAGGGCGATCGTGAAGCCCTGCGAGCGGGTCGAGCCGTCGGCCGAGGTGGCCACCACG
>JAMHWF010000092.1:0-1323 GCA_035911095.1 Ideonella sp. | reverse complement strand
GCATCTGCTGACCGGACCGCACCGCGTCGAAGGCGGCTGGTGGCATCGGCTGGGCGAGGGTTGCGATGCGACGACCGGGCATGTCCAGCGCGACTACTGGGTGGCGCTGAGCGAGCACGCCGGCGTGCTGTGGATCTACCAGGAGCGGCTGGCGAGCGAAGAGACTGCCTGGTACCTGCACGGGGTGTTTGCATGACGGCCGGCGATGGGCGCCAGGGGCAGGGCGCGGGCACGCCCGTGCCGAGGTCCGCTTCCTCGGTGCCGGCCGCCGGGCTGCCCGACTACGCCGAACTGCGCTGCGTCAGCACCTTCAGCTTCCTGGTGGGGGCGAGCCAGCCCGAGGAGCTCGTCGAGCGTGCGCACAAGCAAGGCTACCGCGCGCTCGCGCTCACCGACGAGTGCTCGGTCGCCGGCGTGGTGCGCGCCCACGTGGCGGCCAAGAAGATCGGCCTGAAGCTGCTCATCGGCAGCCAGTTCAGCGTGGCCGTGCCGGAGCCGTCCGGCAGTGACGCGCCGGGGCCCTTCAGCCTGGGCGTGCTTGCCTGCAACCTGAACGGCTACGGCAACCTCTGCGAGTTCATTACCAAGCTCCGACGCGCTTCCGAGAAGGGGACCTACCACCTGGACCTTGGCGCCATCGCCTCGGACGAACTGGCCGACTGCGTCGTCGTGGCCTCGCCGGTGCGCGGATCGACCGACGCGCAGCTGGTGGGCCTCGCCCGCTGGTTGCTCACCCACTTCACTGGTCGCTGCTGGCTGGGCGTGGAACTGTTGCGGCAGCTCGACGACGAGATGTGGCTGCACAAGCTGCACGAGGCGAGTGACCAGTCGGCGATCCCGCTGGTGGCTGTCGGCGACGTCTACATGCACGTGCGATCGCGCAAGGCACTGCACGACGTGATGACCGCGATCCGCACCGGCCAGCCGCTGACCGAGTGCGGCCGCGAGCTGCAGGTCAACGCCGAGCGGCACCTGCGCACCCGGCTTCGCCTGGCGCAGACCTTCCCCGCAGACCTGCTGGCCGAGACGATCCAGGTGGCCGAGCGCTGCAGCTTCTCGCTCGACGAGCTGAAGTACCAGTACCCCGATGAAGTCGTCCCGGCCGGCGAGACACCTTCGACATACCTGCGCCGCATCACCTACGAAGGGGCAGGGCGGCGCTGGCCCGAAGGCGTGCCGGCCAAGGTCGAGGCGCAGATCGAGCACGAGCTGCAGCTCATCGGCGACCTGCACTACGAGCACTACTTCCTGACCGTCTACGACATCGTCGCCTTTGCGCGCTCGCGGCAGATCCTCTGCCAGGGGCGCGGCTCGGCGGCCAAC
>JAMHWF010000091.1:0-12888 GCA_035911095.1 Ideonella sp. | reverse complement strand
GTGCGCGGTGTTGATCGTGATCCCGCGCGCCTTCTCTTCCGGCGCCGCGTCGATCTGGTCGTACGCCTTCGCCTCCCCGCCGAACTTCTTCGACAGGATCGTCGTGATCGCCGCCGTCAGCGTCGTCTTCCCATGGTCCACGTGTCCAATCGTCCCCACGTTCACGTGCGGCTTGGTTCGTTCGAATTTGCCTTTTGCCATCTGAATCTCTCCGTCATTCCAAAGAACGGTGCCAGTTGCGGGTTAAGGTTTCCGCGAGGCGGCCAGTGCGCCCGCCACTGGCATAGCGGGCGACCCCCTCGCGAAGACCGGCGCGCTTACTTGCTGCGCGCGGTGATGATCGCGTCGGCGACGTTCTTCGGCGCCTCGGCGTAGTGCTTGAACTCCATCGTGTAGGTCGCGCGGCCCTGCGACATCGAGCGCAGCGTCGTGGCGTAGCCGAACATCTCCGACAGCGGGACCTCGGCCTTGATGACCTTGCCGCCGCCGGGCATGTCGTCCATGCCCTGCACCATGCCGCGACGGGACGAGAGGTCGCCCATCACCGAGCCGGCGTAGTCCTCGGGCGTCTCGACCTCGACCGCCATCATCGGCTCGAGGATGACGGGGCTCGCACGCCGGCAGGCTTCCTTGAAGCCGATCGAGGCCGCCATCTTGAAGGCGTTTTCCGACGAGTCCACCTCGTGGTACGAGCCGAAAGTCAGCGACACCTTGACGTCGACCACCGGATAGCCGGCCAGCACACCATTGGGCAACGTATCCTCGACACCCTTCTGCACCGCGGGGATGTACTCGCGCGGCACCACGCCGCCCTTGATCGCGTCGACGAACAGGAAGCCCTTGCCGGGCTCCTGCGGTTCGACGGTGAAGACGACGTGGCCGTACTGGCCCTTGCCGCCCGACTGACGGACGAACTTGCCCTCGACATCCTGGACCGCCTTGCGCACGGTCTCGCGGTAGGCCACCTGGGGCTTGCCCACATTGGCCTCGACGCCGAACTCCCGCTTCATGCGGTCGACGATGATCTCGAGGTGCAGCTCGCCCATGCCGGAGATGATGGTCTGGCCGCTCTCCTCGTCGGTGCGCAGGCGGAACGACGGA
Source organism: Ideonella sp. (assembly GCA_035911095.1). Taxonomy (GTDB): domain Bacteria; phylum Pseudomonadota; class Gammaproteobacteria; order Burkholderiales; family Burkholderiaceae_C; genus JAMHWF01. Next base: position 11,787 of record JAMHWF010000091.1, on the reverse strand, counting down.
TCTTCCGCAGCCAGCCGGCCGAGTGCGATGCCCATCTTCTCCTGGTCGGCCTTCGTCTTGGGCTCGACCGCCTGCGAGATCACCGGCTCGGGGAAGACCATCTTCTCGAGCGTCACGATGTGATCGGGATCGCACAGCGTCTCGCCGGTGGTGACTTCCTTCAGGCCCACGCAGGCGGCGATGTCACCGGCCAGGATTTCCTTGATTTCCTCGCGCTGGTTCGCGTGCATCTGCAGGATCCGGCCGATGCGCTCCTTCTTGCCGCGGATCGGATTGAAGACCGAGTCGCCGGACTTCAGCACGCCGGAGTACACGCGCACGAAGGTCAGCTGGCCGACGTAGGGGTCGGTCATCAGCTTGAAAGCCAGCGCAGAGAACTTCTCGCTGTCGTCGGCCTTGCGGCTGACCTGGTTGTCGTCATCGTCCGTGCCGACCACCGGCGGGATGTCCACCGGCGAAGGCAGGAAGTCGATCACCGCGTCGAGCATGCGCTGCACGCCCTTGTTCTTGAAGGCGGTGCCGCAGAGCATCGGCTGGATCTCGGTCGCGATCGTGCGCGTGCGCAGGCCGAGCTTGATCTCGTCCTCGGTCAGTTCACCCGACTCGAGGTACTTGTTCATCAGCTCTTCCGACGCTTCGGCCGCGGCCTCGACCATCTGCTCGCGCCACTTCTGGGCCTCGGCCTCGAGCTCCGCCGGGATCGGGTGGTACTCGAACTTCATGCCCTGGCTGGCCTCGTCCCAGATGATCGCCTTCATCTTGAACAGGTCGACGACGCCCTTGAAGCCATCCTCGGCACCGATCGGCACGACGACGGGCACGGGGTTGGCCTTCAGGCGCGCCTTCATCTGGTCGTAGACCTTGAAGAAGTTCGCGCCGGTGCGGTCCATCTTGTTGACGAACGCGAGGCGCGGCACCTTGTACTTGTTGGCCTGGCGCCAGACGGTTTCCGACTGCGGCTGCACGCCACCCACGGCGCAATAGACCATGCAGGCGCCGTCGAGCACCCGCATCGAGCGCTCGACCTCGATCGTGAAGTCGACGTGCCCCGGGGTGTCGATGATGTTGAAGCGGTGCTCCGGGTAGGACAGATCCATGCCCTTCCAGAAGCAGGTCGTCGCCGCCGAGGTGATCGTGATGCCGCGCTCCTGCTCCTGGGCCATCCAGTCCATCGTGGCCGCGCCGTCGTGCACCTCACCGATCTTGTGGTTCACACCGGTGTAGAACAGGATGCGCTCGGTGGTGGTGGTCTTTCCGGCATCGATGTGCGCGGAGATACCGATGTTGCGGTAGCGCTCGATGGGAGTCTTGCGGGCCATGATGGTGGTGCTCCAGTGACGAAACAGGCCCCGACGCGTCTGGTGGACGCGCGGGGCCGACGGGAAACCGGGATCAGAAACGGAAGTGCGAGAACGCCTTGTTGGCCTCGGCCATGCGGTGGACTTCGTCGCGCTTCTTCATCGCGCCGCCACGGCCTTCGCAGGCCTCCAGCAATTCGTTTGCCAGGCGCTGAGCCATCGACTTCTCGCCGCGACGGCGCGCCGATTCCTTCAGCCAGCGCATCGCGAGCGCGACGCGGCGCACCGGGCGCACTTCGACCGGCACCTGGTAGTTGGCGCCGCCGACTCGGCGGGACTTCACCTCGACCATCGGCTTGATGTTGTTCAGCGCGGTCAGGAAGATCTCCAGCGGATCCTTGCCGGCCTTCTTCTCGACCTGGTCGAGGGCACCGTAGATGATCCGTTCGGCCACGGCCTTCTTGCCGGACTCCATGATCACGTTCATGAACTTCGAGAGATCGACGCTGCCGAATTTCGGGTCGGGCAGGATCTCGCGCTTGGGGACTTCGCGACGACGCGGCATATCAGTTCCTCTGTCTTCAGTTGGTGCATGCCCGCCAGGGCCCGCACCGCGGAGACCTCCTACATGGAGGCTCCTGACTTACTCGAAAGACCCGGCCGGGCCTTTCGTCGGCTCCGGCGCGCGGCAGGCGCGCACCGGCGATTGGGCTGACGCTCGCCAGCCCTCGTTCGATCAGGCCTTCTTCGGGCGCTTCGCGCCGTACTTCGAGCGGGACTGCTTGCGGTCCTTGACGCCCTGCAGGTCGAGCGAGCCGCGCACGATGTGATAGCGCACGCCCGGCAGGTCCTTGACCCGGCCGCCGCGCACCAGCACGACGCTGTGCTCCTGCAGGTTGTGCCCTTCGCCGCCGATGTAGGAGATGACCTCCTGCTGGTTGGTCAGGCGCACCTTCGCGACCTTGCGCAGCGCCGAGTTCGGCTTCTTCGGCGTCGTCGTGTACACGCGGGTGCACACGCCGCGCCGCTGCGGGCCGCCCTGCAGCGCCGGCGACTTGGATTTCGTGATCTCGACCTGGCGGCCGTGACGCACGAGCTGGTTGATGGTTGGCATTTGTCAGTCGTTCCCGTGTGAAGTCGCTCTGGACAGGCTCCGGCACGAACCACACCCACACCGGACGTGCGCAAACCGGACTCGCTTCAGGCGCTGCCGAGACCTTGCCGACGGGGGCGCCGACCAGGCGCGTCATCCGGGGCCGGATGAATCGCTCGACAAAGAGCGCGGCAGAACTGCCAGAAAAGCCGACGATTATATTCCGGCCCCGATGGGCCCACAAGAACGGCCTCGAAAGGTGCTCCTGGCGATGCAAGCCGTGCCGTGCCGCAGTGCCGCTGCGGGCGATCTCTCCGACGAGGCGCCGCCCGCGGCGGGGCCCGCCGCGGGCGGCGAGGCGGCCTCGACCCCGACCGCGCCGCTCGCCCTCGTGCTCGATACCAACGTGGTGCTCGACTGGCTGCTGTTCGGCAACCCGCACGCGGCGCTGATCGGCCGCCTGATCCAGCACCGCGCCGCGCACTGGTGGGTGACGCCGTCCATTCTCGGCGAACTGGAGCACATGCTCAGTTTTCAGTTCGCCACCGTCGACCCGGCCCGCCGTGCCGAGGTGCTGACGATGGCCGGGCGCTGGGCACAGCTGCGCGCAGCCCCGCCGCCGGGGCCGGCCTCGGGCCTGCGCTGCAGCGACCCGGACGACCAGAAGTTCCTCGACCTCGCGCTCGACCTGCCCCGCGCCTGCCTGCTGTCGCGCGACAAGGCCCTGCTACGCCTGCGCCGCCGGGCCGCCGAGCGCCACGGCCTGACGATCGTGGCGCCGGCGCACTGGTCGCTGCCGGGCGCCGAACGGGCCCGAGGGCCGGCGCCCTGAGCGGCCCGGCGCGCGTCACGAGCCGAAGAGCCACCGCAGCACGTCGGCGACAGCCGGCGCCTGAACGGCTACTGCGTCGACTGGGACGGACGGTCGATGCCGTGGCGCCGCGCGGCGGCCGCTCGCTCGCACGGCTCAAGCAACTGCACGAGGCCATGACCACCGGGAGCCCGATCGGTCGCCGTGGCTGGCTGCCTGCTGCGCATCGGGACGCCCGCTTCGGCACCGACGTCGAGTACGCCGATCCCGCCCCGCTGGAGCGTGACGCCTGGCAACCTGGCGGAGCGCGTCCAGGCGTTCGCGGCGATGGAGGTCTCACCCCCGGCAGCCCTTGGCCGCCCCGGCATCGGCACCGCCCTGGCTGGGAATGCTTCCGTCCGCGGGCGCGTCGCGCGCGAGTCGCTCAGGACCGGTGGCGCGAGCCGCCCCGCCGGTGACCTGCAGCGCTCAGCTGCGGCTGCCGGCGTGCTTCTGCAGCCAGGTCAACCGCTCCGTCAGGCGGCGCTTCCAGTCCGGGGCCAGGCCGGAGAGGCCGGCGATGTCGGCCAGCGCGCCGAGGTCGGGCCGGTGGTTCGACTGGACCTGCCAGAAGGCGTCGATGGAACAGCGCTCGTTGCGCCTTTCCAGCAGGACGATCGGATCGCCCGGCTCGATCGCCCCCGGCGTGACGACGCGGTAGTACCAGCCGGTGATCCGCTGCTGCGCGACGACCATCGACATCCGCTCGACGCCGAAGCGGTGGCTGATCTTCCAGCAGGGGCTGCGGGGCTGCGAGACCTGCACCAGCGCACCGCCGATGCGGAAGACGTCGCCGATGTGCACGTTCTGCTCCGAGAGCCCGCAGGCCGACAGGTTCTCGCCGATGCTTCCCGGCACGAGCGCGTCGGCGCACTCGGGAAAGGCCTGCGCCAGGCGCGCGTAGTTCTGCGCCGCGTACTGATGCAGGGCCTTCTCCGGTCCGCCGTGCACCCTGGGGTCCCCGTGCTCGTCGCCGACGATGCCTTCGACCTCCAGCCGCACCGGCGCCGAGAGCCGCCGCTTGAAGATGCCGGTCATGTGGCCTTCCGGCTCGAGGCTGCGCATGCCGCCGGCAAACAGGGCATCGATCGTCGAGGTCAGTGTCATGGCCGAGGCTCTCCAGCTGTCGAGGAGCACTTTACGGTCGCACAATCATTCTATAAAGTGATCAATAGTGATTTGATAAATCATCTTTGATAATTGAATGCATCCACGATGGAACTGCGACAACTGAGGATCTTCTGTGCGGTGGCCGAGCAAGGCAGCTTCACCGCGGCGGCGGACAAGGTGCACACCGTGCAGTCGAACGTCACGATGCGGATCAAGGAGCTCGAGATCGAGCTCGGCCAGCAGCTGTTCATCCGCCAGAAGAGCGGCGTGATCCTGACCTCCGCCGGGCAGACCTTCCTTGGCTACGCGCGGCGCATCCTGCAGCTCACCGAGGAGAGCCGGAACGCCCTGCTCGATACCGGCACGCCGGCCGGCCGCCTGCGCCTGGGCTCGATGGAGACCACCGCGGCGATCCGCCTGCCGCGGGTGCTGACCACCTACCGCGAGAAGTACCCCCAGGTGAGGCTGTCGCTGCTGACCGGCACCACGGCCGAGCTGATCAAGGCGATCGAGTCGCATCGCCTCGACGGGGCCTTCGTCGGCGGCTTGCACCAGAACCCGCTGCTGACGCAGAAGGAGGTGTTCCAGGAGGAGCTGGCGCTGGTCAGCAGCAGCGAGTTCGACACCCTCGAGGCGTTGATCGAGAAGATGCCGCAGCAGACCGTCCTCGTCTTCCGCATCGGCTGCTTCTATCGGTCGACGCTGGAGCAGTGGCTCTACCAGGTGGGGCTGGTGCCGAACCAGATCATGGAGCTGGGCACGCTGGACGGCATCCTGTCCTGCGTCGCCGCGGGCATGGGCCTCACGCTGCTGCCGCGGGCGATCGCCGAGAAGGACGAGTTGAAGCGCTCGATCCGCTGCCACCCGCTGCCTGACGAATTCGCGCGCGTGACGACGGTGTTCATCCGGCGCCATGACGCGATCGCGACGTCGGCGCTGACGGCGTTCCTCGGGATCGCGGAGGCCCAGCTGGCACCGCCATGAGCGGTTCGCGCGGTGCCGCCGGCTCGGCGGCCCGCGGCGACAGGCCCCGGGCCAGTTCGGCCACGCGCTGCGCGGCAGGCACCACCGCATCGATCTTGCCCACCCCCTGGCCGGCGTAGAGCGACAGCTTCTCGGCCATCCTCGGCTTGTCGATCGCGCGCGCACCGCCGCCGATGAAGCGCAGCAGGTTCCAGCGGTCGCGGTTGGGCATCACCCGGTGCGGCGTGGCGTAGGTCCAGCCGAAGGAATACCCGGTGCGGTACTCGGTGTCGTCGACCGAGGCCTCGACGATCTTCTGCTTGTAGAGCGGGTGCGCGTTCGACTCCTCGCTGGCGACGAAGGCGGTGCCGACCAGCACGCCGGCGGCGCCCATCCCCATCGCCGCGCGGACGTCGGCGCGGTTCGTGATGCCGCCGGCCGCCAGCACCGGCCGCCCCTGCGCCACGTCGAGCAGGGCCGGCAGCAGCGACATCAGGCCGATCGTGCCGCGGTTCAGGTGCCCGCCGCTTTCGCTGCCCTGCGCGACGATGATGTCCGCGCCGCGCGCGATCGCCTCGCGGGCGAGCCGGGCGGTGCCGACCTGCACCATCACCAGCAGGCCCGCCTCCTTCGCGCGGGCAATCATCTCGGGATGGCCCTCGGCGTAGAACAGCGAGAGCAGCCGGGGCTTCTCTTCCAGGAGGACGCGGAACTGCGCCTCGAACACCGCCGGCCCTCCGAACTGCGGCACGATGTTCACGCCGAAGGGCCGGTCGGTCAGCGCCTTCGTCTCGCGAATCCACTGGCGCAGGGCCCGCGGCGGCAGGCGCAGCCCGCCCATGACACCCATGCCGCCCGCGTCGGCGACCGCCGCGACCAGCCGGGGGCCGGAGATCGCCGCCATGCCGGCCAGGAAGATCGGGTACCGCACCCCGCACCAGCGGGTGACGAGGTTGCCTGCAAAGGCGGTGGGGTCGTCGCTCATGGCTCAGAGCTCCACCTGCTTGCCGAACATGCGCCTGAGGGCGTCGTTCTTCAGCACGAAGTGATTCTTGAAGGCGCCGAACAGGTGCAGCGCGAGGCCGGCGAGGAAGGCCGTCGCGCCGGTCTCGAACAGCCCATCGACGACCCGCTTCAGCTGCGCATCGGGCGCCGCGATCGGCGGGATCGAAAAGCCGCCCGGCAGGCCGATCACCTCTGCGCCCGCCGACTTGGAAAGCCAGGCCGTCACCGGCAGCAGCACCATCGCCAGCGCCAGGCCCACGGCCACCGACCGGCTGACGATGGTCTCGATCGGGTTCGGGCTGCCGACCGGCAACGGGTGATACGACGAGACCCGGGCCCAGAGCCGGTAGACCGACACCAGACACAGGATCAGGCCCAGCAGGTTCTGCAGTTCCGTCAGGAGGGCCAGCGCCCTGTCATCGCCGACCTGCCCGATCGCGACCTCGAGCCCGAGGATCGAGAGCAGCAACGCCGCCACGATCCAGTGCAGCGCAATCGTGATCGGCGAAAACCTGAGTCCGTTGTCTCGCAGTTGCATGGCTGGTCTCCTGTGCGGACAACGATAGGAGCGCCGCAAAATCATTTGAAATGATGATTGGTGATCGTTCAAATCTCCTAATGTGATCTGTCGGAGGGACACGGCATCGCCGCGTCATCACCCAGATGATTCACCATCAGTGATTCAACAAATCATGAAGAATCATTTCACATGATTCATTGAGGCATCTACCTTTCGGGCATCCCAGCCCGGAAGGAGACCCTCCATGGACCACCAGCACCCCGCCCCGACCGACATCGGCCACTACGTCCGGGGCAGCGTCGTCGCCGGCGCCTCGGGCCGCACGCAGGGCGTGACGAACCCGGCGACGGGCCTCGTCACCGGCAAGGTGGCGCTGGCCTCGGCCGCGGAGGTCGCCGTCGCGGTGGAGGCGGCCGCAGCGGCCTTCCCGCAGTGGGCCGACACACCGCCGATCCGCCGGGCGCGCGTGATGTTCAGGTTCCTGCAGCTGCTCAACGAGCACAAGGACGAGCTCGCCCGGCTCATCACAGCCGAGCACGGTAAGGTGTTCACCGACGCGCGCGGCGAGGTCAGCCGGGGCATCGACATCGTCGAGTTCGCCTGCGGGATCCCGCAGCTCTTGAAGGGCGACTTCACCGACCAGGTCAGCACCGGGATCGACAACTGGACGCTGCGCCAGCCGCTCGGCGTGGTGGCCGGCATCACGCCGTTCAACTTCCCGGTGATGGTCCCGATGTGGATGTTTCCGGTCGCGATCGCCGCGGGCAACACCTTCGTGCTCAAGCCCAGCCCGACCGACCCCAGCCCTTCGCTGCTGATCGCCCGCCTGTTCAAGGAGGCGGGCCTGCCCGACGGTGTGTTCAACGTCGTGCAGGGCGACAAGATCGCGGTCGACGCGCTGCTCGAGCACCCGCAGGTGCGCGCGATCAGCTTCGTCGGCTCGACCCCGATCGCCAACCACATCTACGAGACCGGCGCACGCCACGGCAAGCGGGTGCAGGCGCTGGGCGGCGCGAAGAACCACATGGTCGTGATGCCCGATGCCGACATCGACCAGGCCGTCGACGCGCTGATCGGCGCCGGCTACGGCTCGGCCGGCGAGCGCTGCATGGCCATCTCGGTCGAGGTGCTGGTGGGCGATGTCGCCGACAGGCTGCTGCCGAAGCTGGTCGAGCGCACCCGAGCGCTGAAGGTGCTCGACGGCCGCAATCTCGACGCCGAGATGGGCCCGATCGTCACCCGCTCCGCTCAGGAGCGCATCTCCGGCTGCATCGACAGCGGCGTGCGGGAAGGCGCGAAGCTCCTGGTCGACGGCCGCCGCTTCGACGGCGCCCGGGCCGGCAGCGGCTGCGAGGACGGCTTCTGGATGGGCGGCACGCTGTTCGACCAGGTCACGCCCGAGATGCGCATCTACAAGGAGGAGATCTTCGGCCCGGTGCTGGCCTGCATGCGGGTGCGGGACCTGAAGGCGGCGATCGACCTGGTCAACGCCCACGAGTTCGGCAACGGCGTGGCCTGCTTCACCCGCGACGGCCATGTGGCGCGCGAGTTCGGCCGCCGCATCGAGGTGGGCATGGTCGGCATCAATGTGCCGATCCCGGTGCCGATGGCCTGGCACGGCTTCGGCGGCTGGAAGAAGAGCCTGTTCGGCGACACCCACGCCTACGGCGAAGAGGGCCTGCGCTTCTACACGAAGCAGAAGTCGATCATGCAGCGCTGGCCCGAGAGCATCGACAAGGGCGCGGACTTCGCGATGCCCACCGCCCGCTGAAGCCCGAGGGGCCACTGCCACGCTGACAGACGCGCAACGCGGCATCGTCAAGTTCACCGTCCTGCTGCTCGAAGCCGGCGGCGAGCCGCTCGCCAGGCACTTCTACCAGCTGATGCTGGAGTCCGGCCGCCTGGGGCGCCAGCAGTTGGCCGGGCTGCTGATCGGCGCCGAGCGCGAGGTCTACGACGCGCTCGCCACCGTGCCCGGGGCTGGCGCGGTGCGCACGGGACCGGGCGGTGCCGATGCCGTCGGGCGCGACGCCCGCGAGCACCTGGAACAGTGGCTGCCGCCCGGCCCCGACTTCGACGCCGACTTCCTCGGGCCCAAGCCGTTCATGGCCTTCATCAGGCGCACGCTGGCCGAGCGGGGCCTGCCGGCGCATCGCAGCCGGTACGAGTTCTTCGGCCCCGCCGAAGCCCTGGCCTGACCGAGCGCCCCCCCAGCCCATAGCGGACACCCCATGCCCCTCCTCAAGTTCGACCTCGTCGAAGGCCGCAGCGATGCGGAGCTCGCCGCACTCCTGGACGCCGCCCACCAGGCCATGGTCGAGGCCTTCAAGGTGCCGCCGAGCGACCGCTACCAGTGCGTCACGCAGCACCGCCTCGGCGAGTTGGTGCTCCACGACACCGGGCTCGGCTTCACCCGCGGCCGGCAGGTCGTGCTGCTGACGGTCGTCACCCGCCCGCGCGGTGCCGAGCAGAAGACGGCGTTCTACCGCCTGCTCGCGCAGCGGCTGGAGGCGGCATGCGGCCTCTCGCCCGACGACCTGATCGTCTCGCTGGTGGAGAACTCGGATGCGGACTGGTCGTTCGGCACGGGCCGCGCCCAGTTCCTCACCGGCGAGCTGGCCTGAACCGAGTGCATGCGCCCTCCGCGTGCATTCGCCTTCGATTGCGTGCCCGGACGCGCTGCGAAGTGATCGGCCCGAGCTTCCGCACGGCGCTGGGCGAGGCGACGGGCGCGACGCGCCCCGCGTGGACGGCCGGCCTCGCAGCGCCAGCGTGGCGCCACGCCTCACCGCGCACCCAGGCCCCTCGGTGCGGGCAAAGAAAAACGGCGCCGGAGGTCCGGCGCCGTTCAGGCCTTGTGCATCGGCCGGTGCCCGCAGGCGCCGGCCGAGACGGCGGCTCACTCCGCCGTCGGGTGCCCGGCCGCGTCCTCGACCGCAGTCGTCGCCGCGTCGACCTGACCGAGCTGCGCGGCAGCCAGTTCCTCGGCCTCCTGCAGCGCGATCGCGCGGCGCTCGTTCTCGTCCATCTCTTCCTTCACCTTGCGCGCGGCATGGAAGGCCATGCCGGTGCCAGCGGGGATCAGACGACCGACGATCACGTTCTCCTTCAGGCCACGCAGTTCGTCGCGCTTGCCCATGATCGCCGCCTCGGTCAGCACGCGGGTGGTCTCCTGGAAGGAGGCCGCGGAGATGAAGGAGTCGGTCGACAGGCTGGCCTTGGTGATGCCGAGCAGCACGTCGGCATGCGTCGCGGGGATCTTGCCCTCGCCACGCAGCCGGTCGTTGGTGTCCAGCAGCTCCGAACGCTCGACCTGCTCGCCGGCGATGTAGTGGCTGTCGCCGGGCGCGGCGATCTGCACGCGACGCAGCATCTGGCGAACGATCACCTCGATGTGCTTGTCGTTGATCTTCACGCCCTGGAGGCGATAGACGTCCTGCACTTCGTCGACGATGTAGCGCGCCAGCTCCTCGATGCCCAGCAGGCGCAGGATGTCCTGCGGATCCGCGGCGCCGTCGACGATCAGCTCGCCCTTGTTCACCACCTGGCCTTCGTGCACCAGGATGCTCTTTTCCTTGGGCACGAGCTGCTCGTGGACGTTGCCTTCCGGGTCGGTGATCTGCAGCCGCACCTTGCCCTTGGTCTCCTTGCCGAACGACACGGTGCCGGTGATCTCGGCCAGCGTGCCGGCGTCCTTCGGGCTGCGTGCCTCGAACAGCTCCGCCACGCGCGGCAGGCCGCCCGTGATGTCGCGGGTCTTCTGGCCTTCGACCGGGATGCGCGCAAGCACTTCGCCGGTGGACAGGTCCTGGCCATCACGCACCTGGATCAGCGCACCGACAGGGAAGCCGATCGTCACCGAATGGTCGGTGCCGGGGATCTTCACTTCCTGACCGGCAGCGTCGAGCAGCTTGACCTGCGGACGCACGACCTTGATCGCGCCGCGGCGCTTCGGGTCGATCACCACCAGCGTCGACAGGCCGGTGACCTCGTCGACCTGCTTGGCCACGGTGACGCCTTCCTCCACGTTCTCGAAGCGCGCCTTGCCGGCGAACTCGGTGATGATGGGGCGGGTCAGCGGGTCCCAGTTGGCCAGGACGGTACCGGCCTTGATCTGCTGGTCGGGCTTGATGTTCAGCGTGGCGCCGTACGGCAGCTTGTGGCGCTCGCGCTCGCGACCGTGCTGGTCGGAGATGATGATCTCGCCCGAGCGGGAGATGACCACCAGTTCGCCCTTGCCGTTGCTCACGTAGCGCATCGTCGGGTTGAAGCCGATGTGGCCGTCCGACTTGGCTTCCACGCTGTTGGCCACGGCCGCACGGGACGCCGCGCCACCGATGTGGAAGGTGCGCATCGTCAGCTGCGTGCCCGGCTCGCCGATCGACTGGGCGGCGATCACGCCCACGGCCTCGCCCACGTTGACGCGTCCGCCGCGGCCGAGGTCGCGGCCGTAGCACTTGGCGCAGATGCCGAAGCGCGTGTCGCAGGTCAGCGGTGTGCGCACCTTGACCTCGTCCACGCCGGCCGCCTCCATGGCGTCGAGCGCGTCCTCGTCCAGCATCTGGGCCGCGCCGATGATGACCTGCTGAGTCTCCGGGTGCAGCACCTCGACCGCGGAGACGCGGCCCAGGATGCGGTCGCGCAGAGACTCGATCACCTCGCCGCCTTCGACCAGCGCGCGCGTGGCGAAGCCGTGCTCGGTGCCGCAGTCGTCCTCGGTGACGACGAGATCCTGGGTCACGTCCACCAGGCGGCGCGTCAGGTAGCCCGAGTTCGCGGTCTTCAGCGCCGTGTCCGCGAGGCCCTTGCGGGCGCCGTGGGTGGAGATGAAGCACTGCAGCACGTTCAGGCCTTCGCGGAAGTTGGCCGTGATCGGCGTCTCGATGATCGAGCCGTCCGGCTTGGCCATCAGGCCGCGCATGCCCGCCAGCTGGCGGATCTGGGCGGC
>JAMHWF010000090.1:0-19387 GCA_035911095.1 Ideonella sp. | reverse complement strand
GTGCGCGGTGTTGATCGTGATCCCGCGCGCCTTCTCTTCCGGCGCCGCGTCGATCTGGTCGTACGCCTTCGCCTCCCCGCCGAACTTCTTCGACAGGATCGTCGTGATCGCCGCCGTCAGCGTCGTCTTCCCATGGTCCACGTGTCCAATCGTCCCCACGTTCACGTGCGGCTTGGTTCGTTCGAATTTGCCTTTTGCCATGTGTCGCTCCTGGCCTGAGTGTGTCGCTCGTGGCGGCGGTCGGAAGAATGCGTTGCCGATGCGGTGGTGCCCATGGCGCGGATCGAACGCGCGACCTCTCCCTTACCAAGGGAGTGCTCTACCACTGAGCCACATGGGCATCGGTACGGGTTTGACGGCCTGCTTCGGGGCAGATCGGCAAACCGGTCTCGACGCGCACCGCGATCCTCGTGTCTCGCGCCAGGGTGGAGCGGGAGACGGGGATCGAACCCGCATCATTAGCTTGGAAGGCTAAGGTTCTGCCATTGAACTACTCCCGCCCGGGAGTCCTGCGCCAGCCACCTGAGCCCATCCGCCTGCCTGTCACGACCTGTGACCCGCGCGGGCCGGCGCCTGGTGGAGGAGGCTGGATTCGAACCAGCGTAGGCGTAAGCCAACAGATTTACAGTCTGCCCCCTTTAGCCACTCGGGCACCCCTCCGGCGAGCCCGCGACTATAGCACGGATGCGTATCGCCCCTTGACGGCGGCCACGACTGAGGCGGCGGGCGCCTCACCGGCACCCGAGGTACCGCCCCGCGCGGGGTCAAAGCGCCCACCAGTCGGCGCGGTCGGCGGTCGCGACGAAGTGGCTGCCGTCGGCCATGAAGCGGCGCTCGAAGTCGTACGACGGATGCCGGGTCCGCAGCGCCGTCACCGCGGCGCCCTGCGGCACGGCGGCACCGAAGAACTGCTGCGCCTGCCCGCCCCAGAGCAGGAAGACCGGCGGCTCCCGCTGTGCGGCCACGGCGGCGATCACTTCAGATGTAAGCGCACGCCAACTCGTCTTCAGGTGGCTCCCGGTGCGCGACACCTCGACCGTCAGCGTCGGATTCAGCAGCAGCACGCCCTGCCGCGCCCAGGCATCGAGCTGCCAGGCCGCCGGTGGCTGCCAGCCGGGCCGGTCCTGGGCGAGCACGTCGAAGATGCGCGCCAGCGAACGGGGCCGGCCGCGTCCGGCCGAGAAGGCCAGGCCGTCGGCGTGCCCGGCGGTCGGGTAAGGGTCCTGGCCGAGGATCACGACGCGCACCTCGTCGGGCGCCGCGAAGCGCAGGGCGCGGAACGGATCGGCCGGCGCGATCGGCCGCCCGCCGGAGATCGCGCGCACCTCGTCGACCACGCGCTGCTGCGCTGCCGGCGTCCAACCCGGCAGCCGGGCGCGCCAAGCCCAGGGCAGCGTGTCGAAGGCTGACGGCAGGTCGTCGGCCGTCATCGGCGGGGCGGGGCGGCAGTCAGCCGAAGAGCGCCGCGAGCGCCGTCCCGGGGTCCGGTGCGCGCATGAAGGCCTCGCCGACGAGGAAGACGCCGATGCCGGCGCCGCGCAGCCGCTGCACGTCCTGCGGCGTCGCGATGCCCGACTCGGTGACCAGCAGGCGATCGCCCGGCAGCTGCGGGCGCAGCCCGAGCGTCGTCTCGAGCGTGACCTCGAAGCTGCGCAGGTCGCGGTTGTTGACGCCGACCAGCGGCGTCGCCAGGCGAAGCGCGCGCGCCAGTTCGGTCGCGTCGTGCACCTCGACCAGCACCGCCAGGCCGAGTGACTGCGCGCAAGCCTCCAGGTCGGACATCTGCGCGTCGTCGAGGCAGGCGGCAATCAGCAGAATGCAGTCGGCGCCCATCGCGCGGGCCTCGAAGACCTGGTACTCGTCGACGATGAAGTCCTTGCGCAGCACCGGCAGCGCACAGGCCGCGCGCGCCTGCGCCAGGTAGGCCGCCGAGCCCTGGAAGAAGCGCTCGTCGGTCAGCACGCTGAGGCAGGCCGCGCCGTGGCGCTCGTAGCTGGCGGCGATCTCGGCCGGCACGAAGTGCTCGCGCAGCACGCCCTTGCTCGGGCTGGCCTTCTTGACCTCGGCGATCACCGCGGGCCGCCCGGCCTCGACGCGGCGGCGCAGCGCAGTGACGAAGTCGCGCGTGTCGCGTCGCGCCTCGGCACGGCGGCGCAGCACGGCCAACGGCTCGCGCGCCGCGGCCTGCGCGATCTCTTCGCGCTTGACGGCGACGATGCGGTCGAGCATGTCGATGCCCACCGCCACCCCTCAGGCCGCCGGGGCCTTCAACGCCTGCGTCGCGGCGACGAACTGCTCGAGCTTGCCCTTCGCCGCGCCCGAGCGCACCGCCTCGCGGGCGCGCCGCACGCCGTCGGCGACCGACTCGGCGACGTTCGCGCAGTACAGCGCCGCCCCGGCGTTGAGCAGCACGATGTCGCGCACGGGGCCGTCCTCGTCGTCGAGCGCGCGCCGGATCATCGCCACCGACTCCTCGCGGTTGGCCACGCGCAGCACGCGTGAGTCGTAGACCGGCATGCCGAAGTCGCTCGGGTGCACGAGGTACTCGCGCACCTCGCCGCCTGTCAGCTCGCCGATCATCGTCTCGCCGGAGAGCGAGAGCTCGTCCATCCCGTTCATGCCGTGCACGACCATCACGTGCTCGCTGCCCAGGCGCTGCAGCACGCGCACCTGGATGCCGACGAGGTCGGGGTGGAACACGCCGAGCAGTTGGTTCGGCGCGCCGGCCGGGTTGGTCAGCGGCCCGAGGATGTTGAAGAAGGTGCGCACGCCGAGCTCCTTGCGCACCGGAGCGGCGTGCTTCATCGACGCATGGTGGTTCGGCGCGAACATGAAGCCGATGCCGGTCTGCGCCAGGCAGGCCGCGACCTGGTCGGGCGTCAGCATGATGTGGGCGCCCAGCGCCTCGAGCGCATCGGCGGCGCCCGAGGTCGACGAGACGCTGCGCCCGCCGTGCTTGGCCACGCGCGCGCCGGCCGCGGCGGCGACGAACATCGACGCGGTCGAGATGTTGAAGGTGTGCGAGCCGTCGCCACCGGTGCCGACGATGTCGACGAGGTGCTGGCGGTCGGCCACGGCGACCGGCGTCGCGAACTCGCGCATCACGGTCGCGGCGGCGGCGATCTCGCCGATCGTCTCCTTCTTGACGCGCAGGCCCACCGCGAGCGCGGCGATCATGACCGGCGACATCTCGCCGGTCATGATCCGGCGCATCAGCGCCAGCATCTCGTCGTGGAAGATCTCGCGGTGGTCGATGACGCGCGTCAGCGCCTCGGTGTCGGTGATCATGTCTGCCCTTCGGTCGTCGGATGTGCCACGCGTCGCCTCAGTGCATGCGCAGGAAGTTGCGCAGCATCGCGTGCCCGTGCTCGGTGAGGATCGACTCCGGGTGGAACTGCACGCCTTCGAGCGGCGTCGCGCCGCCGGCGAGCTCACGATGGCGCACGCCCATGATCTCGCCGTCCTCCGAGGTCGAGGTCACCTCGAGCACCTCGGGCCGGCTCTCGCGCTCGATCACCAGCGAGTGGTAGCGCACGACGTCGAACTCGCGCGGCAGGCCGACATAGACGCCCTGCTGGTCGGTCGTGAGCCGGCTCAGCTTGCCGTGCATCTGGCGCTGTGCGCGCACGATGCGCCCTCCCAGCGCCGCACCGATGCTCTGGTGGCCGAGGCACACGCCGAGGATCGGCAGCTTGCCGGTGTAGTGGCGGATCGCCTCCACGCAGATGCCGGCCTCGGCCGGCGAGCAGGGCCCCGGCGACAGCACGAGCTGTGTCGGCCGCAGTTCGGCGATGCCCTCGAGCGTGATCTCGTCATTGCGGAAGACCCGCACCTCCTCGCCGAGTTCGCCGAAGTACTGGACGAGGTTGTAGGTGAACGAGTCGTAGTTGTCGATCATCAGCAGCATGTGTGCGCTCCATCCTGGGTCATCGGACGCCCCGCAAGGCATCCACCGGTGAGACCGCTTCGAGACCCCTACCGAGCGTCGCTGGCACGGGCATGCGACGTGGCGGGTGGCGGTGGCGCCGCGGGGGCGCAGGAGTCGGTCAGTCGGATGGCTTGCGCCAGCGCTCGCCGGAGCGTCTTGCCGAGATCGAGGGCTTCGCAGACATGGCGCGCATTATCGCCGCCTTGCGTGGCGCGTCCGGGGTGTCGGCCGTTGTCTGGCATCCTCGCGCCCAGCAGATTCGCCCCGGCATGGACACGCCGCCGCAACAGCTCGACATCTTCGCCGACAGCGACGGCGTCCGGCGCCGCAACGACGCGATCGATTCGATCGAGCAGGGCGACGCGCCCGCGGCAAGGACAGCCGTCGCGGCGCTGGCGGCCGCGAGCCCGGGCGACGCCGACCTGCCCGCGTTCGAGCGGCTCGTCGCTTTCCTGGAAGCCCGCGCCGAGGCGCCCTTGGCGACCCACGACTCCCTGGCGACACACCGCGAGCAACTCGCCGGCGAGATCGCCGGCGCCGCCCGTCGTGTGCTCGGCGCGACAGCCGCAGAGCCCTGGCTGCAACGGCAATGGCGCGCCCTGGCCACCCGCAGCGTGACGCTGCCCTTCGTCCCGGCCCGCCCCGAAGACCACGCCGCCGGGCTCTGGCTGCGGAGCGCCGCATGGGCGCAGGCCGAGCAAGCCGCCGCGCGCATCGAATCGTGGCGCCGCATCCCCGCGCCGCTTGGCTGGATGGCCGAAGCCCGCTGCCGCCAGGACCGCCTCGACGAGGCCTGGCCGCTGCTCGCCGAACTCGCCTGGCTGGCGCCAGCCCGGCTCGACGCGCTGCTGCGCCATCTCGACGATCCCTTGCTACGCCGCCTGGCCCAGCGCTTCGGCGCCAGCTTCGAAGGGAACGGGGGTGCCGACGACTTTGCGTGGTTCCCCGCCTGGGTCCTGACCGAGCAGCCGGCGTTGGCCCGCCTGCTGGCCTTCGCCCAGCCTTCTCTGCACAGCCCTGCGGAGCGCGCGATGCGCCTGCTGCTGGAGCTGCTGGGCCTGGAACGGCAGGGGCGGCACCAGGAGCTGGTGCAGCGGCGGCGCGCGCTGCGCGACCTGCACGCGCCGCTGTACGCCACCTACATGGCGACGCGCTGACGCCTTGTCACCGGCGTGCGCGCAGCGTGCGAGTGGTACTGGCCAAACGGGCCCACCACCGTCAGCGCAATACCTTCCCGGCCATGCGCAGGATGTCGTCGAGCGGGTTGCCGTCGCCGTTCAGGTCGAGCATCGAGCCGAGGCCGCCACCTGCGCCGGGCGTCGTGCCCGCGCGCCCGCCGCCGAGCAGCCCGCCCAGCAGGTCGCCGAGGCCGCCACCAGCACCGCCCAGGCCGCCGAGGCCGCCCAAGCCACCGAGCCCCCCGCCGCCGGCCTCGGCTTGCGCACCGGCGGCCGCGCCCGCGCCGCCCTGGCGGGCCATCAGGCCGGCGACCACCATCGCCAGAATCGGCAGCATCTTCTTCAGCAGCGCCGGGTCGAGCCCGGACTGCGTCGAGGCGTTCTCGGCAACGGTGCGGCTCACGTCCTTCGAGCCGAAGATCTGGCCGAGCACGTCGTTGCCGCGGCCGACCTCGGTCGGCTGCGGCGACAGCACGCTGTCGAGCAGGCCGCCACCGCCGAGCTGGCCGAGCAACCCGCCCAGGCCTTCGAGCCCGGTGGGCTGCGCCTGGGCCTGCTTCTTGAAGCCGCCGAGGATCGCCGGCAGCAGCGCCTCGGCGCCGCTGGCGGCCTGGGTCTCGCTGACGCCCAACTCTCGCGCCATCGACTGAAGGCCGCCCATCTGGGCCAGGATATCGGTGATCTGCATGCGGTACCTCGTACAGAAGGAAATGCGGAGCGCGGGATGGTAGCTGCCGGACCCGGCGCGCCAAGCCCCCGTCAAGGCGACGCTGGCCGCACGGACACCCTCAGAAACCTTCCTCAACCAACTCGGCGGCGCGGATCAACGCACGCGCCTTGGCCTCGGTCTCCTTCCACTCCAGCTCCGGCACCGAGTCGGCGACGACGCCGGCGGCGGCCTGCACGTAGAGCGCACCGTCCTTGACGATGCCGGTGCGGATCGCGATCGCCACGTCCATGTCGCCGGCAAAGCTCAGGTAGCCGCAGGCGCCGCCGTAGATCCCGCGCTTGACCGGCTCGAGCTCGTCGATCACCTCCATCGCGCGGATCTTCGGCGCGCCGGTCAGGGTGCCGGCGGGGAAGGTCGCCCGCAGCACGTCGAGGCTGGTGGTGCCGGGCTTGAGCAGGCCTTCGACGTTGCTGACGATGTGCATCACGTGCGAGTAGCGCTCGACGACGAAGGCTTCGGTGACCTTGACGCTGCCGGTCACCGCGATGCGGCCGATGTCGTTGCGCGCCAGGTCGATCAGCATCAGGTGCTCGGCGCGCTCCTTCGGGTCGGCGGAGAGCTCGGCCTCGAGCGCCTTGTCCCGCTCGGGCGTCGCGCCGCGCGGGCGGGTGCCGGCGAGCGGGCGGATCGTGACCTTCGCGCCCTCGGCCACCTGCTCCTGGCGCACCAGGATCTCGGGCGAGGCGCCGACGATCTGGAAATCGCCCATGTCGTAGAAGTACATGTACGGCGAGGGGTTCAGCGAGCGCAGCGCGCGGTACAGCGCCAGCGGCGAGGCGGTGTAGCGCTTCTTCAGGCGCTGGCCGATCTGCACCTGCATCATGTCGCCCGCGGCGATCAGCTCCTTGCTGCGCCGCACCGCGGCGAGGTAGTCGGCCTTCGCGAACTCGCGCTCGACGCTGTAGGCCGCGCTGCGCGTCACCGCCGGCGCGGTGACGCTGAAGCGCAGCCGGTCGCCCAGCTCGGCCAGACGCCGCTTGCCCTTGAAGTAGGCCTCGGGCTGGCCCGGGTCGGCGTAGACGATCAGGTACAGGCGCCCCGACAGGTTGTCGATCACCGCCAGCTCCTCGCACTGCAGCAGCTGGATGTCGGGCGTGTCGATGCCGCCGGTCTTCCAGGTGCCGGCGAGCTTGGGCTCGACGTAGCGCACCGCGTCGTAGCCGAAGTAGCCGGCCAGCCCGCCGCAGAAGCGCGGCAGCCCGGGCCGCAGCGCGACCTTGAAGCGTTGCTGGTAGGTGGCGATGAAGTCGAGCGGATTGCCCTCGTGGCGCTCGACCACCTCGCCGTCGGTGACGACCTCGGTGACGAAGCCCGAGGCGCGCAGCAGGGTGCGCGCCGGCAGGCCGATGAACGAGTAGCGCCCGAAGCGCTCGCCGCCGACCACCGATTCGAGCAGGAAGCTGTGCTTCGACGCGCCGGCCGCCACGGCGAGCTTCAGGTACAGCGACAGCGGCGTCTCGAGGTCGGCGAAGGCCTCGGCGATCAGCGGGATGCGGTTGTAGCCCTGGGCCGCGAGGCTCTTGAATTCGAGTTCGGTGATCACGGTGCGGGCCCTCCACGGCCCGACGGGCCTCGCACGGCGGGCCCCGCTTCGTCTGTCGTCATCGGCACCGGGTGGACCGGAGCGCCGGCGGGCGGCGGTCGACGCCAGACCACCAAGTGGAGCCGAGGGCCGGCCCGCTGTCGTGTCTCGAAGCGGGTGGCGCGCTCAGGCTCGCTCGCGCGTCGACGGACGACGCCAGGGCCAGGCTCCCCGGTCGCTCGACCTCACCGCTTGCGTGCGCGCACAGAACATCGCAAAAGTGTAGCAGTGGGTGCGGAGCGGCCGACCCGGCGGCACGGCACACTCCGGCCTGCGTCTTGCGCTCCCCTGCCCGCCCAGCGTGACCGCCGCCTCCGATCGACCTGACCCCGACACCGACCTTGTCCGACCCGAAGCCGCAGCCCCCGTCGTCCGCCTCCGGCGTCTCCATCCGCCAGCTCTACGGCGCGCTGTGGCGCTTCGCCAGCGGCGCACGCTGGCGCCTGATGCTCGCCACGGCCCTGCTGATCGGCTCGACCGTCGTCAAGCTCGCGGTGCCCTGGCTTTCGGCCCAGGCGATCAACGCGGTGCAGCTCGGCAATGCCGAGGCCGCGTTGCAGGCCGGCAAGTGGGTGCTGCTGGTGCTGCTCGCCTACCTCGTTTCCTGGGGCATGCACGGCCCCGGCCGGGTGCTCGAGCGCATCGTCAGCGTGCGCGTGCGTCAGCAGGTGTCGGACGCGCTCTACAGCAAGCTGACCCACGCGCCGCTCGCCTGGCACGAGCGCCAGCACTCGGGCGAGCTGCAGCACCGCATCGCGCAGTCGAGCGGCGCGCTCTACCAGTTCGCGCAGACCCAGTTCGTCTACCTGCAGAGCGCCGTCAACTTCGTCGGTCCGCTGGTCGCGCTGTGGCTGCTTTCGCCGTGGAGCGGCGGGGTGGCGCTGGTCGGCTACGCGATCGTCGCGCTGATCGTGGTGCGCTTCGACAGCGCATTGATGCGCCTGGCCGCCGAGGAGAACCAGGCCGAGCGCCGCTACGCCGCCGCCCTGCTCGAAGGCCTGGGCCACGCCGGCACGGTGCTCGCGCTGCGCCTGGGCAACGCCACGCGCGCGCTGCTCGAGCGGCGCCTCTTCGCGGTGTTCAAGCCGCTGCGGCGCTCGATCGTGCTCAACGAGAGCAAGTGGTTCAGCGTCGACATGCTCGGCCTGATCCTCACCTGGGGCCTGGTGGCGGCCTACGTCTGGCGCCACCGGGTGGACGGCGAGACGCTGCTGATCGGCAGCGTGTTCATGCTCTATCAGTATGCGCAGCAGGCCGGCGGCGTGCTGTCGGCGATGGCCGGGCACTTCCAGAGCTTCGCCCGCACGCGCACCGACTACGCCAGCGCCGACGAGGTCTGGCAGGCACCCCAGCAGCCACCGGCCAGCCCCGCGCCGCCCGAGGCCTGGCGCGAGATCCGCATCGACGGCCTGACCTACCGCCACGCGCCGCGCGCCGACACCCCGTCCGACCGCCCGCCGGTCGGCCTGCACGGCGTCGGCCTGACGCTGGCGCGCGGCGCCCGCGTCGCGCTGATCGGCCCCAGCGGCTCGGGCAAGAGCACGCTGCTGCGCGTGCTGGCCGGCCTCTACGAGCCGCAGGCGATCTCGATCGCGGTCGACGGGCAGGCGCTGCCCGGGCAGCGCGACCTGGCGCGCATCGCGACGCTGATCCCGCAGGAGGCCGACGTGTTCGAGGCCAGCGTGCGCGAGAACATCGTCTTCGACGCCGAGCCGACGCCCGAACGGCTCGCCTCGGCGCTTGCGGTGAGCGCCTTCGACGAGGTGCTCGAAGGGCTTCCGCGCGGCCTGGACACGCCGATCTCCGAACGCGGCTTCAACCTCTCCGGCGGTCAGCGCCAGCGCCTGTGCCTGGCGCGCGGCGTCATCGCGGCCGAAGGCAGCAGCCTGCTGCTGCTCGACGAGCCGACCAGCGCGCTCGACGCGCTGACCGAGGCGCGCGTGCTCGAACGGCTGCGCGCGCGCTTCCCGCACACCTGCGTCGTCGCCTCGATCCACCGGCTGAGCCTGCTGCCGCAGTTCGACACCGTGGTGTTGATGGCGGCCGGGCACATCGTCGACCAGGGCAGCGCGAGCGAACTCGCGTCGCGCCAGCCGCTGATGCGCCAGCTGCTGCGGGGTGCCGAGTCCGAGACGCAGCCGGACGCGGCGCCGTTGCAGCCGCCGCTGTAGCTTCACCTCAGACGTCCCACTGGTTCCAGTCGCCGCCCGGCTCGCGCTGGTGGACAAAGTGGAGCGACAACACCTCGTCGACGGCGAACAGCCACACGTGGCCTTGACGTGACGCCACGGCTGCGATGTCGAGAATGCCGCGGGGCGGGTTGGACAAGAACGACGCCCAGGCGGTCCAGTCCGTGTCGCCGGGCTTCGCCTGATAGGTCGTTCGCAGTTCACCGAGATCGTTGACGACCCAGAGCTGCATGCCGCGTGATACGCCTTGGGACACCGCCTGCAGTCTGACCGGCGGGCTCGCCCCTGACGCCTCACCTCTCCAGTCGTGGTCCCATGCCATCCAGTTGCCGCCAGGTGACTGCTGGTGCGTGGCGTGGATCGTGCGCCCATCGGTCGCCCACAGCCAGATGCAGCCGTCCGCGGCGGTGGTCGTGGTCACGCTGACGAAGCGAACGCCGCCTGGCGAGATCGGCATGAACTCCCGCCATGCGATCCAGTTGTCGCCGCTTCGGGTCTCCTGATACGAGGTCATCAGGCGACCGTCCTGGCCAATGCCCCAGACCTGGCATCCGCGAACCTCACCGCCGTGGGTCGCGGCGCAGAGGCGCGAAAGCTGCAGACCCGGTACGCCGAGGTCGACCGCCACCCAGTCCTCCCAGTCAAGGCCGGGCCCGATCTGGTGCCGACGCCACAGCCCCTGGTCGCGCGACGCGATCCATACGTAGTTGCGACCGAAGGCATCTCGCGCCGCCGCAATCGAGTCGGGGCGGGCAGGCGTGCCGAAGCGCTGGAAGCTGCTCCACTCGCCGTTGCTCGCGCTCGCCTGGAAGGTGGTGAGCAGTTGTTCGTTCCGGTCGGCGACAAGGACCTGCAGATTGCGGTCCCCGCCGTGCACGAGGGTCGCCACACGCTTTACCAGCGGCGCGCCCGGAAAGCCGACACGGTAGGGGCCTGGTTCCAGCTCCCGGTACTCGCCGTTGGTGGTGCACATGAGCGAGGCGACCAGCGAGTCGACCTCGGTGATCGTCAGGCTGCCGTCTTCGCGCCGGACACCCTTGACGGCACCGTCGACGAAGATGTTGTGCTCGCGCGAGCCATAGATCCCCTTGATCTGTGCGGGGCCGAAGATCGTCTCGGCCGCCTGCTTCACGATGTCGGAGATGTTCAGGCCGAGGCCGGCGGCACCGAGCAATCCACCCGCGATGACAGCGCCCCCACCGCCGCCGCTCACGATGGGTGCCACCAGCCCGGCGATGCCGATCGCCGTGCCGGCCGTGGTGAGCAGGATGCTCTCGAGCAGCTTCGAGACGTTCGCGTGCCACGTGAACTCCGCCTCGCGCGTCGCATAGACGGCTGTGAAGTCCCAGCCGGTCGATGCGACGTCGAACTCCGCGTAGTCGTTGACGTAGTTCTGGTAGTGGTGGACCACGCCTGCGTTGCTCAGGCCGACGTGGATGGGAAAGCCGGTCCGGTTGGTGATGCGAATTCGCGCCATGTTGTGCTCCTGTTGCGCCGGGCGAGGCCCTGCCTTCTCTGGACATTGCCCGGCAAGCTGTTGAAACGCCGTATCGCGGTGCCGATCGCTCCTCGTTCAATTGCGATGCCACCGCGTCGTCATGCTCGCGACGACGCCTGGTGCAAACCAGCCCAGTAGCGGATCACCTGTCGGATCAGTTCGGGCTCGTCGACGCGTCGCCCTCGGGAAAGGCCGAGCGGCACCGGCCCGCGCGGGCCGGCCGGCGCCGACCTTTAGGTGCGCGGATCGCCGGGCCGAGGCCGGAGTGAGGGCCTCGGGACCCCGAACTGACCCCGTCCTGAGCTGTCGCGGACCCCATCCACGCACGAACCTTCAAGTACGGCGAGGCCGCGTTCCCTGGATTCGAGCCGGGGACGGCCTCGACCTCGACAGGAGCCCGCCATGACCACGATCACCGCCACCACCGCAATGCAGACGCTCAGCCGGCAGCTCCGCAGCGCACTCACCTCCCAACTCGGCCTCAGCCCGCGCAGGTTCCAGCTGGCGCAGAGGATGCTGGCCCTGGACCACACCCCGCAGACGCAGCGCGGCGCGGCCCCCGACGGCGACGCAGTGCAAGACCTCGCCCAGATCCGGGTCGAGGCGGCGCGCGCGCGTCTGGCGCAGGCCCCGGCGGGGCAGGTCAGCTTCGATTCGCGCCGGCAGTCGGCCGACGATTCCGCTCCCAACTGCTGGGCAGGCGATTCCAACGAGAACGGCGCCGCCCGGTTCTTCGACGGCGCCGCCGACCCGGGCGATCGCCAGGCCGCCGCCCTGGTCGAGGCGGGGCTGGCGCTGAGCTTCCACTTCGACCACCTGGCGACCTTCCTTCTGCCGCTGATGCCGCCCCCGTGGCCGACGAACGCCGCGCCCGGCAACGTGACGAGCGGGCTGGTCCTGGTCGACGGGGTGCACCTGAGGATGCAGACGCTGGCGCCGGTCGGCGAGGCGGCCCGCATGCCGATCGAGATCGCCAGCCGGGCCGGCTTCTTCCCCTTCTACACGCCCCGCGGTCAAGGCTGGCACAGCCGGGTCGACCACCAGGCCGACGGCCGGCTCGCGCTGTCGGCCTGGTGCGCCGGCGGACAGCCGCAGCTGCTGGGCCGGCTGGTCGAGCCGGCACCACAGGCCGCGGCCCGCGACGGGCTGAACGCCTGGCCCGCTCGCCAGCAAGTGCCGACCACGACGCTAGCCGCGGCCGGCCGTGAGCGCAGCCCGGAGGAACCGCCTGGGTTCGGCCGCAGGGTCTCGCAGCAACTTCTGTCGGCGCTGGCCGGCGCCTGGTCGCTGCGCCGTCAGGCGCGCTGGCCCTGACCCTGGACCCGCCCGTCCCGGCACCAGGGCCGGGCGCGGCGGATCAGTTGCGGATCAGTCGCGCCGGAACGCTTGAGGACGCCACCCCGCGCGCACACAGTGCACCCACAGCGCCGCCATTCGGTCGGCTGCACAACGAGGAGAGACGGATGACCACGAGCCCACCCCCCCTGCGCATCGCCATCGTCGGCGGCGGTGTCGCCGGCCTCTCGGCCGCCTACTACCTGCAGAAGCGCGCGCGTGAGCAGAAGCGCCCGGTCGAGATCACGCTGTTCGAGGAGACGAGGACGCTGGGCGGCAATGCCGACACGGTCCACGTCGATCTCGGCCAGCGCCTGAGCTGGCCCGAGATGATCGCGCCGGAGCGATACGTGCGCTGGGCCGACCTCGGCGTCAACGACGCGAACCTGGCGGCCTACAAGCGGATGAAGGCGCTGATGTATGACATCGACTACCCGATCGACCACTGGATGCCTCCGCTGCAGGACACCGCCAGCTTCTGCACGGGAACCGATTGGATGCGTCCGCCGCAGGACACCGCCAGCTCTTGCACGGGAACCGACAAGCGCGATCGCCAGCGCAGGCGCGACGACAGCGACGGCGACCGGGTCGTCGAGTTGACCGACGACCGCGCACTGGTGCGCGGCGTCATCACGCCTCGCACCGGGATCGCCGAAGCCGACGGTGGCCGCCTGTTGCCGTTGATCGAGGTCGTCCATGCGACGGCGATGGCGGAATTGGAGTCGCCCGCACTGAAGTCGATTGACGAGGAATCCACGTACACGTGCGGGGCCTTCTTCGGCGAATGCGCCGCATCGCCAAAGCAGATGCTGGCGGCCGCGGCGGACAGGCTCGGCGTGAAGATCGACTGGGGCGACCCGGACCTGCGCCGGCTCGTCGAGAAGGTCCGCGACGACTACTACTACCCCCGCATCTCGGCGATGTACTTCACCGACCCCGACGGACCCGCCGGCATGCCGCTGCGGGCGCCGTTCGAGTACTACCGCCTGCAGGAAAGCGGCGATCCGCCCGACCGCCGCTACTTTCGCGCCGGGGCCCAACACTGGATCAACTGGCTCGGGCGCTACCTGGTCAAGCCGCGCGAGCATGGATGCGCACCAGTGCAAATCTGCGTCGGGCAGGAAGCCAAGGTCGAGGTTCGGCCGAACGACGTGCGGGTCACAACCTCGGCCAGCGGCGAGGACACTGCCGAACAGACCTTCGACCTGGCCATCATGGCCGTGCATGCCGACCACGCCAAGGAGGCGCTACGGTTCGACGGCCGTCTGAAGCTGTTGGGCGATGAGCTGAAG
The DNA here is from genome assembly GCA_035911095.1 of Ideonella sp. Classification (GTDB taxonomy): domain Bacteria; phylum Pseudomonadota; class Gammaproteobacteria; order Burkholderiales; family Burkholderiaceae_C; genus JAMHWF01. Next base: position 5,655 of record JAMHWF010000090.1, on the reverse strand, counting down.
TCGCAGCTCGAGTTGGTGCGCTACACCGAGAGCTACGCGATCTGCCACACCGATTCCCGCCGACTGCCGGAGAATCGCAACTGCTGGCGCACCTACAACATCCGGATCCGGCGGCCCGACGAGAAGCCGCTCTCCTATCGGATCGACTACGTCGTGAACCTGCATCAGAACGACCCGTTCACCTCGCAGTACAACCAAGCCGGCCTGCCAGCCTACTTCGTCTCGCTGGCGGATCGCCCGGACGCGATCCCCGAACACGAGGTGCTCGACCGCTGCGACCCACCGGCCTCCCGCGACTGGGACGTCGGCGCCTTCACGGCGTTGGGCGCCGACGCCACCGCTGGTGGCGAGAGCGACGCGGGCTATCGCCGGCGCAAGAGACGCGGCGTCAGCGCGCCGCCCGTCGCCGAGCTGCCCGAGAACAAGGCCTGGAACCTGTTCCGGCACAACGTCCTCGACGCCCAGTGCCTGCGCGTCCAGCACTGGTTCGACCACGACTACCACCGGTTCGTCAACGCGGTGGCGCCCGATCCGGCGGGGGACGCGGTCGGCGCTTACCGGCTGCCGCTGTACTTCACCGGCGGCTGGACCCGCGGTGCCGGCCTGCACGAGCAGTGCCTGGAGCAGTCCGAGCGGATCAGCGCGCTGGTGCTCACGAAGCACAACGCCGGCGCGGGCGGCAGCGAGAGCCACTGAGGCCGCAGCCGGCGGCGCGTTTCGAACTGCCGGCTCGCCCCATCGGCGCAGACGACCCTGACCGCGACGCCAGCCCCTGCCTACAGACCGCGGACCAGCCCTTGCAACCGAGGCATCACGCCCGCCAGGCCCTCCGCCTCCAGGCGGGCGCGCGCCGCGCGCAACGCGGCCAGCTGCTCGTCGCCACGGCGCTCCAGCCAGGCCGCGCAGGCGCGCACCAGCGCCGCCAGGCGCTCGACCCAGACGCAGGGGTCGGGCGCGACGAAGGCTTCGAGGGCCTCGATCTCTCGCACCGCGGCCGCGCCGTCGCTGCGCAGCAGCGCGACCTCGGCCGCCGCGACGTGGAAACGATAGTGGTTGTGCGCCACGCAGCCGCTGGCCAGCAGCGAGCGCCCGCGCGCCAGGGCCGCGTCGCGCCGGCCCTCGTCGTCGCAGAGCAGCGCCAGCGTGCCGAGCAGCCACGGCCCGATGAAGCGTTGCAGCGACAACCGCTCCATCGTCTCGCAGGCCTGAGCAATGCGCTGCTGCGCCTGCAACGGCTGCCCCTCGCACCAGAGCACGCGGGCCAGTGTTTCCGACAGGAACGGGTCGAACCGCGCGGCACCCATCGAGGCGGCGATCGCCAGCCCCTCTTCCAGCTCGGCCCGCGCCTCGCCCGGGCGCAGCATTGAGACCAGCAGCCAGCCCGCGGTCAGTCGCGACACCACTTCGGCGCGACGGTTGCCGACGTCGCGACCCAGCCTGGCCGCCTCGCGGCAGTCGGCCAGCGCCTCGGCGCCGCGCCCGAGGTAGAGCCGCGTCGTGCCGCGCATGAACAGGTTCGCGGCCTCGATCGCCGCCAGGCCGTGCCGGCTGCAGACCTCCAGGCATTCCGCGAAGACCGCATGGGCGCGCGACATGCGGCCCTCGGCGTACCAGGCGTCGCCCAGGCCGCTGAGCGAGCGAGCCTCCAGCGCCGGCGCGCCGGCGCTACGGGCATGGCGCAGCGCCAGCTCGTGGAAGCGCCGCGCCTGGGCGACCTCGCCGCGCGGGAAGCAGAGGTTGCCGTTCAGGTAGTACAGGCGCGCCAGTGCCGCATCCGACGCTTCGGCCTGGGCCAGCGGCAGCGCTTGGTCGAGCAGGCGCTGTTCCTCGTCGACGCGGTCGAGCACGTTGAGCACGCCGGCCAGCGCGAGCATCGCGTCGAGCCGCCGCGGCGCGCTGTCGGCCAGGGCCAGCGCCCGCTCGAAGCCGGTGCGGGCGCGCTCGCTGCGCATCGTCAGGGCGTCCGCCTCGGCGGCCAGCATCTCGAGCGCATGGACGTCGACCCGGCCGGGCGGCAGTTCGCGGCAAAGCGTCGCGAGGGCTTCGACGTCCTCGCAGCGGTGGCGGGCGATGCAGTCGCGGATCGCCACCAGGAAGGCCTCGCCCGCCTGCGGGTCGTCGGCCCGCGCCAGGTGCCTGGCCCGCAGCACCGCGTCGCGCCCGGCGTAGAGCGCGGCCAGGCGCCGGTGCAGCTCGCGCCGCGGCAATCGCATCGTGGATGCACTGCAGCACCAGGTCGTGCACGAAGACGCAGGCGTCGCCGCCGCCCGGCTTCAACAGTTCGGCGCGGCGGGCGCCTTCCGGCGACCAGGCCGGCTGGTCGATCACCGCCCGCACCAGGTCCAGCGGGAACTGCTGGCCGATCACCGAGGCCGCGCGCAACGCCTGGCGGTCCGCCGGCGCCAGGCGGTCGAGCTGCGACTGCACGACGTGTCGCAGGCTGTCGGGCAGGCCGTCGCGAGCGGGGGACATCAGCAGACGCGTCAGGTACAGCGCATTGCCGCGTGCACGCGCCACGCAGCGGTGCCGGTGTTCGTCGTCAGCGCCGGTCCACTGCAGCGCCAGCGCGTCGGCCTCCGGGCCGCGCAACGGCGGCAGGTCGAAGACGCTGACCGGCAGCTCGCTGCAATGCGGCCGGATGCGGCTCTCGATCGGGCTGCCTTCGTGCCGCGAGGTCATCAGCCACACGACGACCGCATCGGCGCTCAGTGGCAGGAGGGCGCACAGCAGGTCGAGGAAGGCGGCGTCTGCCCAGTGCAGGTCCTCGAGCAGCAGCAGCACCGGGCGCGTCATCGATGCGTACTGCAGCAGCTCCTGCAGCGCCCGCAGCTGGCGCTCGCGACGAGCGGCATGCGGCAGCTCGGCATACCGCCGCTCATGCCCGGCCCGCTGCGGCAGGCCGGCCAGGTCGCGCAACGACGCCTCGAGCCCGGCGTCGCCCGCGAAGCGCTGCAGGCCGGCCTGGAACTGCGCCTCGTCCTGCGGGCCGGCCTGCGTCGGCAGGCCGAGCAGCCCGCGCACCAGCGGCGCCCAGGGGGTCAGGCGCGACTCGGCGCCGAAGTCGAGCACCGCGGTCTCGTGGCAGGCGAAGCCGCACTGCCGCGCGAAGTCGACGAACTCCTGCGCCAGCCGCGACTTGCCGATGCCCGCCGCGCCGCGCAGCACGACCACATGGGTGCCTTGCAGCGCCTGCACCTCGTTGAGCAGGGCCTTGAACTGCTGCACCTGGGCCTGCCGCCCGACCAGCGGCCGGCTGCTGCGTCCAAGGTCGGTCTCCAGCGCGTTCAGCACCGCGAGGCCTGCGGCAGCGCTCACCCCGGCCAGCGGCAACAGATGGGCGTCGTCGACGAGCCCGGCCACCGCCTCGCGCTCGACGACGACCCGCGCGGCTGCCTGCGGGCGGGTCTGGCGCGCCAGCGCCCAGGCGCTGCCCAGCCACTGCCGGACCGGCGGCGGCACGCTGAAGTCCAACGCTGCGCGCGGCCCCGCGCCGGCGGCCGGCGCGTGCAGGCGGCCGTCGATCCACTCGGCGCGCCGCAGCGTCACCGCGCGGCAGTTCGTGGCGTCCAGGCGGGCCAGTTCGAGCGTGCAGCGCAGTGCCCGCTCGGCGTCGCTGTCGAACGCCCGTGGCACGCCGAAGGCCGCGGCGAGCTCGAGCGGACCGGCCGCGACCCTCAAGCCGCCGTGACGGCCGAGCAACTGCTCGGCCGCGGCGTCCCGCTCGGCATCGAGCGCCGCCTCGCCGTGGCGCACCAGCACCAGCACGGTCCGCGACACCGCGTCGTCGTCCAGCGGAGGCTCGGCGAGCGCGGGCGCGGGGGACTCTCCGGCAGGCGCCGGCCCCGCGCCCGCCGGCGGCGGTGACGACGGATCGGGGGCTTCAGGCGCGCGCAGCAGGGACTCGACCGTCACCTCGTGCACGTTCGCGAGGTGCCGTGCCGTCCGGTACAGCACCGAGCGCCCCGACTCCGCGCGCTTGATCGACGCCACCGACACGCAAAGGCGGCGGCTGAAGCAGAGCTCGGCCAACGCTTCCTGGCTCAGACCGTGCCGCAGGCGCAGGGCCTTGAGCCGCTCGGGCGACAGCACCACGTGCCCGTCGCCGGGCGGCAGGGCCTTCATCGACAACGGCCCTCGCGCCGGTCCCACACGGGCGCGTCCCGATCGTTCATCTTGTTCACCCCTGAATACGACGTGGAGTGTCCCGACCGGAGGATTCTGGGTTCGCAGCCCCCGCTGTCAATCGAATCCCGAGGCGGCGACAACGGCTCGCCGCCTGCGCACCGGTCATCCGGAGAAAGCCTTTGTCGCGGCTTTCCGATGAGTATGCGCTAACACGCAAAGCGACCTCACGCCGGCACCACGGTGCGGCAGGCCGATGCGGTCCTCACGTCGCTGCTCGCGGCGCGGCGTCGTGGCAGCCTGGACGGCGACGGGGGCGGTCGCGACGACAATCGCGGCCGACATCGGGCTCGGTGCCCGGGGAGCAATCGATGGACGGTGCGCAGGCACTCACGATCACGGTCGAAGGCTGGGCACTCGCCCAGTGGGAACACGACTTCCGCGCGGCGCTGGCCGACGCGGCCGGGGCCGTGCCCGGCTTGCAGCTGGGCCTGGTCGCCGCCCAAGGCGCCACGGCGCAAGGCGGGCGGCGGGGCGGCCGCGGTGGCGAGCCGGCGGTCGAGGTTCGCGCGCCCGCCGCGGCCGACCCGGACCGCACGCTCAAGCTGCTGACGTTGGTGCTCGCGGCGCTGTCGCTCGCCGTCGGCACGGCCCAGCTCGCGCTGCGGGTGCAGGACGCCGCCACCAGGCCGGCACCGGCGGCGATCGTCTGCACGATCGAAGGGCCGGACGGCGCGCGCGAGCTGCGCATCGAAGGCAGCGCCGCCCCGTCCGAGGCGCTGCTGCGCGAATGCCTGCGCGAGACCGGCGCGCCGCAGCGGATCCGCGTCGAGCCGCCGCCCGACGGGCCGGCCTGAACGCGGCGCGGCGCGCGGGCCTGGTCAGGCCCCGGCGAGTTCGCGCCGCATCGCGTCGATGACGGCCTTGTAGTCGGGCTGGCCGAAGATCGCGCTGCCGGCCACGAAGGTGTCGGCCCCGGCCTCGGCCACCGCCCGGATGTTGTCCACCTTCACCCCGCCGTCGACTTCCAGCCGGATGTCGCGCCCGCTCGCGTCGATCAGCTGGCGCGCCCGCTCGATCTTGCGCAGCGCGCTCTCGATGAAGCTCTGCCCGCCGAAGCCCGGGTTCACGCTCATCACCAGGATCAGGTCGACCTTGTCGAGCACGTACTCCAGCACGTCCAGCGGCGTGGCCGGGTTGAACACCAGCCCCGCCTGACAGCCCGCCGCGCGGATCAGCTGCAGCGTGCGGCCCACATGCCGGCTCGCCTCGGGGTGGAAGCTGATCAGGTCGGCGCCCGCCTTGGCGAAGGCCTCGGCCAGCGCATCGACGGGCTCGACCATCAGGTGCACGTCGATCGGCAGCTTGCGGCCGTCGGCATGCACGGCGTGCTGGCGCAGCGCCTGGCAGACCATCGGGCCGAAGGTCAGGTTCGGCACGTAGTGGTTGTCCATCACGTCGAAGTGGATCCAGTCGGCGCCGGCGGCGGCGACCGCCTTCACCTCCTCGCCCAGGCGGGCGAAGTCGGCGGAC
>JAMHWF010000089.1:0-71271 GCA_035911095.1 Ideonella sp. | reverse complement strand
CAATACCACTTGCTGCTGGTGGAGTCAGTGCCTGCGGGAGCGGAAGGCACCCCTGTGGAGCGGAATTTGGTCAGAAACATGCTCCAAGGCATATGGGAAAAGCGCCACCAGCTATCAAAAGCAGAGCAAACAAGAACCCGCTTTGCCTGGATGGAAAGCCGCCCCATGCGCATTCCTGAAGGGGCCAAGGCAGAGCAGTTGCACATGGTGGGCTGGGTGCAGAACGCCCAGGGCGAGGTGGTGGCCGCCGCCCGGTCAGCATGCCGGTAATACAGATCATACGGATGGCGTTATGACAGCGCCGCGCCATGCGCCTAGAATCAAGCACCGGGCCCAAGTTTCTTGACGCCCGGTTTTTTGTGCCTGTGCAACCAGGGTTCGGTATTGGCTCCTACGCCCATCCCCACAAAGCCGGTCCCAAGCCAAGCGCCCCACGCTGCCGAAATGGTTCGGCAGTGCCTTTTCAAAGGAGCTTGGAATCTCATGGAAATCTTCGACTACGACAACATCCTGCTGCTGCCACGCAAGTGCCGTGTGGAAAGCCGATCGGAATGCGACGCCGGCGTGGAGCTGGGCGGACGGCGCTTTCGCCTGCCGGTCGTGCCCGCCAACATGAAGACGGTGGTGGATGAGCGGATCTGCGAGTGGATGGCGAAAAACGGCTACTTCTACGTGATGCACCGTTTTGATCTGGACAACCTGCAGTTTGTGAAAGACATGCACGCCAAGGGCTGCTACGCGTCGATCTCCCTGGGGGTGAAACAACCCGACTACGACACGGTGGACCAGCTCGTGGCCCAAGGCCTGGTGCCCGAATACATCACCATCGACATCGCCCACGGCCATGCCGACAGCGTGAAGAACATGATTGGCTACCTCAAGCAAAAGCTGCCGCAATCCTTCGTGATTGCCGGCAATGTGGCCACGCCTGAGGCAGTGATTGACCTGGAAAACTGGGGCGCCGATGCCACCAAAGTGGGCGTGGGCCCCGGCAAGGTGTGCATCACCAAGCTCAAGACCGGTTTTGGCACCGGCGGCTGGCAGCTCAGCGCGCTCAAGTGGTGCGCCCGTGTGGCCACCAAGCCCATCATTGCCGATGGCGGCATCCGCAGCCATGGCGACATTGCCAAGAGCGTGCGCTTTGGCGCCACCATGGTGATGATCGGCTCGTTATTTGCTGGGCATGAAGAATCCCCCGGCAAGACGGTGGAGGTGGACGGCGAGCTGTTCAAGGAGTATTACGGCTCCGCCAGTGACTTCAACAAGGGCGAGTACAAGCACGTGGAAGGCAAGCGCATCCTGGAGCCCATCAAGGGCAAGCTGACCGACACGCTGCGCGAGATGCGCGAAGACCTGCAAAGCAGCATCAGCTACGCCGGTGGGCGCGAACTGAAGGACTTGAAGAAGGTGAACTACGTGGTGCTGGGCGGCGAGAACGCCGGCGAGCACCTGTTCATGTAGCGCGGCTTAGCGCGGAATCATCCCCGGCCGCGGATCGCCTTCGGCCAGCGGCCGCAGGCGCGGCAGGCCGCTGTCACCCCGCGCCGCCAAGGGCGAGCGTTGCCCATCGGCCGTTACAGGGCAGGCACCGGTGTCGGCCACGGTACGCGCGGCAGCCATCAGCGGGTCGGCCGCGCTGCCTTGCGGCACGGTGAAGTCCTCGGCCACAGCGCAGGTGGGCGCAAAGCCGCTGAAGTAGCGGCCCTGGTCCAGCTGGTTCACGCTTTCGAAATTCACCGCGCTGTAGGTCTGGCCGCAGTACGCCGTGGGCTGGAAGCCCACGGGCTTGCCGCAAGTGGCCTCGCCAACGGCCACCACCTGCACACCCGCACCGCGCAAGCCATTGATGACCTGCTCGCTGGCCGAGCAGGTGCGCCGGCCCATCAGCACGATGACGCGTGGCAGGTTCAGCGCCGCACCCGGGTTGCTGAAGCGGTAGTGGCTGTTGCTGGCCTGGTGCGCGCTGTTGAACTTGAGCGTGGCGTAGTTGAGGCCCGTGCCGCGCGAACCCGCCAGGTAGGACGCCAGCGTGGCACCCGTGGACACCAGGCCGCCGCCGTTGTAGCGCAGGTCCAGCACCACGTCCTGCACACCGGCAGCCTGGAAGCTGGCCATGGCGGCATCGAAAGGCGACAGCGCCTGGCTCACCATGTCCTTGACCGACACGTAGCCCAGCTTGCGGCCGCCTGCCGTGGTCTGCACAGCTGCGCCGCCGACGGGGGACAGGTTGAACACCGCGGCGGTGAGGTTCACCGTGCGGTCCGCGCCCGCACGTCGCAGCACCAGGCTCAGCGTGTCGCCGGCCTGCGCTGGCGTGAGCGCGCCGAAGTCGTCGGCCGCGACCAGGTCCGCCGCACTGCGGCCGTTGATGGACACGACCTGGTCGCCGCGTTGCACGCCCTGCGCTGCAGCCGGCGACAGGGCCTCGACATGGCGCACGTGCAGCGGCAGCGCCGCATTGCGGGCCAGTTCCAGCCCTGCCACCGACAGGCCATAGCCCAGCGTGGCGCCGTCGCCAAAGAAACGGCTGAAGGCCTCGCTGCTTTGCACGTAGCTCCAGCGGTCGGCCGGGAAATCGGCACTGGTGCCGGTGTAGAGCAACGCCGAGTAGAGGCTGGCCACGCTGCTGTAGCCGGCGGGGTCCGGATGCGGGGACAGACGGGTCCAGAAGTACCAATCGCTCATGTAGCCGGCCAGCCAGCTCTTCTGCTCTGCGACGCTGCAGGTGTCGCCCCCGCTGCCACCGCCCCCGCCGCAGGCCGCCAGGGCCAGCAGCAGCGAGACAGATGCAAGGCCACGGCCGCGCCTGGCCCAGACTGCGCTCTTCATGTGTGGAACTCCCCCTGTCCAGCGCGGGCCGCCACAGGGGGCCCACCTACAATTCCAAGCATATCCACCCCGCGCACCACGGGCTCCTAGCTCCCCAGGGCAACTCGCCCGCACACCATGACCGAACTCGCCAAGTCCTTCGAACCCGCAGCCATTGAATCCCGCTGGGGCCCGGTGTGGTCCGCGCCGGGTGTGGCCGCGCCCACGCTGGACCCGGCCAAGCCATCGTTCAGCATCCAGCTGCCGCCGCCCAACGTGACGGGCACGCTGCACATGGGCCACGCGTTCAACCAGACCATCATGGACGCGCTGACGCGCTACCACCGCATGCGCGGCCACAACACGCTGTGGGTGCCGGGCACGGACCACGCCGGGATCGCCACGCAGATCGTCGTGGAGCGGCAGTTGCAGGAAGCAGGCCTGTCGCGCCACGACCTGGGCCGCAAGAACTTCGTCGCCCAGGTCTGGGACTGGAAGCACACCAGCGGCGCCGTCATCACCAACCAGATGCGCCGCCTGGGCGACAGCGTGGACTGGAGCCGCGAGTACTTCACCATGGACGAGAAGCTCTCGACTGTGGTGACCGAAACCTTCGTTCGCCTGTTCGACGACGGCCTGATCTACCGCGGCAAGCGCTTGGTCAGCTGGGACCCGGCGCTGAAGAGTGCGGTGTCCGACCTGGAAGTGGAAAGCGAAGAGGAAGACGGCTTCCTGTGGCACATCCGCTACCCGCTGGCCGACGGGTCCGGCAGCGTGGTGGTGGCTACGACGCGGCCTGAGACCATGCTGGGCGACACGGCGGTGATGGTGCACCCCGAAGACGAGCGCTACATCGCGCTGGTCGGCCAGCAGGTGAAGCTGCCCTTGTGCGATCGCCTGATCCCGGTCATCGCCGACAGCTACGTGGACCGCGCATTCGGCACCGGCGTCGTGAAGGTGACGCCAGCGCATGACGCCAACGACTACGCCGTCGGCCTGCGCCATGGCCTGCCGATGATTGGCGTGCTGGATCTGGAAGCCAAGGTCAACGCCAACGCGCCCGAGGCCTACCGCGGACTGGACCGTTTTGTCGCACGCAAGAAGGTCGTCGCCGACCTGGACGCCTTGGGCTTGCTGGTCGAAACCAAGAAGCACCGCCTGCAGGTGCCGCGCTGCGCCCGCACGGGCCAGGTGGTGGAACCCATGCTCACGGACCAGTGGTTCGTGGCCGTCAACAAGGCGGGCGCGGACGGCACCAGCATCGCCGAGAAGGCGCGTCAGGCGGTCAGCTCGGGCCAGGTTCGCTTCGTCCCCGGCGAATGGGTCAACACCTACAACCACTGGATGAACACCATCCAGGACTGGTGCATCAGCCGCCAGCTCTGGTGGGGCCACCAGATCCCGGCCTGGTACGGCAGCGACGGCCGCTACTGGGTCGCGCGCAGCGAGGAAGACGCGCGCACCAAGGCACGCGAGGACGGCTACGAGGGCCCGCTCGAGCGCGACCCGGACGTGCTCGACACCTGGTACTCGTCGGCGCTGGTGCCGTTCTCGACACTGGGCTGGCCGGCCGAGACGCGCGAGATGTCGCTCTTCCTGCCGTCGAGCGTGCTCGTCACCGGCTACGAGATCATCTTCTTCTGGGTCGCCCGGATGATCATGATGACGACCCACTTCACCGGCCGCGTGCCCTTCCGCGACGTCTACATCCACGGCATGGTGCGCGACAGCGAAGGCCGGAAGATGAGCAAGTCCGAGGGCAACGTGATCGACCCGGTGGATCTGATCCAGGGCGTCGACCTTGAGACGCTGGTGCACAAGAGCACCGTCGGCCTGCGCAAGCCCGAGACCGCGCCGAAGGTGGCCGCGCGCGTGAAGAGGGAGTTTCCGCAGGGCATGCCGGCCTACGGCGCCGACGCGCTGCGCTTCACGATGGCCAGCTACGCGAGCCTGGGCCGCAACATCAACTTCGACACCAAGCGCTGCGAGGGCTACCGCAACTTCTGCAACAAGCTCTGGAACGCGACCCGCTTCGTGCTGATGAACTGCGAGGGGCAGGACTGCGGCCTGGCCGAGCACACCAAGGCCGAGTGCGCGCCCGGCGGCGCCTTCCACGGCTACATGCATTTCTCGCCGGCGGACCGCTGGATCGCCGGCGAGCTGCAGCGCGTCGAGGCCGCGGTCGCCCAGGGCTTTGCCGACTACCGGCTCGACAACGTCGCCAACGCGATCTACGCCTTCGTCTGGGACGAGTACTGCGACTGGTACCTCGAGATCGCGAAGGTCCAGTTGCAGACCGGCGACGCCGCCCGCCAGCGCGCGACGCGGCGCACGCTGATCCGCGTGCTGGAGGCGACGCTGCGCCTGCTGCACCCGGTCACGCCCTTCATCACCGCCGAGCTCTGGGAGCGCGTCGCCCCCGTGGCCGGCCGCAAGGGCGAGGGGCGCGAGGCCTCGATCGTCACCGCGTCCTACCCGCAGGCGCAACCGGAGAAGGTCGATGCCGAGGCCGACGCCTGGGTCGCCCGGCTGAAGGCGGTGGCCGGCGCCTGCCGCAACCTGCGCGCCGAGATGAACATCTCTCCGGCGCAGCGGGTGCCGCTGATCACGCACGGCGACGGGGCCTTCCTCGCCGAGGCCGAGCCGCTGCTGCTCGCGCTGGCCAAGCTCTCGGCGCTGCAGATCGTCGACGACGAGGCCGCCTTCGCCACCGCGACGCGTGCGGCACCGGTCGCGGTGCAGGGCGCGGCGCGCCTGGCGCTGCATGTCGAGATCGACGTCGAGGCCGAGCGCGCGCGCCTGGCCAAGGAGATCGCCCGCCTGGAGGGCGAAGTGCAGAAGGCGCGCGGCAAGCTCGACAACCAGAGCTTCGTCGCCCGTGCCCCGGCCAGCGTCGTCGCGCAGGAGCAGGCGCGCCTGGCGGACTTCAGCTCGACGCTGGACCGTCTTCGGGATCAGGCAGCTCGCCTGGCATCGACGAGCTGAAGTCGCCGGGCCCGGTCGAGCGGAACTGCGGCGCGGCGGACGTCGCCTCGAGCAGCAGTTCGTCGATCCGCTTGGCGACCGCCCAGGCGCTGCGGCTGCGCGATTCGCGCGTGGTGCTCGCGACGCGCGGCGTGACCTGCAGATTGCGCACGCCGTGCAGCGGCCGACCCGGGTCGAGGGCGCCGGGCTCGAGGCTGTCGAACCAGGCGGCCGCGACGCGGCCGCTGCCGAGCACGTCGGCCAGCGCGAGCTCGTTGAAGAGTGCCGAGGGCGAGATGCTGACCAGCACCTGGTTGGGCTTGCAGTAGGGCAGCACGCGCTCGCCGATCAGCCCCTGGTAGCGACTGAAGTACGGCATCTGCACGCAGACCGCGTCGGACTGCTCGAGCAGTTGGCGCAGACCGAGCGGGTCGACCCGCCAGCGCGACCAGACGCCGTCGTTCGCGTGCAGCGAGGGGTCGTAGCCGACGACGCGCGAGCCGAAGCCCGACAGCAGTTGCACCATCGAGCGGGCCGACGGCGCCATGCCGACCAGGCCGACTGTCGCGCTGCCGAGTTCGCGCCCGACGAGCAGGCCGTCCGACCCGGTGACCGGCACGCGGCGCAGCAGCGACAGGGTCGCGCCGAGCATGAACTCTGCTTCGGCCAGGGCAGGCGCGGTGACGCTGCGCACGACCTCGACGCCGGAGCGGCCGCAGGCCTCGGCGTCGATGTTCTCCGCCCCGGCGCTGACACGCCCGACCGCGAGCAGGAACGGCGCGTAGTGCAGCGTGGCGGCGTCCAGCGCGACCGACGGCGGGATGATCAGCGCGCGCACGTTGTAGAGCGCCTTGCGCAGCGCGCGCACGTCGTGGGCGAGTTCCGGGGCGTAGCGCACCTCGTGCCGGTCGTCGAGCCATTGAACGACCTCGGTCTCGAGGGGTTCGACGATCAGGAGTTGCATCCGGGGCGCCGATTCGATCGGCGAAGCGCGAAGCGAGGGAGAGGGGATGGTGTGAAGCCCGAGCACCGCGCAATGTGACACGCCCGCGGGCTGCGTGTCAGCCCTCGAACACGCGTCAGCCCTTGCGCATCGAGGATCGGTGCGGGCGTGCCGTCGAAGGGGTCGTGCAGGAACCTCGGCGTTCGCCTCATCGACGCCGCAGCAGGTGCACGAACTCGTCGTTCGAGGCGCGCTGCTCGAGCAGCTGGTTGCCGGTCTGCCGCGCGAACGCCTGAAAGTCGCGGACCGAGTTCGGGTCGGTGGCGACGACCTTCAGCACCTCGCCGCTGCGCAGTTCTGACAGTGCCTTCTTGGCCTTCAGGATCGGCAGCGGGCAGTTCATGCCGCGGGTGTCGATCTCCTTGTGGAACTCCATGTGGGGTCTCCTGGGTTCAGCGAAATCGCGGTTCGTAGCCGCGCTCGCGCAACCACTTGGCCAGCGCCTGGCCGGTGCCGGCCTGCCAGCACAGCACGTCGCGCGGGTGGAACAGACGGTACTCCGCCAGCTCGGGCGACAGGCGGATCTCTCCGGTGGCGCAGGCGTGGTAGGCGACGACCACCTGGTTCATGCGCTGGAAGTCGTAGACGCCGATCAGCGACAGCGAATGCACGGTGAGCGCCGTCTCCTCGGCGACCTCGCGGGCGATACCCTCCTCCGGCGTTTCGCCGGCCTCCATGAAGCCGGTGATGAGCGCGAAGCTGCGCCCGGGCCAGGCGACGTTGCGCGCCAGCAGCAGCAGGCCATCGCGGTCGGTGCACTCGACCACCGCGGCGAGCACCGGCGTCGGGTTGTTCCAGTGCGTCCAGCCGCAGGCTGGGCAGCGCAGGCGCGTCGTCGGCCCGCCGTCCTCGTCGGCGACGATCGACTGCAGCGCGCCCGCACAGCTGGGGCAGTAGCGCCAGGCGTGGCCGGACATCGTGCTCAGGCCGGGAACACCCCGGTCGAGAGGTAGCGGTCGCCACGGTCACAGACGACGAAGACGATCGTCGCCTGCTCGACCTGCGCCGCGATCTGCAGCGCGACCCAGCAGGCGCCCGCGGCCGAGATGCCGCCGAAGATGCCTTCCTCGCGCGCGAGGCGGCGCGCCATCTCCTCCGCGTCGGCCTGCGCGACCTCGACGGTCTCGTCGACGGTAGACGGGTCGTAGATCGTCGGTAGATAGGCCTCGGGCCACTTGCGGATACCGGGGATGCGCGAGCCGTCACCGGGCTGGGCGCCGACGATGCGCACCGCGCGGTTCTTCTCCTTCAGGTAGCGCGAGACGCCGGTGATCGTGCCGGTGGTGCCCATCGCGCTGACGAAGTGGGTGACGCGGCCGCCGGTGTCGCGCCAGATCTCCGGGCCGGTGGTCTCGTAGTGGATGCGTGGGTTGTCCGGGTTGGCGAACTGGTCGAGCACCCGGCCCTTGCCGTCGCGCTCCATCTGCGTGGCCAGGTCGCGCGCGTACTCCATGCCGCCCGAGCGCGGTGTCAGGATCAACTCGGCGCCGAAGGCGCGCATCGTCTGCGCGCGCTCGACCGACAGGTCTTCCGGCATCACGAGCAGCATGCGGTAGCCACGGATGGCCGCGGCCATCGCCAGCGCGATGCCGGTATTGCCCGAGGTGGCTTCGATCAGCGTGTCGCCGGGGCGGATATCGCCGCGTTCCTCGGCGCGGCGGATCATGCTCATCGCCGGTCGGTCCTTGACCGAGCCGGCCGGGTTGTTGCCTTCGAGCTTGCCGAGAATGACGTTGCCGCGCCTTTCCTGCTCGGCTCCCGGCACGCGCACCAGGCGCACCAGCGGCGTTTCGCCAATCACGTCCTCTATCGTCCTGTAAGCGCTCATCGGGCCTCCTGCCGGGCGATTGTCGCAGGGGCCGCGCAGGGGTGCGTGCGATACTCCCAGCCCACTCCACGCAGCCCGCGTGACGAAATCGGTAGACGTAGCGGACTCAAAATCCGCCGCCGCAAGGCGTGCCAGTTCGAGTCTGGCCGCGGGCACCAGACGACACGGCGCGCGACGCGTCCGCCGCGCCCCAGCCCCCGCCGCCTGACCGCATGCCGCCACTGCCGCCCGTTACCAAGGCCCTGCTGCTGGCCAATACCGTCGTCTTCTGCCTTCAGTACCTGTTCCGGGGCTGGCTCGAAGGGTTGTTCGCGCTGTGGCCCCTGGGCGGCGGGTTCCTGCCCTGGCAGATCCTCACCTACGCGTTCCTGCACGGCAGCGTCGGCCACCTGTTCTTCAACATGCTCGGCCTCTACATGTTCGGCGGAGAGCTCGAACGGCTGTGGGGCCCGCGCCGCTTCATCCACTTCTATGTGGCCAGCGTGCTTACCGCGGCGCTGGCGCAGCTGATCGTGACGCAGATCAACGGCTCGCCGTACCCGACGGTCGGCGCCTCGGGCGGGCTGTTCGGCCTGCTGCTCGCCTTCGGCATGACGTTCCCGAACCGCACGATCGTCCCGCTGTTCCCGCCGATCCCGATGAAGGCCAAGGTCTTCGTCGCGATCTACGGCGGCCTCGAGCTGTTGTTCGGCGTCACCAGCTCCGCCTCCGGCATCGCCCACTTCGCGCACCTCGGCGGCATGCTGGGCGGCTACCTGATGCTGCGCTACTGGCGCGGACAACCGCCGTTCGGCCGCCGCCGTCGCTGACGGCGCCGTCTCCAGCCGCCGCCGGTGCGGCGGGGGCCCCGGCCGATCCCCGGACGGCGGCAGGGTTTCGGGATTCGATCATGCTCCTCGGCACCTCTCTTGCTGGAGGCGCCCGGCCATGACGTCCCTGCCCTGCTTCACTGCCGTCGGCACGGTGCGCCGCGCTGGTGGGTGGATCCTCCCCCGCCTGCTGGCCCTCTCGCTTGCGCTGGCTGCACCGTGGGGCCTCTCAAGGGCGGCCGATGCCGCCTCGGCGGCGACGCCGAGCGCGATCGAGGCCCAGGCGCGCGCGCTCAGCCGGGCGAACGCTGCCGTCGTCGGGGTGGTCGCGGAGGCGGTCGCCGATGCCACCTCCGCCGGCACGCTCGGGCCGCTGCGCATCGGCTCCGGTGTCCAGATCGGCTCGGACGGCCTGGTGCTGACGATCGGCTACCTGATCCTCGAGGCCGAGCACGTCGACCTGCTCCTCGACGACGGCCGGTCCGTCCCGGCGCGCGTCGTCGCCTACGACCTCGCTACCGGCTTCGGCCTGCTGCAATCGCTGGCCCCGCTCGGGATTCCGGTCGCGCCGCTCGGCGATGCCGCAGCGATACGCCCGGAAGAACCGCTGGTGGTGGCCAGCGGCGGCGAACAACCCGAGGTCAGCGTGGCGCAGATGGTTTCGCGGCGGCCTTTCTCAGGCTACTGGGAGTACCACGTCGACAGCGCGCTCTTCACCGTCCCGCCGCGGGCCGACCACAGCGGAGCTGCGCTGTTCAATGGGCGCGGCGAGTTGGTCGGCATCGGCTCGCTGCTTGTCGCCGATGCGCTCGGCGGAGACCGGCCCGTGAGCGGCAACATGTTCGTGCCGGTCGACCTGCTCAAGCCGATCCTCGGCGAACTGCGCGAGCGCGGCCGCTCGCGCGCCAGCGAGCGCGCCTGGATGGGGCTCAACTGCCTCGAACGCGGTGGCCAGGTGCTCGTCGCGCGGGTCAGCGAGAACAGCCCCGCCGAGGTGGCCGGGCTGCGCGCGGGCGACCGCATCGAGCGCATCGACGGCACCGAGGTGCGCGACCTGGCTTCGCTGTGGAAGGCGCTGTGGCGCGGTCCGACTGCGGAGCGCGAGGTGACGCTCGAGATCCGCCGCGACGACCAGCGGCAGACCTACACCGTGCAGGCGGTCGACCGGATGAAGACGCTGCGGCGGCCGCAGGGCATCTGATCAGTCGGCGGCGCCGCTCAAGGGACCGGGGTGGATACGACGCCCGGCGTTTCGGGCCCCGCAGCATCAGCCGCCCGGGCCGGCGCGGAGCGCTCGGACTGCAAGCATTGAAGGCCCTCCGACACCGTCGGCCAGCGCAGCACCAGGCGCAGTTCGCGCTTCAGGCGGCGGTTGTCCAGACGGCGCGACTCGCTCATGAAGCTCAGCGTGGCCGGGCTGAGCGCGGAGGCTGCCTGGGCACGCGCGATCCGCGGTGGGCGCGGCAGACCGGCCAGGTCGGCCGCGAGGTCGAAGTACCCGCCCATCTTCAGCTCGCTATCGTCGCTCGCGTGCACGATCCGCTGGGGCCGGCCGCGCAGAAGCGCGGCTACGCAGGCGCGCGCCAGGTCATCCGCATGCACATGGTTCGTGTAGACGTCGTCTTCGTCAGCGAGCACCGGCGTGCCGCGGCGCAGGCGCTCGCGTGGGTCGCCACCGGCGCGGTCGGGCGCATAGATGCCAGGCACGCGCAGGATCGTGACGCAGGCGCCGCTGCGTCGGCCGAAGGCGCGCAGCACGCGCTCGGCATCGACCCGGCGCCGCGCCCGGTCGGTCGCCGGGGCCACGGCGCGCGTCTCGTCGAAGCGCACGCCGCCGGCGTCGCCATAGACACCGCTCGTGCTCGCGTAGACCAGGGTGTGCGGATGGTCGCCGCGCGCCAGCGCCGCGACGAGTGCGCGCGTGCGCGGATCCGAGGCACCGGCTCCCGGTGGAGGCGCCAGGTGCAGCACCCGATCGGCCAGGCCACCGAGCCGGCCGAGCGTTGCGGGCACGTCGAGGTCGCCGAACAGGGGCGTGGCACCGAGGGCACGCAGTGTGGCGCAGCGCTCGGGCGAGGACGTCAGCGCCAGCACGCGCCATCGCCCGGAGACGAGGTGCAGCACGCGCTGGCCGACATCGCCGCAGCCGACGATCAACAAGGTGGGGCGGGGCACAATCGGGCCAGTCTAGGACAGCCCGCGCCATGAGCTTCACCGTCACCGTCCAGCCCGCCGGGCGCAGCTTCACCGTCGAGCGCGACGAGCCAATCCTCGCGGCTGCCATCCGCGAAGGTATCGGCCTGCCCTACGGCTGCAAGGATGGCGCCTGCAGCAGTTGCAAGAGCCGTCTGCTCGAGGGCCGCGTGATCCACGGCGTGCACCAGCTCAAGGCGCTGAGCCCGCAGGAGGAGGCGGCCGGCCTGATCCTCACTTGCTGCGCAACGCCGCAGACCGACCTCGTCGTCGAGGCGCGCATGGTCGCCGGCGCCGGCGAGTTCCCGCTGCGCAAGATGCCGAGCCGCGTGAAGCGCATCGAGCGCGCGGCGCCCGACGTCGTGATCCTGCAGATGCAGTTGCCGGCCAACGACCGGCTGCAGTACCACGCGGGGCAGTACGTCGAGTTCATCCTGCGCGACGGCAACCGACGAAGCTACTCGATGGCCAACGCCCCGCACACGCAGATCGAGCAGCCCGGCATCGAACTGCACGTCCGACACATGCCGGGCGGGCTGTTCACAGACCATGTCTTCGGGGAAATGAAGGAGAAGGAGATCCTTCGCCTCGAAGGCCCGTTCGGCAGCTTTTTCCTGCGCGAGGACTCGGCGCGACCGATCGTGATGCTGGCCAGCGGCACCGGCTTCGCGCCGATCAAGGCGATGCTCGAGCACCTGCGCTTCAAGCGCAGCGAACGCCCGGTGTCGCTGTACTGGGGCTGTCGCACGCGGGCCGACCTGTACCAGCACGACTGGTGCGAACGCCTGGCTGCCGACACACCGGCGTTGCGCTATGTGCCGGTGCTCTCGGAGCCGCGCGCCGACGACGGCTGGAACGGGCGCACCGGCTTCGTCCACCACGCGTTGATCGCAGACCTGCCCGATCTTTCGGGGCACGAGGTCTACGCTTGCGGGGCACCGGTGATGGTCGAGGCGGCTCAGCGAGACCTGGTGGCGCAGTGTCGGCTGCCCGCCGAATCGTTCTACGCCGATGCCTTCACGTCCGAGGCGGACAAGCACGGCGCCTGAGCATCGGGGCTGATCGCTCGGCTGCTGTGACGACCCTTGTGGGCCGCCACAGCATTCACCTTGCGTCGACGACCCTCCCAGACCGCCGAACCTCCCGCCCCGCTGGCCGCGTGGCCAGTGCCGTGATGACTGAAGGCCCGAACCTTAGCGACGATCCGTTATCTCGTCGTTACCTCAAGCCGTGAACTCGGGATCGAAAGCCCCCCGAACCGCGTGCCGCGGCCGGCTTCAGGCGCTGGAAACGTGAAGGAGTTGACGATCCGGCGCTCGACCCTCACTCGCCCAGGTAGGCCGCGCGCACCTTCGGATCGTTCAGTAGGCTCGCTGCAGGGCCGCTCATCGTCATCTCGCCGGAGTCCATCACGTAGCCGCGAGTGGCCAGCTGCAAGGCCCGGCTTGCGTTCTGCTCGACGAGCAACACGGTGACGCCGCGGCCGTGGATGTCGTTCACGACCTCGAAGATCTTGTCGACCATGATCGGCGACAGGCCCATCGAGGGCTCGTCAAGCAGCAGCAGCTTCGGACGCGCCATCAGCGCACGCCCCATCGCCAGCATCTGCTGCTCGCCGCCGCTCATCGTGCCGGCGAGCTGGTTGCGACGCTCCTTCAGGCGCGGAAAGATGTCGAACACGCGCTCGATGTCGGCGCCGATCTCGGCATCGTTGCGCACGAAGGCGCCCATCTGCAGGTTCTCGGTGATGGTCATGCGCGCGAACACGCCGCGCCCCTCCGGCACCATGACGAGCCCTTGCTTGACTAGGTCCCACGGCCCCTGCCCGCGCAAGCTGCGGCCGAGGAAGCGGATCTCGCCGTCGGCCACCGGCTGCAGCCCGGTGATCGCCTTCAGCGTCGTCGTCTTGCCGGCGCCGTTGGCACCGATCAGGCTTACGAGTTCGCCTTCCTTCACGTCGAAGGACACGCCTTTGACAGCCTGGATGCCGCCGTAGGCGACGCGCAGGCCGGAAACCTCGAGCATGGTGGTGGTCATCGCGTCGTCGACCCTTCAATGCGCCGCATGTCCGGCGCCGAGATAGGCCTCGATGACCTTTTCGTTGCGCTGCACGTCCGCCGGCGAGCCTTCGGCGATCTGCTTGCCGTAGTCGAGCACCGAAACGCGGTCGCACAGGCCCATCACGAGCTTCACGTCGTGCTCGATCAGCAGGATCGTGCGACCGTCCTTGCGGATGCGGTCGATCAGTTCGCGCAGCACGACCTTCTCGGTCGCGTTCATGCCCGCCGCCGGCTCGTCGAGCGCGATCAGCTTCGGTTCGGTGGCCAGCGCGCGAGCAATCTCGAGGCGCCGCTGGTCACCGTAGCTTAGCGTGCGCGCCTTGAACTCCGCGTAGCGGCCGATCCCGACGTAGTCGAGCAGTTCTCCCGCGCGCTCGGTGATCGCCGCCTCCTCGGCCTTGAAGCCCGGCGTGCGGAACACCGCGCCGACCAGGCCCGAGCGCGTGCGCACATGGCGCCCGACCATCACGTTCTCGAGCGCCGTCATGTCGGCGAACAGTCGGATGTTCTGGAAGGTGCGGGCGATGCCGGCACGCGCCACCTGGTGCACCGCGGTGGGCCGATAAGGTTCGCCGCCGAGCTCGAAGCTGCCGCTGTCGGGCGTGTACAGCCCCGTGATCACATTGAAGAAGGTGGTCTTGCCGGCGCCGTTGGGGCCGATCAGCCCATAGACCTGACCCGCGTTGATCGTGATGCCGACATCCGACAGCGCCTGCAGGCCGCCGAATCGCTTGGAGACGCCCGCCACGCGGAGGATCGGAGTGCTCATGGTCGCCTCCGCCTTCACTTGACCGGCACCGGCACCGGCGCCGCCTTGCCGTGTTCGGGCGACGGCCAGAGACCGCGCGGGCGCGCCAGCATGATGCAGATCATGGCCAGCGCGATCAGCAGCTGGCGCAGGATCGACGCGTCGAGCCGCCCGCCGGTCATGCCCTGCAGCGGCGCCGCGACGTAGCGCAACACCTCGGGCAGCGCGGCCAGCAGCAGCGCGCCGAGGATCACACCGGGGATGTGGCCGAGGCCGCCGAGCACGACCATCGCGACGATCATGATCGACTCCTGCAGCGCGAAGGACTCGGGCGAGACGAAGCCCTGGAAGGTCGCGAACATCACGCCGGCGACGCCGCCGAAGGTCGCGCCCATCGCGAAGGCGAGCAGCTTCATGTTGCGGATGTTGATGCCCATCGCGCGGGCCGCGATCTCGTCCTCGCGCATCGCCATCCAGGCACGCCCGATGCGGGAGCGCTCGAGGCGGTAGCAGATGATCACGCTCACCACCACCAGTGCCAGGAACAGGTAGTAGTACAGCGTCACCGAGGGCAGCTTGATGAAGCCGAGGTCGAGCGTGCTGCCGAGGTCGAGGCCGAACACGTGCACCGAGTCGATCTGCGAGATGCCCTTCGGGCCGTTCGTGATGTTGACCGGGTGGTCGAGGTTGTTCAGGAACACCCGGATGATCTCGCCGAAGCCGAGCGTGACGATCGCCAGGTAGTCTCCGCGCAGGCGCAGCACCGGCGCGCCGAGGATCAGCCCGGCGATCGCCGCCAGCCCGGCGCCGAGCGGGATGACGGCCCAGATCGGGAAGTGCAACCCCTGCGGGAAGGCCGCCTTGAAGGCCTCGAAGGTGTCCGACAGGTGCGGGCTGCTGAGCAGCGCGAACATGTAGGCGCCGACCGCGTAGAAGGCGACGTAGCCCAGGTCGAGCAGCCCGGCGTAGCCGACGACGATGTTGAGCCCCAGCGCCAGCAGCACGTAGAGCATCGCGATGTCGAGGATCCGGACCCAGGCGTTGCCGAACTGCTGGGCAAACAGCGGCACGAGCAGCAGCCCGACGGCAGCGAGCAGGAAGGTGAGCAGCTTGCGATCCATGGTCACCCCCGCTCAGGCCCGGTCCGCCACGCGTTCGCCGAGCAGCCCCTGGGGCCGCAGCGTCAGCACGAGGATCAACACGATGAAGGCGAAGATGTCCTGGTAGTGGCTCCCCAGCACGCCGCCGGTCAGCGCGCCGATGTAGCCGGCGCCGAGCGACTCGATCAGGCCCAGCAGCACCCCGCCGACCATCGCGCCGGCCAGGTTGCCGATGCCGCCGAACACTGCGGCGGTGAAGGCCTTGAGGCCGGGCAGGAAGCCCATCGTGTGCTGCACCGAGCCGTAGTTGGCGGCGTACATCACGCCCGCCAGCGCCGCCAGCGCGGCACCGATGATGAAGGTCGCCGAGATCACCATGTCCGGTCGCACGCCCATCAGCCCGGCCACTCGCGGGTTCTCGGCGGTGGCGCGCATCGCGCGGCCGAGCTTGGTCTTGTTGACCAGGAACATCAGGGCCGCCAGCGCGATCGCGGTGGTGACGAGGATCAGGATCTGCGTGGTGTTGATGACGGCGCCGAAGACGTCGTAGGGCTCGCTCGGCAGCAGGATCGGATAGGGCTTGTAGTTCGGCTTCCAGATGATCATCGCCAGCGTCTGCAACAGCAGGCTCATGCCCATCGCGGTGATCAGCGGCGCCAGGCGCGGCGCGTTGCGCAGCGGCCGGTAGGCGACTTTCTCGATCGTGAAGTTCAGCGCCGCACAGACGACGATCGCGGCGATCAGCGAGATCAGCAGCAGCAGCCATCCGGGCAGGCCGGAATCGGCAAGGAAGGTGACGACCGTCCAGCTCGTCAGCGCCCCGACCATCAGGACCTCGCCGTGGGCGAAGTTGATGAGGTTGATGATCCCGTAGACCATCGTGTAGCCCAGCGCGACGAGCGCGTAGACACTGCCCAGCACCAGACCATTGATGATCTGTTGGACGAATATATCCATCTGCGGATCTCTCCCGTTCCTGCGCAGCCCGGACCTCGGGGTGGTGCCCCGAAAACCTGCTGACCGTTCGTATGGGTCAGTCTTTCCCGGCGTTTCCCGCTGGTGGCAAGAAACGCGCCATGCTTTGGCCGACTTGCGTCCGTTTCCGGCTTGCCGACGGTGAGCGCGGCGGATTGTAGGGGCCGCTTTTCCCGTCTTGCCCCGGACTCTCCCTGATGCCGCCCGGTGCGGCCACCGGGGCGACGGGCTCAGACCTGACCGTCGGAACCTGGGCCGGAGGGGTCGACGCCGCGCGCCGCCACGTTGCGGCGGCGCAGCTCGGCCAGCTTCTCGCCGATGCGGATTTCCAGGCCGCGCGGGGTCGGCTCGTAGAGGTGCGGCGGGTCGAGCCCGTCCGGCCAGTAGCTCTCGCCGGCGGCAAAGGCATCTGGTTCGTCGTGGGCGTAGCGGTAGCCGCGCCCATGGTCGAGCGCCTTCATCAGCTTCGTCGGCGCGTTGCGCAGGTGCAGCGGCACCGGGCGCGAGCCGTCGCCGGCAACCAGCGCCCGGGCCGCCTTGTAGGCGACGTAGACCGCGTTCGACTTCGGCGCCACGGCCAGGTAGACCACCGCCTGGGCCAGCGCCAGCTCGCCCTCGGGCGAGCCCAGGCGCTCGTAGGTCTCGGCAGCGTCGAGCACCAGGCGCAACGCGCGCGGGTCGGCCAGGCCGATGTCTTCGCTGGCCATGCGCACCAGGCGACGTGACGCGTAGCGCGGGTCGACGCCGCCGTCGAGCATGCGCACGAACCAGTAGAGCGCCGCGTCCGGGTCGCTGCCGCGCACCGCCTTGTGCAGCGCGGAAATCGTGTCGTAGAACTGGTCGCCGCCTTTGTCGTAGCGGCGCAGTTGCTCGCCCAGCGCGCGCTCGAGGTCGGACTCGTCGAGGGTCGCGCGGGCCGGTGCGCCGGCGACGAGGTTTTCGTAGGCGTTGAGCAGGCGCCGCGCGTCGCCGTCCGCGTAGCCGACGAGCCGGTCGCGCGCCCCATCGCTGAGCGGCGGCGCACCGAGCAGCGTCTGCGCGCGTGCGATCAGCTCGTGCATGTCCACGTCGCGCAGCGGCACGAGCACATGCACCGTCGCGCGCGACAGCAGCGCCGAGTTCACCTCGAACGACGGGTTCTCGGTCGTCGCGCCGATGAAGATGAACAGCCCCGATTCGACATGCGGCAGGAAGGCGTCCTGCTGCGCCTTGTTGAAGCGGTGGACCTCGTCGACGAAGACCACCGTGCGCCGCCCGCGGGTGCGCGCCGCCTGCGCCCGCTCGACCGCCTCGCGGATGTCCTTCACGCCGCCCAGCACCGCGGAGATCGCGATGAACTCGGCGTCGAACCCCTGCGCCACCAGGCGCGCCAACGTCGTCTTGCCGACACCCGGCGGGCCCCACAGGATCATCGAGTGCAGGCGGCCCGAGGCGAAGGCGACGGCCAGCGGCTTGCCGGGCCCGAGCAGCTGCGGCTGGCCGATCACCTGCGCCAGCGTCGCCGGCCGCAAGCGTTCGGCAAGCGGAGCAGGCGGCGCATCCTCGAGGTCGAGCGGAAGCGATTCGGCAGGCATGCGGCGATTGTGTCAGCCGGCAGGACCGGCACTTGTTGGCCGCTTGAGGCCGGAAGTGGCCGGGTGGCGGCTCAAGCCGGCGGCGCGCCCGGTCGAAGTCAGCTGAGGACCCATCGGCCGAAGCGCCGGAACCTGTCGCCGGGCCCTGCATGACGCCCGGGGAGGGGCCGTTCGATGAAGTTGCGTACCCAGATCTTCGGCTTCGGCCTCGTCGGCGCGCTGTCGGCGCTGCTCGTCGGCGGCATCGGGCTGCTCTCGGCGGGGCAGCAAGCGGCGGCGCTGGACCACATGGTCACGGCCACGCAATCCGTGCGCGCCAGCATGGACGGCGACATGATGCACGACGCCATCCGGGGCGACGTGATGGCTGCGGTGCTCGGCGCGCAGCTGCGCGACGCCCGCTCGCTCGACGAGGCAGGCAAGAGCCTGGACGAGCACCGCGCACGCTTCGACGCGTCGATCCAGAGCCTCAAGGCGCAGCCGCTGCCCGAGACGCTGCGCCAGCCGCTCGACGCCGCCCTGCCGCTGATCGAGCAGTACGGCGCCGCCGCGCGCGAGGTGCAGACGGCCGCACGCCGCGACGCCGCGTCGGCACTGGCGCTGATGCCGGCCTTCGCCCGCAGCTTCGAAGCGCTCGAAACGGCGATGGAAGGCCTGGGCGACGCGATCGAGGCGCACGCCGGGGCGCTGGGCGACGCCGCGACCGACGCGGCCCGCCGCACGCAATGGTCGATCGCTCTCGCGCTGCTCGGGGCGCTGGCCCTGCTGGCGGTCTGCGCACCAGCGCTGACGCGGCGTATCACGCGGCCGCTGCAGCACGCCGTCGAGGTCGGCGAGCGCATCGCCGGTGGCGACCTCGGCGTGCGCGTCAGACCCCAGGGCAATGCCGAGACCGTCCGCCTGCTCGAGTCGCTCGCCCGCCTGCAGGAGGGCCTGGCGGCCATGGTGCACGGCGTGCGGCAGAACGCCGAGACGGTGGCCGGCGCCAGCGCCGAGATCTCCGCCGGCAATCACGACCTCAGCACGCGCACCGAGCAACAGGCCGGCTCGCTGATGCAGACCGCGGCCTCGATGCAGCAGCTCAGCGCGACGGTGCAGCGCAATGCCGACAACGCGCGCAGCGCCGACGAGCTCGCGCGCGGCGCCAGCGGCATCGCCAGCCAGGGCGGGCAGGCCGTCGACGAGGTGGTGCAGACGATGAAGGGCATCAACGAGAGCTCGCGCCGCATCGCCGACATCACCGGCGTGATCGACGCCATCGCCTTCCAGACCAACATCCTCGCCCTGAACGCGGCCGTCGAGGCGGCGCGGGCGGGTGAACAGGGCCGCGGCTTCGCCGTCGTCGCCGGCGAGGTCCGCAACCTGGCCCAGCGCAGCGCCGAGGCCGCCAAGGAGATCAAGGCGCTGATCCAGGCCAGCGTGACGCGGGTCGACGAAGGCACGCGGCAGGTCGACCGCGCGGGCGCGACGATGCACGAGATCGTCGAGGCGATCGGCCGCGTCTCGACGATCATCGGCGAGATCAGCAGCGCCAGCGCCGAGCAGAGCGCCGGCACCTCCCTCGTCGACGAGGCGGTGCGCCAGATGGACCATTCGACGCAGCAGAACGCGGCCCTGGTCGAGCAGAGCGCGGCCGCCGCCGAGAGCCTGAAGCACCAGGCCGCGCAACTCGTCTCGGCGATCTCGCAGTTCCGGCTCGGCGCCGTCCGCGAAGGCGCCGCGCTCGAATGAAGAACGCCCACGCAGGTCGCAGGCCCGGCGCGCGGGCTCTGTCGGCGCTGGTCGCCTGCCTGGCGCTGAGCGCGGTGCCGGCCCGCGCCGCGGAGCCCGAAGCGGGCGACGCCGCCGACGCGGCGGCGCCCTGGTCGGCCTTCGCCTGCTTCAAAGGCGACCTGCTGCGCAGCCGCTCGAAGGGCTACGCGATCGGCAACCTCGGCGTCGGCCTCACGGCGGACGCCGGTGCGCTATGGGGCTGGACGGGCACGACCCTGCACGTCGAGGCGCTGCTCAATGCCGGTGGCAAGCCGAACGCCCGCCTCGGCAGCGCACAGGGCATCAGCAACATCGAGGTCGCCGACAGCGCGGCGCGCCTCTACGCGGCCTACGTCGAGCATCACGCCGCCGACCACGCGAGCCTGCTCTTCGGGCTGTATGACCTGAACTCCGAGTTCTACGCCACGCCGGCCTCCGGCCTGCTCGTCCACCCTTCGTTCGGCATCGGCCCGGAGTTCGCGCAGACGGGCGGCAACGGGCCGTCGATCTTCCCGAACCTCGGGCTGGCGCTGCGCGGCAAGCTCGACGTCGGCCCGTCGGGCTACGCCCAGATGGCGCTGATCGACGGCGTCAGTGGCGACCCAGAGCAGCCGGGCCGCACCGTCATCCACCTGAGCCGGCGCGACGGCCTGCTCTGGGTGGCGGAAGCCGGCTGGCAGCAGCGCGAGGCCGATGCCGACGGCCCCGGCCGCATGGGCGTCGGCGTCTGGGGCTACACGCGGCGCGACGAGCGGATGGATGGCAACGGGCGCAAGCGCAACCGCGGCATCTACGCGATCGCGCAGGGCCTGCTGCACGCCGGCCCGCAGGCGCGCACCACCGGTTTCCTGCGCCTCGGCTGGGCCAGCCCGCGGGTGAACAGCGGCGACCTGGGCTGGGAAGCCGGCGTGACGGCCGAGCAGCCTTTCGGTGCGGCGGGGCCGGTGGCCGTCACCGCCGGCATCGCGGCGCTGCGCTTCGGCGCCGACGAACGGCGCGAGCAGGCGCGCGCCGGCAGCCCGCTCGCGTCACGCGAGACGGCCTTCGAGGTCAGCGCGCGCTGGGAACCGTCTCCCTCGGTGGCGCTGCAACCGTTCGTGCAACGCATCCTCGACGTGGGCGGGCAGGCGGGCGAGCAGGCGACGATCGCCGGGCTCCGCATCGAGTGGTCCTGGGCCTCCACGGACCGGTGACCACGGCCCGGTCGCCAGGGCCGACGACTACTGCTCGATGACGTCTGCGCCCTTCGGCGGCGTGAAGCTGAAGCGGTCGGGCGCAAAGGCAGCGCCGGCGTCGAAGTTGGCGAAAGCCAGCGTCGAGCGCTGGTCGAAGGCGTCGACGATCTCGATCGACGCCAGCGTCTTGCCGCGAAAGCCGACCCGCAGCGACTTGAGGCCGGCGTCCTTCGCCTTCGGCGTCGCCTGCACCCAGTCGAGGCCGTCCTTCGCCGGCAACGGCATGAGGTCGAAGTCGCGGTCCGGCGAGGTGCCTGCCAGCAGGGCCGCAGGCGTCGTGCCCAGTGCGGCATCGAAGCCGCGTGCGGTGACCTGATTCAGGTCGGGGTCGTAGACCCAGACCTTCCTGCCGTCCGCGACGATCTGCTGCTCGAAGGGCTTGGCGTAGTCGAAACGGAAGCGGTTCGGCCGCGCGAACTCGAAGCTGCCGCTCGAGTGCTTCACGCTCGCGCCGTCGGGCGAGGCTACCGTCTGGGTGAAGTCGGCGCGCCCGCTTTTCACGTCTCGCACGAAGCCGCGAAGCGTGTCGGCGGCGTCTGCACGTACCATCGGCGCGGCCAGGCAGAGCGCCAGGCCGCAGAGCAGCGCGACGGTGGAGCGCCGGGGAATCGAAGCGGACTTCAATCGGGGCGGTTCGGGACGATCAGGTCCCGGTTGCCGTTGGTAGCCATCGCGCTTACGAGCCCTGACTTCTCCATTTGTTCCAGCAGGCGCGCGGCCCGGTTGTAGCCAATGCGCAAGTGGCGTTGCACGAGCGAAATCGATGCGCGCTTGTGTTGCAGCACGATCGCCACCGCCTGGTCGTACATCGGATCGGACTCGGCGTCACCACCCGCGCCGCCGCCCTCGCCCGCCGGGCCGCCGGCGTCGTCGAGCACGCCGCCTTCGAGGATGCCTTCGATGTAGTTCGGCTCGCCCTGCTGCTTCAGATAGTCGACGACGCGGTGCACTTCCTCATCGCTGACGAAGGCGCCGTGCACGCGCACCGGCAGGCCGCCGCCAGGGGTCAGGTAGAGCATGTCGCCCTGCCCCAGCAACGCCTCGGCGCCCATCTGGTCGAGGATCGTGCGGCTGTCGATCTTGCTCGAGACCTGGAAGCTCAGGCGGGTCGGGATGTTGGCCTTGATCAACCCGGTGATCACGTCGACGCTGGGCCGCTGCGTGGCCAGGATCAGGTGGATGCCGGCCGCGCGCGCCTTCTGAGCCAGGCGGGCGATCAGTTCCTCGATCTTCTTGCCGACCACCATCATCAGGTCGGCCAGCTCGTCGATCACGACGACGACGAAGGGCAGGCGCTCCAGCGGCTCCGGCGCCTCGGGCGTCAGGCTGAACGGATTGGGGATCTTCTCCTCCCGCTCGGCCGCCTCGGTGATCTTGCGGTTGTAGCCCGACAGGTTGCGCACCCCGAGCTTGCTCATCAGCTTGTAGCGGCGCTCCATCTCGCCGACACACCAGTTGAGCGCGTTGGCAGCCTGCTTCATGTCGGTCACGACCGGCGCCAGCAGGTGCGGGATGCCCTCGTAGACGCTCATCTCGAGCATCTTCGGGTCGATCAGGATCAGGCGCACGTCACGCGCCTCGGCCTTGTAGAGCAGGCTCAGGATCATCGCGTTGATGCCGACCGACTTGCCCGAGCCGGTCGTGCCGGCGACGAGGCAGTGCGGCATGCGCCCGAGGTCGGCCACGACCGCATTGCCGACGATGTCCTTGCCCAGGCCCATCGTCAGCTGGGAGGCAGCGTCGTTGTAGGGCTGCGAGCCGAGGATCTCGGCCAGGCGGATCATCTGCCGCTTCGCGTTCGGCAGCTCGAGGGCCATCGTCGTGCGCCCGGGGATCGTCTCGACGACGCGGATCGACACCAGCGACAGCGAGCGGGCCAGGTCCTTTGCCAGGTTGACGATCTGCGCGCCCTTGACGCCGGTGGCCGGCTCGATCTCGTAGCGCGTGATCACCGGCCCGGGCGAGGCGGTGACGACCCGCACCTCGACGCCAAAATCCTTCAGCTTCTTTTCGATCAGCCGCGAGGTCATCTCGAGTGACTCGGGCGTCACCGACTCGATCTTGCCCGGCACCGCGTCGAGCAGGTCGACCTGCGGCAGCTTGGTGTCGGCGAGCTCGCGGAACAGCGGCTTTTGACGCTCCTTCGCGACGCGCTCGGACTTGGCCAGCGGCGGCGCCACCGGCTCGATCTGCACCGGCACATGTTCGACGGCGACCTGGCGCTCGATCTCGACGTCCTTCGTGCGCTCGCGCAACGCCTGCTCGCCCAGGCGCCGGTCCTCGGCGCGTTCGATGCGCTCGGCGCGGTGGATCTTCCAGGACTCGAGGCGCGCGCCGATCTGCTCGGCCAGACGCGTCCACGAGAACTGCAGCGCAAGCGAGCTGCCGATCACCAGCGCGGCGATCCACAGCACGCCGGAGCCGGCGAAGCCCAGCGCCTGCTGGCTCAGCGGGCCGAGGGCGTAGCCGACGATGCCGCCGGCAAAGCCGGGCAGCCCGGTCTCCCATTGATACAGGCGCGTGAACTCGAGCGCGCAACTCGCGGCCAGCAGGCACACGATGCCGAACCAGAACAGCCAGCGCGGCCGGCCGAGGGGGTCGCCTGCGGCCGCATCGGCACCGCGCAACTGCCTGGCCAGAGCGCCGAGCCAGCGCCGCAACCCGATCAGCATCAGCCACCAGGCCGAAAAGCCGAAGAGGAAGAACAGCAGGTCGGCAAAGCGCGCCCCGACGAAGCCGACCCAGTTGTGGGCCAGCAGGCCCTCACCACTCGTCGTCCAAGCGGGGTCGGCCCGGTCGTGCGTCGCCAGGGCCAGCAGGGCCAGCAACCACAGCAAGCCGCCGGCAATCAGCAGGCCGCGCGACTTCCAGTGGCTGGGCGGGGGCTTGGCAGGCGCGGCCGCTGCGGCGCGGCGGCTGTTGCGCCTGGGGCTGTCGGGAGCACCGTCGGCAGCGCCGGCAGGTTCGGTGCGCAGAGAACCGAGGGGAAAGCTCATGGGCGTGATTGTCGCCGAGCCCCCCTGCGCGGCGCCCGCGCGACCATCAATCGGTCGGCAGGCGTTCCTTGATCACGACCGACCCGTTTTCCTGTGTCTCGATCACGCCGCGCTCTTCGAGGTCCTTCATCACGCGGCTGACCATCTCGCGCGAGGCGCCGACGATCTTCGCCATGTCCTGGCGCGAGACCTTGTTGCGGATGATCGTGACGTCGCCGTCCTTCTCGGCCATGTCGAGCAGCGAGCGCGCGACCCGTCCGTAGACGTCGAGCAGCGCGAGCGATTCGATCTGGCGGTCGGCATTGCGCAACCGCGCGACCAAGCCTCGCAGGATGGCGTACGCCAGGCTCGAACTGTCGGGCAGGCAGCGCGAAAACTCGGGGCGGCCGAGGACCAGGATGTCGGTCTGCACCTCAGCGCGAACGGTCGCCGAATGCGGTTCGTTGTCGATCAGGCTCATCTCACCGACGTAGTCACCCGGCTGCAGCACCGCCAGGATGACCTCGCGGCCGCGCGCATCGGCCGTCAGCACGCGGGCCCGGCCGTTGAGCAGGATGAACAGCGCGTTCGACTTGCGCCCATGTTCCACGATGATCTCGCCGCGCCGATAGCGTCGCTTGACCACACTGTCGGCGATCGACTGGGCCTGCTCGTTGGTTAGCAACGAGAACAGCGGCACCCGCCGTATCAGGTCGAGATTCGACAACATCGCCATCGGATCCTCCTTCTGCTTCCTTTTGCGCCCGAGGGTATCGGGCTGGTACCGGTGGGGTCGAGTACTGGATTCCTATAATCGATCAATTGTGCCGATATCGGCGTTTGACTCCAATGGGTTCGCGCCCATGTCAGCATCTCACCACGAAAAACAGGCCTCAAGCCATGAATGAAGCTCCGAGACATGCCCGTGTCCTGATCCTTGGCTCCGGCCCTGCCGGCTACACGGCGGCGGTCTATGCCGCCCGCGCCAACCTGAAGCCGATGCTGATCACAGGGCTTGCCCAGGGCGGGCAGCTGATGACGACCACGGACGTCGACAACTGGCCGGCCGACGCCAGCGGTGTCCAGGGGCCGGACCTGATGCAGCGCTTCCTCGACCACGCGCAGCGCTTCGACACCGAGATCGTCTTCGATCACATCAACGCGGTCGACCTGTCGATCCGGCCGTTCCTGCTCACTGGCGATTCGGGCAACTACACCTGCGATGCACTGATCATCGCCACCGGCGCCAGCGCGAAGTACATCGGCCTGCCGAGCGAGCAGGCCTACATGGGGCGCGGCGTCAGCGGCTGTGCGACCTGCGACGGCTTCTTCTACCGTGGCCAGGAGGTCTGCGTGGTCGGCGGCGGCAACACCGCGGTGGAAGAAGCGCTGTACCTGACGAACATCGCGAGCAGCGTGCACCTGATCCACCGCCGCGACAAGTTCCGCGCCGAGCCGATCCTGGTCGACAAGCTCCACGAGAAGGTCGCCGCCGGCAAGGTCAAGCTCCACCTGTGGCAGACGCTCGACGAAGTGCTCGGCGACGCAAGCGGCGTCAACGGTGTCCGCCTGAAGAGCACGCAGGACGACGCCACCTCGGAGGTGAAGGTGCAAGGCTGCTTCATCGCGATCGGCCACCAGCCCAACACCGACATCTTCAAGGGCCACCTCGAGATGGACAACGGCTACATCCTGACCAAGAGCGGCCTCGGCGGCTTGGCCACGATGACGAGCGTCGAAGGCGTGTTCGCCGCCGGCGACGTGCAGGACCATGTCTACCGCCAAGCGATCACCAGCGCCGGCACCGGCTGCATGGCGGCGCTCGACGCCCAGCGTTTCCTGGACAAGCAAGTCGCGGCCTGAGGCCCGCCGCCCTGCCCGGCGTGTTGGCCTCGTGGCGCGCGCTGGGCTACAATATCGGGCTTTGCCGCCGGGGCCCTCAAGCGGCCCTCAGCGTCTGCCTCGGGCAGCACGCGCGCCGGCACCCTGAACTGCATCACGGAGAAGCGTCATGGCACGCGTCTGTCAAGTCACGGGCAAGCGCCCGCAGGTGGGGAACAACGTTTCCCACGCCAACAACAAGACCAAGCGCCGGTTCCTGCCCAACCTGCAGTACCGCCGTTTCTGGCTCGAGAACGAGAACCGCTGGGTGCGTCTGCGCATCAGCAATGCGGCGCTGCGCCTGATCGACAAGGTCGGCATCGAGCAGGTCGTTGCCGACCTGCGTGCCAAGGGCGAACTCTGATCCAGGAGGCGATATGGCAGCCAAAGGCGGACGCGACAAGATCAAGCTGGAGTCCACGGCGGGCACCGGCCACTTCTACACGACCAACAAGAACAAGAAGACCACGCCCGAGAAGCTCGAATTCATGAAGTTCGATCCGAAGGCGCGCAAGCACGTGCTCTACAAGGAAACAAAGCTGAAGTGACGTGGCCCAGCGCCCTGTCACCTGACCCACCCGACGCAAGTCCGGTGGGTTTTTTGTTGCCCGCTCGACCTCCTTCGGCGCACGCGCGAAAGGCCCTAGGCTCTCGCGCATGCCCAGTGCCCACCTGCTCGGCATCGCCGTCCTGACGGCGGTCCACGTTGCCGTCATCGTGCGTGCCCTCTCGGTCGACGACCGGGACCCGTACTCCCGCGCCGCCTGGGTGCTGCTGCTGATGCTCCTGCCGGGCATCGGCGCGGCGGCCTACCTGCTGTTCGGAGAGCCATGGCTCGCCCGGCGGCTGCTGCGCAGGGCGAGGACCATCGCCAGGCGACTCGACCCCTTGGGTGCCTCCGATGCACCGTCGGCGCTGGAGACGATCCCCGACCGGTTCCGGGCCACCTTCCGCAGTTGCGAACGGCTGAACCGCTGGGCTGTCGCCGCAGGCAACCGGGCCACGCTGGCGGCCGACTCCGACGCCGCGATCGACACGATCGTCCGCGACATCGACGCGGCGCAGGCGACGGTCCACCTGTCGTTCTACATCTGGCTCACGGACCACAACGGCTTGAAGGTGGTCGAAGCCCTGAAGCGGGCCGCCGCGCGCGGCGTTACCTGCCGCGTCATCGTCGACGCGATCGGCTCGCGGCCGCTGACCCGGTCGCCGCACTGGCGCGCGATGCGCGATGCCGGCGTCAGGACTTGCGCCTCGCTGCGCGCGCCGCTCGGCCTTGCCTTCATCGCCGGCAACCGCATCGACCTGCGCAACCATCGCAAGATCGTCGTCGTCGACGGCCGCGTCACCCATTGCGGCAGCCAGAACTGCGCCGACCCGGCCTTCCTGGTCAAGGCGAAGTTCGCGCCCTGGGTCGATGTCATGCTGCGCTTCGAGGGCGGGGTCGTGCGGCAGAACCAGCTGCTGTTCGCGGGCGACTGGATGGAGGAGACCGGCGAGGACCTGTCGTCGCTCTTCGCCGACCCGGGCCCGCCGCCTGCGGCGGACGGCTTCCCCGCCATCGCTTTCGGCACCGGCCCGATGTCGCCGAAGGGCTCGATGTCGGAGGTGTTCACCGGCCTGCTTTACGGCGCCGAGCGCGAGGTGGTGGTCTCGACGCCCTACTTCGTGCCCGATCCGCCGCTACTCGCGGCCCTCGTCGGCTGCGCCCGGCGCGGCGTGGCGACCCACCTCATCGTGCCGGCACGCAACGACTCCGCGATCGTCGGCGCGATCAGCCGCGCGACCTACCCCCAGCTGCTCGCCGCGGGCGTCGCGGTGTTCGAGTTTCGCGGCGGGCTGCTGCACGCGAAGACGGTTGTCGCCGACGGGATCGTGGCCCTGGTCGGCTCCGCCAACATGGACCGGCGAAGCCTGGAGCTGAATTTCGAGAACAACGTCCTGCTGTACTCGCCGGCGGTGGCAGGCGAGGTCCGCGAGCGCCAGGCGAGTTACCTCGCGCAGTCGCGCCCGGTCACACATGAGGACCTCAAGCACCGCTCGATGCTGCGCAGGCTCGGCCAGAACCTGCTGACGATCCTCGGGCCGGTCTTCTGAGTCCCTCCTCTTAGCGGAGGGTCAAAGCCGGAAACGACGCTGCCGGCACGAGGCCGGCAGCGCAGGGGGTGATGCGACCCTCAGGTCAGGCGGCGTGCGCCTGCGCCGCGCGCAGGCGCAGCGAGAACTCCTGCAGCGCCGCGATGCCGCTTTCTTCCGCCCGGCGGCACCAGGCCTGCAGGTCGACGACCAGTTGCTCGGCCGACACGTTGGTGCGGGTCCAGAGGGCACGCAGCTCTTCGCGCATCGAGACGAGCTTGGCGAGGGCCGGGCTCTGCGCCACGGCGCGGGCGATCTCCGCCTTCAGGCTCTGCGGGATCTTGTCCTCGTCACGGTGCAGCCAGCGGCTGGCCAGGCGGAGCTCGGTGCCGCGCGTGGAGCGATGCAGGCCGGCCTGCTTCAGCGCGGCCAGCTCGGCAGCGCAGGCGCGGCGCAGTTCGCGGCCGTACTTGGCCATCACCTCGTAGCGGTGGGCGATCAGCGCCTCGAGCGTGTGCGCATCGGCCTGCGCCTTCACCGTGCCCAGGCGCATCACCGGTGCCGTCTTGCGCACCTTGGCCAGGCCGACGACCTCGAGCGCGCGGATGTAGCCCCAGCCGATGTCGAACTCGAACGGCTTGATCGAGAATTTGGCCGAGGTCGGATAGGTGTGGTGATTGTTGTGCAGCTCCTCGCCGCCGATGATCAGCCCCCAGGGCGAGACATTGGTCGAGGCGTCCGCCGCCTCGAAGTTGCGGTAGCCCCACCAGTGGCCCAGGCCGTTGATGACACCGGCGGCCCAGAACGGGATCCAGGCCATCTGCACCGCCCAGACGGCCGCGCCGATGGCGCCGAACAGCGTCAGGTTGATGATCATCATCAGCGCCACGCCTTGCCAGCTGAAGCGCGAGTACAGGTTGCGCTCGATCCAGTCGTCCGGCGTGCCGCGGCCGTACTTGGCCATCGTCTCGGTGTTCTTGGCTTCGGCGCGATAAAGCTCGGCGCCCTCGCGCATCACCTTGCCGATGCCGCGCGTCTGCGGGCTGTGCGGGTCTTCCTCGGTCTCGCACTTCGCGTGGTGCTTGCGGTGGATCGCGACCCACTCCTTCGTGACCATGCCGGTGGTGAGCCACAGCCAGAAGCGGAAGAAGTGCGAGGGGATCGCGTGCAGATCGAGCGAGCGGTGGGCCTGCGAGCGGTGCAGGAAGATCGTCACGCAGGCGATCGTGATGTGCGTGACCACCAGGGCGTAGATCCCCACCTGCCACCAGGCTGCATCGAGCAGACCGTTGGCCAGTATCGAGACCACGGCGTCGTGCAGCGTCGAGAGTTCGTTCATTGCCTGTCTGAATGTCTTTCAGGCGGCCAAAAGCGGCCGCGGGATGCATTGTAAGCGGTCGCTAGCCACCGCCTGAGTCCAAAAGTCGGGATTTATTGAGTGAAATCAAGGGCTTGCGTCATCCAACCGGGACGGTTGCGCGACGAAGACCGTCTGATCGCTGCAGATCAGGACCGTTCCCAGGTGGCCGCAAAGAAACCATCGGTTTCGTGTCTATATGGCCACAGTCGCAGCCAGTCGCCGGAGCCGAAGGCTGCGGCATCTGCCGTCTGGGTGGCCTTGGCCAGCAGTGCGGGGGCGTCGAGACGCCGGTACTCCGGGTGCGCCGCCTCAAAGGCGGCGGCCACTTCCTCGTTCTCGGCCGCCAGCAGGCTGCAGGTCGCGTAGACGAGGCGGCCGCCCGCCTTCGGCAGCGTCGCCGCGGCGTCGAGGATCGCCGCCTGCTGCACGGCATGCGCCGCCACTGCCTGCGGCGAGAGGCGCCATTTCAGGTCGGGGCTGCGACGCAGCGTGCCCAGGCCCGAGCAGGGTGCGTCGACGAGCACCCGGTCGACCTTGCCGGCCAGCCGGAGCACGCGCTCGTCGCGCTCATGGGCGATCGCCGCGGTATAGACGTTCCCGAGCCCGCTGCGCGCCAGGCGCGGCTTCAGCGCGTCGAGCCGATGGCCGGCCGTGTCGAAGGCGTAGAGCCGCCCGGTGCCACGCATCGCGGACCCGAGCGCCAGCGTCTTGCCGCCCGCCCCGGCGCAGAAGTCCACCACCGTGTCGCCGCGCCGGGCGCCGACCAGCAGCGCTAGCAGCTGGCTGCCCTCGTCCTGGACCTCGACGTCGCCGGCACGCAGCGGTGCCGTGCGCGCCAGCGCGGGCTTGCCGACCACGCGCAGGCCCCAGGGCGACCAGGGCGTCGGCGCGCTGACCACGCCCTCGGCCTGCAGCGCCGCCTGCACCGCCTCGCGCCGCGCGCGCAGCAGGTTGACGCGCAGGTCGAGCGGCGCAGGCCGGTCCAGGCTCGCCACCAGCGCCCAGAAGTCGGGCTCGCCCAGCTGCGTGGTCAGGGCCTGCGCCAACCAGTCCGGCAGGTTGTGGCGCAGGGCCGGGGCGAGCCCGGAAGGCGCCGTGTGCAGCGCCGTCTCGCGCCAGGCCTGCTCGGCCGGGGTCATCGCGCCGCGCAGCAAGCCGGCGTCGTCCGGCCAGCCGAGGATCGCCAGCCGCCGCAGGCGCCCTGCCTCGGCAGGGACTGCCGCATCGACGGCGCCCGCCGCCTCGCGGGCGAAGTGCTCGAAGCAGCGCCGCCGCCGAAGCACCGCGAAGACCATCTCCGCCACGGCATGCCGCTCGCGCGGCCCGAGCGCGCGTTCGCGCCGGCCCCACGCGGCGACGACGGCATCAGCCGGCGCCTCGAACGCCAACACCTCGCGCAGCAGGCCCGTGGCCAGATCGAGCAGGAGCTTGGGAGACATCGCGGCTCGACGCGGCAACGCCCGGCGGCGCCGCCGGCGCTCTCAGTGGATCAGCTGCGCCTCGCCGCGCCGGTGCACGACGCGGTTGCCTTCGATGCGCAACTCGCCGTGCACGAACCAGCGCACCGACCGGGGGTAGATCACATGCTCGCGCGCCAGGACGCGCGAGCTGAGCGTCGCCTCGGTGTCGCCCGGCATCACCTGCACCACCGCCTGCGCGACGATCGGCCCCTGGTCGAGCTGAGGCGTCACCAGGTGCACCGTCGCGCCGGCCACCTTGCAGCCGGCCTCGATCGCGCGCCGGTGCGTGTGCAGGCCCGTGAAGGCCGGCAGCAGCGACGGGTGGATGTTGATCAGGCGCCCGGCGTAGCGCTCGACGAAGGCATTGCCGAGGATGCGCATGAAGCCGGCCAGCACGACCAGATCGGGCTGATGGCGGTCGATCTCCTCGGCCAGTGCGGCGTCGAAGGCCTCGCGCGTGGGGTGGCGCGTGTGGTCGACCACGGCCGTGGCCACGCAGCGCGCGGCGGCGAAGGCCAGCCCCTGCGCCTGCGGCCGGTTCGAGATCACGGCAACGACACGCGCGCCCCAGCCCTCGCTTAGACAGGCCCGCACGATGGCCTCCATGTTCGAGCCCCGGCCCGAGATCAGGATCACGATCCGCTTCATCGGCGCGCAGTGTAGGTCCTCCCTACAATCGCCAGCCCGGCACGCGCCGCCCCTGCCGCCGCACCCGCCAGACGCGCCCCGCCCCTACGAGATGACCGCCAGCAGCACCCCCTCCGCCCCCGTCGCCGCCCCCGACGTTGCCCCGCCCGCGAGCCCCCGGCCGGGCGGCGCCCGCCGCGAGCGCGTGCTCTCGGGCATGCGGCCGACCGGCGCGCTGCACCTGGGCCACTACCACGGCGCGCTGAAGAACTGGGTGCGCCTGCAGGACGGCTACGACTGCTTCTACTTCGTCGCCGACTGGCACGCGCTGACCACGCACTACGAAGACCGCGACATCATCCGGCGCAGCGTCTACGACATGGTCACCGACTGGCTCGCCGCCGGCATCGACCCCGAGCGCGCGACGATCTTCATCCAGAGCCGCCTGCCCGAGCACGCCGAGCTGTTCACCCTGCTCGCGATGGGCACGCCGCTCGGCTGGCTCGAGCGGATGCCGACCTACAAGGACCAGATCGAGAAGCTGAAGGACAAGGACCTCGCGACCTACGGCTTCCTCGGCTACCCGCTGCTGCAGGCGGCCGACATCCTGATCTACAAGGCCGCCTACGTGCCCGTCGGCGAGGACCAGGCGCCGCACGTCGAGATCACGCGCGAGGTCGCGCGCCGCTTCAACCACCTCTATGGGCGCGGCGCCGGCCTCGAAGCCCAGGTCGCAGCCGCCCTCGCCCGTCTCGGCAAGGACGACGCGCGCTACTTCGAGCGCCAGCGCAAGCAGTTCACCGAGACCGGCAGCGCCGAGGCGCTCGCCAAGGGCAATGCCCTGCTCGACCGCGCCGCCGCGAAGCTCGAGGGCTGGACCGAGGCCGACAACGAGGTGCTGCGCGGCCACCTGCGCGGCAGCGGCAAGACCGTCCTCGTCGAGCCGCAGGTGCTGCTGACCCAGACCAGCCGCCTGCCGGGTCTCGACGGCGACAAGATGAGCAAGAGCTACGGCAACACGATCGCGATGCGCGAGGAGCCGGCCGCCGTCGAGCAGAAGATCCGCCGCATGCCCACCGACCCGCAGCGGGTGCGCCGCAACGACCCGGGCGATCCGGACCGCTGCCCCGTCTGGCAGTTCCACCTCGTCTACAGCGACGACGCGACGCGCGACTGGGCCGCCGCGGGCTGCCGCAGCGCCGGCATCGGCTGCCTCGAGTGCAAGCAGCCGGTGATCGACGCCGTGCTGCGCGAGCAGGCGCCCTGGCGCGAGCGCGCCGAGACCTACCTGCGCAACCCGAAGCAGCTCGAGTGGATCGTCGAGGTCGGCACCGAGCGCGCGCGCACCGTGGCCCGCGAGACGATGGGCGAGGTGCGCGAAGCGATGGGGCTGCGCTACTGACGACACCGTCGGCGCACTGCCGCCGGCACTCGCCGGCCGCGTCCGCCGTCCTCAGTCCTCAGTCCTGCTTGCGAGCCCACCAAGCCCCATGGCCGGCATCCACATCACCGACATCGAGGCCGCCATCAACTGGTGGCGCGAACGCTCGCCCTCCCCGGACGGCATCAGCGCCTGCCCCGAGGTGCGCGCGCTGGCCGAGGTGTACGCCCTGATGGTCTATTACCGCGAGTCGCTGTGCGACGAGCAGGGCATGCCGGCCGACGCCAAGGCCGCCTGGCTCGCCTGGTACACGACGACGCCGGACGCGCCCTGCATCGCGATCTGCTCGACGAGCCAGGGCGACGCGATCTGCAAGGGCTGCGGCCGCACGTTCGACGAGGTGCAGCACTGGACCCGCATGAGCCCGGCCGAGAAGCGCCTCACCTGGCAGCGCATCACCCGCGAGGGCACCGCCTGGCGCTTCAACCGCTACGCCGAGCGTGCCCGGGCGGCGCACGGCATCGACCACCCGGACCCGGCCAGCCTCGAACCCGGCGCCAGCCCCGACCCGACGGCCAGCCGTTCCGACGCAGTGCCGGGCGGCCGGCGCCCTTGAGCGAGGGGGTGAGCCGGCCCTCGAGCGGGCCCGCCGGCACGCGCCTGCGCGACGACGCGCGCCGCATCGCCAGCCTGGCCTGGCCGATGTTCGCCGGCCAGGTCGCGGTGCTCGCCTTCGGCACCGTCGACACGGTGCTGCTCGGCCGCCATGCGCCGCTCGACCTCGCCGCCCTGGCGATCGGCACCGCCGCCTACGTCTCGATCTTCGTCGGCCTGATGGGCGTGGTGCTGGCGATCGGCCCGATCGCGGCGCGCAGCTTCGGCGCCGGCCGGCTCGAGGCCTGCGGCGCCCAGCTGCTGCAGGCGCTGTGGCTGGCGGGCGGGCTCTCGGTGCTCGGCTGCCTGCTGCTGTGGCACCCGGCGCCCTTCCTCTGGCTGGCGCGGCCGGAGCCGGAGGTCGAGGCCAAGGTGCGGGCCTACCTGGGCGCCCTCGCCTTCGCGCTGCCTTCGGCCCTGCTGTTCGCGGCGCTGCGCGGCTTCCACGGCGCGGTGTCGCGACCGCGGGTCGTGATGCTGCTGCAGTTCGGCGCGCTGGCGATCAAGCTGCCGTTGACGACGGCGCTGGCGCTCGGCGTCGAGCTGCCGGCGGTGGGCCTGCGCCTGCCCGCCCTCGGCGTCGCCGGCTGCGGCTGGGCGACCGCGATCGCGATGGGCCTGCAATGCGTCGCCGCCTGGTGGGTGGTGCGGCGCGACCCGTTCTATGCGGCCTTCGGCCTGCGACGGCCCGGCTGGGTGCGTCCGGACCCGGCCGCGCTGCGCGAGCTCGCGCGGCTCGGCGTGCCGATGGGCCTGTCGATCCTGGTCGAGGTGACCGCCTTCACCTTCATGTCGATCTTCATCGCCCGCCTCGGTGCCACGGTCGTCGCCGGCCACCAAGTCGCCGCCAACCTGACCGGGCTGCTGTTCATGCTGCCGCTCGCGCTGGGCAACGCGAGCGGCGCGCTTGTCGCGCAGAGGCTGGGCGCCGGCGAACCCGACGCGGCGCGGCGGCTCGGCCGGCATGCGGTCCAGCTCGGCGTCGTGCTGGCAGCCGGCGCGGGCGTCCTGCTGTTCGTGCTGCGCGAGCCCTTGCTGGCCCTCTATACGACGCAGCCCGAGGTGGCGGCCACCGCCTTCACCCTGCTCGCCTTCGTCAGCGCCTTCCATGTGATCGACGCGCTGCAGGCGGTGACGGCAGCGGTGCTGCGCGCGCACCAGGTCGTCACCCGCCCGCTGGTGATCTACGCGCTCTGCGCCTGGGGCATCGGGCTGGGCGGCGGCGCGTTCGTCGGGCTCGACCCGCTGGGCATCGTGCCGGCGCCGCTGCAGGGGGCGAACGGCTTCTGGGCCGCGTCGACGCTCGGGCTGGCGGTCGCGTCGGCGGCCCTGCTCGCGATGCTGGTGCAGGTCGACCGCCAGCAGGCGCCTGCCGCCGTGCCCGCGCCGGCCCTCGGCGTTGCGCCCGGCGAGGTGCCCAGCGCGGCGCCCGCCGCCCCACCGCGCGACAGCCCGGGTTGAGCGCCGGCTGCAGCGCAGGGTTCTGCGCGAACGTCCGCGCGGCCTTCAGCGCGCCGGCAGGCTGAGCACGAAGGCACTCCCCCCGCCTTCGCGCGCCTCGACACGCACCCGGCCGCCGTGCCGCTCGGCGATCTGCCGCACGAGGCTGAGGCCGAGGCCGACACCGCCGGCCTGCTCGGCATGCCCGGGCAGGCGATAGAAGGGCTCGAAGATGCGCTCGCGCTCAGCCGCCGGGACGCCGGGGCCGCGATCGCCGACGGCCAGTTCGATGCGATCGCCGCGGCGCGCCACCGTCACCTCCGGCGCCTCCGCCCCGCCGTAGCGGCGCGCGTTCTCGAGCAGGTTGCGCAGCGCCCGGCGCAGCAGACGCTCGTCGCCGTCGACGCTCAGGTCTTCGCCGCTTGCCAGCGCGTCGAAGGCCGCGGCCTCCTCGGCGGCCAGCGGCAGCAGCGCGACCGGCGCACGCGGCCCGGTCTCGCGCGCGGCGTCGAGCCGGCTGGCGAGCAGCACTTCCTCGACCAGCGCGTCGAGCTCGCGGATGTTGCGTTCGATCTCCCGGTGCAGGCGCGCACGCGCGGCGGCGTCGGGCACGGACGCACGGTTGTCCGCCCCGGTCTCCCTGGCTTCCAGCAGAGAGACCGCCATCTTCAGCCGCGCCAGCGGCGAGCGCAGCTCGTGCGAGGCATTGGCGAGCAGGCTGCGGTTGGCGTCGACCAGCGCCTCGACCCGCGCCGCCGCGCGGTTGAAGCTCGACGCCACCGCCGCCACCTCGTCACGCCCCCGGTCGTCGACGCGATGGCCGAGGTCGCCGCGGCCGAAGGTTTCGACCCCGCGCTCCAGCGCCTCGAGGCGGCGCGTCAGCCGGCGCACCACCGGATAGGCGCCAAGGGCGATCGCGAAGAAGAGCACGACGAGCACGCTCGCCAGCCCCAGTCCGCCGAACGCGAGGCCTGGCGGCCCGAACGGCGGGCCGCCGCGATCCTGCGCGCCGCGCAGCTCGCGCGCCGGTCCGATCGGCGGGCGCAGGATCAGCAGCGAACGCCCGTCGAGCAGCGCCACGCGCACCGCGCGCATCGGCGGGCCGCCGCCGCGCTCTCGGCGCTCGAACGCCTCGCTGGTCGCGATGCGGCGGCCCTGCTCGTCGTCGAGCGCCAGCGGCACGCGCAGCCGTTCGGACCAGGCGAGCAACGCGTCGCGCTGCTCGTCCCGTGGCGCGCCCGCGTCCGGCAGGCTGCCCTGGATCAGCGTCGCCCAGCCGGCGGCACGCTCGCCCCATTGCTCGCGCAGGGTCTCGCGCTCGCGCGCCACCCCATGCTCGAACACCCAGGCCGAGACCAGCGCGAACACCAGCAGCACCGCGACGACGGTGAGGTAGATGCGCAGGTAGAGGCTGCGCAAGGGCGCTCCCGCGGCGGCGCGGCCTGCCCGGCGCGCCGCGCCGCGGTCCGCCGCCTCAGGCTGCATCCTGCTTGCGCGCGAAGAGGTAGCCGGTGCCGCGCACGGTCAGGACGCGGCGGGGCGACTTCGGGTCGTCCTCGATCGCGGCGCGGATGCGCGAGACGTGCACGTCGATGCTGCGGTCGAAGGCCTCGGTCGGATGGCCCTTCAGCGCGTCCATGATCTGGTCGCGCGTCAGGACCCGGCCCGGGTGGCGCGCCAGCACCAGCAGCAGCTCGAACTGATGGCTGGTCAGGTCGCAGGGCTCGCCGTCGAGGCGGGCGACGCGCTCGCCGAGGTCGATCTCCAGGCGGCCGAAGCGCAGCAGCTCGCCGTCCGCCGCGCCCGGCTGCGCCCGCCGCAGCAGCGCCTTCAGGCGTGCCAGCAGCTCGCGCGGCTCGAACGGCTTGGGCAGGTAGTCGTCGGCGCCGAGCTCCAGGCCCACGATGCGGTCGGTCGGCTCGCCGCGGGCGGTCAGCATCAGCAGCGGCATGCCGCGCGTGCGGGCCTGGGCCCGCAGCTCGCGGCACAGGTCCAGGCCGTCGCCGTCGGGCAGCATCAGGTCGAGCACCAGCGCGGCCGGCAGTTCGCCCTGCAGCCGCAGGCGGCCGGCGGCGAGCGTGGGCGCGACCTCGACCTCGAAGCCGGACTGGCGCAGGTAGTCGCCGAGCATCCCGGTCAGGCGGGCGT
This sequence comes from Ideonella sp., assembly GCA_035911095.1. Taxonomy (GTDB): domain Bacteria; phylum Pseudomonadota; class Gammaproteobacteria; order Burkholderiales; family Burkholderiaceae_C; genus JAMHWF01. The sequence continues at coordinate 34,220 of JAMHWF010000089.1, read as the reverse complement.
CGTCGTCGATCAGCAGCAGTCGGGAGCTCATGGGTCGCGGCAGAGGGGGAATGGCCTCCCGGCGGTGGCCGGGGCGCCAAGGGGCACCGGGGCGAAGCGTAGCCCGCCCACGCCGGCGGCGGGGCGACGCAGGCCGCGGCGGCCGGGCGCCGCGGCGCGGACCCGGCCGCCGCGGACGGCTTCAGCTGCGCGGCTGCGCGGGCTCGGCGTCGCGCCGCTCCTCGCGGTGGCGCTCCATGCGCTCGCGGCGCTCGGTCATGCGCTCGGCGAGCTTCTGGCGCTGCTCGGGCGTCAGCACCTGGCTCGCGTCGATCAGCGCCTGGCTGATGCGGCGGCTGGTCGCGTCCTGCTGCTGCATCAGCTGCTGGCGCGCGGCCTCGATCGCGTTGGCGTCGACGGTGGGCTGGGTGAACAGCGAGATCGAGCGCTCGCGCAGTTCGCGCGTGGCCTCGCGCTGCGCCTTCAGGTCCTTCAACGCCTCGCTGCTGATGGCCTTGATGCGGCTGCGCTGCTCGGCGGTGGCGTCGACGCGGTCGAGCATGCGGTCGAGCGCACGCGGCGACAGCATCGACATCTCGCCGGGGCCGCCCATCGGGCCGCCGTGGGGCGGGCCGCCATGCGCGATGGCGCCGGCGGTGAGCGTGCCGGCAATGGCCAGCACGACGCCGGCGACGTAGGGGCGCGCGCTGCGCAGGAAGGAGGACTTCATCTCGGGAACCTCATGGGAGTGATCGACGAGGGTGATCCTGAAAGCCGGCCGTATCCCGGACATGCAGCCCGGGTAAAGATCTGTGAAGCGGGCGTCGGGTTGTCGACGCCGCGGGCCGGGCCGGAGGCGAGGAGCCAGCGCGGCAGCGTGCCGGTGACAGGGTCAACCGTTGGTCGGCTCGATGCGCAGCAGCCGACGGCGCAGCGAGAAATCCGGGTTGCGGCATTGCAGCTCGAGGCGCAGCAGCACGCCGCTCGTGCGGTCGACGGCCAGCACGCCTTCGATGCGCGCGCTGCCTGTCGACCCCTGCCCCGCCTCGCCTGTCGCCGGGGCTTCGCCGAACAGCTCGACCACCGCGACCTCGAAGCGCCGGCCGGCGATCGTCTGCGCGCCGGTCGCCACCACCTGCCCGCGCAGGTTCGCGACCGCTGCCGGCGTGGCCGGCGAGACGAGGTCGCCGTCCAGGACTTCGCCCAGCTCGAGCCCGCGCCGCAGCAGCCGACGCCATTGCGCGAGGCCCGGCGACGCGTCGGCGCGCGGGTTGCCCGCGCGGTCCTGGAACCAGTGGCCGCCGTTCCCGCTGCGGTCGTCGACCTCGAACTCGATGCCGTCGCGCCGCATCGTCGTGACCGAGAACACCACTTCACGCGCCGGCCCGCGCGCGCCGGGTCGGTCGTCATAGACCAGGCGATCGCCCGGTGCAACAGGCCAGGGCGCGGCGGCAACCGTCGACGCATCGCGCAGCGGTGCCGCGCAGCTACGCCGGCGGGCGGCGATCTGCAACGCGTCGAAGCGACCCTTCAGGCGCGCCAGGTCCGTCGAGGCGGGGCCGCTGCTGCGCATCGCGAGCAACGCGGGCCAGAAGACCCGCAAGCCCGGGCTGAGATCGCTGACGTTGGCACCGGCGGGCGAATCGAAGGTGTAGGCAAGGTCGACCGCGTCGCGCTGTACGCGATCGGCCTCCTCGTGCATCTGCTCGCAAGGCCAGGCCGCGAACTGCGACGGGTTGAACTCGTAGGAAGAGGTGGCGATGCCGGGCCCGGCGCAACCTGCCAGAACCCCCAAGGCGACCAAGAGCGCCGCCGCGGAGCGACGCTGCGGCCCCGCCGACCGCGCCACGACCTGCGCGGGCTTCAACAGCGTGCGGATCCGAGCGGCTGGGCGGCGTCGATCGATCGATGGCTCCGACATGCGGCGATTGTGCGCCGCCCACCCGCCATGGCCGGGCGGCCCCGGAGCCAGGGATTTATCGGCTTCGGCTTCGCCCGCACGATTCCGCCCCATGGACGCGCAGAACCCCACCCCGCAAGAGCCCGACTTCGACGCCGCGAAGGCGCAACTCGAGACGCTGCTGGCGCTCAAGGCCAGCATGCAGCAGTTGCATGCGCAGCTCGAGTACCTGAGGTTGATGCTGAAGCTGCGTTCGATGTCGCACTGACATCGGCTTGCCGGCGGGAAGCCCGCCTGGCGGAAAGGGAGGGATTCGAACCCTCGATACGGGAGACCCGTATACCGGATTTCGAGTCCGGCGCATTCGACCACTCTGCCACCTTTCCAGCGCTTCGATCGGGTCGAATCGAAGGCGCGGATTCTAGCCCAGCTGCTCCGTCCGGCCGCTCAACCGGAGATGACCTCGCGCCCGCCGAACCAGGGTCGCAGCGCCTGCGGCACTTCGACGCTGCCGTCGGCGCGCTGGTAGTTCTCGAGCACCGCCACCAGCGTGCGGCCGACGGCCAAGCCCGAGCCGTTCAGCGTGTGGACGAACTCGTTCTTGCCCTGCGCCGTCTTGAACCGCGCCTGCATGCGGCGCGCCTGGAAGGCCTCGCAGTTCGAGCAGGAGCTGATCTCGCGGTAGGTGTCCTGCGCCGGCAGCCAGACCTCGAGGTCGTAGGTCTTGGCGGCGCCGAAGCCCATGTCGCCGGTGCACAGCGTGACGACGCGGTACGGCAGCCCCAGGCGCTGCAGGATCGCCTCGGCGTGGCCGACCATCTGCTCGAGCGCCTCGCCGCTGCGTTCGGGATGCGTGACTTGCACCATCTCGACCTTGTCGAACTGGTGCTGGCGGATCATGCCGCGCGTGTCGCGCCCGGCGCTGCCGGCCTCGGAGCGGAAGCAGGGGCTGTGCGCGGTGAGGCGGACCGGCAGTTCGTCGGCCGCCAGCACCCGCTGGCGTACGGTGTTGGTCAGCGGGATCTCGCTGGTCGAGATCAGGTACTGCTCGACGCCTGCCGCGCCTTCGGCCTCGCCGTCGCCGCCGCGGAAGACCCAGAACATGTCGTCCTTGAACTTCGGCAGCTGGCCCGTGCCCTCCAGCACCTCGCGGTTGACGATGTAGGGCGTGTAGCACTCGGTGTAGCCGTGCTCGGTGGTCTGCACGTCGAGCATGAACTGGGCGAGCGCACGGTGCAGCCGCGCGACCGGGCCGCGCAGAAAGCTGAAGCGCGAACCCGACAGCAGCGCGCCGGTCTCGAAGTCGAGCCCGAGCGGCGCGCCGAGCTCGACATGGTCGCGTGGCGTGAAGTCGAAGCTGCGCGGCGTACCCCAGCGGCGCAGCTCGACGTTGGCTTGCGCATCGGCGCCGACCGGCACGTCCGCCTGCGGCAGGTTCGGCACACTCATCAGCATCGTCGAGAGCTCGGCCTGGATCGCCTCCAGCCCCGCGGCCGAGTCGGCAAGCCCGTCGCCGATGCCGCCGACCTCGGCCATCAGCTCGGCGGCGTCCTCGCCCTTGGCCTTGCGCTGGCCGATCTGCTTGGACAGCGTGTTGCGGCGCGCCTGCAGCTCCTCGGTGCGCGTCTGCAGGCGCTTGCGCTCGGCCTCCAGCGTGCGGAAGCGGTCGACGTCGAGAAAGGTCTGGGGGCGCTGGCGCGCTTCGAGGCGCGCGACCACCGCATCGAGGTCGCGGCGCAGCAGGTTGATGTCGAGCATTCGGAAGTCCTTCGGTCAGCGGCGGTGGGCCACCGCAGGGGTGGCCGAGGCAGGCGCGGCGACCGTCACGATCGCGAGCTGTCGACGGCTGCCATCGACTTGTCGCCAAGCCCCATCGGCAGCGGGAACTGCACCGTCTCCTGCACCCCGTCCATCTTGCGCACGCTGACGGCGCCGAAGGATCGCAGGCGCTCGATCACTTCCTGCACCAGGATCTCGGGCGCGGAAGCCCCGGCGGTGAGGCCGACGCGGCGCTTGCCCTCGAACCATTGCGGGTCCAGGTCGGCAGCGCTGTCGACCATGTAGCCCGGCGTGCCGAGCCGTTCGGCGAGCTCGCGCAGGCGGTTGCTGTTCGAGCTGGTCTGGCTGCCGACGACGATGACGACGTCGACGCCGGGCGCGAGGATCTTGACCGCGTCCTGGCGGTTCTGCGTCGCGTAGCAGATGTCCTGCTTCTTGGGTTCGCGCACCTGCGGAAAGCGTCGCCGCACGGCAGCGTGGATCTCGGCGGCGTCGTCGACGCTGAGCGTCGTCTGCGTGACCACCGCCACGCGCGTGGGGTTGCGCACCGGCACCGTCAGCACGTCCTCGACATCCTCGACGAGGTAGATGCCGTCGCCGAGCTGGCCCATCGTGCCTTCGACCTCGGGGTGCCCCTTGTGGCCGATCATGATGAATTCGTAGCCTTCCTTGTGCAGCTTGGCGACCTCGACGTGGACCTTGGTGACCAGCGGGCAGGTCGCGTCGAAGACGCTGAAGCCGCGCGCCTCGGCCTCGTGGCGCACCGCCTGGCTGACGCCGTGCGCGCTGAAGACAAGCGTTGCGCCGGGCGGCACCTCGGCCAGGTCCTCGATGAAGATCGCGCCCTTGGCCTTCAGGTCGTTCACCACGTAGGTGTTGTGGACGATCTCGTGGCGTACGTAGATCGGCGCGCCGAACTTGCGCAGCGCGCGCTCGACGATCTCGATCGCGCGGTCGACACCGGCGCAGAAGCCGCGCGGCTCGGCGAGCACCACGTCTTCGAGGGGCGTTTGCGCCGCCATCACAGCACCCCGATCAGTTGCACTTCGAAGCTCACCGGCTGGCCGGCCAGCGGGTGGTTGAAGTCGAACAGCAGCCAGTCGTCGGCCGATTCGCGCACTACGCCGGCATAGCTGCCCTGGCCGTCGGGGGTCGGGAACTGCACCACGTCGCCCGGGGCGTACTGCTCGTCCGGGTCGCCGTGCTCGCGCAGCATCGCGCGCGACACGCGCTGCAGCAGGTCGTCGTTGCGCTGGCCGAAGGCCTCGCCCGCGGCGAGCTCGAAACGTGCCCGCGCGCCCTCCTCGAGGCCGATCAGGCGCGCCTCGATCGCCGCCGAGAGCTCGCCGCTGCCGAGCGAAAGCGTCGCCGGCCGCGCGTCGAAGGTGTCGACGAGCACACGGCCGTCGGCCCCGGCGAGGCGGTAGTGGAGCGTGAGGAACGAACCCGGCTGGACGCGATTCAAGGGCGCATGCGCCGTGATGGCGCTTCAGTAGACTGCGGCGATTCTAGGCGCCCCCGCTCTCGATGACCCTGAAGCCGAGCCTGCCGGTGACGATGCTGCCGCGGCCCCGTGCAAGACGCCGCGCCGCGGCCGCGCCGGCTGCAGCCGCGGCGCCCGCCAAGGGCTCGCTGCACGAGCTGCCGGCCGCGCTGCGCCCGCGCGAGAAGCTGCTCGCCCAGGGCCCGGCGGCACTGGCCGACGCCGAGCTGCTGGCCCTGCTGCTGCGCACCGGTGTGCGCGGCACCGGGGTGCTGCAGTTGGCGCAGGCGCTGCTCGACGAGTGCGGCGGCCTCGCCGGCCTGCTGCACGCCGACCCGTCCATGCTGAAGCGGGTCAAGGGCCTCGGGCCGGCCAAGCGCGCCGAACTGGCCGCCGTGCTCGAGCTCGCGCGCCGGTCGTTCGAGCGCGAGTTGCGCGAGATGCCGGTGTTCAGCTCGCCCGATCGGGTCAAGGAATTCCTGCAGCTGCAGCTCGGTCACCTCGATCACGAGGTCTTCGCCTGCCTGTTCGTCGACGCCCAGCACCGGCTGATCCGCTTCGTCGAGCTTTTCCGCGGCACGCTGACCCAGACGAGCGTCTACCCGCGCGAGGTCGTCAAGCAGGCGCTGGCGCTGAACGCCGCGGCGGTGGTGCTGGCCCACAACCACCCCTCCGGCGTCGCCGAGCCCTCGCGCGCCGACGAGGCCTTGACGCAGGCGCTCGCCGCCGCGCTGCGCCTGGTCGACGTGCGGGTGCTCGACCACGTGGTCGTCGGCCACGGGCGCTGCGTCTCGTTCGCCGAGCGCGGACTGCTGTGAGCGCGCGCCCGCCCGCGACGCGCCTGGCCGACTTCGCGGCGCTGAAGAAGGCGCTGCAGCGCAGCGCGCGCGAGGCACGCGAGGCGGCCGAACAGACGCGCCGCGAACGCGCCGAGCAGCTGCGCGCCGAGCGCGAGCACCAGCTCTTCGCGCTCAGCGTCGGCCCCGTCGTGCCACTGCGGCCCGACGGCCGACGCGTGCCCAGCCCCCCGCGACTGCCGCCGGTGGCACGCCAGCGCGCGCTCGACGACCAGGCGGTGCTGCGCGCCTCGCTGTCGGACGAGATCGACGTCGAGTCGCTGCTCGACACCGACGACGGCCTGTCCTACCGCCGGCCCGGCGTAGCGCCCGAGGTGGTGCGCCGGCTGCGCCGCGGGCACTGGGCGATCCAGCGCGAGATCGACCTGCACGGCCTGCGCCGCGACGAGGCGCGCGACCGCCTGGCGGCCTTCGTGCGCGAAGCCTCGCGTGCCGGCCTGCGCTGCGTGCGCATCGTGCACGGCAAGGGCAATGGCTCGCCGGGCCGCGCGCCGGTGCTGAAGGAAAAGGTGCGGGCCTGGCTGGTGCAGAAGAACGAGGTCATGGCCTTCGTCCAGGCGCGCGCGAGCGAGGGAGGCCACGGCGCGCTGGTGGTGCTGCTCGGCATGGCCGCGGCGCCCACGCCGGCACCGTCGCGCGAGCGACGCTGACGTCAGGCCCCCGGCCGGTTGCGCATCCAGTCGGCGGTGCCCGCGAAGGACTCGGCCAGTCGCTGCGCCAGGGTCTCGTCGACCGCCGTCTCGCGCATGGCCTGGCGCATGCAGGCCATCCACTGGTCGCGCTCGGCGATGCCGATCGGGTAAGGCAGGTGTCGCGCGCGCAGCATCGGATGGCCGAAGCGGTCGGTGTAGAGCGGCGGCCCGCCGAGCCAGCCGGAGAGGAACCAGTAGAGCTTGTCGCGCGAGCCTTCGAGCGTCGGCGGGTGCAGGCGCCGGATGACGGCGTAGGCCGGCTCCAGGTCCATCAAGTCGTAGAAGCGGTCGACCAGCGCGCGCACCGGCGCGTCGCCGCCGATCCATTCGTAGGCCGTCTTCGGTTGGGGGCGGGCTTCGCCTGGAGGGTCATCGCTCATCGAGCGCAAGTGTCGCAGGAGCGCCGGGCCTGCGCCCTCCGGGCGGCGCCCGTCAGCCGCCCGAGAGGCGCTTGGCCATCGCCAGCACCGCCTTCGCGGCGCTGGCCCCGGGGTAGAGCTCGAGCAGCAGCTGGCGCTTCAGCACCGATTCGCGCACCGAAGGGTCGGTCTGCACCTCGCCGACGTAGTCGAGCATCAGCGCGGTCTCGCCGCCGGCCTTGCCGACGAAGCGGTCGACGACCTGCTGCAGCTGCCCGCGGATCACCCGGCCTTCGCCGAGCGTCAGCGTCTGGTTCACCGCCAGCTGGATGCGGCGCCGGTTCTGCTGCCGTGCGAGCACCTTGATCGTCGCGTAGGCGTCGGTCATCGAGGTCGGCTCCGGCGTCGCCACGACCAGCACGTCGTCGGCCAGCGAGATCGTGAACAGCACCACGTCGGAGATGCCGGCGCCGGTATCGAGCAGCACCCGGTCGTACTGCGGGCGCACCCGCTCGACGACGTCGAGGAACTGGTCGCGCAGCTCGGGCGTCAGGCGCGAGTACTCGATCAGGCCCGAGCCGGCGAGCAGCACGTCGAAGCCGCCGGGCGCATGCAGCGTCGCCTCCTTCAGGTTCGCGCGGCCGGTGAAGACGTCGTGCAGCGTGATCTTCGGCGCCAGGTTCAGCACGACGTCGAGGTTGGCCAGGCCGAGGTCGGCGTCGAGCACGAGCACGCGCTCGCCCTGCCGCGCGAACGCGGCCGCCAGGTTGGCGGTGAGAAAGGTCTTGCCGACGCCGCCTTTGCCGCTGGTGACTGCCGTCAGGCGCCCGCGCGGCGGGGGTTCGCTCCTGCGGGGCACAGTCGCAGGGACGCTCGGACGTTCGTTCATGAGAGATCCTGAAACTGCGAGACGCCGAAGAGCAGGCCCTTCTCTTCGGCGCTGACTTGCGAGACCGGCGGCAGGTCGAGGCAGACGCGGTTGCGCCCCTCCGACTTGGCGCGGTAGAGCTGGCGGTCGGCGCGCTCGAGCCAGAGCGTCGGCGACGACCGCACCCATTGCGGCGCGTAGGCGCCGCCGATGCTGATGCTGACCTGCACCGGCTCGCGCAGCGGGATCGCGACCGAGGTGCGTTCGACGGTGCGGCGCAGGCGCTGGGCCACGTTCTCGCCGAAGGCGGGCGCACAGTTGGGCAGGATGGCGGCGAACTCCTCGCCGCCCATGCGCGCCACCGTATCCATCGGGCGCACCGCCTCGGCGAGCGCACGCGCGACGACCCGGATCACTTCGTCGCCGGCGGCATGGCCCCAGTTGTCGTTGACGCGCTTGAAGTGGTCGATGTCGAGCACGAGCACGAGCGTGGGCTCGCCGGTGCGCGCGACGCGGTCGACCTCGCGGTCCAGCGCGCGCTCGAAGTGGCGACGGTTCGGCAGGCCGGTGAGCGCGTCGCGGCTGGACAGTTCGCACAGCCCGTCGATCACGGCCTGCAGCCAGGCGGCCGACCCTTCCTCCCCGGGCAGCGACACCCCGGCCTGTTGCAGCAGGCTGGCCGCCACCTCGAGGTCGAGGCCCGGGATGCCCGTCGCGCGTGACAAGGCCGGCCTCGGCGCGGCCGGGCTCGAAACCGGTCCGTCGGTCGGGTCGGAAAGCGCGGGATGAGAGGGAGCGATCACGTGCGGCAGGAGTTTCGGGCCACTCTAGCAGCGGCCCCTCGCCGCCCGGCATGCGGGCCGGCACGCCGCCGCGCGATCACGGTCGGACGTCACGCGCGGGGCCGGCGGCTCAACTTCGCCGTCGCGTGGTCGATACCCGGAAGGCCCTTCGATCCGGGCCGACCCGGGCGAACCCGCCCGACGCACCGCGCTTCACCGCGCCTCGAGCCCCCCACGATGAGCGCCGTCCTCACGCCCGTTGCCCCCGCGTCCTCCACACCCGTCGACGGCGAGTTCAGTTTCGGCCTGGCCGACTTCGAGCGCGTGCGGCGCCTGATCCACCAGCGCGCCGGCATCAGCCTGCAGGGCAGCAAGCGCGCGATGGTCTACAGCCGCCTGGCGCGCCGCCTGCGAGAGACCGGCCACCCGGACTTCGCCACCTACCTCAACGACCTGGAGCGAGATCAGGGCGACGAATGGCAGGAGTTCGTCAACTGCCTGACGACGAACCTCACCGCGTTCTTCCGCGAAGAGCACCACTTCGAGATCCTGGCCGAGGCGCTGAAGGCGCGCGCCGGCCGGCCGCTGCGCCTGTGGTGCAACGCCGCCTCCACCGGCGAGGAGCCGTACTCGCTGGCGATGACGATCGTCGAGGCGCTCGGCCCGGGCACCGACGCGCGCCTGCTGGCCACCGACATCGACACCCGCGTGCTCGCCACCGCGATGCAGGGCGTCTACCCGGCCGAGGCGCGCGGCCTCACGCCGCAGCGCCTGCGCGCCCACTTCCTGCGCGGCAAGGGGCGCCACGAGGGCCGCATCCGGGTGAAGCCCGAGCTCGCGCGACGCATCGACTTCCAGGCCTTCAACCTGATGTCGCCGCGCTGGGACTTCGGCGAGTCCTTCGACATCGTGTTCTGCCGCAACGTGATGATCTATTTCGACGCGCCGACGCAGACGCGCCTGATGGAGCGCATGCACGCGGTGATGAAGCCGGGCAGCCTGCTCTTCGTCGGCCACTCCGAGCACTTCGCCGAGTCGCGCCACCTGTTCCGCCTGCGCGGCAAGACGGTGTACGAGCGGCTCTGACGGCGCCAGGTTCAGGCGCCCCGCGCGCCTGCCGATATCCGACCATGAACGCACCGATGACGACTCTTGCCCGCCCGGGCACCCTCGCACGCGAGGCCGGCGGCCCCGGTGCCGGCATCGACGTCCGCCTGGCGCGCCTCAAGTCGAAGCTGCCCCGCGCCGGCGAGGCCTCCTTCTTCTATTACGAGGCGCACTTCAAGAGCATCGCGGTCAAGGTGCTGCCGGGCGAGTACTACGTCGACAGCGGCGACGTCGTGATCCTCACCACGCTCGGCTCCTGCATCGCCGCCTGCCTCTGGGACCGCCAGGCCCAGGTCGGCGGCATGAACCACTTCATGCTGCCCGACAGCGGCGGCGACATCTCGGGCAGCGGCCGCTACGGCTCGTATGCGATGGAAGTGCTGATCAATGAGCTGCAGAAGCGGGGTGCGACGCGCTCGACGCTCGAGGCCAAGGTCTTCGGCGGCGGCCAGGTCATCAGCGGCATGCAGACGCTCAATGTCGGCCAGCGCAACACCGACTTCGTGCTCGACTACCTGCGCACCGAGCGCATCCCGGTCGTCTCGAAGGACGTCCTCGACGTCTATCCGCGCAAGGTCTGCTTCCTGGCCGGCAGCGGCAAGGCGATGGTCAAGCGCCTGGCGCCGACCCACGCCGATGCGCTGGCCGCGCAGGAACGCGCAGCCGTGCGGGCCGCCCCCGCCAGTGCCGGCGGCTCGGTCGACCTGTTCTGAGTTCAACAAGAAGGTTGGGAGCCGTCATGGTGGCAAACAAGAAGATCCGCGTCGTGGTGGTCGACGATTCGGCGCTGGTGCGCGGCCTGCTCGCCGAGATCATCAACCGCCGGCCCGACATGGAATGCGTCGGCGCGGCGAGCGACCCCTTCGTCGCGCGCGAGATGATCCGCAACCTCGACCCCGACGTGATCACGCTCGACGTCGAGATGCCCCGCATGGACGGCATCGACTTCCTCGGCAAGCTGATGCGCCTGCGCCCGATGCCGGTCGTGATGGTCTCGACGCTGACCGAACGGGGGGCCGAGGTGACGCTGCGCGCGCTCGAGCTCGGCGCGGTCGACTTCGTCGGCAAGCCGAAGATCGGCGTCGGCGACGGGCTGCGCTCGCTGGCCGGCGACATCACCGACAAGATCCGCATCGCGGCCAAGGCGCAGATCCGCCGCGCCCCGGCGGCAACGGCCGCCGGCGTCCAGGCCCCGCGTGCGACGGCCGCCCCCTCGGCGATCGGCCGCCTGTCGACCGAGAAGCTGATCTTCATCGGCGCCTCCACCGGCGGCACCGAAGCGACGAAGGAAGTGCTGCTCGGCCTGCCGGCCGACGCCCCGGCGGTGCTGATCACCCAGCACATGCCACCCGGCTTCACGCGCAGCTATGCGGCCCGGCTCGACGGCCTGTGCCGCATCCGCGTCAAGGAGGCCAGCGACGGCGAGCGCGTGCTGCCCGGCCATGCCTACATCGCCCCGGGCGGGCTGCACCTGAGCGTCGAGCGCTCGGGCGCGAACTACATCGCCCGCGTGCGCGACGGCGAGCCGGTGAACCGCCACAAGCCTTCGGTCGAGGTGCTGTTCCGTTCGGCCGCCCACATCGTCGGGCCGAACGCGCTCGGCGTGATGCTGACCGGCATGGGCGCCGACGGCGCGAGGGCGATGAAGGAGATGCGCGACGCCGGCAGCTACAACCTGGTGCAGGACGAAGCGAGCTGCGTCGTCTTCGGCATGCCGCGCGAGGCGATCGCCGCCGGCGCGGCGCACGAGGTGCTGCCGCTCGGCCAGATCGCCGGCAAGCTGATCGACCGGCTGCGCGCGACGTCGTCACTGTCGACGAACCGCGTCTGAGGGGTCGGTCGACCTTCGCGCCTGCACCGTCGGTCGGTGGCCGCCGTCCTCGGCCCGCCACGTTCGTTCACCGGTGAACGCCGACAGCGCCCCGCTGGCGCTTGAGAAAGCGGGAGAGGAACGGCTGCAGCCTCAGCGCGCCGCAGCCGCCTGCCGCAGGATGATCTGCGCGACGCCTTCGTAGTCGCTGTCGAAGTGGTGGTCGCCGGGCACCTTGACCTCGGTCGCGTGCGCGGGCGCGAGCTCGGGGCAGAGCGAGTCCTTCTCCTGGCTGCCGTGCAGGCAGAGCGTCTCGTCGGCCCGCAGGCGCCGCGCCTCGGGCCCGATCGGATGGTCGCCGCTCGCACCGAGCCAGTTGCCCACCTTGAACTCGAACGAGGCCTTGTGCGACAGCCCGAGCAGCGCCGTGTAGCGCACCCGCGCGCGCGTCGCGGGCGGGAGCCGGTTGAGCGCGAACGGCAGCACGTCGGCCCCTTGCGAGTAGCCGACCAGCACGGCCTCGCTGCGGCCCCAGCGCGTGGCGTAGAAGCGCAGGATGCGGTCGAGGTCGGCCGCGAGGCCGTCGGGCGTGCGCTTGGTCCAGAAGTAGCGCAGCGAGTCGACGCCGGCCACCGGGAGGCCGCCGCGCACGAACGCGTCCGCCAGCGCCTTGTCGATCTGGGCCCAGCCGCCGTCGCCTGAGAGCAGCACGACGAAGCGACGGGCGAGCGCGGCCGAGGCCGCGGCCGATGCACCCGGGGAGGCCACCGCCGCGGGCACCGGTGCGCGCCGTGCGGCCACCGGCAGCGGCAACTCGACCATCGGCAGGTCGGCCAGGTCGGGCGGCGCCGGCGGCAGCTCGGGCAGGTTGCTCGCGCGCAGCGAGGCCAGCGTCTCGTCCGGCCGCGGGTCGGGGCCGGCGGCCGGTGCCGGGAGCCAGCGCGCCCCGGGCACGCGCTCGACGAAGGCGCGCGCGTCGGCCGCCGCGCAGGCCGAGGGCGTGTCGTCGAGCGCGAACCAGGGCACCGGCAGGGTCGCGGCCGGCAGCAGCGTCAGGCTGGCCGTCCCGGTCGCGGCTTGCCGCCGGCGGCCGGCGGCCGCGGAAGGCGACAGCGCGGACGTCGCGGAGGCGCCCACGACGGGCGCGGCGGCCGCGCCGGCTGTCGCCCGCCGCGATGCGGATGCGCCGACAGCGCTGCCCGTGCCCGGACCGGCCGCAGCAGCAGAGTTGGAGGCGGAGGCGGCGGTCGAAGGGGGCGAGGAAGGGGCAGCCGCCGCCCCAGGCGCCGACCGCTGGAACAGCGTGCCCTCGCCGCGGCACAGCGGCTGGGCGCCGGCGAGCGCCGGGCAGTAGGCCCAGGTCGCGAGGCCACCGAAGCCGCCCCCTGTCGTCTGTGCGATCACCGCGTAGGCCGCCGCGGCACCCTGTCCGCTCCCGGCCAGCACCGGCTTCAGGTAGGTCGGCAGCTGCGCATAGCCCTGCAGATGGTGCGAGAGGTTCTCGAAGTCGCCGTCGGGCAGGAAGCAGCTGTCCTCGGCAGCCAGGCGACGGCGCAGGCGCGGCCAGTCGATGCCGGCGACCAGCGCGCCCTCGTCGGCCAGCGCCTGCGCGCGCGCGGCCTGGGTCGCGTCCCAGCCCGCCTCGTCGGAGAGCATCAGCACGACCTGGCTCGGCGTGCCGGCGGGGCGCAGCACCGCGACGCTCTCGAAGCGGCCGTGGCTGAAACGCTCGCCCGCCCCGGCAGGCGTCGACGCACCCGGGGATGCCGACAGGGCACCCGCCGGGACTGCCGGCCGCCCCGCGGCGCTGGCCGCGGCACCCGGCGCCGGCGCCGCAGCAGCAGCGCCGGCTGGCCTCGTCGCGCCGTCGCGCCCGGCATCGGCTGCGGCGGCCCAGCCGGGCCAGGGCGACACGGCCGCCGACCAGGCGGCGGCCGCGCCCGCCAGACGCAACCGCAGGCCGGCGCTGCCGGAGCCCTTCCGCACGCCGCGCCGCGCGCCGCGTCCCATGGCCCGGCCACTGCCCGGGCTCCGCTGCAGGTCGCTCATGTCAGATGGCTCATTTCCCGACCACCCCCCGCAGCCCGCCGCCGATCAGCGCCGCCGTGTCGGCCAGCGCGAGCAGCGCCGCCGCCGGCCCCGGCGCCACCAGGTAGCGCGGCTCCCACTCGGGCGAGAACTTCTCCTTGAAGCTGCGCAGGCCCTGGAAGTTGTAGAAGCGCCGCCCGTGCTCGTAGACCAGGCGCGCGTAGCGCTGCCAGCGCGAGGCGAGCGGGTGCTCGGCCATGCCCGACATCGGCGCCATGCCGAGGCCGAAGCGCGCGTAGCCCAGGGCCTTCAGGTGCAGCATCAGGCGGGCGAAGAGGAAGTCCATCGTGCCGTTCGGCACCTCCGGCCGGTGTCGCATCAGGTCGACGCTGGCCTCGTCGCGGGTGGCGCTGGTCATCACCGTCGCGAAGGCGAGGATGCGCCCGCCCTCCCCCTGCCGCACCAGCGCCAGCGGCAGGCGCATCAGGTAGTCGGGGTCGAAGCTGCCGAGCGAGAACGCCTTCTCGCGCGCCTGCTGCTCGGCCAGCCAGGCGTCGGACACCTCGCGCAGCGGCGCCAGCACCGCCGCGACGCCCTCGGGCTCGACCCATTCGAAGACGAGCCCTTCGCGCTCGCCGCGGTTCGCGCCGCTGCGCAGGTTGGCGCGCGCGCCGCCCTTGAGGCTGAAGTCGGCCAGCGGCACGAAGGCGTACTCGCCCAACTTGAACACCCGCAGCCCGGCGTCGAGATAGAGCGGCAGGGTCTGCGCGCGCACCTGATAGAAGGCGGCGCGCCCGCCGTGCGTGCGCGCCGCCTCGATGAAGCGCCAGACCAGGTCCTCGAACTCGTCGGCGTCGCCGACCGGGTCGAACAGCGCCACCCAGGAGCGCCGGTGGCGCCCGAACATGATGAAGCTGCGCCCGCTGGGCGAGAACAGCAGGTGCTTGTCGCCGGTGAGCGCCAGGCGCGCCGAGGCCGCCGGGTCGTGCGCCATCGCGGCCGCGGCCCGGTCCAGCTCGGCCGCCGTCGGCAGCGGCCAGCGCCCGACCGGTGGGCTGGTCAGGTGCCAGAGCGCGACCACCGCCGCGCACAGCGCGACCGCGGTCACCGCCCGCAGCGAGCGCGGCGCCTGCGCGTCCATCTCGAACTGCCACCAGAGCTGGTGCGCATAGGGCACGTCCTGGTAGGCGAAGAACAGCACCCAGAGCGTCGCCGCGAGGACGATGCCGACGGCCAGCAGCCATTCGGGCTCGAGGCGCTGGTCGACGAGCGAGGAGCGGCGGTTGAACTGCCGCCGCGAGATCACGAGCAGCACGGTCAGGGTCGACATCAGGCCGAACTCGGACAGCGCGATGCCCTTGGGCAGCGCCAGCACCGCGGACAGCAGCGACAGGCCGAGCGCGGCCCACCAGGCGTAGTCGAGCCGGTGCAGCAGCCCGCGCGCGACCAGCAGCATGCCCAGCCCCAGGATGCTGCCGACGAAGTGCGAGGCCTCGACGATCGGCAGCGGCACCTGCATCGCCAGCAGCTGCTGCGCCTCGTCGCTCGAGGGTGTCACCCCCGAGAACAGCAGCCAGACCCCGGCGACGAAGGCCAGGGTCGCGAGCAGCGTCGGCGACAGGTGCACCGCGACGCGCCCGACCGGCGCGGCGACGCCCTCGCGCAACTCGTAGGTGGCCAGCAGCGCGGTGGCGATCAAGAGCGGCAGCAGGTAGTAGATGCCGCGGTAGACCAGCAGCGCGCCCAGCACCGCGTCGGGCGCGGCCTGGCCGTGGGTGGCCAGCAGGATCACCGACTCGAAGATGCCGAGGCCGCCCGGCACATGGCTGATCACCGAGGCGGCGAGCGCAAGCGCATAGAAGGCCATGAAGGCCGGCAGCTCGATCGAGCCGGCCGGCAGCAGCAGCCACAGCGCGGCGCCGGCCGCCACCAGGTCGGCCGCCGAGATCGCGAGCTGGCGCCAGGCCAGGCCGGCGCCCGGCAGGCGAAGGCGCCAGCGGCCGAGCTGCAGGTGCGTGCGCCGTGCGCAGAGCCAGAGCAGCAGCCCGGTGGCGGCGATGCCGAGCAGCGCCAGCGCGCGCAGCGCCCCCACCGGCAGGTGCAGCAGCGGCGCGATCTCGGCGGCCCCCCAGAGCAGGCCGAGCGCGCCGAAGGCGCCGACGCCGAGCCCGAACGCCAGCGCGTTGAAGGCCACCGCCTGGGCGATGCGCGCCGGCTCGACGCCCGCCGCCGCGTACATGCGCATGCGCACCGCGCCGCCGGTCAGCGCGCCCATGCCGACCGTGTTGCCGAGCGCATAGGCGGTGAACGAGGTCAGCAGGACGGTGGCGCGCTCGACCTTCGCACCCGCGTACTCGAGGCCGGAGCGGTCGTAGCCCGACAGCGCGATGAAGCTCGCCGCCGTCGCGACCAGCGCGCCGAAGAGGTTCTCCCGCGGGATCGTCCCGATCGCCGCGAGCACGTTCGCGTAGTGGACCTCGCCCAGCAGCCCGCGCAGCGCGAAGCCGATGGCGGCGACCAGCAGCAGCGCGGCGGCGGCGACGATCGGCGTGCGCCAGCGGGTCCAGACGGCCGCCGCGCGCACCAGCGGGCGCGGGATGCCGGGCGTCGTCACCGGCTCGGTCGGCGTTGAGGGAGAAGACGCGCCTTCTGGGCCCGGCGTCGCCCCGCCGTTCGGTGCCGCGGCCGCGCGCTCGATTGCCACTTGTGAGTCCGGACGGTGTCTTGGGGGGCGCGCACGTTAGCACGCGCCGGGCTGCCTTTCGGCGACGCCGCGCCACGAGGCCAGCAGGACATCGATCGCCTCCGGCGACACCGGCTTGGGCACGAGCCGGTCGATGCCCGCCGCCAGCGCCTCGGGCACCGCGTCGAGGTCGGCGCTGCAGCCGAGCACGCATAGCTCGGCGCCGCCGTCCTGCGCCCGCAGCCAGCGCGCCAGGTCGTGCCCGTCGCGCCCGGGCAGCCGCAGGTCGGTCAGCACCATCGGATGGCGGTGGCGCAGCCAGAGCGCCTGCGCCTCCTCGGCCGAGGAGGCGAGGTCGACCACGCAGCCGCGCGCCTGCAGCATTGCCTCGAGCAGCACCTGCTGGACGCGGTCGTCCTCGACGACGAGCACGCGGGCGGCGCCGGCCTCGACCGGCGGGGCATCGTGCGCACCCTGCGCCGGGGCCAGCGCCGGCGCGACCGGCAGCGCGAGCGTCACGCTCGCCCGGGTGCCGCGCGGCACCCGCGGCGCGATCTCGATCGTGCCGCCCATCGCCTCGACCAGGCGCTTGCACAGCACCAGCCCGAGGCCGCTGCCGCCGCGTCGGTGGGTGACGCTGTCGCCGGCCTGGGCAAACGGCTGGAACAGGCGCGCGACGGCGGCCGGGTCGACGCCGATGCCTTCGTCCTCCACCGCGATGCACAGCCGCTGGCCGCCCGTCCCCTCGCCGAGCACCAGGGCCGAAAGCTCCACCCGCCCGTGGTCGCCGAACTTGACCGCGTTCGACAGCAGGTTGAGCACCACCTGGTGCAGGCGGAAGGCGTCGAACACGTGCGCGGGCGCCAGGATCGGATCGATCTTCGCCGTCAGCAGCACGCCCTCCTGCAGCGCCGACGGCTCGATCGTGCGCAGCGCCGCATGCAGCGTGCCGGGCAGCGAGTCCGCCTGCGGCACCAGCCGCAGCGCGCCCGCATCGCTCTTCGAAAGGTCGAGCAGGTTGTTGACGTACTCGGAGAGCGTCTGCGCCGCGCCGCGCGCCAGCCGCGTCAGCTCGCGCGCCGCCATCGGCAGCGGCTGGTCCTGCAACGCGCCGAGCGCGCCGACCACCGCGTTGACCGGGGTGCGGATCTCGTGACTGGCCACTTCGAGGAAGTCGCGGCGCGCCTGCGCGAGCGCGTGGGCCCGGTCGCGCTCGGCGCCGAGCGCCGCTTCGGTCCGGCGCCGGTGCGCGACCTCGCGGCGCAGCCAGGCCGCCCAGCCCAGCGAGACGGTCAGCACCAGCAGCAGACCCGCGAGCACCGGCAGCAGGCGGCGAAGCATGGCGCGCAGGTCCGCCCCGGCGTCGAGGCTGACCGGCACCGTGGCCCAGCGCGCCGCGATCGCCCCGCGCTCGGCGTCGCTGATCGAGGCGAGCGCGCGCCTCAGCAGCGCGGCCAGCGCCGCATGCTCCTCGCGCACCGCGAAGTAGAGGTCGGAGTTCAGCTCGGGGAAGAAGCCGGCCATCTTCAACGAGGCCCCCAGCCCTTCGGCCAGGCGCGGCGCGACCAGCGCGGCATTGGCGAAGCCGCCGTCGGCCTGTCCGTTGACGACCGCGGCGAGGACGTCGTCGCGGGTCGGCTGCTCGACCAGCGCCACCCGCGGGTAGAGGCGGCGCATCAGGTAGGCGGTCTGGCCGTCCTTCACGACCGCGACCCGCCGGTCATTGAGCTGTTCGAGGCTCAGAACCGGCATCGCATCGCGCCGCATGAGCAGCACGTTCGGCGTGCTGACCCAGGGGCCGACGAAGGCGAACTCGCGCTCGCGCTCGTCGTTGCGCGCCACGGCGACCAGCATGTCGACCTCACCGCGCCGCGCGCGGGCGAACACGTCCGACCAGGTGCCGCCCACCGGCGCGGCCAGCGGCAGGCCGAGCTTGTCCGCGACCAGGCGCAGGTAGTCGTGCGCCATGCCGGTGAGGCGGCCCTCGTCGCCCGCAAAGCTGTAGGGGCGGAAGTCGGCCTCGAAGCCGACGCGCACGAGCGGCATCGCCTTGAGAAATTGCCGCTCCCCGGCGTTGAGCTCCAGCGGCGGCGAAGGCTCGACCAGCAGCGTGTGCAGCGGCGTCCAGCGGCGGTGGATCTCCTGCCGCTCGCTCAGCGGGATCGCTTCGAGCGCCTTGTCGAGCACCGAGCGGAGCACCACGTCGCTGCGGCGCACGCCCAGGTGCAGCGCGCTCAGCTCCGAGCGCATGGGCCCGCGCGACTCCAGGTTGGCCAGCAGCAGCTTCTCGACCAGGAAGCTGGTGGTCGGCACCGCCCCCAAATAGACGTCGGCCTCGCCTTCCGACACGGCGCGCAGCGCGGCCGCCGAATCGTCGACTTCGACCACCACGGCCTGCGGATGACGTTCGCCCACCAGCGAGGCGACGGCGTAGCCCCGCTCGACCGCGATCCGCAGGCCCCGCAGCGCGGCCTCGGGGCCGACGCCGGACATGCCGCGCCGGGTGACGTAGACGTTCGGCACGTCCAGGTAGGGCCGGGTGAAGGCCATGAAGCTCTCGCGCTGCGGCGTGCGCGAGACCGAGGGCAGGATGTCGGTGCGCCCTTCCGACAGTGCCTTCAGGCCGTCGGCCAGCGTCTGGCCAGACTGGAAGTCGAAGCGCACGCCGAGCAGGTGCTCGACCTGTCGCAGGTAGTCGCCCGAGAGGCCGCGGAACTGGCCTTCATAGGTATAGAGGTCGATCGGCGCCCACTCGGTCTTCGTGAACACGCGAAGGCGTGGATGGGCGCGCAGCCAGTCGCGCTCGAGCGGGGTCAGGGGCAGGCGAGGGTCGGGCTCGACGGCAGCGGCGGGCGGGGCGGCCGCTGCGGCTGCGGCTGTGACTGGGGCCGAAACCCCTTGCGCGACATCGGCCGGCCCTGCGGCGCGCGCAGCCAATGCGCTGCACGCGAGCCACAGCCCGATGCGCAGCCAACCGCTGACCCATCCTCCGGCAGCGCCCCAGCCCGTCGTCGATTTCATCGCGATCGCCGTTGCCGTCCCACGAGGGGATCATAGGGCCCCCTTTGGGGGATCTCAGGACGGCGTCAGGAACAGCGCCTGGAGGTCGTTCAGGAAGTCGAAGCCGCGTGCCGTCGGGCGCACCTGCTGCAGGTCCCATTCGACGAGACCACGTGCCTGGGCCTTCTCCAGCGCACCGGCGATCGCGCCGGGCGGCAGGCCGGTGCGCTCGCTGAAGCGAGCGAGGGGAAAGCCTTCGGGTAGGCGCAGCGCGTTGAGCATGAACTCGAACGGCAGCTCGGCGCGGGACACCTCCTCGTCCTTCGCCAGCGGCGTGCCGCGCAGCGCCTCGGCCTGGTAGCGCGCCGGGTCGCGCCAGCGCACCTGACGCACGACGCGGTGCGGGAACGACAGCTTGCTGTGCGCGCCGGCGCCCACGCCGAGGTAGTCGCCGAACTGCCAGTAGTTCAGGTTGTGCGCGCAGCGGTGGCCGGGCCGGGCGTAGGCCGAGACCTCGTAGCGCTCGAGCCCGGCGGCGGTGGTCGTCTCGACGATCGTGTCGAGCATCGCGGCTGCGAGGTCGTCGTCGGGCAGGCCGTCCGGCGGGCGGCTCGCGAAGTAGGTGTTCGGCTCGACCGTCAGGTGGTAGAGCGACAAGTGCGGCGGCGCGAAGGCGAGCGCGCGCCTCAGGTCGGCCTCGAGCGCGGCGGTTGTCTGGCCGGGCAGCGCGTACATCAGGTCGAGGTTCCAGGTGTCGAACGCCGCGGCCGCCTCCTCGACCGCGGCGGCGGCCTGGGCCGCGTCGTGCACGCGGCCGAGCGCGCGCAGCGCGACATCGTCGAAGCTCTGCACGCCGACCGACAGCCGCGTCACGCCGGCGGCGCGGAAGGCGCGGAAGCGCTCACGCTCGAAGCTGCCGGGGTTGGCCTCGAGCGTCACCTCGCAGTCGGGCAGCAGGCGCAGGCGCGCCCGCACGTCGGCCAGCAGGCGGTCGATCTGCGCCGGCTCGAACAGGCTCGGCGTGCCGCCGCCGATGAAGACGCTGACCACCGGCCGGCCCCAGACCAGCGGCAGGGCCGACTCGAGGTCGGCGCGCAGCGCGTCGAGGTAGCCATCGAAGGCCGGACGGCGGTCCTCGCCGAGCGCAGAGGCGGCGTGCGAGTTGAAGTCGCAGTAGGGGCACTTGCGCAGGCACCACGGCAGGTGCACGTAGAGCGCGAGCGGCGGCAGCGCGCCGAGCTGCAAGGTGCCCGGCGCGAGGTAGCGCTCGACGCTCATCGGCAGCGTCCGCGGGCCGTGCGCCGGGCGCTGCCTGCGCGGGGGCGGGGCCGGAGGCTCACGCGGCGCCCGACGGGCCCGCCGCACCGGCCGCGCCCGCTGCGGTCGACGCGCCCGGCAGGCCCTGGTCGAGACGCCAGGCCGCGCGCATCAGGCCGGCCATCTGCGCCGCCGCCAGCGCTCGGTGGCTGTGCGCGTTCTTGGTCTCGGCCTCGAGCTGGGCCACGCTGCGGCCGAGCACGGGCACGAACATCAGCGGGTCGTAGCCGAAGCCGCCCTCCCCCTGCGGCACCTCGAGCACGCGGCCTTCCCAGCGGCCGGTGGCGACCAGCGGCTCCGGGTCGTCGGCATGGCGCAGCGCGACCAGCACGCTGACGAAGCGGGCCTGGCGCTGCGCGACGCCCTGCAGGGCCTCGAGCAGGCGGCGGTTGTTCGCGGCGTCCTGTCGCGCGCGGCGCCTCTCGCGGTCGAGGCCGGCGGCCTGCGCCGCCGGCAGCTCGCCCGCGTAGTGCGCCGAGATCACGCCCGGCGCACCGCCGAGCGCGTCGACGCAGAGGCCCGAATCGTCGGCGATCGCCGCGCCGCCGGCCGCACGCGCCGCGTGCCGTGCCTTGGCGAGGGCGTTCTCCAGGAAGCTCCCGTACGGCTCCTCGGCCTCGCCGATGCCGAGCGAGCCCTGCGTCACGAGCTCGATCGGCAGCGCGCCGAAGAGCACGCGCAGCTCGGCCAGCTTCTTCGCGTTGTTGGAGGCGAGGACGAGGCGCATGGCGTTGGCGTTGGCGTTGGCGTTGGCGTTGGCGTTGGCGTGTGGCGGTGGCGTGGCTGTGGCGCTGTGCGACGGGCGGCGCGAGCCAGGCCGCCGTCCCGGTGGCTCAGTCGCTCAGCGCGGCGCGCTGCGCGGCCACCAGTTCGCGGATGCCCTTCTCGGCCAGGGCGAGCAGGCGGTCCATCTCGGCGCGGGTGAACGAGGCGCCCTCGGCCGTGCCCTGCACCTCGACGAAACCGCCCGAGGCGGTCATCACGACGTTCATGTCGGTGTCGCAGGCGGAGTCCTCGACGTACTCGAGGTCGAGCAGCGGCGTGCCTTCGACGATGCCGACCGATACCGCCGCCAGGCCGTCGCGGATCGGCGAGGCGCTGAGGGCGCCCTTGGCCTGCAGCCAGCTCACCGCGTCCTGCGCGGCAACCCAGGCGCCGGTGATCGCCGCGGTGCGCGTGCCGCCGTCGGCCTGCAGCACGTCGCAGTCGAGGTGGATCGTGCGCTCGCCGAGCGCGGCGAGGTCGAACACGCAGCGCAGCGAGCGGCCGATCAGGCGCTGGATCTCCTGCGTGCGGCCGCTCTGCTTGCCGCGCGCGGCCTCGCGGTCGCCGCGGGTGTGGGTGGCGCGCGGCAGCATGCCGTACTCGGCGGTCACCCAGCCTTCGCCGCTGCCGCGCTTGTGCGGCGGCACGCGTTCCTCGACCGAGGCGGTGCACAGCACCTGGGTGTCGCCGAAGCAGACCAGCACCGAGCCTTCGGCGTGGCGGGTGAAGCGGCGCGTGATGCGGATCGGGCGCAGCGCGTCGGCGGCGCGGCCCTCGGTTCTCGAATAGCCCATCCGCGCATTGTCCACGAGGGCGCGGGACCGTCCGGCTGTCGCGGGCTGACCAGGGCGGGCTGCGCGCGACAGCGCGGGCCGCCCCGCCCTCAGGACTTGCGCTGCTGCGAGGTGCGGCGGATGGCCTCGTTGATCTCGCGGATCGAGCGCTCGATCTCGGCATCGTCGAGTTCGTCGGTGTCCTTGCCGATCACGCCGGCCTGGATGGTCGAGGCGAAGACCTCGTTGCCGAGCGACTCGGTCGAGATGCCCGAGACGCTGTCGTCGTCCTCGGTGGCTTCCCACTCGACGGCGAGGATCGTCACGTTGTCGCTGCCGGCGCCGCCGTTGCGCAGCGCCTGCTCGACCAGCTCGGGCACGGCGTCGGCGATCGGGCGCGTCGAGAGCTGGTTCGCGATCACGGTGTCGCTGACGGTGCTCCACAAGCCGTCCGAGCAGAGCAGGATGCGGTCGCCGCTCTGCATCAGCAGCGGGCCGACCGAATCGATCACCGGCTTGCCCGGGCTGCCCAGGCAGGTGAACAGCACGTTGCGGTTGAACTTCTCGCCGATCGGCACGACCTGCGACAGCGTGTCCTGCAGTTCGGAGTACGAGTGGTCGCGCGTGCGGGCGATCAGCTTGTCGCCACGCACCAGGTACAGGCGCGAATCGCCGCAATGGGCCCAGTAGGCCGCGTTGCCCTGCAGCACGCAGGCCACCAGCGTCGTGCGCGGCGTGTCCATCAGCGCCTTCTCGGTGGCATAGCGCAGCAACTGGTGGTGCGCCGACATCGTCGCGTCGTGCAGGAAGCGCAGCGGGTCCTTCAGCGTCGACTTGGCATCGCGCTGGAACAGCGCGGCGAGCGTCTGCAGCGCGAGTTGCGAGGCGACCTCGCCCTCGGGGTGCCCGCCCATGCCGTCCGCCAGCGCAAAGAGGCCCGAGTCCCGCGTGTAGCAATAGCCCATGCGGTCTTCATTCTTCTCACGACCGCCCTTGCGGCTGAGCTGGTAGACGGAAAAGCGCATCGAATCCGGATCGGTTCGGGCTTGGGCCCTCAGGCCTTGGCGCCGGTCTTCAGGTTTTCGAGCTGCAGCTTCAGGCGTTCGCCGAAGCTGAGCTTGGTGTAGCGGCGCTCGGTCTCGCGCGCCAGTTCCTTCTGCAGCGCAAACACGCTCTGCGGGCGCGAGAGCGGGTCGAGCGACATGCACCACTCGGTGACCTCGATCAGGTTGTCCGAGTAGACGTTGCGCAGGCGCGAGAGGCTGAGCGCCAGACGGTCCTTCTCGATGCGCTGCGGCGCATCGTTCGGCGGATAGCCCTGCATGCAGGCATAGATGCAGGCGCCGATCGCGTAGATGTCGGTCCAGGGGCCGAGCGTGCCGTCGCGGCGGTACATCTCGGGCGCGGCGAAGCCGGGGGTGTACATCGGGCGGATGAAGTTGCCTTCCTTCGAAAGCACCTCGCGTGCCGCGCCGAAGTCGAGCAGCACCGCCTTGTTGTCGTTGGTGATGAAGGCGTTGGCGGGCTTGATGTCCAGGTGCAGCATCTTGTGCTGGTGCACGATGCGCAGCCCGCGCAGAATCTCGTCGAACAACGAGCGGATCGTCGACTCGCGAAACACCTTGTCGCGCTTCAGGTCACGCGCCGTGACGATGAAGTCCTGCAGGGTGTCGCCCTGCAGGTAGTTCATCACCATGTACACCGTCTCGTTCTCGCGGAAGAAGTTCAGCACCGAAACGACGCTCGGGTGGCTGATCTGCGCGAGCGAACGGCCCTCTTCGAAGAAGCTCTTCAGGCCCAGGCGATACAGGGGCTGCTTCTCGGGCTTGACGCGCGGCGTGAGCTCGCCCGGTGCCCGCTCGGCGAGGGACGAAGGCAGGTATTCCTTCAGCGCGACGAGGTGCCGATCACTGTCTTCGGCGAGGTACACGACCCCGAAGCCGCCAGCGGCCAGCTTCTTCACGATCTGGTAGCCGCCGACCACGGTGCCAGCAGGCAACGGGGCTGGCTTGGGCTTCGACATAATCGTGGGTTTTTTCAAGGGGTGAAATGCGATGGCAGTCTACAGCATGACCGGCTATGCAAACGCCAGTGATGGCCTCGGTTCGCCCTCTGATTCCGCCGAGGACAGGGAAGATTCCCGCCCTGCGTCGACCAGTGCTGGGGCTGCCACGGTCGGCGCTGAAATCCGCTCGGTCAACAACCGCTTTCTCGACCTCAGCCTGCGCCTGCCGGACGAGCTGCGCGGGCTCGAGCCGGCGCTGCGCGAGTTGGTCACGCGCAGCTTCCGGCGCGGCAAGATCGAGCTGCGCCTGGCCGTCCAACGCGAGAGCGAGTCCGCTTGGCCGCAGCCCCTGCCGGGGCAGCTGAGCCGCCTCGCCCACCTGGAAGGCACGGTGCAGTCCTGGCTGCCGAAGGCCACCCCCCTGTCGGTCCACGAGGTACTGCAGTGGTGCAAGGGGGGTGGCAGCCACGAACGGCTCGACGAGCCGGCGCTGGCGGTGGCGCGGCGCTGCATCGAAGGCCTGCGCGAGTCGCGCGAACGCGAAGGCGCGCGCCTCGTCGGCGTGCTGCAGGAACGCCTGGCCCGCCTGCGCGAGCTGGCCGACCACGCGGAGCCGATCGTGCCGGCCGTCGTGCAGCGCCAGCAGCAGCGCTTCGTCGAGCGCTGGCAGGAGGCGCTGGCCGCCAGCGGCGCCGCGCAGAGCGTGCCGGCCGCGACGCTGCAGGAGCGCGCCCTGAACGAAGCCGCGGCCTACGCGATCCGCATCGACGTCGCCGAGGAGCTCGCGCGCCTGCGCGCCCACCTCGACGAGATCGACCGCCTGCTCAAGGCCGGCGGCGAGGTCGGCAAGAAGCTCGACTTCCTGATCCAGGAACTGCTGCGTGAAGCCAACACCCTCGGCTCCAAGGCCGCCGCGCTCGAACTGACGAGCATCGCGGTCGAGATGAAGGTCGCGATCGAGCAACTGCGCGAGCAGGTCCAAAACATTGAATGACGTCCCATACAGAGCCACACGGTCCCATATTTCCCATTTACCCGCCACTTTTCAGCAGCCGTGCAGTAGCTCTGTGATCACCTCGTCCCAGTGGCGCGTCATGTAGCGTCACCCCGTCTCACCAAAGCGCACGCGCTTTGTCGGGCAAAGGCATTGAAGACAGCGCCGTAACGGTGCTGGGCGGAGAGTTCGACAGGCGGTTTCCGGACCCTGTCCGGGCGTAAGCTCCCCCGTCAAGTAGACAAGTCGGAAGTAGAGGCATCCGCGTTGAACACCCTGGGCTTGAAGACCGTCGGAGGCAGGTTGTCCAGGGACTCGTGGGGCCGGAACTCGTTGTAGTCGGCCATCCATTCGTCGGCTGCGCTCTGCACCTCGCTGACGGCGTTGAACAGCCAGGCATCCAGCACCTCCTCGCGGAAGCTGCGGTTGAAGCGTTCGACGAACGCGTTCTGGTTGGGCTTGCCGGGCTGGATGAACAGCAGCTTCACGTCGTGCTCCTTGGCCCAGTCGACGAAGGCGTCCGCCGTCAGCTCCGGGCCGTTGTCCAGCCGCACCGCCTCGGGCTTGCCGTAGACCTCGACCAGTTGCTTCATCACCCGCACCACGCGAGCCGACGGGATCGACGTGCCGCACTCGATGCGCAGCGCCTCGCGGTTCCCCTCGTCGATCACGTTGAGCGTGCGGAACGGCCGCCCGTCGTAGAGCGTGTCGCGCATGAAGTCCAGCGCCCAGACGCGGTTGAGCTCGTGGCTGGCCAGCAAGGGTTGCCGCTCGCGGGTGATGACCCGGCGCCTGGCCTTGCGCTTGAGGTTCAGCCGCATCGAGCAGTACACCCGGTAGACCTTCTTGTGGTTCCAGCCATGACCGTCCGCGCGCAGCCGCTCGAAACACTTCCAGAAGCCCCAGCGCGGCCGCTTCTCGACGACCCCGTTCAGGGCCTGGATCACCGGCGCGTCCAACCTCGCCTGATCCCTCGTGGGCTTGTACAACGCCGACCGCGGTAGCCCCACGGCTCGGCAGGCTTGCACGCGTGACAGCTGATGGTCGTCGACCATGACCTGCACCGCGGCGCGCCTGGCGGTCGGCGTCACAATTTTCGCGACAACACGTCCTTGATCGCCGCGTTCTCCAGCGCCAGTTCGGCGTACATGCGCTTGAGCCGCGCGTTCTCCGCCTCGAGCTCCTTGACCCGTTTCAGCTCGTTGGCCGACATGCCGGCGTACTTGCTCTTCCACTGGTAGTAGCAGGCCGTGCTGATGCCGTGCTGGCGGCACACCTCGGACACCGGCCGCCCGGTCTCGCCCTCGCCCAGGATCGCCAGGATCTGGCTCTCCGTGAATCTCGACTTCCTCATCGCTCTTCCTTGAAGATGCGGAAGTCTCCACTTTTCAGTTGTCTACTCGGTGGGGGAGCTTACGGACTACGTCCTGGCCGCGCTGGTGGGCCACGAGCTGTCTCATGTGATGGGTGAGCGGTGCCCTCTGGACCAAAAAGCAAGAACAGAGGAACTGGGCCTCGTCAGCCTGTTCATGGCGCTGCATCAAAGCGGCGAGCTCTTCTGCCCTCGCCCGCCCTCACTTGAGGAGGTTCGCGCAGATGTCTGCGGCTTACGCCATGTACGTGCAGTCACTCAGTCGCTTGCAATCCACCGGGCCGTCGACCGAGACGCAATATTTGCGCGCCGCGCAAGCGCAGACCTCGTCGCCTTCAGCATAACCTTCGGATGGCGTCCTCGTAGTGGAGCCCCCGCCGGCAAATACCCATTCATGGATTTGCAGGAGTACCTGTACGCGCCGATGCGTGTTCTCGCTTTCGGCGCCGAGTTGACCCTGCCGACCAAGGGCACGGTGGCGGTCTGCGGCGAGGCCGCATCGCCATTCGTGTTTGGAGCACAGGAGCTCTTCAAGAGCTGCCCCAAGGCCAACGGGATCGTCTCCGACGAAGTCCTGGCACTGGTGCCGCCCGCGGTAGAGGCCGCTTGGAACGGCGCCAAATGGGCACCGAGCACGTTTGCGTGCGTCGGACGATAGCTGTGTGCAGCGAAGCCCGTGTCGGGTTGAGCTGGTGCTCCTGCGTCAGAGGCTCTTCGCCTCCGCCTCGAGCTTCGTTTGTGCTGCCTTGACCTGTTCTGTTGCGTCCGCAAGAGTCTTGCCATAGGCCGTCAGCAGTGCAAGCGACTGGCGTTCTTGAGCCAACGCTGCAGCCAGTACCTCGACATCGACACCTGTCTTCGGGTTGAACACCGCTCGCAAGGCATCAAGATAACTGAGTAGACCGGTGCACACGACGTCATAGTCGCTGCGAAGCTTCCTTGAACTGTCGTAGGACTTTTGAAACTCGGGGACCGAGGCCAGATGCACTCGGTGCAACATCGGCAAGTTCGCCTCCCATGCCTGGTCGGTGATGACGTAGCGTTCGTGGTTGGGATCCGAGAGCGACACAATCGTGGCCCGTGTTCGACCGATGGTTCCCACAAGAACCTTCGCGGCGGCGTCCCCCTTGGCCATCTCGGCCTTGTTCCGATCTAGTTTCTGCTCGAGCAAGGAGCTCAGCGCTTGAACTGCCATGTCGCGGGGTGGCAATTGCTGCCTGCCGGCTACGTTTTCCTTGGGGAAAAGGGTTGCGAGGGTCTTGATGCCCGGCTCACGCAACACCTGAGCGGTCTCTTGAAAGACTGTCAGCATAGTGATCGTGTTGCGCCTCATGTACTCGACGGTTGCCGCATTGGCGTCGAATTCGCCCTTCAGTAGCTGGACGGCCCCGCGTCGATCAGCCTCGGAGAGGTCCCGATACTTCAGCCCGAACCCGAGAACGACAACGAGCAAGCCAAGCAGAAAGCCATACAACATGACCGCCTGGAGAACTCGATACGCCCGCTGACCGGCCACTGGCTTCAGAAGACCACTGCGAAAAAGCGCCCTCGCGAATCCGAAAAACAGCAGCAGGGCAAAGCCAGCCAGTACGAGCGGATCCTTGAGATATGGCGCTACTTTCTCGAAGGTGAACGAATCCATTGGCTCCTCCCCGGCGCTCGCCTGCATTGAACGAGGCTAGCGGCCGTTCTGTCAACGACTGCCGGAGCTGTCAGCGATGCTTTCGCAGCGCCCTCTTTCATCAGTCGGGCCACTGGATCTAGAATCCTGCCCACAAAGTCTGGTTCCGTCCAGTTCCGCAGGGAGGTCTGCATGGCAACTACCGCAAAAGCGAAGTCAATCGCCGTCGATCGAAAGCTGGTGAAAGAACTTCAAACGGTACTGAAAGGCAAGCCTGGCATTGACGTCGTCGGCCATCTGGCTGCGACCTCGTACTGCTGTGGCAATGGCACCGTTGCGCTTGTCAAGATCGACAAGGGACGCCCAGTAGAGAAAAAGTAGGTTGCGCGCCGTGGCGCGCAACAACACTCGTCCGCTCTACCTGCGAAGTGACGTCGCGCTCGACGCGACACCTTCGGGCGTTGTGCTGCGCAGGCAAGGCACGGATGTAGTTCACCGATTGGATCTCGCCGATGCGATCGCCGTATCTCTGTACGCGCAACTCGGTGACTTCGACCAGGTCGCGGCTCACCTAGGCCAGTTGGCAGACGAAGCGACTGGAGCGGCCAGGGCTGCGAATGTCCTGGAGCGGTGGAGCGCCTACCTGGGCATTGGTACCCCTCGGCCGATCTCGCAGCGCCTGCTTGAAGAGTTTCGAGCGGTGCAAACCGGCGACCGCCTTCAGCGCGAGGCAGCGCCGGCTGCCATCAGTTGGCTCGTGACTCTCACCTGCAACCGCCGCTGCCCGTACTGCTACTACAAGGTCCTCCCGTGGGACGGGACGGCCACGACGCCGGCAGATGCCACCTTTCCTCAGGTCGACGTCATACGCGTTGTGGATGAAATGGCCCTGCTGGGCACGTCGACGCTCTACCTCACCGGGGGCGAGCCTCTTCTCAGAGCGGACCTGTTGGCGATCATCAAGCGCTCCGCATCGCAAGGCATTCGGGTGTTCCTGAACACGAAGTACTTCATCTCAGATGAGATGGCCGGCGCCTTGCATGATGCGGGCATCCATGAGGTGAGCTACTCGCTGGACGCCGCGACTGACAAGATTGCCGACGCCATGGCAGGCCACAAAGGCTACCTCCAAGAAGCAATCTCCTCCATCTCCGCGCTCCTGCGGGCCGGCGTCGAGACGCGGGTGAATGCGGTGGCGACGTCGACCTCAGCGACGGGCCTACTCGGTCTTGCACGGCTGTGTTTATCGCTTGGCGTCCGAGACCTGACCATCAGCCCGTTCATGGATCCCAGCTTTGCCAGGTCCTCGCACGTCAAGCTGATCCGACTTGGACCTCCGCTCAGCGAAGTGGTCGCGCAGCTTCAGGAGGAAGTCGGTGAAAGGCTTCGGCTGAGCGTTGGCAGCGCAGAGGCCGCAGCGTCGAGTGCTCGTGTGGACTGCAGTGACCGGTTGTTGTGCGAAGTTGGCATCAAGACTCTGGACATCCTGCCTGACGGACGTGTCACCCGCTGCCGCTACTCCCCTAATGACGAAATGCTGGTCGTCGGAGACTTGCGACGGCAGACCCTTCTACAAGTCTGGAACGGAGAACCGTTGCTCAGGCTGACGTTTCCGAAGCCGGATCAGTTTCCTGATACGGCTTGTGCGTCTTGCGGGGAACGCGATGCTTGCAGCGGCCGCGGCCGTTGCATCGTTGGAGCAAAGCTAAGGCACGGCGAGTACCTCGCCCCCGACGCAGCATGCACGCACTAGCGAATGCGGCGAATGCCGCCGCCCGCCCCTACTCACTGCGACCCGGTTTTCAATTGCAGCTGCACGGTCAGCGCGCGTACGTCGTGAGGCATCGTGACGGCGCACGTCTCGCGGCATTGACTGCGACCGAAGCCGTGTTCGTCAATCTCATGGACGGTCGACGCTCTGCTGCTGAGTTGGCCGCGCTGGCGTCCGCTGCACTCGGAGATTCCTGCGCGCTCGGCGTACAACACCTCCTGGAGCGCCTCGCACCGCTCGTGCATGACGGGCCAGCAACAACGCGACCCCTTTCTCTACTCGAACTCTCCCGCGCGCTTGCGCCGGATCCTCATGAGGGCATTCGCCTGCTCCCGGGGCCGCGAGTTCTGCATTGGCACGTCACCCAACACTGCCCCCGTCGCTGTGCGTACTGCTACGCCGACCCCTTGCACGGGTCGGCGGCAACTGACGCGACTGTGCCGCTTGAAGTCATGGCACGCGTGTTCAAAGAGGCTGTCGACCTCGGCGCCAGTCACCTGTTGCTTTCAGGGGCGGAGCCTCTTCTCCGAACCGACTTGCCAGAAGCAATCGAGGCAGCAATCGGCTGCGGCCTCGAAATCCTTCTTACGACCAAGTATCCCGTTTCGGCCGATCTCGCGAAAAGACTTGCACGAGCTGGCCTGCCACACCTGTCCCTGTCCCTGGATACGCTCGACGCTGCGCAGAACCACGAGCTCATAGGTAGCAGCACGTACGCGGACCAGATGTCAACAGCGATGAGAAACCTGATCGATGCCGGGGTCCAGTTTTCGATTCAGTCGGTGGTCACGCCTGTCAATATTGACGCCGTAGAGACACTCGCCCTGTTCGCCGAGAAGCAGGGAGCCACGGTGATGCAACTCGTCCCCTACAAGGATGTGCGCTCGCCGATTGGCAACTTGCAAAACAGCCAGCTTCGCCTGCCCGATGACACTCTCGTCGACAAGCTCTGCGAGAAGCTTGCCGTCCTCTGCTTTCGGATGCGCATCGAGCGGTTCAAAGAGGCGTCGGACACCGGCACCTTCCACTGTGACATCGGGCAGACAAAGCTGCTGATCCTGCCCGATGGGGTCGTACACCGTTGCTACAAGCTCACCTCCGACGCTGCGCTTCGCGGCAGAGACTTGAAGTCGTCGTCGGTAGCTCAAGCTTGGCATGACCCACAGTTCACAGACACCATTCTTCCGAAGGTGGACCTGTACGGCGACGTGCCGTGCGGCACCTGTGGCTCCAAATCTACTTGCGATCGCAGTGGTCGATGCATCTACGACGCATACGTGCACCACGGACGATACGCGTCGCCTGACCGGGGCTGTCATGGGCGCGCTCATCTGCAGCTAGGCAACGTCCGCATCATTCCAATTCAGGTCGCTTGAGCCGCAACCGGAGCGGGTGGCTCGCACTTGGCAGTACGCTGAGAATGCCGGTTGTTCCGGTGCAACAACGTACACCTCGCCCATGAGTTCCCCGCCACGTGTCCCGCCCTCACTCCTTCGCGGTCGCCCTCTGAAAAACATGACGTGTCCCTACTGCGCGGCGGCGCTCGACCCCGACACTCGCACCAAGGAGCACGTCATCGGCCGCCGGTTTGTCCCCAAAGGATCGACCGAGAACCGCTGGAACCTGATCGTTTGGGCCTGTTCGGCGTGCAACAACAAGAAGTCGGACCTCGAAGACGATATCGCCGCGATCACGATGTACTTCCACACCACCGGCCTTGCGTCAACGGAAGACCCGACGGCACGAGCGGAGGCCATACGCCGTGGGCCAAAGAGCGGCAGTCGCAAGACCGGCAAGCCCGTCGCCGACAGCCACGCCTCCCTCAACTCGACGAGCCAGCTGGGACCGGTCGAAATGACCTTCGGGTTTGTCGCGCCACCCCAGATCGACGACACGCGTGCCTACGAGTTGGCGCGCATGCAAATGCTCGGATTCTTCTACTTGCTCACATATGAACCTGACCGCAACCTCGGTCACTGGTGGCCCGGAGCGTTCTTGCCGCTCCACGGAACCATCAGGACGGACTGGGGCAACCCTGTCCAGCGCGCGTTCATGAAAGCGGTGGCCCTGTGGGACCATCGCCTCATCGTTCACACGGCTGACGACTACTACAAGGCAGCGATCCGCCGTCATCCGAGTGAAGAGCTGTGGTCATGGGCGGTGGAGTGGAACAAATCGTTCCGCCTGGTCGGCTTCTTCGGCAGTGTCGCGGCAGCGAAGGCTATCGAGCAGACGTTCCCGCGGATGCAACTCCGCTCTATCCGAGAATCGTCGAACAGTTTCCTTCGCTTCCGGGAGGAGGAGTCCTTGCGCGAGAGCGAAGACGTGCTGTTCCAGATGCCTGTTGAGGAGGCAGACTAGAGCATCGTCGCACCGGTTCAGCACAGGGGGAAGAATGCAAGTCAGGGATCCGATCGTCGAGTTGCAAGAGACGGGGCTCTTCAAAGCGCTCGATGGTGCCGACAAGGAGTACGCCGAACGCATCGCCCGCTTCGTTAAGGGCGTCGCTCCAATCCTCGACTCGACCAAGGACCACTTTCCGTACTACACGAGACACGATGCCCACCACGGCTTTCGCGTCACTCGCCGCATCGAACAGGTCATCAAGCTCGCGGCCATTGAGCCTGGAACCCCGGAATGCCTAGGCCAGGCCGAAATGTTTCTCCTCATTGCGGCCGCCTATGCACACGACCTCGGCATGACGGTCTTCCCAGGGGAGGAAGACGCACTCCTGTCTTCCCTTTGTCTCGACCGAACCACGGAGTGGAAGACAAACACTGTCCTGCAGGACCACCTGCGAGCCGAGCACTCCAGGCGTGGTGGCACGTACATCCTCCAGAACGCCGACAGCCTTGGAGTGCCCTTGAACCTGGTTGGAGCGCTCGACCTGATGATGCAGGCGCACAACCTATCCATCGCCAAGTTGGACGCGGTGAAGGCGTCTTTCGCCGCGCAAGAGCGCCTGATCGACGTGCGTCAGCTCGGCGCAATTGTGTGCATTGCAGATGCATTGGAGTTCAGCGATACCCGCGTTGTCGATGGCGTCCTCGCGAAGATCAACGCTGACCCCAGTGAACGCGCGCGCATCTCCTATCGGGAGAACATGAAGCACGTTTGCATCGGCGACAGCTTGGCAATCGACAACGGACGCATCATCGTCTCTGGTGTCTTCTCGGAGGCCCCCGTCATCGCCTTGGCTCACCACACCCTCGATCAGATGGAGGGATGGGTGCAAGGCTACTGCGACATCGACCGTCGCTCGAGACACCCTCGTCTCGGCATCCGTGCAGAGCCGTTCGAGCGCAATCTCACGTTCACCGGGGGGCGGTTCGAGCGATTGGGAGTTCGCCTGAACACAAGAAGCGTCATCGACCTCATAGCCTCCAATGCGGTTTGGCGGAGCAACGTTGGCGCTGCAGTTCGTGAACTCGTTCAAAACGCAGTGGAGGCGTGCCGCTATCGGGAGCACCTCTCTTCGCCTGTGGACCGGTACTCGCCCGCGGTATCAGTCGTGTTTGACAGAGCAACGCGCACGGTGACTGTCGAGGACAACGGCTGTGGCATGTCGGAGCGAGTTGTTCTCAACAACCTGCTGACCGTCGGCAGCAGCAGGGCCAAAGAGAGCGGCTACGTCGAGGCTGACTACGCCCCCATCGCTCGCTTTGGCATTGGCTTCTGGTCAGTGTTCACCGTTGCGTCCAAAGCTGTGGTTGAGTCGGCTGCATTTGAGGACTACCGAGGCGCGCCAAACGCTACGGCGAACGCGGATGGCATCTCGTTCGAGGTGTCGCTCGACGAACTGAAGGACTACACGATCTTTGGACCAATCAAGCGGCCGTGCGGTACCAGAATCACTCTGACCTTGCGTGACGACGCCAAGCTCGATGAGGTCTATTCGCAGGGCATGGACTCGATCGTCTGCTCCGAGGTGCCAGTGACCATGGTGCTGGATGGGCAGACCGTCTGCGTGCCATTGAGTGCTCCGGACGTATCCGATGCAGCCGTTGTTGGTGGCCGTACCCAGTTGCTACGGAGCGGAGACATTCAGCTCTTCCGCTGGCGCGGTGAGCAAGAGGGGTTGTCTGAATTTCTGTGTACGAGGCGCTCGGAGACTTGTCCACGGCGGCGGACGTCGCCTGCGACGAACGGCCGACGCGGTGGGCAAGTCGGGGCCGCATGCTACGCGGCGGTCTTGATGAAGCGATCGCCGTAGGCGATCGCAAACTGGTTCATCGCATTGCGCCACTCCTTGGCCGCTCGCCCCCAGTCGGCCGT
>JAMHWF010000088.1:0-2110 GCA_035911095.1 Ideonella sp. | reverse complement strand
GGACGGGGAGACACAGAGGCGGGCAGAGTCGGGCACGGGCACGGGCACGGGCACGGGCACGGGCTCGGGCACGGGCACGGGCACGGGGCTGGGCACGGGCACGGGCACGGGCACGGGACCTGGCGATCCCAACCCTCCAGAATCACAGCCCTGCGGGGGGCCGAGCGGCAATTTGTCGCATCGAGCGCAGATCCGCGCGCGCTCCTGCGCGGCGCGTGGTACCCGTGGCGTCCGCGGCGCATCCAACGCCGGTCCCATGCTCGAACATCGCCTCTCCAAGCTGGTCGCGCTGATGGCGTTCCTGATGTTGATCATCGGGGGCACGGTCAACGCGACCGGGTCGAGCCTCGCCTGCGAGTGGAGCGTGCGCTGCCACGAGCAGCTGTTCCCGACGATGAAGGGCGGCGTGTTGTTCGAGCACGGCCACCGGCAGTTCGGGTGGATCCTCGGCCTCCTGCAGATCGCCCTGACGGTGTCGCTGTGGCGGCGCCGCCCGGCCGCCCGCCGCCTCGCGGTGCTCAGCCTGGTGATGGTCTGCGTGCAGGGCGTCCTGGGCATGGTGACCGTGGCGTTCCTGCTGCCCTGGTACGTGTCGACGGCCCACCTGCTCCACGGGATGGCCTACTTCGGCGTGCTCCTCTATATCGCGTACCTCACGCGCGCCGTGGTGGGCCCGCTGCCCGAAGAGGCCGACCGCCACGAGGCGCGGGTCGCGGCGCTCGGCGACGGCCGCCGCTGGATCTTGATCGCGCTCGGCTTCCTGTTCGTGCAGCTCACGCTGGGCGCCCTGGTCCGCCACTTCGAGGCGACGCTCGCCTGCCTCGACATGCCGGCGTGCAACCTCGGCAGCTACTGGCCGGCGGCGTTCGTCCAGCGCATCCACATGATCCACCGCGGCTTCGGCTGCGTGACGGCGATCGTCACGGTGATCGCCGCGGTCAACGTGTACCGCCGGGCCGGCGGCTGGCCGGCGTTGCGCGGCCTCGCGGTGCTGGCGCCGGTGATCGCGGCGGCGCAGGTGACGCTCGGCGTCTACACGGTGCTCACGCTGCGGGCGGTCCCGGTCGCGGTCGCGCACTTCGCCGGCGCGACGGCGCTGTGGGGCGCGTGGCTCGGCATGGCCATCGTCACCGGGCGCGGCCGCCGGGTGATGCCGGGCTCGACCGGCGCGGGAGGCATGGTCCCGTGACCTACGGCTCGCGGCCGGTCACCCCGCGCGACGCGCTCGCGCTGGTCAAGCCGAACATCGCGTTCATGGCGCTGCTCACCGCCGCCGGCGGCATGAGCCTGGCGCCGGGCGCGTTCGTGTTGTCCCACGCGGTGGTGCTGCTGATCGGCACCGCGCTGATCGTCGGCGCCGCCAACACGCTCAACATGTACCTCGAGCGCGACGTCGACCGGCGGATGGCGCGCACCAAGGACCGCCCGCTGCCGGCCGAGCGCATGGCGCCCGAGTTCGCGCTGGCGTTCGGCCTCGCCCAGGCGGCGATCGCCGTGCCGATCCTGTCGTTCGGGCTGGGCTCGGCGGGGCCGCTGACCGGCCTGCTCGCGGTGATCGCGTTCGTGTCGTACGTGCTGGTCTACACGCCGATGAAGCAGCGCTCGCACCTGGCGCTGTGGGTGGGCTCGGTGCCGGGCGCGATGCCGGCGCTGATGGGGTGGACCAGCGTGACCGGGCACGTCGATGCCGGCGGGCTCGCGGTGTTCGCGGTGCTGTTCTTCTGGCAGATCCCCCACTTCGACGCGATCGCGCTGTACCGCTTGAAGGACTACAACCGCGCCGGCCTGGTGACGGTGCCCGGCGCCCGCGGCGTCGCGGCGGCGCGCATCGAGATCGTCATGTACTCGCTGGTGCAGCTCGCCGCGAGCCTGCTCCTGTACTCGCTCGGCGTGTGCGGTCAGGGCTACCTGGTGGTCGCGACCGCGGCGGGCCTGGCGTTCGCGGCGCTGGCGGCGCGCGGCCTGTGGCGCGGCGACGCGCGCTGGGCCCGCGCGGTGTTCCTGGCGTCGATCGTCTACCTGCCGACCGTCTACACCGCGATGGTCATCGACGGACGGCTGTGAGCGACGCGACGACCACCGCGCCGGAGCGTCCGTTTTTCGGACAGCC
>JAMHWF010000087.1:0-198366 GCA_035911095.1 Ideonella sp. | reverse complement strand
CGAGCCGGACACCCGCAACCCGTACGAGGTCTCCCATGCCTGATTTCGACGCGATCCCGCGCGAGAAGCTGCCGGCCCTGCTGCGCACGATGCCCAAGGCCGAGCTGCACATCCACATCGAGGGCTCGCTCGAGCCCGAGCTGATCTTCGAGCTGGCCGAGCGCAACGGCGTCGCGCTGGCCTATCCGGACGTCGAGGCGCTGCGCGCGGCCTACGCCTTCTCCGACCTGCAGAGCTTTCTCGACATCTACTACGCCGGCGCCAGCGTGCTGCTGCACGAGGCCGACTTCCACGACATGGCGATGGCGTACTTCCGCCGCGCCGCGGCCGACCAGGTGGTGCACGCCGAGCTCTTCTTCGACCCGCAGACGCACACCGACCGCGGCGTGCCGATCAGCACCGTGATCGAGGGCCTGGCGCGCGCCTGCGACACCGCGCAGCGCGAGCTGAGCGTGAGCGCGGCGCTGATCCTGTGCTTCCTGCGCCACCTGAGCGAGGAGGCCGCGTTCGAGACGCTCGAGGCAGCGCTGCCGTACCGCGAGCACTTCGTCGGCGTCGGCCTCGACAGCAGCGAGAAGGGACATCCGCCGGAGAAGTTCGCGCGCGTCTTCGCGCGCTGCCGCGAGCTGGGCCTGCACCTCGTCGCGCACGCCGGCGAGGAGGGGCCGCCCGCCTATGTCTGGAGCGCGCTCGACGTGCTGAAGGTCGAGCGCATCGACCATGGCGTGCGCAGCACCGAGGACCCTGCGCTGGTCGAGCGGCTGGCCGCGCTGCGCATGCCGCTCACGGTGTGCCCGCTGTCGAACATCAAGCTCTGCGTGTTCCGCACGATGGCGGAGCACAACCTCCCGGCGCTGCTCGCGGCGGGCCTGTGCGCGACAGTCAACTCCGACGACCCGGCGTACTTCGGCGGCTACGTCAACCAGAACTTCGTCGAGACCTTCGCGGCGCTGCCCCAGCTGGGCGCGCGCGAGGCCTGGACGCTGGCGAAGAACAGCTTCGACGCCAGCTTCGCACCCGCGGCCGAGCGCGCGCGCTGGCAGCGCGCGCTCGACGCCGCCTTCGACGCGGCGGCTGCCGCGCGCTGAGCGGCGCCGGACCCGGCGCCTGGTACCTGGTGCCGGGCCCGCCCGGCGGTGCGCCCGTACCCTGCACTTTCGCCCGGCACCGCCGGAAGGCACAGCATCCGCGTGGCGGCAGCGGGCTTGATCAGGGGTCGTCATCGAAAGGCGGCATCATCGGCGCCGGCTTCGCTGGCCGCGTCGGTGCAGGCCTGCACTGGCGGCCGAAGCCCGAGGCACTACGACGGGAGACTCATGAGCCGACTTTCCGCATCGCCACGCCCTGTTGCGCGCAGTCCTGGGCTGCCAGGTCTGCTGGCCCTGAACCTGGCCTTGGCCTTGGCCTTGGCCTTGGGCCTCGGTGTCAGCCCGCGCGCGGTGGCGCAGGAGACCCAGCTGCGCCCCGGTCTCTGGGAGCAGGAGACCCAGCTGGTCGCCACCGATCCGCGCCAACAGGCCGCGCTCGAGCAGATGCGCAAGCAGTTCGAGTCGATGCCCCCCGCGCAGCGCGAGCAGCTCGAAGCGATGATGGCGCGGCAGGGCATCGGCCTCGGTGCCCAGCCCAACAGCCTGCGCCTCTGCCTGACCCGGGAGCAGCTCGCGCGCGGCGATCTGTCGTCGGCGCAGCCGGGGTGCACGCAGGAGGTGGTCGAGCGCAGCGCGACGCGCGTCAGGTTCCGCTTCAGCTGCGTCGCCGAGGGCGACCGTCCGGCGTCGAGCGGCGAGGGCGACTTCGTCGTCGAGGGGCCCACCGCCTACCACGGCACGTTCAACGTCGAGAGCGAGCGCCAGGGCAAGAAGGAGCGCGTGCAGATGTCCACCCAGGCCAAGTGGGTGGGCAGCGACTGCGGCGCGGTGCAGCCCTCGAAGACGCGATGAGGTTTCGCCCCGAGCGCCGGCGCTGGCTCTCGCAGGGCCTCGCCGCCTGGGGCGGCGTGGCGCTGGCCGGCTGCGGTGTCGCGCCGGCCACTGGCGACGCGGTGCTGGCGCCGAACCCGAACCTGCTCGCGCAGGGCATCCCGCCGGTCCCGCGGGCGCTGGCGCAGGCGGTCGGGCGCTACACCGACTTTCGCGGCCAGCGCTTCGTCGACTGGCACCCGCTGCGGCGCGAGCTGCTCGTCTCGCACCGTGCCGCCGGCGCGGCCACCGCGCAGCTCTTTCGCGTCGCCGCGCCCGGGGCGCCGCTCGAGCGCCTGACCGACGGCCCCGACCCGGTGACCGAGGCGCTCTACGAGCCGCGCGAGGGCCGCTACCTCGTGCTCGCGCGCGACCGCGGGGGCGACGAGGCCGACCAGCTCTATCGGCTGGACCTCGACAGCGGCCGCGAGACGCTGCTGACCGACCCTGCGCTGCGCCACGACCTGAGCCGCTGGCTGCACGACGGCCGCCGCCTGCTCGCCAGCGCCGTGCCGCTCGACCGCACCGCTCAGGGCGGCAGCCGCGCCAGCGTCACGACGACGATGCTGCTGATCGACCCGCTGGCCCCGCCGCAGGACGCGCGCCGCATCGCCGAGCTGCCCGGCGGCGGCTGGTTCCCCGGTGGTGTCTCGGCCGACGACCGTCGCCTCGCGCTGACCCACTACCTGTCGGCCGGCGAGTCCGAGGTGTGGCTGCTCGACATCGCCAGCGGCCGGCGCGAGCGCCTGCTGCCGGCCGAGGGTGCGCCGCCCGCGACGCATTTCGCCGGCGAGTTCACGCCCGACGGCCGTGCGCTCTTCGTCATCAGCGACCGCGAGGGCGAGTTCCGCGAACTGCTGCGGGTGCCGCTCGACGGTGGCCCGGCGACGCGCGTCACCGGCCACATCCCCTGGGATGTCAGCGAGGTCTCGGTGCGCGAGGACGGCAGCCTCGTCGCCGCCTGCCTGAACGTCGACGGCAAGGAGGAGCTGCGCCTGTTCGACGGCGCCAGCCTGCGCGAGCTGCCGCCGCCCGCGGCGCCGCCGGGCAGCGTCACCGCGGTGCACTTCGAGCGTCGCCGTGGCGAGCTGGCGCTGGCGGTGAACAACGCGCAGGGGCCGAGCCAGGTTTGGAGCCTCGACCCTGCCAGCGCGCGGCTGGAGGTCTGGGCGCGCGCCGAAGGCCCACCCGGGCTGGACACCGCGGCCTTCGCCGAGCCGGCGATCGTGCGCTGGCCAAGTTTCGACGGGCGCGTCCTCTCGGGCCTGCTGCACCGGCCGCCGGCGCGCTTCCCGGGGCGCCGCCCGGTGCTGGTCGACATCCACGGCGGCCCGGAAGGCCAGGCGCAGTTCGGCTTCCTCGGCCGCTGGCAGTACTTCGTGCAGGAGCTGGGGCTGGCACTGCTGCGGCCGAACGTGCGCGGCTCGTCGGGCTACGGCAAGACCTTCCTCTCGCTCGACAACGGCCTGCGGCGCGAGGACGCGGTGCGCGATATCGCGGCGCTGTTCGACTGGATCGCCACCCAGCCCGGGCTCGATGCCTCGCGCGTCGTCGTCTCCGGTGGCAGCTACGGCGGCTACATGAGCCTGGCGGTCGCGGCGACGATGCCCGAGCGCATCGCCGGCGCGATCGACGTCGTCGGCATCTCGCACTTCGTGACCTTCCTCGAGCGCACCGAGAGCTATCGCCGCGACCTGCGTCGCGTCGAGTACGGCGACGAGCGCGATCCCGACATGCGCGCCTTCCTCGACCGCATCTCGCCGCTCACCAATGCCTCGCGCATCCGCAAGCCGCTGTTCGTGGTCCAGGGCCGCAACGATCCGCGCGTGCCCTACAGCGAGGCCGAGCAGATCGTCGAGCGCGTGCGCGCCAACGGCGTGCCGGTCTGGTACCTGCGCGCCGAGAACGAAGGCCACGGCTTCGCGCGCAAGGACAACGCCGACTTCCAGTTCTACGCGACGATCCTCTTCCTGCGGCAGTGCCTCGGCCTCGGCGGCTGACCGAAGGGCCCGCGCGCGCCGTTGCCGTCGCCACCGTCAGGCGGCCGGGCAGCGCCCGAGGGCGCGTCCTGTCTTTGGGGGATGCTTCCGCGCCAGCTGGCGGCTGGAGGCGGCGCTGCGCAGGGCGCCGGCGTCGCGCCTCGGCGCCGTCAGGATCGCTGCTGCAGGTGGGCGGGCGCCGGTGCCGGCGCTTCCCCCGCCTTGCGGCGCAGCAGGCGCAGCAGCAGGCTCACGCCGCCGGCGAGCAGCAGCAGGATCACGGTGCCGACCGTCCAGACGATCCAGACGATCCACGGCGCCGCGCCGCCGATCCAGGTCAGCAGCGCCTGCGCCAGCCCGACCGAGAGGCGCAGCAGCTCCTGCCAGCCGGGAAACCAGAGGTCGATCGTCGCCGCGTAGGGCATGCGGGCGATCAGCAGGTCGATGTCGTCGAGCCAGCCAGGGTCGAGCGTCAGCAGCGAATGCAGGCCCCAGGCCGTCAGCGACCACAACGCGAGCGCGAAGAGCGTGAGGGTCCAGACAACGACGTTCATGAGGTCTCTCGTGCAGGACTTTCCTGCGGCGCCGAACCTTAGCGCATCGCGCGCCTGCGCGCGCAATCCAGGTACGCCTCGCCGTCCGGCGGCCGGCCGTTGCGTTGCGAGGCCCAGATCATCTCACCGAGGCATTCCATCAGCTCGTGCTGGGCCTCGTGCGCCGAGCCGCGCCGGGCGGCCAGCAGCTCGTAGGCCTGCTTGATGCCGTGCGGCTGGTCGATGCTGACCTGCTCGGTGATCGACAGGTGCATCGACAGGTGCAGGAAGGGGTTGCTGCGCCCCGATTCGACGTCGTAGACCCGGGCGCGCGCCGCCTCGGCATCGGCGAGCTCTTCCGCGTACTCGGGGTGCTCGTCGATCCAGCGCGCGGCCAGCGCCTCGAGCGGGGTCAGGGGGCTGGCCTCGCGTGTCTTGCGCCAGGTCTCGCAGAAGAAGGTCCGCACGTCGTGCTGTGAGGGGGCGAACATCCGACAATTGTCGCCCTTCGCCCAATCCCGACCTTGCCGTGCAGATCACGCCCGAGCCGCGCTTCTTCGTCCGCAAGGGACGCGACCCCGATGCCGGCGGCCGGCCGGTCGGTGGCGGCGGGGCCCGCCGGCGCGCGTGATGGGGGCGCTGCAGGGCTCCGGGGCGCCGTCCGGGGAGCCGCCGGGCGGCCCCGGACCCTTGCGACCCGCTCGCGGGGTGGGCCGGATGCTGCCCGGGCCTGGGGGCGCCTACTTTCGCCAGCCCGGCAGGCGCCAGTCGCGCGAGATCGCGAGCAGGCGCAGCCCGGCGACGAAGACCACCGTCGCGACCAGCGCCGGCGTGGCGGCGACGCCCGCCATCGTGAGCCCGATCCACAGCCAGCCGCCGACGAAGGCGATCGCCGCATACGGGCGGTGGCCGAGGAAGACGGTCGGGATCTCGTTGCAGACGATGTCGCGCAGCACGCCCCCGAACACCCCGGTGATCACGCCCATGAGCACCGAGATCAGCGCCGGCATGCCGGCCGCATGGGCCTGCGCGACGCCGCCGGCGGCGAACAGGCCGAGGCCGAAGGCGTCGGGTACCTGCACCGCGCGTTGGGTCAGCCGCAGGTGGTGCGCACGCAGCAGGCGCATCGCCAGCAGGGCGAGCAGCAGCACCGCCCAGACGTACTCGACGTGACGCACCCAGAAGAACGGCCGCTGGTCGAGCAGCAGGTCGCGCAACGTGCCGCCGCCGAAGGCCGCCAGGAAGGCGACGACCGCGACGCCGACGGCATCGAGCCGCTTGCGCGCGCCCTCGACGATGCCGGAAGCGGCAAAGGCCAGCGTCGCCGCGACCTCGATCACGAGCAGGACGGCGTCGACGGGGGGCAGGTTCATCGGTCTGGCGGCAGGGTGGGGGCCGGATGATCGCCGACCCGGCGTTCTACGCCGTCGCCATCCCGGCGGTGCTGCTGATGGGCCTGTCCAAGAGCGGCTTTCTCGGCGGCTTCGGCGCGCTGGCGACACCGTTGCTGGCGCTCGCGGTGCCGGTGCCGCAGGCGGCGGCGATCATGCTGCCGCTGTTGCTGGTGATGGACGCGGTCGGGCTGCAGCAGCTGTGGCCGCACCGCGACCGCGCGCTGCTGCGCCTCTTGCTGCCCGCCGGGCTGCTCGGCACCGGCGTCGGCTTGCTCGGTTTCGGCCTGCTGTCGACGCGCGCGGTGACGGGCATCGTCGGCGCCCTGACGCTGCTCTTCGTCGCGCAGCGCCTGTTCTTCCCTCCGCGCGCCGACGTCACGGCACCGCGGCGCGGCCTCGGCTTCGTGCTCGGCATCGCCTCGGGCTTCACCAGCTTCGTCGCCCATGCGGGCAGCCCGCCGATCAGCGCCTACGTGCTGCCCCTGCGCCTGCCGCCGCTCACCTTCACGGCGACGATGGCGGTCTTCTTCGCCGCGGTGAACCTGTCGAAATGGCTGCCCTATGCCTGGCTCGGGCTGATCGACATGCGCAACCTCGGCACCTCGCTGGTGCTGGTGCCGCTGGCGCCGATCGGGGTCTGGCTCGGGGTCTGGCTGACGCGGCGGATCCGCGCCGACTGGTTCTACCGCATCGCCTATGCGGGCATGACGCTGACCGGTCTGAAGCTGCTTGCCGACGGGCTCGGCTTCGGGGCGCAAGCATGAGAAGCGGGTGCCGGCTTCGGTAGTTTGCCCCAACTGACGGTGGCCTCGCCGCGGCCTTTCGGCGGGCTGGCAAGGCCCCTGCATTACGATTCGCCCCGTCCGTTGAAAGACGCCGCTGGGAACGGGATCACCATGAAGGTATTGCTCATCGACGACCACCCGCTGATCCTGTCCG
Organism: Ideonella sp.; assembly: GCA_035911095.1. Taxonomy (GTDB): domain Bacteria; phylum Pseudomonadota; class Gammaproteobacteria; order Burkholderiales; family Burkholderiaceae_C; genus JAMHWF01. The sequence goes on along the minus strand of JAMHWF010000087.1, from coordinate 191,563 downwards.
CGCTGCAGAGCGTCATCCAGGGGCTTGGCGACGACGTGACGGTGGTCGGTGCCGGCAGCGCGCGCGACGCGCGACAGACGCTGCGCAAGGACGCCGACTTCGACCTCGTGCTGCTCGACCTGCAGCTCGGCGATGCCGATGGCTTCGACGTGCTCGCCGAATTTCGCTCGGCCTTCCCGGCCCTGCCGGTGGTCGTGGTCTCGGCCTCCGACCGCGCGAGCGACGTGATCCGCGCGATCGACCTCGGCGCGATGGGTTTCGTGCCGAAGCGCTCGTCGAACGACCTGCTGGTCGAGGCGCTGCGCCAGGTGATGTCGGGCGGCATCTACGTGCCGCCGATGGCGCTCGGCCGCGAGGCGATCCCGATCGGCCGCCTGCCGCAGGCCGCCGAGGCCGGCGCGCCGATACCCAGCTTTCATCCGGTGGGGGCGACCGCCGCCGCCGCCGACTTCCAGACCCAGCCCTCGCTGTCCTCGCTCGGCCTGACGCCGCGCCAGACCGAGGTGCTCGCGCTGCTGCTGCAGGGCAAGCCGAACAAGCTGATCGCGCGTGAGCTGAACCTGTCGGTCGAGACGATCAAGGACCACGTCGCGGCGGTGCTGCGCGCGCTCAACGTCAGCTCGCGCACCCAGGCCGTGCTGGCGGTCGGCCAGATGCAACGCACGGGCAGCTTCCAGGCCTGGCGCCCGAGCCACCGCTGATGGCGGGCGCGAACGATCGCGCCATGTCCGGAGGGCGGGGGTCCGAGATGACCAGCCCGCCCTCGCTGATCTCCAGCTTCCTCTCCGAGCTGCCGGTCGACACGGTGACGACGGCCGAGCAGGCCGACGAGTTCGTCGCCGACAACGTCCGCAGCCTGCGCGAGCAGACCTCGATCAGTCTCGTCGCACATTCGGTGGGGCTGGTCGTGGTCGCGCTCATGTACGCCCGCGTGGCCAACCCCTGGGTGCTCGCGGCCTGGCTGCTGCTGGGGTTCGTGCTGTTCGCGGCCCGCGCCTGGCTGCACCGGCACTTCCCGCGCGGGGAGGCGGCCAGCCTGACCCAGCTGAAGGAGTGGCGGCGCCAGTGGAACGTCGTCGCGCTGGCCACCGCGGCGAGCTGGGGCCTCGCGGTGCTGTTGTTCTACGACCTCGGCACCGACCTGCACCTGGTCGCGCTGGTGCTGATGGTGCAGAGCTACGTGTTGGCCGGCGTGCACCTGCTGGCCAGCCAGCCGCGCGTCTACCTGGCCTTCGCCACCCTCGGGACGCTGCCGGTCATCGCGCGCGTGCTGGCCGACACCGGCTCGGACTATCACCTGCAGCTGGCCGCGATCCTGTTGCTGGTGTTCCTGCTGTCGATCGGCCTGGCCGCGGTGCACCGGCGGTCATTCGAGTCGATGCTGCGCGTCAAGCTGAGCACCCAGCAGCTGGCCGAGCAGCTGCGCACCGAGAAGCTCGAGGCCGACGAGGCGCGCCGCGCCGCCGAGGTGGCCAACCGCTCGAAGACACAGTTCTTCGCCGCCGCCAGCCACGACCTGCGCCAGCCGCTGCATGCGCTGGGCCTGTTCGCCGAGGCGCTGCGCCAGCGCAGCCACGACGTCGAGGTCGCCCAGCTGGTCAACAGCATCAACAGCTCGGTCGACGCGCTCGAAGGCCTGTTCTCGGAGCTGCTCGACATCACCCGCATCGACACCGGCGGCGTCGAGGTGCGGGCGCAGCACATGCACGTGGGGGACCTCTTCAGCCGCCTGCGCCTGAGTTTCGAGCCGGTCGCCTTCGAGAAGGGGCTGGCGTTGCGCTTCCGCGGCGGGCGCCACTTCGCGTTCGCCGACCCGGTGCTGGTCGACCGCATCCTGCGCAACCTGCTGTCGAACGCGATCCGCTACACCCACGACGGCAGCGTGCTCGTCAGCTGCCGCCCGCGGGGCGGGCGGCTGCTGCTGCAGGTCTGGGACACCGGCGTCGGCATCCGGCCGGCGGAGCAGGCGCGCATCTTCGACGAGTTCTACCAGGTGCCCGACGACATCGTGCTCGCGCCGCACCAGCGCCGCGGGCTGGGCCTCGGCCTGGCGATCGTCAAGCGCCTGGCCGCGCTGATGAACGCGCCGCTGGCGCTCACCTCCGAGCCGGGGCGCGGCAGCGTCTTCACGATGGAGCTGCCGATGGGCCGCGCGCGCCAGCCGAGCGCGACCAGCCAGGCCGCGGTCGCACCGCTCGGGCTGACGCTCGACCGGCGCCTGATCGTCGTCGTCGAGGACGAGCCGGCGGTGCGCGCCGCGATCGAGGTGCTGCTCAAGAGCTGGGGCGCCAGCGTGATCTGCTTCGAGACCGCGGCGGCCAGCGAGGCCTGGGCCGGCGAACTGCCGCCGGACGCCCCCCGGCCCGACCTGCTGATGGTCGACTACCGGCTCGAGCCGCGGCGCACCGGCGTCGACGCGATCGAGGGCCTGCGCCGGCGCTTCGGCAGCGCGGTGCCCGCGATCCTCGTCACCGGCAGCACGATGACCGGGCACGAGGTCGACGCCCAGCGGCACAACTTCCACATCCTGACCAAGCCGGTGGTGCCGCACCGGCTGCGGGCGATGATCGCCTTCAAGCTCGGGATGCGCTGAGCGCGCTCAGGCGGCCGGCCCGCGCCGCGGCAGCAGCCCCTCCATCAGCGCCTTGAAGGCCGGCAACGCCTTGCGCGACGTGGCCTCCGGGTCGTCCGAGTTGGCGACCCAGCGCGCGATCTCGGTCGAGGCGCCCATGATCAGCCGCGCCACGGCCTCGGCGTCGACGTCCTGCACCAGGCCCTCGTCCTTCAGCCGCTCGACGCTGGCGCCGATCGCGGCGATGCAGCCGGTCGCGTTCGGCCACAGCGAGGGGTCGCCGAGCACCGCCGCGCCATCGCGCAGCACGATGCGCTGGATCTCCGGCTCCAGCGCCATGCGCACGTAGCCGAGGTTCTCGTCGAGGAAGCCCTGCCAGCGGTCGGGCGCACCGGCCGAGATCGCGCTCAGGCGCGCCGCCATCTCGGAATCGATCTGCAGCACCACCGCCTCGAGCAGCCCTTTCTTGTCGCCGAAGTGGTGGTAGAGCGCGCCGCGCGTCAGCCCGGCCGCGGCGGTGAAGTCGTCCATCGACGCACCGGCGTAGCCTTGCTCGCCGAAGGCCTTGCGCGCCGCGGCGATCAGCTTGGCGCGGGTTTCGGCGACGGTTTCCTTGCGGGGTTTGTGCTGCATCTGGCCGTCCAATCACATACGTTGCGTATGGTATTGGCATGCGTTGCGTATGTGAAAGTATGATTCACATACGACACGTATGTTCCGTGCCGCCCCGGCGGCCCGGCATTGACAGGAGACCGGCAGTGGCCAACCCCTATCGAGCCATCTTCCAGGCGCCCGGCGCCAAGGGCTTCGCCGCGGCCGCCTTCTTCGCCCGCCTGCCGATCGCGATGGCGGCGATCGGCATCGTCGCGATGCTCTCGCAGACGCACGGCGGCTACGGCCTGGCCGGCGCGGTCGCAGCCACCTTCGCGCTGACCAATGCCTTCGTCGCGCCGCAGCTGTCGCGCCTGATCGACCGCCTGGGGCAGGCGCGGGTCGTCCTGCCGGCGACGGTCGTGTCGGTGCTCGCCTTCAGCCTGCTGCTCTGGGCGACCCATGCGCGCTGGCCGACCTGGACGCTTTTCGCCACGGCACTCGCGGCTGCGGCGATGCCGAGCATCCCGGCCCTGGTGCGGGCGCGCTGGACGGCGCTGTTCCGCGGCCGGCCCGAGCTGAACACCGCCTTCGCCTTCGAGTCGGTCGCCGACGAGCTGGTCTACATCGCCGGCGCCTCCCTCTCGGTGGGCCTGAGCGTGGCCTGGTTCCCCGAGGCGGGCCTGCTCATCTCGACGCTGAGCCTGGCGCTCGGCACCGCCGCCTTCGTCGCCCAGCGCGCGACCGAGCCGGCGGTGACCCCGCGCGAAGCCGGGTCGCAAGGCTCGGCGATCCGCCTGCGCCCGGTGCAGGTCATCACGCTGGCGCTGGTCTTCGTCGGGGCGATCTTCGCGACCGCCGAGGTCAGTGTGGTGGCGGCCACCAAGGCCTTCGGGCAGCCGGGGGCGGCGACTTTCGTCATCGGCCTCTACGCCTTCGGCTCCTTCCTCGTCGGGCTGGCCGTCGGCGCGGTGAAGTGGCGCCTGCCGATGCGGCGCCGGCTGCTGCTGACGGTCGGCATCATCGCGCTGACGGCGCTGCCGCTGCCCTTCGCCGGCTCGGTGCCGGTGCTGGCGGTGGCGATCTTCGCCAGCGGCCTGGCGATCTCGCCGACCTTCATCACCGCCTTCGGCCTGATCGAGCGCCGCGTGCCGCCGGCCATGCTGACCGAAGGCATCACCTGGGTCATGACCGGCATCGGCATCGGCATGGCGTTCGGCTCGTTCGCCACCGGCTGGGTGGTCGACAGCTTCGGCGCCCAGCACGGCTTCTGGGTGGCGGTGGCGGCAGGCGCCGCGGCCTGGGTGACGGTGCTGCTGGGGCAACGCCTCCTCGGCGAGGGGGACGCCCGCCCGTCGGCGGCGCGGCCCCAGGCCGGCCCGCGCGTCACGACCTCGGTGGCGGGCACGCCGGTCTCCTGCGGCGAAGGCTGAGGCGGGCGGCGCGGCCACCCTCGCGGCCCTCAGCCGCGGCCCTCAGCCGCGGCCTCGGCCGCCTGCGCATGGCGAGACGGCGCGTGCTGGCGCCTTCGCCGGGCTCAGAGACGCTCGATCTCGACCGCCGCGCGGCCGAGCACTGGCGGGCGGGGTGGACCGGGTGAGAGAGGGGCGCGCACAGGCGGCGCGCCGACACCCCGGCTGCAGCTCAGCGCAGCGGTGTCGGCCTCCTGCGGACCGTGTCCGGCCCGGGGTTCAGCACTCGAGGTTGTCGATCAGCCGCGTCGTGCCGAGCTTCGCCGCGCCGAGCGCGACCAGCGGCGTCGCGGCGGCGAAGTCCTCGGCGCCCGGCGCCAGCAGGTCTGTGCGGCGGCGCACCGTCAGGTAGTCGGGCTTCCAGCCGCGGCCGGCGAGCGCCGCCATCGCGCGGTCCTCGAGGCCGGCCAGGTCGCGCTCGCCGCCGCGCACGGCCTCCGCCAGGCCGCGCAGCGCGCGCGAGAGCTGCACCGCCTCGGCACGCTGGTCCTCGCTCAGGTAGCCGTTGCGCGAGGACAGCGCCAGGCCGTCATCCGCGCGCCGCGTCTCGCCGCCGACGATCTCGATCGGCATCGCGAACTGGCGCACCATGCCGCGCACGACCATCAGCTGCTGGTAGTCCTTCTTGCCGAACACCGCCACCTGCGGCTGCACGCACTGGAAGAGCTTCATCACCACGGTGCAGACGCCGCCGAAGAAGCCCGGGCGGAAATGCCCTTCGAGGATGTCGGCCGTCGCCGTGGGCGGCTGCACGCGGTAGGCCTGGGGCTCGGGGTAGAGATCGCGCTCGGAGGGCGCGAAGAGCAAGTCGCAGCCCTCGGCCTCGAGCAGCCCGGCGTCACGCTCGAGCGTGCGCGGGTAGCTGTCGAAGTCCTCGTGCGGCGCGAACTGCAGCCGGTTGACGAAGATGCTGGCGACCACGCGCTCGCCATGCCGGCGCGCGAGGCGGACGAGGTCGAGGTGGCCCTGGTGCAGGTTGCCCATCGTCGGCACGAAGGCGACGGGGCCGCTGCCGGCGAGCGCCTGGCGCAGCGCGGCGATCGTGTGGACGGTGTGCATCGCGGCTCTCCTCGCGGCGGGGCTGGATCGGACAGAGGTCAGTAGCCGTGCACGGCCTCGTCGGGGAAGCTGCCGTCGCGCACCGCGCCAACGTAGCGCCGCAGCGCGTCGCCGATCGAGCCGCCCTCTGCGGTGAAGTCGCGCACGAAGCGCGGCAGCTTGCCGCGCGTGATGCCGAGCATGTCCTGCAGCACCAGCACCTGGCCCGAGCAGCCGGCGCCGGCGCCGATGCCGATCGTGATCAGGCCCGGCGCGGCGTCCGCGACGCGGCGCGCCAGCGCCGACGGGATCAGCTCGAGCACCAGCATGGCCGCACCGGCTTCCGACAGCTCGCGCGCATGCGCGATGAGGGTCGCCGCCGAGCTCTCGTCGCGGCCCTGGATGCGATAGCCGCCGAGCGCGAACACGCTCTGCGGCGTGAGGCCCAGGTGGGCGCAGACCGGCACGCCGCGCTGGGTCAGGAAGCGCACGGTCTCGGCCGTCCAGCCGCCGCCCTCGAGCTTGACCATCTGGGCGCCGGCCTGCATCAGCGTGGTGGCCGAGCGCATCGCCTGCGCCGGGCTCTCCTGGTAGCTGCCGAAGGGCAGGTCGCCGATCAGCCAGGCCGCGCGGTTGCCGGCCGCGGTGCAGCGCAGGTGGTAGGCCGTCTCCTCCAGCGTGACCGGCACGGTGCTGCTGCGGCCCTGCATCACCATGCCGAGCGAGTCGCCGACCAGCAGCGTGTCGACGCCGGCCTCGTCGGCCAGCCGCGCGAAGCTCGCGTCGTAGGCGGTGAGCATCGCGATCTTCTCGCCGGCGGCGTGCATCTCGCGCAGGCGGAACAGCGAGACGGGCTTGCGCGAGGGGGCGGCGGCTTCGTTGGGGTGGCTGCTCATCGTGGGTCCTTCAGGCGGCGATCGCAGGCGGGCGTGGGCGGCATGCGCGGCGCCGCGGGCAGGGCCGCTACTGCGGCTGGTAGGCGAGGCGGATGTAGATCGGGGCGAAGGCCTCGGCCTGGGTGACCTCGACCAGGTGCTCGCGCGCGAGTTCCAGCGTCGCGATGAAGGTGACGACCAGCACCTGCGCGTTGCGCTCGATCGCCGCGCGGTCGAAGAGCTGGTGGAACTCGACGAAGCGCCGGTCGCGCAGCTGGCGCAGCACCAGGCTCATGTGCTCGCGCACCGAAAGCTGCTCGCGCGTGATGTGGTGGTGGGCGACGAGCCTGGCGCGGCGCGCGATGTCGCGCCAGGCGTCGCGCAGCTCGTCGAGGCCGACCTCGGGCCAGCGCACGACGTTCGAGCGCTCGACGGTCACGCGCGAGCGCTGGAAGTCGCGCCCGGCGACCGGCAGCGCGTCGAGCCGGGCCGCGGCGAGCTTCATCTGCTCGTACTCGAGCAGGCGCCGCACGAGCTCGGCGCGCGGATCTTCCGCCTCCTTGCCGTCGTCGCTGCGCTTGGGCGGCAGCAGCATGCGCGACTTGATCTCGATCAGCATCGCCGCCATCAGCAGGTACTCGCTGGCGAGCTCGAGGTTGCGTGCGCGGATCTGCTCGACGTAGGCCAGGTACTGGCGCGTGACGTCGGCCAGCGGGATGTCGAGGATGTTGAAGTTCTGCTTGCGGATCAGGTAGAGCAGCAGGTCCATCGGGCCTTCGAAGGCCTCGAGGAAGAGCTCCAGCGCGTCCGGCGGGATGTAGAGGTCGGTCGGCAGCGAGAACAGCGGCTCGCCGTACAGCCGTGCGACCGCGACCGTGTCGACGACGTCCGGCGTCGCGGCCTCGCCGGCCGGTCCGTCCGGGAAGGCGTCCGCGTCGGGACTGCGGCCGATGTCCTGCACGTCGCGGGCCGTCGCCGGCGCTGGGGTCCGGGCGCGGTCAGCGCTTGGTCTGGTAGACGTAGGGCTGCTGCGGCACGCGCGCCTCGCCGAACTCGGCCTGCTCGTCGCGGTCGATCGCGCGGTCCCACAGCAGCGCCCGGCCGTGGCGCTGCTCTTCCTCGAGCGTCGGCTTCTTCGCCTTCAGCTCGTCGATGAAGCTGGTGACGTCGGACTTGTAGGGCTTCCAGAAGAGCGGCATGGGGCTTGGGCAGAATCGGCAGACCGGCAAGTTTACCCGTGAGGTGCGTGTGGCCAAGGCATGGACGATGTGGGGCGCGGCGGCGCTGGCGTGGCTGGCAGGCTGTGACGGCGACCGCATCGCGCGCCTCGAGCCCGGTGTCTCGACCGAGGCGGACGTGCGGGCCGCCTTCGGCGAGCCGGCGGCGGTGTTCGACGAGCCCGGCGGCGGCCGCACCTACGACTACCCGCGCCAGCCCGAGGGCCAGGTGAACTACCTGATCACGATCGGCCCGGACGGCAAGCTGAGCGCGCTGCGCCAGGTGCTCGCGCCGCGCTACTTCGAGCGCGTGCTGCCCGGCCTCACGCAGGAGCAGGTGCGCCGCATCCTCGGCCGGCCGGCCAAGGTGCAGACCTACGACCTGAAGCAGGAGACCGTCTGGGACTGGTACTGGGTCGACGGCCAACTGCCCAGGATGTTCAGCGTCACCTTCGGCCCCGACGGCCTGGTGCGCGCGGCGGGCAGCGTCGACGACCCGCGGGTGACGCAGAAGGCGTACTGAACTCGAAGGCCGGCCGAGGGTGGCGCGGCACCGCCGCGCGCGGCGATCAGCGCGCCTGCAGCGCCTGCTCGATCGCGGCCGTCAGCGTCGGGCTGTCGGGCTCGGTCTTGCTGCCGTAGTGCGCCACGGGCTTGCCGTCGCGGCCGACCAGGTACTTGTTGAAGTTCCAGCTCGGCGACTGCCCCGTGGCGCGTATCAGCTCGGCGAACAGCGGGTTGGCGCCGGCCCCGCGCACCGGGCTCGGGACGAACATCGGGAAGCGCACGCCATAGGTGTTGAAGCAGACCTCGGCCGTCTTCTTCGCGTCCGCGTCCTCCTGCTGGAAGTCGTTGGACGGGAAGCCGAGCACGACCAGCCCCTGCGGCGCGTACTTCGCGCTCAGCGCCTCCAGGCCCTCGAACTGGCGCGTGAAGCCGCAGTAGCTGGCGGTGTTGACGACCAGCAGCACCTTGCCGGCGTACTGGCACAGCGGCTGCGGCTGGTCGTCCTGCAGGCGCGGAAAGCTGTGTTTGAGCAGCGCAGGGCAGCCAGGGGCGCCCGCGGCGACCGGCGCCGCAGGCGGCGATTCGGCGCGGACATGGGGCCATGACAGGGCGAACGCGCCGCCGACGCCGAGTGATGCGAAGGCTCGGCGAGTCAACGCCGGCCGCAGTTGCAGAGGCTTGGGTTCCATGTCGTCCTGCCCGGGTGCTGGGCCCGACATCATGGCCGAGAGGGTCGCGATGCCCGCCGCCGCCGGCGAATGTGCCCGCTGCCTTCAGGGCCGTGCCGCTGTCGGCGGACGGCTCAGGCGCCCGGCGCTGCGAGCAGGGCCGGCGTCAGGCCGGTGCCCAGCGCGCCAGGTCGCCGACGCCTTCGAGGAAGCGGTGCGGCTCGCCGACGATCCAGCGCGCCAGTTCGTCGAGGCGGCCGTTGCCGACTTCGACCGCCGCCGTCGAGAAGCGCAGCGTCTCGAGGCCGTCGAGGTTCATCACCTGCCAGCGAAGCCGGCCCTGCGCATGGTCGGGGTGTACGCGCACCGCGCAGGCGACGGTGTCGTCGAAGGCGTACTGCATCGCCAGCAGCTTGCCCTTGTCCGGGTCGCGCTGCGCGGTCGTGTCGGGCTGGATGCCGGCCTGGCGCAGCCGCGCCTCGAGCCGGTCGATGTCGGCGACGAAGTCCTTGTCGATCTTCAGTCGGCGCCCGCCGCGCACCAGCCACTGCAGCACCACGTGGTCGTAGCCCTCGTGACTGTCCAGGCCCTTGCGCCGCGCGTCGACGCTGAACTCGCAGGCGGCCACGCCCTCCACCACATGGCGCGCGTCGAATGCGAAGCGCGCGCGGGACACCGGGCGCAGCACGTTGAGCTGCTGCGCCAGTTGCATCCAGTACTGCAGCGCGGCCTTGCAGCCGGCGTCGGCAAGCATTGCATTGCGCTCGCTGGCGCCGGCGTTGCGCTGCTGTTCGGCCTTAAGCGCGTCGGCGCGCTGCTTGAGCTGGTCGAGGAATCCCATCTTGGGCGGGTCCCGAAAGGGGCCGGGGAAATGTGCCGGGGAAGGGGGCCGGGTCTTCCCAGGGTGTGTGTGTGGTGTCTCCGCGCGTGGCGGGTATCGGCCCTGCCGCACGGCCGCTCGCGATGGAGGGCACGTCCCAGGATAGCCGTCGGTTGTCATATTCGGAGGGGGCCTTGATGACAAGATGCGACGCATGCACGAGATCGAACTGAAGTTCCAGGTAGAGGCCGGCGCACGCGCCGCGGTGGCGCGTGCGGTCGCCACCGCGACCGCGCGCCGCACGCGGCTGCAGGCCGTGTACTTCGACACGCCCGAGCGCCTGCTGGCCGAGCACGCGGTCTCGCTGCGGCTGCGCAAGGAAGGCCCGCGCTGGGTGCAGACCGTCAAGGGTGGCCCGCTGCACGGCATCCAGCGCCTGGAGCACGAGGTGGTGCTGGCGGCGCGCGGCGCGGCGCCGCCGCCGCTGGTGCTCGAGCGGCATGCCGGGCATCCGGCCGGCGAGCGGCTGCTGCAGCTGCTGCAGGGCGCACCGCGCGGCAGTGCGGGCCTGGCCCCCGCGCTCGGCGAGCGCTACCGCGTCGACGTGACGCGTCTGCACCGGGTGCAGCGCGTGCGCGGCGGGCAGGTGGAGCTGGCCTTCGACAGCGGCCGCATCGTGGCCGGCGAGGCGAGCGAGACGATCTCCGAGCTCGAGATCGAGAGCCTGCGCGGCGGGGCGCCCGTCGTCATCGAAGCCGCGCGGCGCTGGGTCATGCGCTTTGGCGTCTGGCTCGACCCGCGCAGCAAGGCCGAGCGCGGCGACCGCCTGGCCCGCGGGCTGGCGCAGGTCGACGCGGTGTATGCCGGCAAGGCGGGCCTGGCCTCGGGCAGCACGCCGGCAGCCGCACGGCAGCTCGCGGTGGCCGAGGCGCTCGCGCAGATCCTGCCGAACGCGGCCGAGATCGCCTCCGGCGCGCATCACGACGAGCATGTGCATCAGCTGCGCGTGGCGCTGCGCCGCCTGCGCTCGCTGCTGCGCTTCCTGCGGCTGGCGCCGCCGTCGATCGACGCCGCCACCGGGGCCGCCGGCGAGACCGGGCCCGTCGACGGCCTGCCGGACGACAGCACGCTCGACGCAGCCTTGCGCGAGCTGTTCCGCGCCCTCGGCGCGACGCGCGACGCCGACGCGATTGCACTCGCGCTCGACCCGAAGCTGCGCGCGGCCGGCGCGCCGGTGGTCGGGCTGCGCCCGGCGGCGCCCGTGGCAGCGGTCGAGCCAACCGGCGCCCAGGCCGGCGTCTCGGCCGACCCGGCACCGGACGCGGCAGACGACATCGGCCGCCGCCTGCGCGAGCCGGCGACGACGCTGCTTTTCCTCGACCTGCTGGCGATCGCGCATGCGCCCGAGGCGCTGCCGGCGCCCCGGCCCGGCGCCGCCGGCGTCGCAGCGCCCGCCTCGCGGGCCGCCGCCAAGCCACCCAGCGCCGCGGCCACGCGCCAGCGTGGCGCCGCCGCGCCGGACGACGAGGCCCTGGCGCCCGGTACCGTCGCCGAGCCGCCGGCCGCGCGCGCGCCCGACCCCGTCGCCTACGCCCGCCTGCTGCGCCGCCGCCTGCAGCGCTGGCACCGCCGCGTCGCGATCAGCGGCAAGGCCTTCCTCGCGCTCGACGACACGGCCCGGCACGCCCTGCGCAAGCGGGCCAAGCGCCTGCGCTACGCCACCGAGTTCGCCGGCCCGCTGATGCGCGGCAAGCAGGCGGGCCGCTACCTCAAGCGCCTGCGCCGGGTTCAGGAGGCGCTCGGCCACTTCAACGACCTGTGCGTCGCCGAGGCGGCCTACCGCGAGCTGGCGCAGCAGCGGCACGAGGCCTGGTTCGCGGTCGGCTGGCTCGTCGCCGCGCGCCAGCCGGCGCTCGAAGGCTGCGCGCGCGCGCTCGATGCCCTCGGCCCGGTGCGCGACATGGGCCTGGCGAAGGCCCCGCGCCAGCCGCGCTAGCGCTGCGGGCAGCACGGGCAGGGAGCCGCGCCGATGAGCGTTCCCGTCGAGTTGCCGAGCCTGAGCGAGGTGCTGGCCGGCTACCGCTATGCGTACCTGATGACGACCAACGGGAAGGACGCGCCCCATGCGGTGGCGGTCGGCGCGCGCCTCGAGGCGGGCCTGCTGGTCGTCGACGACATCGGCCGCCGCACGCGCGAGAACGCGCTGGCGCGGCCCACTGTCGGCCTCGTCTGGCCGCCGGCGGACGAAGCCGGCTATTCGCTGATCGTCGACGGGCAGGCGACAGTCGCGGGCGGGTCGTTGCACATCGCCCCGACGCGCGCGGTGCTGCACCGCCCGGCCAAGCTCGCCGAGACCCGCCCGGCGGGCGCCTGCGGCGCGGACTGCGTGGAGCTGGATCCGCGCCGGTAGCGCCGGCCGGCGGCCGGGCCACTGGCGTCCGCTCGGCGCTCGACGCGCCGCACGACTTGCGGATAAGGAAGGCGGCTTTGGCTGGACAGCGCCGCGCCCGGTCGCATCATCCGGCCTGACCCGCGGCGTGCTGCCGTCGCGGGCGGGCGGCAGCCACGCGCGCCGTGCCCGGCGTCGGTCGCCGTCGTCGATCGGGAAGGGGCAGCACCCGGAGCGCCGATGCCTGCACCCCACGACCTCTTCATCAGCTACCGCCGGGACGACAAGGCGAGCGTCGACGCGCTCGTCGCCGCGCTGCAGGCGCGCGGCGTCACCGTCTGGCAGGACGCTCAGCGCGTCGAGGATTTCGCGAGCATCCAGCAAGCCGTCAGCGCGGGTCTGATCGGTGCCCGCGCGCTGCTCGCCTGGTACTCGGGCCGCTACAACGACTCCCGTGCCTGCCAGTGGGAGCTGACCAGCGCCTACCTCGCGGCCCAGGCCGAGGGCGATCCGCGGCGGCGCATCCTGGTCGTCAACCCGGAGGCCTCCAACGCCCATGTGCACCTACCGGAGCTGTTCGACCAGCTGCACCTGAGCGGCGCGGGCGTGCCCGGAGATGCGGACGCGGTCGCGCGCCTGGCCGATCGGCTGCAGGCCGCGCTGAGCGGCGTACCGTTCGCGCCGCTCGGCGAGCTGCGCCCGCTGACACCGCCGCAATGGCTACCCGCGATGGGCACCGGCTCGACCCGCTTCGTCGGCCGGCTGCGCGAGATGTGGCAGCTGCATGGCCGCCTGCAGGCCGGCCAGGCGGCGATGCTGACCGCCAGCGGCGGCAAGCCCGGGCTGGCGCTGGTGCGCGGCGCCGGCGGCATCGGCAAGAGCCTGATGGCCGAGGAATACGCGCTGCGTTTCGGCGCCGCCTACCCGGGCGGCGTGTACTGGCTGCGGGCGCATGGCCATCCGGACGGCGGCGTCGAGCTCGACGTGGCGCAGCGGGCCCTGCAGCGCGACACGCAGGAACTCGACATCGCGGCGCGGCTTGGCATCGACATCTCGGGCCTGAGCGCGGCCCAGGTGCGCGGCGCCCTGTCGCGGCACTTCCAGCACCAGGGCCGGCCCTTCCTCTGGGTCGTCGACGACCTGCCGGCCGACCCCGGCCCCGAAGGCCTGGGCGGCTGGCAGGCGCCGCATCCGCTCGGCTGCACGCTCTTCACCTCGCGCACGCGTCGCTTCACCGCGGTCGAGACGATCGAGCTGCCCCAGCTCGATCCGGACGAGGCCCGGCGCCTGCTGGTGCGCGGGCGGGCCTTGCCCGATGCCGAGGCGGCGGTCGCGGACGAGATCTGCGCGCTGCTGGGTCACCACGCGCTGGCGGTCGACGTCACCGCGGCGCTGGTCGGGCGCCGCGGCCTCGACCAGGTGCTTGCCAACCTGCAGCACCCCGACCGCGACGCGCTCGAGCTCGCCGCCGCCCTCGACGAGGCGCTTCCGAACGGGCACCAGCGCCAGATCGCCGCGACTTTCCTGGCGAGCATTCGTCAGCTCGACGAGCCGGCGCGTGAGCTGTTGCGTTATGCCGCCGTGCTGGCGGTGGCGCCGATCCCGACGGCGCTGTTCGTGGGCTGCGTCGCCGAGGCCTTGGGTGCCGAAGAGGATCAGGCGCGCGACGAGGTGGACCTCGCCGTCTCGCGCCTGCTCTCGAGAAGCCTTGCCGACGACACCGGTGACGGTGCGGTGGCCGTCCACACGCTGGTGTCACGCGCCCTACGCTTCGCCGAGCCACGGTGCGAGGCCTGGTCACGACGTCGAGCGCAGGTGGTCGTGGTACTGGCCCGTCGCATGGCCGACGCGGCCGACATCCGCCTGCACCCCAATCTCGCGCTCTGGGTGCCGCATTCCCGAGAGCTCGGTGACGCCCCCTCCGACGCGGTCAGCGCCGATCTGTTGGGTTGGGTCGCTCGCTTTGACCTTGAGCGCGGGGCTTACGCGTCGGCGCGATCTGCCTTTGAGCAGCAGGTCAAGGCGCGGCGGAGCCTGCTCGGGCAGGAACACCCTGACACCTTGACCTCCATGAGCAACCTAGCTGCCACGTTCTTGGCCCAAGGCGAGCTGGACGGCGCGGGGCGGCTGCAAGAAGCGGCGCTTGAGGCGAGCAAGCGGATGCTAGGCGAGGAGCACCCGTTAACCTTGACCTCGATGAGCAACTTGGCGAACACGCTCAACGCCCAGGGTGATCTGCCCAGCGCGAGGCGGCTGCAGGAAGCGGTGCTGGAGGCAGAGAAGAGAGTGCTGGGCGAGGAGCAACCGCGCAACTTGAACTATATGAACAACCTGGCGGCCACATTGTTGGCTCAGGGCGAACTGCCCGGCGCGGGGCGGTTGCAAGAAGCGGTGCTGGAAGCGAGCAAGCGGATGCTAGGCGAGGAGCACCCGTTTACCTTGACTGTGATGAGCAACCTGGCGAACACGCTCAACGCCCAGGGTGATTTGCCCGGCGCGAGGCGGCTGCAGGAAGCGGTGCTGGAGACGAGGAAGCGAGTGCTGGGCGAGGAACACCCGGACACCTTGCACTCCATGAGCGATCTGGCGGGCACGCTCTGGTGCCAGGGCGAGTCGGAGTTGCCCAGCGCGAGGCGGCTGGACGAATCGGTGTTGAAGGTGAGGAAGCGGGTGTTGGGCGAGGAGCACCCGGACACCTTGGAGTCGATGGGCGGCCTGGCGAACACGCTCAACGCCCAGGGTGATTTGCCCGGCGCGAGACATCTGCATGAAGCGGTGCTGGAGGCGAGGAAGCGGTTGCTAGGCGAGGAGCACCCGGACACCTTGACCTCGATGAACAACCTGGCGGGCACGCTAAGGGCGCAGGGCGACCTGCCTGGCGCGAGGCGGTTGCATGAAGCGGTGCTGGAGACGAGGAAGCGGTTGCTGGGCGAGGAGCACCCAGACACCTTGACCTCGATGAACAATTTGGCGGGTACGCTCTGTGGCCAGGGCGACCTATCGGGCGCTCGGCGGTTGCAGGAAGGCTGTGCGGAAGGCTGCCTGCGCTCGCTGGGCGCACAGCATCCGAACACCGTTCAAGCGCTCGCGAACCTGGCGCAGATGCGCGGTCGAGAAAACACCGCCATGAGACAGGCCTGTTCGCAAAAATCGCCGCCGCGTTAGGCCTTTCACGACCACGCGATCGCTAGCCACGGCCCCTGCCTCCGCCCCCGGCGGCCCGCCCCCACCCCGCTTATGATTTCGCCGCCCCGCCCCGGGGCCCCGCTGAAGGACTCGCCATGGCGCTGATGGATTTCGTCAAGAAGCAGTTCATCGACATCATCGAGTGGGTCGAGCCGCGCGACGGCGTGCTCGCCTGGCGCTTCCCGATGGCCGACCGCGAGATCCAGAACGGCGCCTCGCTCACGGTGCGCGAGAGCCAGCAGGCCCTGTTCGTCAACGAGGGCAAGGCCGCCGACCAGTTCGGCCCCGGCCTGTTCAAGCTGACGACGCAGACGCTGCCGGTGCTGACCTACCTGCGCAACTGGGACAAGCTGTTCCAGTCGCCGTTCAAGAGCGACGTCTACTTCTTCTCGACCCGCCAGCAGGTCGACCGCCGCTGGGGCACGACGCAGCCGGTGACGATCCGCGACAAGGACTTCGGCGCGGTGCGCCTGCGCGCCTTCGGCAACTACGCCTACCGCGTCGCCGACCCCAAGCTGTTCCACACCGAGATCGCGGGCACGCGCGACCTCTACACCGTCGACGAGCTCGACGGCCAGCTGCGCGCGCTGATGCTGCAGCACATCTCCGACGCGGTGGCCGCCAGCGGCGTGCCCTTCCTCGACCTGGCGGCCAACCAGGTCGAGTTCGCGCAGCAGCTGCGCGAGGTGACGGCGGCCGACTTCGCGAAGCTCGGGCTCAAGCTCGAGAGCGTCACGGTGCAGAACCTGAGCCTGCCCGAGGAGCTGCAGAAGATCCTCGACCAGAAGATCGGCATGGGCATGGTCGGCCAGGACATGGGCCGCTTCATGCAGTACCAGACGGCGCAGGCGATCCCGAAGTTCGCCGAGGGCGCGGCCCAGGGCGGCGGCGTGGTCGGCGACGCGATGGGCCTGGGCGCCGGCGTCGCGCTCGGCCAGGTGATGGCGCAGCAACTGAACCAGGGCCTGCAGGGGCAGGGCGCGGCGGGCAGTGCGGCAGCTGCGGCCGGCGCGGCCGGTGCCGCGGCCAGCCCGCCGGTGGCCACCGTCAAGCCCGAGGAAGTGGTCGGCCTGATTGAGAAGCTCGGCGAGCTGAAGGCCAAGGGCCTGTTGAGCGACGACGAGTTCGCCGCGAAGAAGGCGGAGCTGCTGAAGAAGCTGGTGTAGCAGCCGGCGCGGCCACGCCCGACACGGCCCTGTGGCCAGCCCGCCCCCGACCCCGCAGCGCGCCTGGCGCGCGGCCTGCCCGAACTGCGGCGCGCCGGTCGAGTTCCGCTCCGCGGCGAGCGCCAGCGCCGTCTGCAGCTACTGCCACAGCACGCTGCTGCGCGACGGCGAGGCGCTGCGCCGCATCGGCCAGAGCGCCGAGTTGTTCGACGACCACACGCCACTGCAGCTCGGCGTGGTCGGCCGCTACCAGGGCGTTGCCTTCACGCTCGTCGGCCGGCTGCAATACGCCTATGCCGAGGGCACGTGGAATGAATGGCATGCGCTGTTCGATGGCGGTGGGGGTGGCGGTGGCGGTGGCGACGAGGGCAGCGGCCGCTCCGGCTGGCTGAGCGAGGACAACGGGCGCTACGTTTTCGCCTTCGACGCGCCGCTGGAAGGCGAGGCACCACAGCCGTCGAGCCTGGTGCCCGGCGAGCGCCGCGTCGTCGCCGGTCAGGGCTGGCAGGTCGCCTCCGTCGTGCGCGCACGCGTGCTCGCCGCCGAGGGCGAGCTGCCGGCGGCCCCGCGTGGCGAGGGCGAGTTCACCATCGCCGACCTGCGCAACGAGCGCGGCGAGGTCGCGACGCTCGACTACGGCGACCCGGCGCGCGTCGGCTGGTCGGTCGGCCGCTCGGTCGCGCTGGCCGAGCTGGCGCTCAGCGGCCTGCGCGAGACGAGCGAGAAGACGCTCGCCGCGCGCGGTCTCAGCTGCCCCAGCTGCGGCACCGCGCTCGAGCCGAAGCTCTCGACCACCCAGTCGATCACCTGCCCGCAGTGCAAGGCGGTGGTCGATGTCTCGCAGGGCGTCGGCGCCGAGCTGCGCCACTACGCGCAGAGCACGTCTGGCGCAGATGGCCTGGGCCCGCAGATCCCGCTCGGCAGCACCGGGCGGCTGGCGATTGCCGGCGGCGCGCCGCTCGACTGGCAGGTGGTCGGCACCCTCGAGCGCTGCGACCTGCCGGCCAGCGGCGAGGACGAGCAGAGCTTCTGGCGCGAGTACCTGCTGTACCACCGTACGGCCGGCTTCGCCTTCCTCGTCGACGCCGAGGACGGCTGGAGCGGGGTGCACACCCTCACCGGCGTGCCGCGTGTGAGCGGCACGCAGGCCGAGTGGCGGGGCGCGGTCTTCCGCGAGCAGTACACGTACAACGCGAAGTCGACCTACGTGCTCGGCGAGTTCTACTGGCGCCTTGCGCGCGACGAGCGCGTGCGCGTCACCGACTACAACGGCACCGGCGCGGCCTCACGCCAGCGCCTCTCGCGCGAGCAGACGGCGAGCGAGGTGACCTGGTCGCATGGCGAGACGATCGACGCCGTGCGCATCGCCGAAGCCTTCGGCATCGCGCCCGAGTCGCGCGCGGCGCTGCAGCGCGACGTCGCGCCGCTCGCGCGCAGCGGCAGCGGGCTGTCGAGGGTGGTGGTGATCTTCTTCGTGCTGGTCATCCTCGTCATGCTGGCCGATCGCTGCAGCGGCGACGACTGCGACGAGCTGCGCGCCAGCTTTGGCGAATCGAGCGCCGAGTACCGCCAATGCCTGCAGAGCGGGTCTTCGCGAACCGGCGGCGGGGCCTTCGGCGGCTTCTCGACCGGCGGCGGCCACAAATAGCGCGACACTGCGCCCGCATCGGCGCGGGCGCGTCTGGCTTCGACAAGGAGGGTTCGGGATGCTCGGTATCGAATGGCTGCGGCCCGCGGTGTTCTTCGGCTCGATGATCTACGCGCTGATCGGCGTCGCCGTCTTCTGGATCAGCTTCATCGTCGTCGACAAGCTGACGCCCTACGACCTCTGGGCCGAGATCGTCGAGAAGCGCAACATCGCGCTGGCGATCGTCGTCGGCGCGATGTGCCTGGGCATCGCGATCATCGTCGCGGCGGCGATCCACTGACCGACGTGTCGAGCGACGCCCCGGGCGACGCGCTGGCGGCGGCACCGCGCGCCGGTGGCGGCGCGCGCATCTCGCCGGCCGAGCTGGCCCTGCTCGCCTCGGTCTTCGTCGTCGCGGCCTGCGGCCTGGTCTACGAGCTGGCGGCCGGTGCGCTCGCGAGCTACCTGCTCGGCGACTCGGTGCTGCAGTTCTCGACCATCATCGGCAGCTACCTGTTCGCGATGGGCATCGGCTCGTGGCTGTCGCGCTTCGTCGAGCGCCAGCTGGTCGCGCAGTTCCTGCGCGTCGAGCTGTTGGTGGGCCTGGTCGGCGGGCTGATGCCGGCAGCGCTGTTCATCGCGCACAGCCTGCTGCCGGCGGGGGCGATCGCGCCGTTCCGCGTGCTGCTCTACGGGCTCGTGCTGGGGGTGGGCATGCTGGTCGGGCTCGAGATCCCGCTCGTGATGCGCATCCTGAAGGCGCACTTCCGCGAGCGCTATGCGCTGAAGGACCTGGTCTCGCAGGTGCTGACCTTCGACTACCTCGGTGCGCTCGCGGTGGCGCTGGCCTTTCCGCTGCTGCTGGTGCCGCACCTCGGCTTGGTGCGCACCGGGCTTTTCTTCGGCCTGCTCAACGCCGCGGTCGCGGCCTGGGCGCTGTGGCTCTTCCGCGGCGAACTGCGCGGCCGTCGTGGCTACGCCCTCGCCTGCGCGGCGGTGATCGGCGTGCTCGGCGCGGGGATGTTCGGCGCCGACCGCCTCACCACCTGGGCCGAAGACCGTTTCTACGGCGCCGGCGTGATCGTGCGCGAGTCCAGCCCGTACCAGCGCGTCGTCGTCACCTCGGGCGCGGGCGGCGTGCGGCTGTTCCTCAACGGCAACCTGCAGTTCCACTCGCGCGACGAGTACCGGTACCACGAGTCGCTGGTGCACCCGGCGATGGCCGCCCACGGTGCCCCGCGCCAGGTGCTGGTGCTCGGCGGCGGCGACGGCATGGCGGTGCGCGAGGTGCTGAAGGTCCCGTCGGTCGACAGCGTGACCCTGGTCGAGCTCGACCCGCACATGACCCGTTTGTTCAGCGAGCAGCCGCTGCTCGCGGCGCTGAACGGCGGCGCGCTGAAGAGCCCGAAGTTGCACATCGTCCACGCCGACGCCTTCGCCTGGCTCGAGGCGCGCGACAGCGGCGCGCCGCCGTTCGACGTGATCGTCGTCGACTTCCCCGACCCGACCAACTTCTCGCTCGGCAAGCTCTACACGACGAGCTTCTACCGCCTGCTCGACGCCCACCTCTCGGCCAGCGGCTATGCGGTCGTGCAGACCACCTCGCCGCTGGTCGCGCGGCGCAGCTTCTGGACCGTCGTCGCGACGATCGAGGCCGCCGGCCTGGCCACGACGCCGTACCACGCGCATGTGCCGAGCTTCGGCGAATGGGGCTTCGTGCTCGCCGGGCATCGGCCCTGGCGCCTGCCGGAGGCGCTGCCGCCGGGGCTGCGCTTTCTCGACCTGCCAGGGCTGCCGGCGCTGTTCCGCTTCCCGCCCGACATGGCGCGGGTCGACGCGGCGCCGAACCGGCTGTCGAACCAGGTGCTGGTGCACACCTTCGAGAGCGAATGGGGCCGGGCGCGGGATTGAGGCGGCGCGCGTTGCTCGCCGCGGCTGGAGCAGGCGCCGCCGGGGCCGCCGGCGGGTGGACGGCCCTCGCCGGGGCGAGGGCTGCGTCGCCGTATGCGGAGGGGCGTGGCGCCGGGCGGTCGCTGCCCGCAGGTCTGCCGGGCGGCTGGGTCGGCGCGTCCGTCGCGCGCGGGCACCGGCTGCGCGAGGCCTTCGGTGCCAAGTCCGGCCGCCTGCCGCCGCCGGCCTTGCAGCGCCGCGTCCGGGTGCTGGTCGTCGGCGCCGGCGTCTCCGGCCTTGCCGCGGCGCGCGCGCTGGCGCGGCGCGGCATCGACGACGTGCAACTGCTCGAACTCGAGGACGAGGCCGGCGGCAACAGTCGCGGCCACGAGATGGCCGGCATGCGCTGCCCGTTGGGCGCGCACTACCTGCCGCTGCCCGGCCCGCAGGCGCACGAGGTGAGCGCGCTGCTCGAAGCGCTCGGCCTTGCCCGCAGCGAGCATGGCCGCACCGTCTACGACGAGCGTCACCTCTGCCACAGCCCGCAGGAGCGCCTGTTCGTCGACGGCGGCTGGGTCGAAGGCCTGTTGCCCCCGGCCGCGCCCGGATCGACGACGCTCGCGCAGTACCGCGCCTTCTCGCGCGCGGTCGCCGAGGCGCAGCGCGACGCGCCGTTCACGGTGCCGACGGCGCGCGCGGCCTGGACCCCGCTGCATGCGGC
Source organism: Ideonella sp. (assembly GCA_035911095.1). Classification (GTDB taxonomy): domain Bacteria; phylum Pseudomonadota; class Gammaproteobacteria; order Burkholderiales; family Burkholderiaceae_C; genus JAMHWF01. The sequence continues at coordinate 170,824 of JAMHWF010000087.1, read as the reverse complement.
GCTCGACGCCACGACCTTTGCGCGCTGGCTCGATGCGCGCGGGCTCGACGACGCGCGGCTGCGCTGGCTCCTCGACTACTGCTGCCGCGACGACTACGGCGCCGGCGCCGACAGGGTCTCGGCCTGGGCCGGCCTGCACTACTTCGCGAGCCGCCACGGCTTCCACGCGCCGGGCGAGGACGCGGCTGCCAGCCGCCCCGACGAGCCACCCGACGCGGTGCTCACCTGGCCCGAGGGCAACGCCTGGCTGGCGCAGCGCATGGTCGCGCCGCTGCGCGACCGCCTGCACACCGGCCGCACCGTGCTGGGCGTGCGCGAGATGCGGCACGAGGTCGAGTTGCTGGCCTGGGACGAGCACACGGCCCGGCTCGAAGCCTGGCGTGCCTCGCAGGTCGTGCTCGCGCTGCCGCTCTTCGTTGCCGCGCGTCTGGTCGACCCGGCACCGCCGGCGCTGCACGAGGCCGCGGCCGCGCTGCGCTATGCGCCCTGGCTGGTCGCCAACCTGCACCTCGGCGTGCCGCTGCTCGACCGCCTCGTCGGCGCCGCACCCGCCTGGGACAACGTGATCTACGGCAGCCGTGCCCTCGGCTACGTCGACGCGATGCACCAGAGCACGCGGCCGCATCCCGGCCCGACCGTGCTCACCGCCTACCGCGCGCTCGTCGAGGCCGAGCGCCCGCGCCTGCTCGACGACGACTGGCGCCCCTGGGCCCAGCTCGTGCTCGACGAGTTCGCGCCGGTGCACCCGGACCTGCCGGCCAAGCTCGAGCGCATCGACCTGATGCGCTACGGCCACGCGATGAGCATCCCGGTGCCCGGCGTGCGCAGCAGCGCGGCGCTCGCCGCACTGGCCGGCGCACGCGGCCGCCTCCGCTATGCGCACGCCGACCTCTCCGGCTACTCGGTCTTCGAGGAGGCGATGCAGCGCGGGGAGGCGGCGGTGGAAGGCATCGGCTGAGCGGGCGAGCCCGCTCACCCGGGCAGTGGCGGACTCAGCGGATCGTCAGGTCGCGCGTGGCCTGCTTGCCACCCGCGCTGACGGTGCTGGTCAGCACCGTGGCAGCGGGGAAGGCGCTGGCGAACGAGGCGACGTACTGGAAGCGGATGCCGGTCTGGATGCTCTGGAAGAGCCCGGTCACGTCCGCGCCTTCGACGCGCTTGTACTCGCCGCCGGTCTCCGAGGCCATGCGCTGCATGCCCGTCTCGTCGACCTCGTTCGCCTCGCCGAAGGCGACCGTGTAGAGCGGGATGCCGGCCGTCTTCGCCTCGGTGATCACGGTGTCGATCGTCTTGCGCGACGAGTTGTTCTCGCCGTCGGTCAGGGCGACGACGATCTTGCGCGTGTTGGCACCGAGGGCCACCAGCGCGAGGCCGTCCGAGGTGCCGTCGTAGTAGGCGGTGTTGCCGCCGAACGGGCGGTAGCCCAGGCGCAAGGTCCCGGTGTCCGCATGGACGGGGTCCGTGCCGCCCGGATACATCGCGGACTCCCAGTCGTAGAGGTCGGCGATCGGGCGCAGTTGCGAGATCGTGCTGGTGATGCCGGTGGTGCTGAACGTATAGGCGGGGGCGGTGACGCCGTTCGCGTCGACCCAGGGCAGCAACGCCAGCGACGCGTCGTTGATGACCGTCGACGTGTTCCCGAAGATGACCACGCCGGCGTCGTCGGCGCCGCTCGTCAGCCCGTTCAGGAGTTCGTGGGACGCTGCGGCGGCGAGCTGGTTGCGCGTCTTGCCGGTGGTGCCCACGAATGCGGCCATCGAGCCGCTGGAATCCAGCACCAGCCCGACGCTGGCCGACTGGGCGGTGCTCGCGCCGTAGGCCACGCCGGTCGGCGTGGCCGCGGCCCCCGCCGTGCTGAAGGCGAAGTTGGCACCGCTGAGCCCGAGCGCGGCCTTGCCGGTCAGGCTGTCGGTGACCGACAGCGCGACCTTGCCGCCGCCCAGGTCCTGCAGCACGCTGATCACGAGGTCGGCCGTCGCGGGCATCACGGAGGCGAGCGTCGGGTCGGCGCCGGTGAAGCCCGAGACCGGCTGCTCGATCGGCGTGGTGCCGGTCGGCGCGGCCTTGACGGTCGTCGCGGTGGAAGGGATGTCGCCCGCGAAGTTGCCGCAGGCGTCGGTGGTGAGGGTGGCGACCTCGGCGTCGGAGGCATCGCGGAAGCTGACGGTGACGTTCGCCAGCGGATCGTAGCCGTCGGGCACCGCGGGGCAGGCGGCGCTGGCGGCCTGCTCGCGGCTGCGGCCCTGGCGGGCGAGGATCGATGCGCTCGCCGCCGCCGTGCCTTGCGGCTGTACGAGCACGCCCTTGACGGCCTGGGTGTCGGCGTCGTTGCCGTCGCCGTTGCCGTCGCCTCCGCCGCCGAAGCAGGCGGCCAGCAGGGTCACGGTCATCGCGCTCAGGCCGAGGCGCGCGCGATGGCGCGCTGATGTGATGTTCATGTGCTTCTCCCTTGGGTGTAGATGTCCCTGGCGCAGGCCGATGGGGCCCGGCGCCAGGGCTCGAACACCTTAGCGACCGGGGCTCGGCTCACAACCTACGAAGCGCGGACCATGCGCGCGCCCCACTCGCCCCCGCAGAGGATGACAGGCGGCGACGGGGGGTGATATCAGCCGCGCTGCAGGCGATGGCGGCTGGCTTGCCGCGGTGCGAACGCCGCGACCAGGGCCTCGAGCAGGGCCTGCGCCCGCGCCGAGTTGTCTGCGCCGACGTTGCAGACATAGACGTCGAGCGTCACCGCGTCCAGCTCGGGCCAGGTGTGCAGCGCCAGGTGCGACTCGGCGAGCAGCACGACGCCGGTGACGCCGGCCGCCGCCGGGGAAGGGCCCGACGGCGCGGCCGGCGGCGGGTCGAAGCGATGGAACAGCTCGCCGACCGCCAGCAACCCCGCGCGCTCGACCTCGCGCAGGCACAGCGCGCGCAGGCGCGCGGGGTCGGTCATCGGCGCGTCGTCCGCGCAGCCCCGGAGATCGGCGGTGAGGTGCAAGCCCTGCATCGGGCGCGATTATCGGGAGGCCCTGCCGTCGTCGTTCGCACCGCCGCCGTTGCTGTTGCCGGAAGCGCCGCCCGCGCGGCCACCCGTGCCGCCCACCCTCGGGCCGCCATCGGCATCGGTGCCGGCCGGGGTGGATGGTGCCGCTTCCGCAGCCACCTTCAGCGCCGTCGCCAGGTCGGGCGCGATACCGCCCGCGCCGAGCTGTGCTGCCAGGCCCGAGCGCTCGATCAGCGAGGCCGGCTGCTCGTTCAGCGCGCACAGGCGCAGCCGCGCGCCGCGCTGCTCGAGCGCGCGCTGCAGTTGGCGCAGCGCGTCGATGCCCGAGGTGTCGATCGAGATCAGCCGCCCGGCCTCCAGCACGACCGTGTGCGTGCCGGCCGGCACCTGGTCGGCAACCGCCTCGACCTTGGTCACGGCGCCGAAGAACAGTGCCCCGTAGAGCCGCAGCACCTGCACGCCCGGCGGCGCGGCGATGTCGTCGGCCCGGTCGGCGCGGAAGAGCTGCCCCATGCGGTAGATGAAGAACACGCAGGCCAGCACCAGGCCGATCTGGAACGCGACCATCAGGTCGAACACCACCGTCAGCGCGAAGGTGCCGACGAGGATCACGCGATAGCTCAGGCTGAAGCGCCGGAGGCGGGCGAACTCGTGCCACTCGCCCATGTTCCAGGCCACGTGCAGCAGGATGCCGGCCAGCACCGCCAGCGGCACGTAGGTGGCCAGCGGCGCGGCCACCAGCACGATCACGAGCAGCGCGAGCGCATGCACCATGCCCGCCACCGGCGTGCGTGCGCCGGAGCGGATGTTGGTCACCGTGCGCGCGATCGTGCCCGTGGCAGGGATGCCGCCGAAGAACGGCACCACGAAGTTCGCCACGCCCTGGGCCATCAGCTCCTGGTTCGGGTCGTGGCGCGGCAGGTCGGTGCTGAGGTTGTCGGCCACGCGCGCGCACAGCAGCGATTCGATCGCGCCCAGCGTCGCCAGCGTCAGCGTCGGGATCAGCAGCTGTTGCAGGCTCGTCCAGCTGACCGGCGGCAGCTCGAACGAGGGCAGGCTCTGCGGGATGCCGCCGAACCGGCTGCCGATCGTCTCGACCGGCAGTTGCAGCAACGCGCTGGCCAGGCTCAACGTGACCAGCGCGACGATCGGCCCCGGCACCCGGCCCGCGATGCGCAGCGTGCGGCCCTCGGCCAGCGCCGTCGGCAGCTTCGAGTCCTTGCCGAAGAGCCGCGGCCAGGCCACGAGGCCGACGAAGCAGACCCCGCCCAGCGCGAGCGCATGGAGGTTGATGCCTTCCAGCCGCGCCGCCAGCGCGTGCAGCTGACTGAAGGCATCGGCCGGCTGGCGCCCGACGTCGATGCCGAACAGGTCCTTCAGCTGCGAAAGCGCGATCAGCACCGCGATCCCGTTCGTGAAGCCGAGGATGATCGGCACCGGTACGTGGCGCACGAGCGCGCCCAGCTTGAACAGGCCGAGCAGGAACAGCAGCACGCCGGCCAGGGCCGTCGAGATCAGCAGGTTCGTCAGGCCGTACTGCTCGACGATGCCGTAGACGATCACGATGAAGGCGCCCGCCGGGCCGCCGACCTGCACGTTGGAGCCGCCGAGCGCGGAGATCAGGAGGCCGGCGACGATCGCCGTGATCAGGCCCTGCTCGGGCTTGACGCCCGAGGCGATGGCGAAGGCCATCGCCAAGGGCAGCGCGACGATGCCGACCGTCAGGCCGGCGCCGAGGTCGCGCGAGAACTGGTGGCGGTCGTAGCCGGCGAGGGCGTCGACCAGGCGGGGTCGGAAGCGGTGGGTGAGCATCTGCAGGTTCCTCTGTTGGCCCGTGCGGGCGATCGGTCGGTGCGATCGGCGGGCAGGGGCGGAGGACCGCAGTGGTGCAGGCGCGCGATGAAGCGGCGGCGCCGCGAGAGCAGCCAGGCCCGCGAACCGTCACGGCGGCGGGCGGGCAGGAGCGGGGCAGGGAGCACGGGCCGGATTGTGCGCCGCGCCGCCGGGCGCGCGCCGCCGGGGCCCGGCGGGCGCCGGGAAAACGACAACGCGGGCCGAAGCCCGCGGTGTCGAGGTCCGGGTCGCGCCGGCCGCCGCCCTGAGGTGGGCGACGGTCGGGCGAACGCCGGTCAGCGGATCGTCAGGTCGCGCGTCGCCTGCTTGCCGCCGGCGCTGACGGTGCTGGTCAGCACGGTCGCCGAGCCGAAGGCACTGGCGAACGAGGCGACGTACTGGAAGCGGATGCCGGTCTGGATGCTCTGGAAGAGCCCGGTCACGTCCGCGCCTTCGACGCGCTTGTACTCGCCGCCGGTCTCCGCGGCCATGCGCTGCATGCCCGCCTCGTCGACCTCGCGCGCCTCGCCGAAGGCGACGGTGTAGAGCGGGATGCCGGCCGTCTTCGCCTCGGCGATCACGGTGTCGATCGACTTGCGCGACGAGTTGTTCTCGCCGTCGGTCATCGCCACCACGATCTTGCGCGCGTTGCCGCCCTGGGCCACCAGGGCGAGGCCGTCCGAGGTGCCGTCGTAGTAGGCGGTGGCGCCGCCGAACGGCGACCAGGCGAGGCGCAGGCTGCCCGTGGCGGCGTGGACCGGGTCGGTGCCGTTGCGATAGATCGCCGAGTTCTCGTTGTAGAGGTCGGCGATCGGGCGCAGCTGGGCGATCGTGCTGGTCATGCCGGTCACGCTGAACGTGTAGGGCGCAACCGATGCGCCCGCGGCATCGATCCAGCGCATGCTCGCCAGCGAGGCGTCGTTGATGACCACCGAGTCGCTGTCGAAGACCACCACGCCGGCGTCGTCGGCACCGCTCGTCAGCCCGTTCAGCAGCTCGTGCGCCGACGCCGCGGCGAGCTGGTTGCGCGTCTTGCCGGTGGTGCCGACGCGGGTGCTCATCGAGCCGCTGGCGTCCAGCACGAGCGCGACGCTGGCCGACTGCGCGGTGCTCGCGCCGTAGGCCACGCCGGTCGGCACGACCGGGTTGGCGCCGGTCTTGAACGCGAAGTTCGTGCCGCCCAGGCCGAGCACCGACTTGCCGGTCAGGCTGTCGGTGACCGACAGCGCGACCTTGCCGCTGCCCAGGTCCTGCAGCACGCTGATCACGAGGTCGGCGGTCGCCGGCATCGCCGAAGCGAGCGCCGGGGCGGCGCCGGTGAAGCCCGAGACCGGCTGCTCGATCGGCGTGGCACCGGTCGGCGCGGCCTTGACCGTCGTCGCGGTCGACGGGACGTCGCCGGCGAAGTTGCCGCAGGCGTCGGTGGTGAGCGAGGCGACCTCGATGTCGGCCGCGTCGCGGAAGCTCACCGTCAGGCTGGCGAGCGGGTCGTAGCCATCGGGCACCGCCGGGCAGGCGGCGCTGGCGGCCTGCTCGCGGCTGCGCCCCTGGCGGGCGAGGATCGCCGCGCTGGCGGCGGCCGTGCCCTGCGGCTGGACGAGCACGCCCTTCACGGACCGGGTGTCGTCGCTGCCGTTGCTGTCGCCGCTTCCGCCGTCACCGCCGCCGCCGCAGGCGGCGAGCAGGGTCATGGCCGTTCCGCACAGGCCCAGGCGTGCGCGGTGGCGCATGGCTGATGTCTTCGTCAAGTCGATCTCTCCCTCGAGGCGCTGGTTGCTTCGCCGCGGACCGCATCGGTCCCGCGGCGAAGTCGCGCACCTTATCGACGGGCGCCCGGCGCCAACACCTGTGGAAGCGGGGCGGTCCGGCACCCGTCCCGGGGGAGGGCGGCGCGAGGGCCGCCCGCGCGCGTCAGCGCACGCGCAAGCCCGGCACCGCGCCCGGCCAGGGCTCGAGCACGTAGAGCCCGGGGTGGGCCTTCTCGTCGGCGTGCGAGGCCGCCAGCACCATGCCTTCGCTGAGCCCGAACTTCATCTTGCGCGGCGCGAGGTTGGCGACCACGACCGTCAGCTTGCCGGCCAGCTGCTCGGGTGCATAGGCCGACTGGATGCCGCTGAAGACGGTGCGCGTGCGGCCTTCGCCGACGTCGAGCGTCAGCTTGAGCAGCTTGGTCGAGCCCTCGACCTTCTCGGCGGCGACGATCGCGGCCAGGCGCAGGTCGACCTTGGCGAAGTCCTCGATGCCGATCGAGGGCGCGATCGCCTCGCCGCCCGGCGGCGCGGGTTCGCCGCTGCCGTCGCCGGCCGCGCCCTCCTCGAGGGCGATCACCGGCGGCTCGAACAGCGCGTCGAGCTTCTTCGGGTCGATGCGCTGCATCAGGTGCTGGTAGCTACCGATCGTGTGCGCGCCGAGCGCGCGCTGTGCGTCGTCGAAGGCGAGCGGCTCGATGTGAAGGAAGGCTTCGACCTTCGCGGCCAGCGCCGGCAGCACCGGCTTCAGGTAGATCGTGAGCAGCCGGAAGGCCTCGATGCAGACGCTGCAGGCCTGCTGCAGCGCGGCGTCCTGCCCGGCCTGCTTGGCGAGCTCCCAGGGCTTGTGGCGGTCGACGTACTCGTTGACGCGGTCGGCCAGCGCCATCGTCTCGCGCAGCGCGCGCGCGGTGTCGCGCGCCTCGTAGCAGTCCGCGATCGACGCGCCGGCGGCGCGCAGCGTGTCGATCAGGGCCTGGCCCTCGGCGCCAAGCTCGGCCGCGAGCCGGCCGTCGAAGCGCTTGGCGATGAAGCCGGCGGCGCGGCTGGCGATGTTGACGTACTTGCCGACCAGGTCGGCGTTGACGCGGGCGACGAAGTCGTCGGGGTTGAAGTCGACGTCCTCGACGCGGCCGTTGAGCTTGGCGGCGAGGTAGTAGCGCAGCCACTCCGGGTCGAAGCCGAGCTCCAGGTAGCGCACGGGCGAGATGCCGGTGCCGCGGCTCTTGCTCATCTTCTCGCCGGTGACGGTGACGAAGCCGTGGACGAAGATGTTGTCGGGCAGCTTGCGGCCGCTGAAGCGCAGCATCGCGGGCCAGAACAGCGTGTGGAAGTAGGTGATGTCCTTGCCGATGAAGTGGTACTGCTCGGTCGGGCCTGCCGGGTCGAGCAGTTGCTCGAAGTCGATCCCCTTGCGGTCGCACAGGTTCTTCAGCGAGGCGAGGTAGCCCACCGGCGCGTCGAGCCAGACGTAGAAGTACTTGTCCTCGGTGTCGGGGATGCGGATGCCGAAGTACGGCGCGTCGCGGCTGATGTCCCAGTCGGCCAGGCCGCCGCGGCCGTGCTCGTCGACGCGGAACCATTCGCTGATCTTGTTCAGCACCTCGGGCTGCAGCCGGCCCGGCTTGGCCGTCCACTCGCGCAGGAACTCGAGGCAGCGCGGCGAGCTCAGCTGGAAGAAGTGGTGCTCGCTCGTCTTCAGCACCGGCGTCGCGCCCGACAGCGTCGAGTAGGGGTTCTTCAGCTCGGTCGGCGCGTAGACGGCGCCGCAGACCTCGCAGGCGTCGCCGTACTGGTCCTTCGCGCCGCAGCGCGGGCACTCGCCCTTGATGTAGCGGTCGGGCAGGAACATCGACTTCACCGGGTCGAAGAACTGCTCGATCGGTCGCACGGCGATGAGCCCCTCGCGGCGCAGCGCGCGGTAGATGTCCTGCGCGAGTTCGTGATTCTCGGGGCCGTCGGTCGAGTGCCAGTTGTCGAAGCCGATGTGGAAGCCGTTCAGCGTCGGCGGCCGCGTGGCGGCGATCTCGGCCACGAACTGCTCCGGCGTCTTGCCCGCCTTCTCGGCGGCGATCATGATCGGCGCGCCGTGCGCGTCGTCGGCGCAGACGAAGTGCACCGTATGGCCGCGCATGCGCTGGAAGCGCACCCAGATGTCGGCCTGGATGTACTCCATCACGTGGCCGATGTGGAACGGCCCGTTCGCGTAGGGCAGCGCGGTGGTGACGAAGAGCTGGCGCGGCATGGCGGCGGTGGGCTGCAGGCGGAGCCGGCGATTCTAGGGTCGCCAGGAGCGCGGCCCAGGGCCGCGGACGCCGCGGGCGGCGCGGGCGGCGCTCAGGGCGGCGTGCCGTCGTCCGGCGGGTCCCGCTCGATCTGTGCCGTGGCGGCGCGCAGGGCCGCCATCAGCGCGTCCTCCAGCCGGTTGGGGCCGGAGGCCACCCCGACGCCCACGACGGCGCGCCCGCCGTCGTCTCTCATCACGGTCTTCACGTCCTCGAGGTCGAGCGCCGGCAGGCGGACCAGCTCCAGCGAATCCCTGAGGTCATGGATGACCGTGGAGATCAGGTGCAACGCGGGGTCGGGTTTCGTCGTCATGGGGTCCATCCGTTCGGCGGGCCGGCGCCCCCGCGGCGGGGCGCCGGCAGGGCCTCAACCGCCGTAGACGAAGTCGCTGGCGTCGATCGCGCCCACGGCCGCCAGGTTGACGCTGCCGAGGAACTGCGAGTCGCCCGCCACGTTGGTCGTCGGGTTGTACCAGAACTGCCCTGTCGAGCTGTTCAGGAAGATGCCGCTCAGCTGCGTCCCGTTGCCGTCGAAGCCGGCGCCCTTGAAGAACCAGCCGCCCGCCAGCGCGTTGCCGGCGACGTTGCCGCCCGTGAACGAGAGGCCCAGGATGCCCGGGCTGATCGCGTTGTTGGCACCCGGGATGCCCGGGTGGTCGATCCCGTTGTCGAGCACGTTCATCAGGGCGATCGAGTCGGCGGCGTGGCTGAAGTCGGTGATCGCGTCGGCGTTGGCGACGCCGCGATCGGCGTAGCGGAAGGTGTCGTTGCCGAGGCCGCCGGACATCGTGTCGACGCCGGCGTTGCCGGCGAGCACGTCGTTGCCGGCGCCGCCCAGCACGGTGTCGTTGCCGCTGCCGCCGGCCACGCTGTCGTTGCCGTCGCCGCCGCTCAGCCAGTCGTTGCCCGCGTTGCCGCTGATCGTGTCGTTGCCTGCGAGGCCGGACAGCGTGTTGTTCAGGCCGTTGCCGACAAGGGTGTTGGCGCTGGCGTTGCCGGTGCCCCAGGTCGCGCCACCGGTCAGCGTCAGGTGCTCGACGTTGGCCTCGAGCGTGCGGCTGACCGACGAGTACACCTGGTCGGTCCCGCCGAACAGGATCCCCTCGCTGATCGAGTCGCCGACGTTGTCGACGTAGTAGGTGTCGTTGCCCAGGCCGCCGGCCATCGCGTCGGCGCCGACGCCGCCGACCAGCGTGTCGTTGCCCAGGCCGCCGTTCAGCACGTCGTTGCCGGTGCCGCCGTCGAGGTAGTCGTTGCCGGCGTCGCCGTTCAGCGTGTCGTTGCCGAGCCCGCCGCGCAGCGTGTCGTTGCCGTCGCCGCCCGACAGCACGTTGTTGCGCTGGTTGCCGGTGATGACGTTGGCGAGCGTGTTGCCGGTGCCGTTGGTAGCCACGGTGAAGAGGCCGCCGTCGAGCGTCAGGTTCTCGACGTTGAAGCCGAGCGTGGTCGAGATCAGGCGCGAGACGACGGTGTCGATGCCGCTCAGGGCGCCGGCGCCCTCGATGACGGTGTCGCCGACCGAGTTGACGAAGTAGGTGTCGTTGCCGTTACCGCCGCTCATCTGGTCGTCGCCCGCCGACCAGTTCGCGTTGAGGGTGTCGGCGAGGGCGGTGCCGACGAGGGCGGGGGCGGCGATGCCGTTGTCGCTGAGGGCGGTGCCGTTGATGAGGGCCATGATGGATGTCTCCGCAGAGCAGGGTGGTCGAAAGGTCCTCGGCCGGAGCCGGGGAAGGGGGCGCCCCTCCTGCGACGGGCATGGCTTGGCCATGCCCGTCGCGCCGGGCGAAATCTTGAAAGGCGGTGGATCGGTGCCGGATGCGACGCGCGCCGTGGCACGCGGTGTCCGCTGCGCCGGCCTAGGGTTCGCGCAGCGCCCGCTGCGCGAAGAGCCCGAGCGGTTCCAGCAGGTAGTCGAGCAGGCTGCGCGCCGGCGTCGTGACGAAGACTTCGGCCGGCATGCCGGTCTGCAGGCGCAGCTGTGGGTGGCGCGCGAGCTCGGCCGCGTCCACCTCGACCTGGGCCAGGTACCAGGAGCGCTGCGTCGCGGTGTCGAGCACGGCGTCGGCCGAGACCCTGCGCACCGTCGCCGGCAGCAGCTGCGTGGTGCGCGCGTTGAAGGCCGCCAGCCGCACCTCGGCCGCGCCGCCTTCGCGCACATGGTCGATGTCGTGCGGGTCGATGCGCAGCTCGACGACCAGGTTCTCGTGCGCCGGCACCACTTCCAGCAGGGGCTCGCGCGGGCCGACCGCGGTGCCGGGGGCCGAGACGCGCAGCGCCATCACGATGCCGTCCACCGGCGCGCGCACGGTCTGGCGCTCGACCTGGTCCTGCGAGGGGCGCAGCCGGTCGTCGAGCTCGCGCAGGCGGGCGCCGGCCTCTTTCAGTTCGTCGCCGGCGCGCTGCTGGTAGGCGCCGCGCAGCTGGGCCATCGCGTTCGCGAGTGCGCTCTGCTGCATGCGTGCCTCGGCGATCTGGCTGCTCGCGGCGTCGGTGCGGGCGGTGAGCTCGGCGGCGTTGCGTTCGAGCGGGATCAGGCGCGTCTTCATCACGTAGCCGCTGTCGACCAGCGGGCGGTGCAGTTCGAGCTCGTCGCGCGCGAGCCGGGCCGAGCGATCGGTCGAGGCGCGCTGCGCCGCCAGCGCGGCGGCGCGCGCGCCGGCATCGCGTTGCTGGGCCTGCATCGCGGCGAGCTGCTCGGCGAGCGTCGCGCGGCGGGCCTCGAAGAGCAGCCGCTCGCGGTGCAGCGTCTCGCGCGCGGCCGCGGCGGCGGCGGCTGGCCAGTCGACCTGGGGCGCCAGCGTGAGCTCGGCGTTGGCGCGCGCGGCGCGCAGCGTCTCGGCGTCGACCTGCTTGCGCAGCAGGTCGAGCGCGGCGTCGTTGCGCACGTCGGCGACGAGCAGCAGCGGCTCGCCGCGCCGCACCGCCTGCCCCTGGCGTGCGTAGAGCTCGCGCACGATGCCGCCTTCCTGGTGCTGCACGACCTTGCGGCCGTACTCGGTCTGCACCTGGCCGGTGGCGACCACGGCGCCCGACAGCGGGGCCCAGGCGCACCAGGCGCCGATCGCGGCGGCGAACAGCGCGAGCGGCGCCCAGATGCGACGGCGTTGCGCGCCGAGCGATCGCTCGTGCTCGCTGGCCGGGGCGGCCTGTTCGAGCAGCGAGGCGAGCGACACCGTGGCGCCGAGGGCCGGCGTGGTGGCGAGGGCGTTCATGCGCAGGCCTCCCGGGACTGGCGGGCCACGGGCGCGGCGGGTGGGATGCCCGAGGCGGCGCTGCCGATGTCGGCGCGGTGCGCGGCGTCGGCGCTTGCGGTCGACGACGCGACGGAAGGGGGCGATGTCGCCGAGCGGATGGTCGTCCGCGCGCCGTCGCCGGCGCTGGCCCGCGAGCCCGGCCCGACGCCCTGCAGCGCCGGCTGCGCCAGGCGCGCCAGCACCTGGTCGCGCGGCCCGAGCAGCTCGAGCGCGCCTTCGCGCAGCACCGCGAGGCGGTCGGCCTGGCGCATCAGCGAAGGCCGGTGCGAGACCAGCACGACGGTGGCGCCGGCCGCTTTCAGGCTCTCGATCGCCGTCATCAGCGCGCTCTCGCCCTCGGCGTCGAGGTGGGCGTTCGGCTCGTCGAGCACCACCAGCCGCGGCGCGCCGTAGAGCGCCCGCGCCAGGCCGATGCGCTGGCGCTGGCCACCCGAGAGCGCGCAGCCGCCTTCGCCGATCTCGGTCTCGTAGGCCTTGGGCAGGCGGGCGATCATCTCGTGCACGCCGGCCCGGCGGGCGGCGTCGAGCACGGCCTCGGCGTCGGCCGGCGCGTCGGCCAGGCGCGCGATGTTGTGCGCGACGCTGCCGGCGAAGAGTTCCACGTCCTGCGGCAGGTAGCCGACGCAGCCGGCCAGCCGCTCGCGTGGCCAGGCGCCGATCTCGATGCCGTCGAGCCGCACGCAGCCGCTGCTCGGCAGGCGCAGGCCGAGCAGCAGGCGCAGCAGCGTGGTCTTGCCCGAGCCGCTGGCGCCGATCAGGCCGAGGCATTCGCCGGCCTTCAGCTGCAGGCTCACGCCCTTGACCAGCGCCGGCCGCTCGCGGTCGGCGAAGTAGACGACGCGCTCCAGCGCGACCTCGCCGCGCACCGGCGGCAGCGTGGCAGCCGGCGCCTCGGGCGCCTCGACCTGGCGCTGCTGCAGCCGGGCCCAGGCGCCGCGCACCTCGACCAGCGACTTCCAGCCCGAGATCAGCAACTCCACCGGCTGCAGCGCGCGGGCGATCAGCACCGTGGCCGCAACCATGATGCCGGGCGAGGCGTCGCCGCCGACGACGAGCCCCGCGCCAAGCCCGAGCATCGCCACCTGCACCAGCTGGCGCAGCAGGCGCCCCAGCGCGGCGAGGCCGGCGCTGGCGTCGCCCAGCGCCTGCTGCTGCGCCAGCGTGGCGTCGTACAGGCGGCGCCAGCCGCGCAGCGCCGGGGCCAGCATGCCCATGCCGAGCAGCACTTCGGCGTTGCGCAGCAGCGCGTCGGTGTGGGCCGAGGCGGCGCGGCCGGCGCCGAGGCTGCGCTCGGTCACCGTGCGGGTGCGGCGCTCGGTCACGAAGCCGAGCGCGAACAGCAGCACTGCCGCCGTCGTCGCCGCCACGCCGAGCAGCGGGTGCAGCGCATAGATGACCGCCAGGTACACCGGCAGCCAGGGCGCGTCGAACAGCGCGTGCAGCGCCGGGCTGGCGCAGAAGGCGCGCAGGCGGCCGATGTCGAGCAGGCTGTGGCGGTCGGCGCCGGCACGGCCGCGGGCGGCGTCGACCAGGGTCGCGGCCAGGGCCTGCGGCGACAGCGCCTCGTCGACGATGCGCCCGGCCCGGGCCAGCAGCACGGCGCGCGCCCGGTCGAGGCAGGCGCCCAGCAGCAGCGCCAGCACGGCGAAGCCGGTGAGCATCGCCAGCGTCTCGGTGCTGCGGCTGGTGAAGACGCGGTCGAACACCTCGAGCATGTACAGCGAGGGCGTGATCAGCACGAGGTTCAGCAGCAGGGAGGCGAGCGCCGCCTGCCTGACGAAGCGGCGCACAGGGCGCAGGAGCAACCAGTTCATGGTCCGGACTCGCGGTGGGGAGGGCGGTGAGGGTGGGTGTCGTTCTCGGCCGTCTCGGCGGCGGCGCCATTGCAGCGCCGCGCGGTTCCCATCGCCACGCCCGCCACGGGCCGAATGGCCGCCGGTCGCGAGACGATCGCTGGACGATCCGGGACCCCCTAGCTTCACCAGCGCGGGCTGTCGTCGAGGCTTGCATCGACGCCGCGGCCGGGCTGCCGGGTGCCGCCCCAGGGCACGAGCGAAGCGAAAGGCCCCAGCGGCCGTCAAGCCGGCAGGGGCCGGAGGGGCCCACGCCCGGCCGGGCCGGGCAGCCACGGACGCTTACTGCGTCGCCCAGTTCGGCGGCTTCGGGTGCGGCTCCCGCGGCTGCTCGCGGTCGAGCACCGGGAACGTCGGGATCGCGGCCGGGCTCAGGCCCCGGAACGGGGCGTCGCGGTGGTACTCGATGATGAATTCGCGCCAGGCAGTCGCCTTCAGGAAGTCGATCACCTCGGGCTGCACCGCGCCCGCGTCGGGCGGCACTTGCAGGTAGTAGGGCGAGCGCCAGTCCCACCAGCCGGTCAGCTCCGGGTCTGGGCAGAGGATGTTCATCGCCAGGTCGGGGCCCGAGAAGTCCCAGACCACGCCCGGCTCAGTCGTGAGCGCCGGCCAGGGCTGGTCGGTCTCGCCGTAGGCCTTGATGCCGGCGAGTGCGCCGTGAAGCTGCGCGGCCGCCGCCGGCACACCACCGGGGTTGACGGCGAAGCTCGTGAGCCGTGCGGCGAAGCTGCGCAGGTCGGTCAGCTCGTCGGGCGTCTCGAGCTTCCACGAGGCGGCGCCGGTGTCGAACTGGCGCGCCGCGCGGATCGCGTTGCGGATCGCCGCGACGACTTCCGGGCGCTGCGACGCCGGGGCCGTGGTCAGCGAGGTGATCAGGGCCTTGGCCAGGGCATCGACGCGCGTGGCGATCTGCGACATGCGCGAGAGCTGCACCACCCCGCCGGCCGTCGGGTGGTGCTTGCGCTGCGCGAGCGCGAAGCGGTTGGCTTCGGCGAACCAGGCCGCGATCTGCCGGGTGGTGGCAGTGCCCGCCTTCTTCAGCTGGTTGAACACCGCCGGGTAGGCCGCGCCGGCGGTGAAGAAGTTGTAGTTCGGGTAGCCGGCCGCGTACTCGGCGTACGGCGCCACCGTGTGCAGCAGCTCGGCCGAGAGGTTGAAGCAATTGTTGAAGTGGAGGGCGGCGAGCTTCCTGCCGCCGAGGCCGGCGCTCAGGGCCTTGGCCAGGGACAGCGACGACATCCAGAGGTGGTTGACGGGCAGCAGGGGGTTGCCGGTGGGCAGCAGGGGGTTCCCGGTGGGCAGCAAAGGGTTGCCGGTGGGCAGCATTGGCGTCGCGCCGTCTTTGCTGATCTCCCACGCCACCGCGCCGTTGTCGGTCAGGCGTTCCGTCGTCAACTGGGTCAGGTCCAGCTCGGGCAGGTAGCCCGCGCCGTGGCCCTCCAGCGCGAGCACGAGCGCCGTGCCCTGGCTCTGGTCCCGCGTGCGGCGCAGGAAGCCGGCCAGCGTGTTGTGGGCATTCATCTGCTGCTTCCAGCAGGAGGTGACCTGCATCCCGGTCGGCTTCCCGGCCGGGATTTCAACCAGGTAGGTGTCGTCGTCGCAGAGGTCGATCAGCGCCGAGACGCGCACGCCGGTGGCGGCCACCAGCTTCAGGTTGCGCACCAATTCGTGCTGGGCGACCGGCCGCGGCGTCTCGAGCGGATAGCAGCTGAGGACCGGGTCGGTGCCGAAAGGCGCGTAGACCGCGAAGGTGACACCGACGGGCTTCGGCACGCCGGGCGTCGGGGTTTCGAAGACGAGGGTCGGCGGCTTGGGTGTCGGGAGGCTGGGCGGAGGCATGGTGGCGTTCTTGTGATGGACCGGGCCGACATCCGGCAGCGCGGAGCCCGCGGTGTCAAGACCCACTTTCTTCGGCAAGGGCGCCGTGTCGCATCCGTTTGCGCACAATCCGGAACCGGTCCGACCTGGGCTGGACGATTCCTGGACGATTGCAACCGCCATGGCCGAACCTCCGACGACGGCAATCCCTAGGCTGTCGATCGCCGACGAGCGGGCCGGCGAAGCCGCCCCGCTGCGGGCACTGGCCGATGGGCTGCTCGTCGGCCTGCTCGCCGCGCAGAAGGCCGGTGCACTGCCCGAGATGCTGCGCCGCCGGCCTGCCGTGACGCGCTGGTTCGCGCGTCGCCTGCTGCCGCCGTTGCGGCGGGTCGCGGGTGACGCCATCGGTGACGATCCGACGCAGCCGCTCGCTTGGCAGCTTCTGCTCCGCGGTACTTTGGCGGGCCTGCGGCCAGACGGAGTCCTCGGCCTTGCGGACATCGACCGCCAGGCCTGGCTCGAGCCGACGAACTGGCGCCCGCTGCTGGCGTTGCTGAGCCATCACGGCTTCGTGCCGGTGCCCTCGTTTCCCGAACGCTACCGGGCGCGTCCCGAAGAGGCGCCGGCGGAGCAGCTTTGTGGTCTCTGGGGGGTTGGGCCGAGCACCGTCTACCGCTATCTCGACCGGGGACGTCGAGCGCTCGCCGATGCGCTGCTCTCGGTGTCTTCTTCGTCCGAGGAGCGGCTGCGACACCAGCGCCTGCTGCAGCACGAGGTCTACGTCTCGCGAGGGCTTGATGAAGGCCCGGCACGCAGGGACTGGCATGCGCGACAGGCGGCGGTGGCCTTGTCGGAGCGCAAAGCGACGACGGCCATCTGGCACCTGTTGTTGGCACAGGATGTGGCCGGGTTCGTCGTCTGCCTGACGCGCTTCCCCGTCGAACTGGCCGCCGATCCGGATACTGACGCGCTGCTGCGGCAGTTTGCAGGCCTGCCGATCGAACATCGGCAGCGCTGTCGCCTGCTCCTGGCGCAGGCCTCGCTGGCGCGCGCTCGTGGGGACGACCAGGTCGAACTCCGGGCGATCGAGGCAGCCATCGCGCAGGCCGCCGGAGTCGACGAGTCGCTCATGCTCGGGGTCGCCTATGGTGCGCTGGGCAAGTACTACGAGCCGCGCGACGAGGACCGTGCCTTCGCCTGCTACCAGGAGAGCTTTGACGCTCTGCTTCGAGCGGGGGTTTCCGATGTTCCCGCCGCGGTCGACGACGAAGTGCTCGAAGAGTACGCCCGCACGCTGATCAAGCTGGCGTGGCTGTATGCGCTCCGCAAGGACCCACGCTGCAAGGATGTGCTCGACCGCGTCGAGGGCCTGCGTACCCATCTGCCTCAGGCGCTGGACGCGTTGGCGATGCTCGAGCAGACCTGGGGCGAGTATTGGCGGCGCAACGGCGATCTGCTGCGTGCGCTCGAGCACAAGCATCGGGCACTGCACATCTACGAGCGGCTGGGGGATCGGGAAGCCGTCCTGAAGACTTTCGGAAACCTGAGCCTGATCTACTGCGACGCGAAAGACTACGCGCGGGCAACCGAGTATTCACATCGAGTGCTCGAGATGGCGCAGCGGTTTCCCGTCGAGCCGCAGATCATCGCCGCAACCCACGCGCACCTGGGGACATCCTGCTTCTGGCAGGGCAAGTACGACCGCGCGATCGAGCACTACCAGCGCGGGCTCGAGGTCAGCCAGCGCGCCGAATTGGGCCTGTTCGTCTGGCGTGCTCACTACAACCTGGCCGAGGCGCACTACAAGCGCTTCCTGGCGAGCGAAGACCCGGCCGACGAAGCGGCGGGTGATGCACATACCGCAGCCGCTCTGGTTGTCCGGCCAGCCAACGTCGATTCGGGTGCCGCCGAAGCCACGCGCCACCTCAAGCGCGAGATCCTGGGCGTACGCGACGAGCCGTTTTTCGACCGCATGCTGCCGGGTGAACTCGCGGCCCACTATCGCGAGATGTCCGAGGTGCAGCGCCATCGCGGCGCGCTGGCCCTGGCGCAGACGCCGCAGGACCGCGCCGCGAGCCACCTGGCGCTCGCCCGGCTCTATCTCGAGATCTCGGTGAAGGAGCGCGAAGCCGCCGTCGCGCTGATCGACAGCCACGACCTGGGCGGACGCTTCGCGGCGGAATTCGAGCAGCTGCGGGAAACGTTTGCCTCACAGCTGAGCCGCGAGGAAGCGCTCGGCGCGCAATGGCGCAGCGCCACCGCCGACCTGTTCGACGCCGCGCGCTGCGAGAAGCTGCTGCAGCATCTGCTTCGCGCCGGGTCGGTCAGCAAGAGCGGCTATGCAGAGCTGTCCGGCATCGGCCTGGCGACCGCCTCCAAGCAGCTGGTCGCGCTCGCCGAGCGCGGCCTGCTGACGCAGACCGGCCGCGGCCCGGCGACGCGCTACCTGCTGGCCGACGCCGTGCGCGGCGAGGCGCCGGGATGACGCCGCCGGCCTGCCCGATCCTCGGGGCGGTCCGGCGTCGCGGCACCGGCGGTCCGGATCAGTACAACCGCCGCTCCGCCAACGGCGGCGGCGTCCACTCGTAGAGCCAGGTCTCGCTCAGCGCCTGCCCGCCGGCCGAGAGGTACAGGCGCAGCGTGATCGGCTCGGTCGACTCGTCGGGCACGAGGTCGAACATCGCGCGCCGGCCGCGGATCGCGTCGAGGCGGCGCGCCGAGGGGATCGCGATGCGCCCGCGCGAGGCGCTGATCACCGGCTCGACCTTCAGGTCGCCGTCGACCAGCGAGAGGTCGCCGCCGGCGAAGTCGACCGCGAAGCGCACCGAGTACTCGCGGCGTGGCTGGCCGATGACGCCGCCGAGCCCGACGCGGGTGGCCACGACCTGGGCCAGCGTCGGCTCGATCGGCGGCTTCGGGCCCCAGTAGAGGCGGTAGCCGAGCAGCAGCTCCTCGCCCGGCTTCACCGGTTCGGCCGGGTTCCAGTAGGCGACGATGTTGTCGAAGGTCTCGTCATCGGTCGGGATCTCGATCAGGTGGATCGCGCCCTTGCCCCAGTTGCCCTTCGGTTCCACCCAGAGCGAAGGCCTCAGGTCGTAGAAGACGCCGTCGTCCTGGTAGTTGTCGAAGTTGCGGTCGCGCTGCAGCAGGCCGAAGCCGGGCGGGTTCTCGTCGGCGAAGGCGTTGAAGCGCAGCTGCGCCGGGTTGGTGAGCGGCCGCCAGATCCACTCGCCGTTGCTGCGCAGCATCGCGAGGCCGTCGGAGTCGTGCAGCTCGGGGCGCCAGTCGTTGGCGCGGCGGCGGTCGTTCTCGCCGGTCTGGTACATGCTCGTCAGCGGCGCGATGCCCAGGCGCTCGATCGGCTGGCGGGGGTAGAGCGCGACCTCGACGTCCATCACCAGCGTGTCGCCCGGCGTGATCGCGAAGCGGTAGGCGCCGGTGGTGCTCGGCGAGTCGAGCAGCGCGTAGACGATGACCGTGTTCGAGTCGGCCGCGGGGCGCTCGAGGTAGAACTGGGTGAAGTCCGGGAACTCCTCGGCCCGGCTCAGGCCGGTGTCGATCGCCAGCCCCCGCGCCGAGAGCCCGTACTGCCGCGAGCCGCCGACGGCGCGGAAGTAGCTGGCGCCGAGGAAGGCCGCGATGTCGGTCTTCGGCGCGGTGTGGAAGCTGAGGCGAAAGCCCGCGAAGCCGAGGTCCGGCCGCTGCTTCGCGCCGTCGAGGCCGCTCCTGCCGTAGTCGAACATCGCCGGGTCGTAGGCCAGCTCCTGGGTCTTGCCGTCGACCACCTCGAAGACATGCACCGGCCGCTTGAAGAACAGGCCGAGGTGGAACAGCTGGGCCTGGAAGCGCAGCTTGTCGTCGGCCCACAGCGCATGGTCGGCGCGAAATTTGATGGCCTGGTACTGGTCCCAGTCGAGCGCGGCGACCTCGGGCGGCAGGGCGTCCTTGAAGACCTGGTGAGGCTGTGTCGCGAGCTGGCGCGCGCGGTCCTTCAGGATGCCGTAGTCGAAGGGCAGCGGGCTGCCGAGCCGGCGCAGGCCGGCGGCGAAGGCAGGCAGCGAGAGGAGGGAGGTCGCGAAGGCGGTGAAGGTCCGGCGGTGCAAGGGCATGCGTCGAGGCGCCGTCGGGCGCGGTGGGCAGAGGGGGGTTGGAGGCGGGCCGATTCTGGCAGTTCGGCTGTTCGCCGCTCGATCGGCGGCGCCCGGGCGGCCGCGGCCCGGAGACGGGCTGCCCGCGGTGGCGTGCGCCGGCGGGCGCTTCAGCGCCGCGGCGGCGGTGGCGGCGGCCCGACCACTTCGTCGATGTGCACCAGCGCTGCGCCGAAGCCCTCGCGGCAGGCGGCTGCGCTTTCGCAGCGCGCGTCGCCGACGAGCGGGTTGCTGCCGCGCTGGCGCCACAGCTGCTCGACCGTGCGCAGCTCGACGTCCGGGATCGCGCGCGCGGTCCGCATCGGGATGCCGCTGATGTCGCGCGGCGACTCGGTGACCAGCGCCAGCAGGTGGGTGCGACCGGGCGGGCCGTCGGCGACCAGGTTCCAGCCCGCCTTCGGCAGCGTGATCGCCTGGCCCGCCTCGATCCGGTTGTCGCTCTCGATGCGGTTCGGGAAGAGCAGGTACAGGCGGCCGTCGGTGCCGGCCATGTACAGGTAGACGTAGCCGGTCTGCGCCGACTGCAGGCGGAGGCGCACCGGGTCGCGGCCGATCACGATCGACGGCCTTTCGGGGCTGGCGACGACGAGCAGGTCGGGGTTCGCGAGGCGCAGCGCGTCGCGCAGCACCGCGGCCGGGGCACTGGGCGGCGGCGCGGGGGCCACCGGCGCGGTCGCCGCCACCGTGGGCATCGCCGGGTCGATCGTCGGCAGCGTCGCCGGGTTGGCGCTCATCTCGGCGATCGGGCTGCCCGCGCCGGGCGACGCGGGGCCCGGGCCCTGCGCCGCCGCGGTCGCCGGGCGGGTGGCCCCGGTCGACGCCGTGCCGGTGCCGTTGGCCGGGCCGCTGCCGCGCGTCCCGCCCGGGCCCTGGCCGCTCAGGTCGCGGGCGGCCCTCGACAGCGGGTCGCGGTCGACGAGGCTGCGCCCGGCGACGAAGATGAGGCCGACGACCAGCACCCCGCCGGCGACCCAGAGCGCGGGCTTCAGCATGCGCGCCGGCACCACGCCGAAGCGCTCCTCGTCGCCGGCCGCGCGGCGCGGCGCGGCCGGGCGCTGCGGCGGCGGGCTGGGCCGGGGCGGCGGCGGGCGTTGCGGCGCGGCGGGGCGTGCCGGGGCGTGGGGCTGCCGGGCGCCGGGGGGCAGCACGCGCTCGTCGACCGCCTTCTCGAACGGGATCGGCGCCGGGTGCGGCGCCGCCGGCGGGTCGTGCCAGGCGGGCGGCGACCTCGGGTCGAGCACCACGGTCGGCGGCGCCTCGTCTCGCGGGATCGACCAGGCCGGCAGCGTGCCGGCGTAGGCGGCATCGTCCTCGTCGCCGAGCAGCGCCTTGAACTCGCCCATCGACTGCGGGCGCTGCTCGGGGCGCAGCGCGAGGCCGACGTCGACCGCCTCCAGGAAGCGGCGCGAGAAGCGCCCGGCGCCGGCCTGCGCCGCTGGCGGCAGCGCGTCGTGCATGACGCGGCTCACCGCCGGGATCGGCGCGGTGCCGGTGATCGCCGCGTAGACCACGGCACAGAGGCCGTAGACGTCGGTCCACGGGCCCTGCCGCATGCCGCCGGTCTGCGAGTACTGCTCGATCGGCGCATAGCCGGGCTTCAGGATCACCGTCAGTGCCTGCGCCGGATCGCCGACGACGCGCCGGGCGGCGCCCAGGTCGAGCAGCATCGGCCGCGGCCCGCGCGCGCCGCCGTCGTCGACGAGCAGGATGTTGTCGGGCGCGATGTCGCGGTGGTAGCAATAGCCCGCGTGCATCAGGTCGAGCGCATCTATCAGCGAACCGATCAGGTGGCGCAGCCAGCGCTCGTCGGCCTGGCGCGGGTGGGCCTGGAGCCAGCTCTTCAGCGTCGGCGCGCGCACGTAGGGCATCGCCATGTAGGCGGTGCCGTTCTCTTCCCAGAAGCGGTAGACGCGCACCAGCGCCGGGTGGTCGAAGGAAGCGAGCAGCTGCGCCTCGTTGACGAAGCTGCGCAGGCCGCGGTCGAAGACCTCGCGGTAGCGGTCGGAGCGCGCGGTGACGAGCTGGTCGGTGCGGCGCCGGGCCAGACTGGCCGGGATGTACTCCTTCAGAGCGACCTGGCGCTGCAGCCGGGTGTCGCGGGCGAGGTAGACGATGCTGAAGCCGCCCTCGCCGATCAGCCCTTCGATGACGTATTCCTGCAACCGGTGCCCCATCGGCAACGGCACACCGCCTTCCGGTCCGTCGAAGCGGTCCTCGGGAGGCTGGGGTTCCGTCGGGTTGGGGGTCATCCTGGATATGGCGCTGTGTCCTGCGGGCATGCCGCGCGGACCGTCATTCTGGCGGGCCGCCATGATGCGCCCCGACAGGCCCGCGCTCGGCGGACTCGGCATCGACGCCACGATACGTCACCCAGGCTGTCCGCGCCGGCCCGCCGTGGTGGCGGGCGCCGGCCGGCCGGGCAGAGACCGTATCGCTGCCGGCGCTCGGGTGCTTCGCTAGACTGATTGCCCCTTCGACAGCTATCGCCGCTCCGCCGCGCCCAGGCCATGACCGAATCCGTCACCGAAGCCCGGCTGCTCGAGGCCCTGAAGACCGTGGTCGACCCGGCGACCGGGCGCGACATCGTCTCCGCCCGGCAGGTGAAGCAGCTGCGCATCACCGGCGCGGACGTCTCCTTCGAGGTCGAGCTCGGCTATCCGGCGCGCTCGCTGCTGCCCGCGCTGCAGCAAGCCGCGCAGGCCGCGGCGGCCGCTGTGCCCGGCGTCGGCGAGGTGCGCGTGCAGGCCCGCAGCCGCGTCATCGCCCACCAGGTACAGCGTGGCGTGCAGCTGCTGCCGGGCGTGAAGAACGTGGTCGCGGTGGCCTCGGGCAAGGGCGGCGTCGGCAAGAGCACCACCGCGGTCAACCTCGCGCTGGCGCTGGTCGCCGAGGGCGCGGCGGTCGGCCTGCTCGACGCCGACATCTACGGCCCGAGCCAGCCGACGATGATGGGCGTGACCGACAAGCCGGAGAGCCTCGACGGCAAGACGATGCAGCCGCTGGTCAACCACGGCGTGCAGGTGATGTCGATCGGTTTCCTGGTCGAGCCCGACCAGGCCATGATCTGGCGCGGGCCGATGGCCACCCAGGCGCTCGACCAGCTGCTGCGCCAGACGGACTGGCGCGACCTCGACTACCTGATCGTCGACATGCCGCCGGGCACCGGCGACATCGCGCTGACGCTCAGCCAGCGCGTGCCGCTGACCGGCGCCGTCATCGTCACGACGCCGCAGGACATCGCGCTGCTCGACGCGAAGAAGGGCCTGAAGATGTTCGAGAAGGTCCACGTGCCGATCCTCGGCGTGGTCGAGAACATGGCGGTCCACGTGTGCTCCAACTGCGGCCACGTCGAGCATGTGTTCGGTGCCGAAGGCGGCAAGCGCATGGCCGCGGAGTACGGCGTCGACTACCTCGGTGCGCTGCCGCTGGCGCTGTCGATCCGGGAGCAGGCCGATTCCGGCCGCCCGAGCGTCGTTGCCGAGCCCGAGGGCGAGATCGCCGGGCTCTACAAGGCGATGGCGCGCCGCATCGCGGCCAAGATCGCCGAGCAGGCGAAGGACTACTCGACGAAGTTCCCGACGATCACGGTCTCGAAGACGACCTGAACGAACACGGCGCGCGGCGCTCGACCCGGCCATGACCCTGCCCGCGCCCGCGGAAGACGCCCTGGCGCGGCTGCTCGGGCGCCACTCGCTCGGCGTTCGGCAGCTTGGCGAGCCCGGACCCGACGCCGCGGCGCTGCGCAGGATGACCGAGGCCGCGCTGCGCGCGCCGGACCATGCGCGGCTGGTGCCCTTCCGCTTCGCGGCAGTGCTCGGCCCGGCGCGCGAGGCCCTGGGCAGCCTGTTCGCCGAGGCGGCGCGCGACGCCGGCAAGGACGAGGCGGCGGCCGAGATCGACCGTGAACGTGCGGTGAACGCCCCGGTGACGGTCGCGGTGCTGGCGCGTATCGACCTCGGCCATCCGCAGGTGCCGGCGCACGAGCAGTGGGCGGCGGTCGGCGGCGCGATCGCCAACTTCCTCAACGCGGCCCACCTGCTCGGCTACGCCGGCAAGATGCTCTCGGGTGCGAAGGCGCGCTCGCCACGCCTGGCGGCCGCGTTTTGCGCGCCCGGCGAGACCCTGGTCGGCTGGATCGCGCTCGGCACCCCGCTGCGCCCGCCGGGCGAGAAGCAGCCGAAGGCGGGGGCCGACGAGGTGCTGCGCCTGTGGCAGCCGCCTTCGACGACGGCCTGATCCGGCAGACGCCCTGCGCGCCGGCAGGGCCTATTTGCGCAGCGTGAAGAAGAAGCGCGCGCCCTTGCCGACTTCGCCCTCGGCCCAGATCTCGCCGCCGTGGCGGCGCAGGATGCGCCGCACCGACGCCAGCCCGATGCCGGTGCCGGCGAAGTCGCTCGGGCTGTGCAGGCGCTGGAAGATGCCGAACAGCCGGTCGGCGAAGCGCATGTCGAAGCCGGCGCCGTTGTCGCGCACGCAGTACACGGGGCGGTCGTCGGTGCCGCCCTGGTCGAACTCGATGCGCGCCTGGGGCGCGCGCTGGCTGTACTTCCAGGCGTTGCCGAGCAGGTTCTCGATCACCATGCGCAGCAGCGTCGGGTCGCCGGTGGCATGCATGCCCGGCTGCACCACCACCTCGACATGGCGCTCGGGGGCGCTGCGGCGGAGCTCGTCGAGCACGTAGCCGGCGAGCTGCGAGAGGTTCACCGGCTGGCGCGTCAGCGGCTGCGTCGACAGGCGCGACAGGTCGAGCAGCGCGTCGATCATGTTGTTCATGCGCGCCGCCGCGCCGAGCACCCGGTCGAGATGGTCGACGCCGATGCGGTCGAGCACCCGGCCGTAGTCTTCCTTGACGATGCGCGTGAAACCTTCGACGACGCGGATCGGCGCCCGCAGGTCGTGCGAGACGGTGTACGAGAAGGCCTCCTGGTCGCTGAGACCGGGGTCGAAATGGCCGCCGGCGGCCTGGGCCGGGGCCGCCATCGTCAGCCACTGCACCGGTGGCACGCCTGGCGTGGCGTCCACCGACTGCAGGCCGAGCGTCCAGCCCTGGGTCTCGGTCATCTGCAGCTCGCTCGAGCTCTGCGTGGCGACCAGGCCGCGCACGGCGGTCTGCACCGTCGTCGGCAGGCGGTCGATCAGCTCGGGCCAGCTGAGCGGCGGCGGGTCGCCGACCGGCGTGCCGAGCAGCTCGAGAGCGATCGTGTTGGCATAGGACAGCTGCCAGTCGGCGCCCTGGCCAAGGCCGGCGAAGGCGGCGGCGGGCAGCTGGTCGAGCATCTGGGCCAGCGCCGGCAGCCAGGTCGGGGCCGGAGCTGGGGCCGGGGACAGCACGACGTCGGCGCCGGGGTCGGCCGGCTGCGCCGCGCCGCCGTCGCGCGCGTTGCCGCGCCCGCCGACGGCCTGGGCGGGCGTGGCAGGGGCGGATGGGGAGGCACCACTGCCGGGCCCATTGCCGTCGCCTGAAGCCGGCGCCCGCGCCGCGGGCTGAGGCGCCTCTGTGAAGCCGCCGGGGCGCGAGGCGCGGAAGGCCGCGGCACCGGCCGCCAGCGCTGCCGTGGGGGAGGGCTGCCCCGCGCCTTCCTGCAGGCCGAGGCTGGCCGTTCCCAGGTAGCCGGCAAAGCGGCCTTCGGCATCGAAGCGGGGCTGGCCTCGCAGCGTCCAGGCGTGCACGGCGCCGTCGGCGGCGCGGTGCTCGACGCGCAGCGCATCGAAGGGCCGCTGGCTTTCGAAGGCCGCGCGCAGCACCGGGGCCGCTTCCGCCTGGGCGGCATGACCGGCCCACAGGGTGTCGCCCGCGGTGGGTGCGATGGCCGCCTCGTCCGCGCCCTGCGACCCCTGCGGCGCGACGAAGCTCAGCAGCCGGTGCTCGGGATCGCTGCGCCAGTGCCAGGCCTCGATGAGCGCCGCAAGTGCCTGTCCCTCGCCTCGCGCCTCGCGCAGCGCTGCCTCGAGCCGCTGCCTCATCCACAGCGCGCCGAGCGCCGCTGCCAGGCCGGCCGTGACCAGGCTGGTCGCGATGATCACGATCATCAGCAAGGCGCTGCGCCAGGTGGCGGCGGGAGTGCCGGAGGGGCGGTGATCGGCAGCGATCCCGGCCAGCCAGGCCGAGACCCCGATCAGCAGTGCCGAGGCGGCGATCGCGACGAGCAGGGCGAAGAACCGCTGGCGCGGGCTTCCGCTCATGCGTTTCATGGGCGGCGATTCTAAGGAGCGGCACCCGCGCAGACCCCGATTCCGGCCTGCGTCGGCAGGGCGCTCGGGGGCCGGTCGCGCCAAGTAGGTCGCACTAAGTGCGGGCACTTGCAGGCCCTGGGTGCCTGCCCGGGGCCGCCCGGAGGCCGCGGCTTGCCTCGGCGGCATGGATTAGTGCCTGATTCCTCCGCGCCGAGGGCCTGCGGGCGACGGCACAATGCCCCCATGTCCAGGCCTGATGGGTCGCAGGGGGAGGAGCCCGTGCTCGACGAGCAGGCTTTGGCGCGCCTGCGCGAACTCGACCCGAGCGGCGCCGCGCGCCTGCTCGAGCGCGTCTTCGCGGCCTTCGAGACCTCGGCCGACCGATTGCTCGCCAAGCTCGGGGAGGCGCGGTCGGCGGGTGACATGGGCGGCGTCCACTACGTCGCGCATACTCTCAAGTCCTCCTCGGCCAACATCGGCGCGCTGCGCCTGACGGGCCATTGCGAGCGGATCGAGGACATGGTCAAGAGCAACTCGCATGAAGGACTGGCCGAACGCCTGGACGCGCTGGTCGGAGAGGCCCGGCGGGTGACCGACCACCTGAAGTGCCAGCGCAACGGTTCCTCATGACGGCCCCAGTGTCGAACGAGTCCCCGGACGAGGGGAAGCCGGTGATCCTGCTCGTCGACGACGACGAGGTGAACCTGCTGCTGACCTCGATCGCGCTGCGCGAGCAGGGCTTTTCGATCACCGAGTCGACGAGCGGCGAGGACGCGATCGCCAAGCTCGGCGGCATGGTGCCCGACGTGCTGGTGCTCGACGCGATGATGCCCGGCCTCGACGGCTTCGAGACCTGCCGCAAGGTGCGCGGGGAGCACGGCTTCAAGTCGCTGCCGGTGCTGATGCTCACCGGTCTGGACGACGACGCCTCGATCACCCGTGCCTACGAGGCCGGCGCCACCGACTTCTTCGTCAAGTCGAACCAGTGGAGCCTGCTCGCCGGCCGCCTGCGCTACCTGCTGCGCAGTGCCCATACGCTGCATGAGCTCGAACGCTCGAAGGCCAAGCTCGCGCGTGCGCAGGACCTGGCGCGCATGGGCAGCTTCGACTGGCGGCTCACCGGCGGCGGCCTCGTCGTCTCGGTCGAGGGGCTGCGGGTGTTCGGCCGCGCGGCTGGCGACAGCGTCACGCTGTCCGATCTGGCGCGCCGCATCCAGTCGCGCGACGAGCGCAAGGTCTTCCTGCAGCGCCTGCGCGACGTGGTCGACAACGGGCGGGTGCTGAAGACCGACGTCGCGATCCACGGCGGCGGCGGGCGGCGCATCGTGCATGTCGAGGCCGAGCCGGAGTTCAACGAGCACGGCTCGCTGGTCGGCTACACCGGCATCGTGCAGGACGTGACCGACCGGCGCGAGAACGAGGACGAGATCCTGCGGCTCGCCAACTTCGACACCCTGACCGGGCTGCCGAACCGACGCCAGCTGATCTCGCGCATCGACCGCGCGCTCGAGGCGGCGCGGCGCCTGGGCCACCAGGCGGCGCTGCTGCTGATCGACCTCGACCGCTTCAAGAACGTGAACGACACCCTCGGCCATGCGGCCGGCGACGAGTTGCTGGTGGAGGTCGCGCGCCGCCTGCGCAGCTGCGTGCGCCACACCGACCAGGAGATCGAAGGCACGGTCGAGGCCGTCGGCGGGCGCCAGCACCGCAACCTCGAGGCGGTCGGCCGCCTTGGCGGTGACGAGTTCGTCGCGCTGCTGCCCGAGGTGGCCGACGAGCGCGACGCCGAGCGCATCGCCCAACGCATCGTCGAGGTGATGCAAACGCCGATCCTCGTCTCGGGCGAGGAGTGCTTCGTCACCGCCAGCGTCGGCATCGCGATGTACCCGCGCGACGGCGACTCGGTGCCCGACCTGCTGCGCAATTCCGACGTCGCGATGTACGCAGTGAAGGCGCAGGGCCGCAACGCGGTCGCCGTCTATGCGCCGCAGCTCGCCGGCCCGGGCCGGCAGCGGTTGGAGCTCGAGAGCGCGCTGCACAAGGCCGAGGAGCGCGGCGAGCTCGTGCTGCACTACCAGCCGAAGGTCGACGTGCGGTCCGGCCGCATGGTCGGCGTCGAGGCGCTGATGCGCTGGCGCCGCGGCGAGCAGCTGGTGGCGCCCGGCGACTTCATCCCGCTGGCCGAGGAGTCGGGGCTGATCGTGCCGATCAGCATCTGGGCACTGCGCGAGGCGGCGCGCCAGGCACGCCTCTGGAAGCAGTCGTTCGGCTTCTCCGACTCGATCGCGGTCAACATGCCGACGCGGCTCTTCGAGCGCAGCGACCTGGTCGAGCATGTCCATCACGCGGCGACCGCGTCGGGCGTGCCGCACAACAGCATCAAGCTCGAGATCACCGAGACCGGCCTGATGAAGGAACTGCAGAGCGTGATGCCGACGCTCGGCCGGCTCAACGAGATCGGCGTCGAGATCTCGATCGACGACTTCGGCACCGGCTACTCGTCGCTCGCCTACCTGACGACGCTGCCGATCAGCGAGGTGAAGATCGACCGCGGCTTCGTGCGCGACCTCGGGCAGAAGTCCGAGAGCCGCGTCGTCGTCGACGCGATCATCGCGCTCGCCAAGGCGCTGGGCCACCGCGTGATCGCCGAGGGCGTCGAGACGCTGGCCCAGATGGACGTGCTGCACCGGCTCGGCTGCACGCAGATGCAGGGCTTCCTGTTCTCGCGCCCGCGTCCGCCGCAGGAGGTCGAGGACTGGGTCGAGCAGACCGTGATGGCACGCAAGGCGCCGTGGATCGGACGCGCGGTCGAGCGCAGCGGCGGTGACCCGGTCGAGGAAGCCGTGACGCCCCAGATGCGCTTGGCGAGGCGGCGATGACGGCGGAAACCCGCTCCGCCGCGGGCACCGCCCAGGGCACGCCCGGGCTGCAGCCCGCCCAGGTCGCGAAGGCCGCCTTCCGGCGCCTCGCGCTGGCCAAGCTCGAACCGACGCCCGAGAACTACGCCCGCGCCTACGATGACGAGTTGGGGCAGCCGGCGCGCGCCGTGCTGCCCGAGCGCGCCGCCGCGCTGCTCGACCGCCTTGCCGCGCTGACGGTGCGCGAGGAGGCGGCGCGTGGCGCGCTGCGGCAGGCCTTCGTGGCCGGGGCCTGGCCGCAGGCTGAGCGCCTGCTCGAACGTGCAGCCGAAGCCGAAAGCGAGCAGTCGCGTCAGCTCGCCGCGACGATCGAGCGCCTGGTGCGCGGCCTCGAGCGCAATGACCGCCAATGGACGCTCGCGCGCAAGAAGGAGAGCCTGCACACGGTGATCGATGGCAGCCGCGGCGACGCGCCGCGCCTGCTGCGCCGGCTGACCCAGCTGCTCGCCGGGTGGGAAGGCGATGCCGCCGGCCAGCCGACGCCCGCCGCGAACGACGCGGCAGGCCAGCCGACCGAAGCCGTGGCCACTGCCGCGATGACCGAGGTCGCAGCCCGCGGCGCCACGGCGGATGCCGGCAGCGACGGCGACCGCCCGCTGCGCGAGATCGCCGGCTGCCTCGGCGGTGCGCTCGCCCGTGCCCTGCCTGCCGAAGACGCGTCCAGTGCCGGCCTTGCCGCCGGGCTCGACGGTGTCCTGGCGCAACTCGCCGAAGGCGACATCCGGGCCGAGCTGGTGGCCCTGGCCCGCAGCCAGGCCGAGGAGGCCGAACGCCTGCTGCGCCGGCGCGAGCAACTGCTGCGCCACAGCCACGACCTGTGCCGCGACCTCGCCGACGGCCTGGCCGACGTGGCCGAGGACGACAGCTGGGCGCGCGGGCAGTGCGAGGCGATGCGCGACCAGATCGCCGGCCAGCCGAGCGTGCGCGCGATCCGCTCGGCCGGTGCGCTGCTGCACCACACGCGGGTGCGCCAGCGCGAGCTGCGCGTCGAGCGCGCGCAGGCGCGCGACGCGCTGAAGTCGATGATCCACCAGATGCTGCAGGAGGTCGGCGAGCTCGGCCAGCAGACCGGCCGCTTCCACGAGAGCGTCGGGCGCTACGCCGACGTGATCGAGCGCGCCGACTCGCTCGAAGGCCTCGCCGGTGCGGTGCGCGAGATGGTGGCCGAGAGCCGCACCGTGCAGGGCCTGGTGAGCGCCGCCCAGCAGCGTCTGCAGGACGAGCATGCCCGCGCCACCGAGCTGTCCGACCGGGTGCAGACGCTGGAAAGCGAGTTGCGTCGCCTGTCCGACGAGGTCTCGACCGACCAGCTGACGCAGATCGCCAACCGGCGCGGCCTGCTGCGCGCCTTCGAGACCGAGTGCTCCCGCGCCGATCGCGGCAGCGGCCCGCTCGTGCTGGCGCTGCTCGATGTGGACGACTTCAAGCGCCTGAACGACAGCCTCGGTCACGGCGCCGGCGACGAGGCCCTGAAGTCGCTCGCCGCACGCGTCAGCCAGCAACTGAGGCCGAGCGACACGGTCGCCCGCTATGGCGGCGAGGAGTTCGTCGTGATGCTGCCGTCGACCCCGGTCGAAGAGGCGCAGCAGGTGCTCTCGCGCATGCAGCGCGCGATGACGCAGGCCTTGTTCATGCACGAGAGCAACCCGGTCTTCGTGACCTTCTCGGCCGGCATGACCCTGCACCGCGAAGGCGAGCGGCTCGAGCAGGCGCTCGAGCGCGCCGACGAAGCCCTCTACGAAGCCAAGCGGACGGGCAAGAACCGCACCTGCGTCGCTTGAGGTTGCCGCTTGTCGGTCGGCGTGCCGGTGGCCGGTGGCCGGGCGCCGCCCGCGCCGCGACCCCTTCGGTGGCGTGTGTCGCCCTCAGCGGCGTCGCTCGGTGGCCGGTACCTGCCGGCCGCGCCGTTCCCCGCCCGCATCGGCCATCTCGACGGCCGGGGCCGGGGACGCTGCCGGCGGGTGATGGTGGATCGGCTCGCGCGGCCGCAGCGAGACGTGCAGGCCGCCGGCGATGCGACGCCGCAGTGCCTTGGTGCGCGCGACCGCCTTCGGTCCCGCGCGCTGGTGGGCTTCGAGCGTCTGCTGCACCGCGCTGTCCAGCGCCTCGGGCGCGACGACCTCGTGCACCAGCCCGGCCTCGAAGGCCAGTTCGGCCGTCCAGGTGCGGCGCCCCGCCAGCCAGGCCCGGGTCATCCGCGCACCGATGCGGCGCGAAACCAGGGTCTCGATGCGCATCAGGGCCGGCCCGGCCGCCTGCGGCGGCTGGAACAGGGCGCCCTGCGCGCTGATGCAGGCGTCGGCGCAACTCATCATCGCGACGAGGGGGCCACAGGCGCCGGCATCGACCGAGGCGACGACCAGCTGAGGCAGGGTATCGAGCCGGTCGAGCAATGCCACGAACGGGACGTCGAGCGCCGGGGCGGGCGCCCTGGCGGTCGCCTGGTGCGGGCAGTCGCGGCTGGCCTTCCACCCGCTCGTGGCGTCATGCCCGATCTCCGCGCTGCGCGGGCCGCAGAGCACGACGGCCCGCACCGAGGCTTCGCCGGCGACGCGCACACAGGACGCCACCAGGGCATCGGTCGCTTCGTCGCTCAGCCTGTCCAGGTCCGGTTGGGCCAGAGACCAATGTTCGACCGCGCCTTCGCGGCGAACGATCAGCGGGCTCATGTCCGACGGTGGCCGTATGGGGCGTACATGCACTGGCAGAGATGATGGACAACGGCCAACCTTAGTGCAGCGCGATGCGCCGTACAAGTCGGACGGGCGTGGCAGCCTTGTCTGGCGGAAGCGGTGAGATTCGAACTCACGAACGGGTCGCCCCGTCGCCGGTTTTCAAGACCGGTGCCTTCAACCGCTCGGCCACGCTTCCCGCGCGGCGATTCTAGGAGCTGTCGGCGCCACCCGAGGCGTCCGGCGCCTGCCGCCCTGCGCGCCGTGGGGCAGCAGCGCCGGGCACGGGCCCCGTCGCGGTGCGTCAGGCCACGCCGCCCGGTGCCTGCGCCTGCAGGCAGGGCACCTGCAGGATCTCGACCGTGCCATCGGCGGCCAGCCGCGCCGCGCTGAGTCGCCCGCCCCAGACGCAGCCGGTGTCCAGCGCCAGCAGGTCCGGGCGCTGCAGCAGGCCCAGCGTCGACCAGTGCCCGAAGGCGACCGAGACCCCGGCGGTGCGTCGCCCCGGGGCGTCGAACCAGGGCACGAGGCCCTCGGGGGCGCCCTGCGCGCCTTCCTTCGTGTTGAGGTCGAGCGCGCCGTCGTCGCGCCCGACGAAGCGCACCCGCGTCAGCACGTTGATCACGAAGCGCAGGCGGCGCGCACCTTCGAGCGACGGGTCCCAGCGCAGCGGCTCGTCGCCGTACATGATCTGCAGGAAACCGTTCAGCGCTTCGCTGCGCAGCATGTCTTCGACCTCGGCGGCCAGGTCCAGGGTCAAGGCCAGGTCCCATTGCGGGACGACGCCGGCATGCACCAGCAACCAGCCGTGCACCTGGCGCGCCATGCGTTGGTGCCGCAGCCAGTCGAGCAGCGCCTCGCGGTCGGACGCCGCGAGCACCTCGTCGATCGTGTCCTGGCGGTGCACGCGTCGCCCGCCGGCGGCGACCGCAAGCAGGTGCAGGTCGTGGTTGCCGAGCACGCAGCGCGCCGCGTCGCCGAGCGCGCGCAGGCGGCGCAGCGTGCGCAGCGACTGCGGGCCGCGGTTGACCAGGTCGCCGAGCAGCCAGATCCGATCGCGCGACGGCGAGAAGCCGGCCTCGTCGAGCAGCCGGTCGAGGGCCCCGCAGCAGCCCTGCACGTCACCGATCAGGAGGTCCATGGCACCCATTCTGCTACCCTTGCCAGCCCAGCCTGTCGCGCGCCGGCGCCCCCGAAGACCGGCCGCCCCCGATGGAAGTTGCCCTACTGATCGGCCTGATCCTGCTCAACGGCGTGTTCGCCATGTCCGAGATGGCGTTGACGGCGGCCCGCAAGGCACGCCTGCAGGTGGCGATCGAAGCGGGCGAGGCCGGTGCCCAGTCGGCCCTCGACCTGCACGAGAACCCGACCAAGTTCCTGTCGACGGTGCAGATCGGCATCACGTCGATCGGCGTGCTCAACGGCATCGTCGGCGAGAACGCCTTCGCCGAGCCGCTGTCGGGCTGGCTGGGCGAGGTCTTCGGCATGTCGGAAGGGGCGGCGGCGGTGACGGCCACCGCAGCGGTCGTCATCACGATCACCTTCGTCACGATCATCTTCGGCGAGTTGGTGCCCAAGCGCATCGGCCAGATGTTCCCGGAGCTGGTCTCGCGCCTGGTCGCGACGCCGATGGAGTGGCTGTCGGTCGCGACCCGGCCCTTCGTCGCGCTGCTGATGCTGTGCACCGGCGCGACGCTGCGCCTGCTCGGCATCCGCGACGCGCGGGTGCGCAGCGTGACCGAGGAGGAGATCGCCGCCCAGCTCGAGGAAGGCCTCGACGCCGGCATCATCGAGGCGCACGAACACCAGATGGTGCGCAACGTGTTCCGCCTCGACGACCGTCAGGTCGGCTCGATGATGGTGCCCCGCGCCGAGGTCACCTGGCTCGACGCCGACGACCCGCCCGAAGAGGTGCTGCGCGTGGTCAACGAGGGTCAGCACTCGCGCTACCCGGTGTGTCGCGGCGGGCTCGACGACGTGCTCGGCATCGTCTCGGCGCAGAGCCTGCTGCAGCAGGTGCTGCGCGGCGACCCGCTCTCGCTCACCGAGCATTTGCAGCCGCCGGTCTTCG
Source organism: Ideonella sp. (assembly GCA_035911095.1). GTDB lineage: Bacteria > Pseudomonadota > Gammaproteobacteria > Burkholderiales > Burkholderiaceae_C > JAMHWF01. The sequence continues at coordinate 137,061 of JAMHWF010000087.1, read as the reverse complement.
TGCCCGAAACCTTGTCGGGCATGGAACTGCTTGAGCACTTCCGCGCCTCGAGCGCGCAGCTCGTCTTCGTCGTCGACGAGTACGGCGAGGTGCAGGGTGTGATCACCGTGCGCGACGTGCTGGAGGCGATCACCGGCGAGTTCACGCCGCCGTCCGGCGAGGACGCCTGGGCGGTGCAGCGCGACGATGGCACCTGGCTGCTCGACGGGCTGATCCCGGTGCCCGAGCTGAAGGACCGGCTGGCCTTGAAGGAGCTGCCCGAGGAGGACCGCGGGCGCTACAACACGCTGGCCGGGATGATCATGCTGCTGCTCGGCCGCCTGCCGCGCACCTCGGACAGCGTCGAGTGGAACGGCTGGCGCTTCGAGGTCGTCGACCTCGACGGCAAGCGGGTCGACAAGGTGCTGGTCTCGCATCTCGAGGCCGGCACCTCCGGCACCGAGGCCGCGCTCGCGCCCTAGCCGCTCTGCCCGCGCCCGACGGCGCAGAGCGCACGCTGCTTCGGTCGCGCTGCACTAGCATCCGGGGCCGCACCCGACCCGCCGCCCATGTCCGCGCTCGCCTTCGAAGCCTTCCTGTCGACGCCCGAGATCCTCGAGGTCTTCGGCGAGCGCTCGATCGTGCAGGGGATGATGGACTTCGAGGCCGCGCTCGCCCGCGCGCAGGCGGCCGAGGGGCTGATCCCGGCGGGCGCTGCGGTCGCGATCGCGGGCGTCTGCAAGGCCGACCTCTACGACGTGCCGGCGCTGATCGCCGCCAGCGGCCGCGCAGGCAGCCTCGCGATCCCGCTCGTCAAGCGGCTGATCGAGACGGTCGCGCTGTTCGATGCCGAGGCGGCAAGGCACGTGCACTTCGGCAGCACCAGTCAGGACGTGATCGACACCGGCCTGGTGCTCGTCACGCGGCGGGCGCTGGCCCTGATCGAGGCCGACCTCGACGTGCTGGTCGAGTCGTTGCTTGACGTCGCCGAACACCATGTGGCAACCCCGGTGCTGGCGCGCACACTGATGCAGCCGGCGCTCGTCACGAGCCTCGGGTTCAAGTTGCTGGCCTGGGTCGAGCCGCTGGCGCGCGCCCGCACCCGGCTGCGCGCGGCGGCCCGGCAGGCGCTGCAGCTGCAGCTCGGCGGCGCGGTGGGCACCCTCGGCGTCATGGGCCCGGCCGGTGCTGCGGTGGCGCGCCGTATGGCCGGGGCGCTCGCGCTGCGCGTGCCGGTCGGTACCTGGCACACCCAGCGCGACGAGTGGGTCGGGCTCGGCTGTGAGCTCGGCCTGCTCTGCGGCTCGCTCGGCAAGGTGGCGCGCGACCTGTCGCTGATGTCGCAAGGCGAGATCGGCGAGCTGGCCGAGCCGGCGGGCCCGGGCCGCGGCGGCTCCTCGGCGATGCCGCACAAGCGGAACCCGGTCGGCGCCATGGTCGCACTGGCGGCGGCGCAGCGGGCGCCGCAGCGGGTCGCCGGCCTGCTCGCGGCGATGCCGCAGGAGCAGGAACGCGGTCTCGGCAACTGGCAGGCCGAGCTGGCCGAGTGGGCGGGCCTGTGCATCAGCACGCACGGCGCGGTGCGCGCGATGCGCGAGGTCGCAGCCGGCCTCGAGGTCGACGCCGGCCGCATGCGCGAGAACATCGAACGCCTGGGAGGTCTCGTGCACGCCGAGGCACTGGCCGTCGCACTGGCCGAGACGATCGGCAAGGCCGGCGCGCACGGCCTTGTCGAGTGCTGGTCGCAGCAGGCGGTGCAGTCTCGCCGGCCATTGCGCGCCGTCGCCGAAGCCGCGCTGGCAGCTGGCGACGTGCCCGGCGCGCGGCCCGGCCGCGAACGCCTCGACGCGATCTTCGACCTCGACCTCGCCGCCGCGCCTGCGGCTGCGCTGGCGCGCCAGCGGTTGCGGGCGCTGCGCCAAGAGCGCAGCGCGCAGGCTGCCGGCGGCGACGACCGCGACCCTCTTTTCACCAAGGATCCCCGATGAGCGAACACACCTCCGCCGACACGCGCGAAGACGACTTCGACCGCGGCCTGAAGAACCGCCGCCGGGTGCTCGGCGATGCCTGGGTCGAGCGCTCGACGGCCGGTGCCAACGCCTTCAACGCCGACTTCCAGGCCTTCATCACGCGCTACGCCTGGCACGACGTCTGGGGCCGCCCGGGGCTCGACCGCACGACGCGCCGCCTGCTCGTGCTCGGCATGACGATGGGCCTGGCGCGCTGGGAGGAGTTCGAGCTGCACTGCCGCGCCGCGATCCGCGCCGCGAAGGCCGGCGACGGCGTGACGGTCGAGCAGATCAAGGAGACGCTGATTCAGGGTGCGATCTACTGCGGCGTGCCGGCCGCCAACACGGCGATCAAGATCGCCGGCGAGATCCTGGTGGCCGAAGGCCTGGCGCCACCGCCGGCGCCGCTGGTGCCGCCGACGCGCGTGGTCAGCCACCACACCTTCAGCCAGCCGCAGCTGCATGTCGCGCTGCAGGGCGCGGCCGAGGGCACGCCGGTGGTGCTGAGCCATGCGCTCGGCCTCGACCTCGCAATGTGGGACGGACTGGCGTCGGCGCTAGGCGCGCGCCACCCGGTGCTGCGCTACGACCACCGCGGGCACGGCGCCTCGGCGGTGCCACCCGGCCCGTACACGATGGACGAGCTGGTCGACGACGCGGCGCGCCTGCTGCGCGAGTGGGGCCGCGGGCCGGTGCTCTGGGTCGGGCTGTCGATGGGCGGCATGGTCGGCCAGGGCCTCGCGGTGCGCCACCCGGAGCTGCTGCGCGGCCTCGTGATCGCCAACAGCACCTCGCACTACCCGCGCGAGGCGCTGGGCAACTGGGACGCGCGCATCGCCGCGGTCGAGGCGGGCGGCTTGCCCGCGGTGGTCGACATGGTGCTCGACCGCTACTTCCACGCCGACTTCCATGGTAGCCACCCCGAGGTCGTGGCCCAGGCGCGGGCCACCGTGCTGCGCTGCGACCCGGCCGGCTACGTCGGGGCCTGCCACGCGGTGCGCGGTGTCGACTGGTTCGATCGGCTGGCCGGCGTGAAGACGCCGACGCTGGTCATCGCTGGGGCGCGCGACGTCGGCGCGCCGCCGGCGATGTCGCAGGCGATGGGCGAGCGCATTCCCGGCGCGCGGGTCGTCGTCATCGACGAGGCCTCGCACATCGGCGTGCTGGAGCAGCCCGAGGCGTTCGCGACGCTCGTCGGCGACTTCGCCGCGACCGTCTGACGCGGCCACCGCGCGGCGGCGCGACGCCTCGGTGGCGCCGCGCCGGCTCCGCTCAGGCGGTCGCCGGCAGCAGCTGCGGCCGGCTTTCGCGGATCGGCAGGTGCAGCAGCGCGGCGCCGAAGGCGAGCACGATGTCGGCGTACCAGACCCAGTCGTAGCTGCCGGTCAGCTCGAAGGACTTGCCGCCGAGCCAGGCGCCGAGGAAGCCGCCGACCTGGTGAGAGACCATCACCAGGCCGAACAGCGTCGCCATGTGGGTCGGGCCGAAGAACTTCGCGACCAGGCCGACGGTCGGCGGCACGGTCGACAGGAAGCTCAGGCCCATCACCGCGGCGAACACCAGCATCACCGTGGTCGTTTTCGGCGCGAGGACGAACACCAGCACCGCCACGCCGCGCAGGGCGTAGATCAGCGACAGGATCGACTTCATCCGCCATTGACCGCCGCGGAAGCCGATCGCCCAGCCGATCGCGATGCTGCCGACGATGTTGAACAGTCCGATCACCGCCAGCGACCAGGCGCCCACCGCCGGCGGCAGCCCGCAGGCCTCGACCACGCCGGGCAGATGGGTGGCGAGGAAGGCGACGTGGAAACCGCAGACGAAGAAGCCGGCGCCGAGCAGCAGGAAGCTGCGGTCCGACAGCGCGGTGCGCACCGCCTCGCCGGTGCGTTGCGGCGGATGGGCGGCCGCCGCCGTTGCCGGGCTGGCAGCCGTCGCCGCCGGTCGGCGGGCGCGCAGCACCCAGGCGGCGGGCAGGGCGAGCAGCGTGATCGCCGCGAGGCTCTGCAGCGAGACGGCCCAGCCCGCCGCCGCGGTGATGCCCTGCGCGATCGGGGCGAACACGAACTGGCCGAAGGAGCCGCCGGCGTTCACGACGCCGGTGGCCAGGCCGCGTTTCTCGACGGGCACCAGCCGGGTCGTCGCCGCCATCAGCACCGAAGGCCCGGCCATGCCGGCGCCACCGGCGGCGAGCACGCCGATCGCGAGGATCAAGCCCAGGGTCGTCGTCATGTACGGGATCAGTGCGGTGCCGAGCGCGACCAGCAGGACCCCGGCGACCAGCACCCGGCCCGGGCCGACGCGGTCGGCGACGATGCCGGCGAGCGGCTGCGTCAGGCCCCACCAGAGCTGGCCGAAGGCGAAGGCCAGGCTCAGGCTGGCCAGGCCGAGCCCGGTCGAGGTGTTCAGCGGCCCGAGGAACAGGCCCATCGACTGGCGCGCGCCCATCGTCACCGCGAAGGTGCCGGCGGCGGCCAGCAGCACCCAGGCCATCGGGGGCAATGCGCTGCGGGGGGCGGCGCCGGGAAGAGCGGGGGAGGTCACGGCGTCGTCTCCGTTTCGTCGTGGGGGTCGTCTTCTGTGCCGCCGGCCAGCAGGGGCAGGCAGGCTTCGACCAGCGCATGCAGCTGCGCCACGCGGTCGAGGCCGATGCGGTCGTTGAGCGCGAGCTGCGCGCCCTTCCAGGTCTGCTGCGCCTCGCGCTGCTTGGCGCGGCCCTCGGGCGTCAGCGAGATCAGGCGCGAGCGACGGTCCTCGCCCTCGCCGAGCAGCACCCAGCCCTGCGCGATCAGCGGCTGCAGGTTGCGCGTGAGCGTCGAAGGCTCGAGCGCCATCTGCGCCGCGAGATCGACCGGGCGCACCGGCTGCAGGCGCCCGATGTGGGTCAGCAGCGAGTACTGCGAGGTCTTCAGCCCGGCCGCCGCCATCGCCGCGTCGTAGTGGCGGCTGACCCGCCGGGCCAGCTGGCGCAGCTTGAAATTGGTGCAGCCGCGGGGCAGCGCCGCCGGCGGGGTCGTTTCGTCTGAACGGGGCATGATTTGATTGTAGCTGCAATCATTGCAACTACAAGCGAATGCGCGACCGGCCTCGTGCGCCGATGCCACGGCTGGTGACACGCGCGGACATGCGCTCCGCGTGCCGCGCGGCAGCGGTGCCGGGCGGATGCGTCTCGGGGGCCGGGATTTCAGGTCTCGAGCGGCACCGCCGCCACCTTCGCCGGCCGCAGCCGGAAGGCGTCGGGCATGCCCGAGCCGAGCAGCGGGCGCAGGTAGAGGCGGAAGGCGTCGGTGACGTCGGTGCCGCCGGGCGCGATGAAGGCGTCCTCCATCGTGCGCGTGCGGCCTGCCACCTCCTGCAGTGGCAGCAGCGCGTAGTCGACCGCGTAGTGCCCGCTGCGGCGGATCGCGACCGAGCCGTCGCGATCGCCCCAGAACGCGTACTGCACCGCCTTCTCGCCGACCTCGCGTGCCTCGCGCTGGTCGACGTCGGAGACGCAGCCGACGAAGGAGCGCTGCAGGTAGCCGAAGGTGTCGCCGCGCACCCGCTTGATGCCCAGGCGCTGCTTGATCTCCTCACACAGCAGGTCGGCCAGCGCACCGCTGCCCGAGAGCTGCACGTTGCCGTGCGCGTCGCGCTCGAGCTCGCCCGCCAGCTGCGAGAGGATCGGCTTGCCCGCCGCGTCGTGGATGCCTTCGGACACCGCGATCACGCAGCGCCCGTGGCGCTGGTAGGCGGCCTTCACGTCGGCGAGGAAGCGCTCGATCTCGAAATCGCGCTCCGGCAGGTAGATCAGGTGCGGGCCGTCGTCGTCGAACTTGCGCCCGAGCGCCGAGGCCGCGGTCAGGAAGCCCGCATGCCGCCCCATCACCACGGCCAGGTAGACGCCGGGCAGCGCCGCGTTGTCGAGGTTGGCACCGGCGAAGGCCTGGGCGACGAAGCGCGCCGCCGAGGGGAAGCCCGGCGTGTGGTCGCTGCCGACGAGGTCGTTGTCGATCGTCTTCGGCACGTGCACGCAGCGCAGCGGGTAGCCCGCCGCACGCGCCTCCTCGCTGACGATGCGCACCGTGTCGGAAGAGTCGTTGCCGCCGATGTAGAAGAAGTGGCCGATGCCGTGCGCCCGCAGCACGCGGAAGATCTCGCGGCAGTAGGCGAGGTCGGGCTTGTCGCGCGTCGAGCCGAGCGCCGAGCCGGGCGTCTGCGCGACCAGCTCGAGGTTGTGGCTGGTCTCCTGCGTCAGGTCGACGAAGTCCCGGTCGACGATGCCGCGCACGCCGTGGCGCGCGCCGTAGACCCGCTCGACCCCGCGGTGGCGCCGCGCCTCCAGGACGACGCCGGCCAGCGACTGGTTGATGACCGCGGTCGGCCCGCCCCCCTGAGCCACGAGGATCTTGCCGTCGCTCATCGCCTGTCTCCCTCTTGTCGTGTGCGCCGTCGTGCCGGACCGCTGCCCGCCGATCGGGGCGCGCGGCGGTGCAGCGTACTCCAGGCCGCCCCTGGCGCGATGCCGTCATCCCCGCTGGACTACCATTTCCGGGCCGGGCACCCATATCCTGCCCGGACACCCTCCCGTCTGCCGCCGCCGCTGCCATGACCGAATCGATCGTCGAGTTCGACCTGCCGACCCGCGAGGGCACCGTCTGCCTGTCGCACGCCCGCGCACGCCTGCCCGACCCGGTGGCGCCACAGGACCGTGACGGCCTGATGGAGCGCTTGGCCGGGCTGCTGAAGGCGCGCGACGCGGTGCTCGTCGCCCACTATTACGTCGACGGCGACCTGCAGGACCTGGCCCTGGCCACCGGCGGCTGCGTCGCCGATTCGCTCGAGATGGCGCGCTTCGGGCGCGACCATGCGGCGCGCACGCTGGTCGTCGCTGGCGTGCGCTTCATGGGCGAGACGGCGAAGATCCTCTCGCCCGACAAGCGGGTGCTGATGCCCGACCTGGAGGCGACCTGTTCGCTCGACCTCGGCTGCCCGCCCGAGCAATTCGCCGCCTTCTGCGATGCGAATCCCGACCGCACGGTCGTCGTCTACGCCAACACCAGCGCCGCGGTGAAGGCGCGTGCCGACTGGATGGTGACCAGCGCCTGCGCGCTGCCGATCGTCGAGCACCTGAAGCGCCAGGGCCAGAAGATCCTCTGGGCGCCCGACCGTCACCTGGGCCGCTACATCCAGGAGGAGACCGGCGCCGACATGCTGCTGTGGAACGGCGCCTGCATCGTGCACGACGAGTTCAAGGGCATCGAGCTCGAGTTGCTGCGCGAGCAATACCCCGACGCCCAGGTGCTGGTGCACCCGGAGTCGCCGAAGTCCGTCGTCGCGCTGGCCGACGTGGTCGGCTCGACGACGAAGCTGTTGAAGGCCGTGGTCGAGGGCAAGGCGCAGACCTACATCGTCGCCACCGACAACGGCATCCTGCACCGCATGCGCCAGCTGGCGCCGGGCAAGACGCTGATCGAGGCACCGACCGCCGGCAACAGCGCCACCTGCAAGAGCTGCGCGCACTGTCCGTGGATGGCGATGAACGGCCTGCGCGGCGTCCTCGCCTGTCTCGAGCAGGGCGCGGGCGAGATCGACGTGCCCGAGCCGACGCGCAGCCGCGCGCTGGGCTGCATCGACCGCATGCTCGACTTCGTCGCGAAGCACCCCGACGGCGTGAAGAAGGCGCCCGGCGGCTTCGTGCCGAACATCGGCGCCGCCTGAGGCGCGACCGCATCACACCGCCAGCCACCCCCGTTCATGTTCGATCACAACGAAGACCTCGCCGAGGCGCGCGAGCGCAACATCCGCGACGCGCTGGCCGAGGACATCGGCCGCGGCGACTGGACCGCCCAGCTGGTGCCCGCCGGCCAGCGCGTGCATGCACGCGTCAAGGTGCGCGAGCCGGCGGTGCTCGCCGGCCAGGCCTGGTTCGAGGGCTGCGTGCTCGCGCTCGACCCGCAGGCGCGCGTCACCTGGCGCTATGCCGAGGGCGACGACATGCAGCCCGACACGGTGGTGTGCGAGATCGAGGCCGATGCGCGCGCGCTGCTCTCGGCCGAGCGCCCGGCGCTCAACTTCCTGCAGCTGCTGTCGGGTACCGCGACCACCACACGCGCGCATGCGCGCGCGATCGAAGGCGCATCGCCGAACCCGCGCGGCTGCGTCGTGCTCGACACCCGCAAGACGCTGCCCGGCCTGCGCCAGGCCCAGAAGTACGCGGTGCGCGTGGGCGGCGGCGCCAACCAGCGCCTCGCGTTGTGGCACGGCATCCTGATCAAGGAGAACCACATCGCCGCCGCCGGCGGCGTGACGGCTGCGCTGGCGAACGCGGCGGCGCTCGAGGCCGGGGTGGATATCCAGATCGAGGTCGAGACGCTCGACCAGTTGCGCGAGGCGCTCGCCGCCGGCGCGAAGAGCGTGCTGCTCGACAACTTCGACGAGCCGCGCATGCGCGAGGCGGTCGCGATCACCGACGGCCGCGCGCAGCTCGAGGTGTCGGGCGGGGTCGAGCTGTCGCAGCTGCGCGCGATCGCCGCCACCGGCGTCGACCGCATCTCGGTCGGCCGCCTGACGAAGGACGTGCGCGCGGTCGACTACTCGATGCGCCTGGACAAGCCCTTGGCCGGCGGCCGGGTCTGACAGCCGCTGCGCGCGCGCCGGCCGAGCACGGTCGGGAAGGTGACCGGCAGCGCTTCGGGGAAGTCGCGGCTGTAGTGCAGGCCGCGGCTCTCGCGCCGGCGCAGGCCTGAGCGCACCACCAGCTCGGCGCACTCGACGAGGTTGCGCAGCTCGAGCAGATCGCGCGTGACGCGGAAGTTCGCGTAGTAGTCGTCGATCTCCTCGCGCAGCATCTCGATGCGGTTGAGCGCGCGCTCGAGCCGCCGCGTCGTGCGCACGATGCCGACGTAGTTCCACATCAAGAGGCGCAGTTCGTCCCAGTTGTGGGAGATCACGACCTGCTCGTCGGCGTCCTCGACCTGGCTCTCGTCCCAGGCCGGCAGCGGTGGCGGCGTCGCGGCGGGCGGGGTGTCGGCGATGCGCGCCGCGCAGCTGCGGCCGAGCACGACGCATTCGAGCAGCGAGTTGCTCGCCAGCCGGTTGGCGCCATGCAGGCCGGTGTAGCCGGTCTCGCCGATCGCGTAGAGCCCGTGCACGTCGCTGCAGCCGGCAAGGTCGGTGACGACGCCGCCGCAGGTGTAGTGCGCCGCTGGCACCACCGGGATCGGCTCGCGCGCGATGTCGATGCCGAGCGCCAGGCAGCGCGCGTGGATGGTGGGGAAGTGCTCCTTCAGGAAGACCTCGCCGAGATGCGTCGCGTCGAGCAGCACGTTGTCGTAGCCGTGCTTCTTCATCTCGAAGTCGATCGCCCGCGCGACGATGTCGCGCGGCGCGAGCTCGGCGCGCCGGTCGTGCGCCGGCATGAAGCGCGTGCCGCCGGTGGGCTCGCCGAGCGGGCCGTCGGGCAGTCGCAGCACCGCGCCCTCGCCGCGCAGCGCCTCGGTGATCAGGAAGCTGCGCTCCTGCGGGTGGTAGAGGCAGGTCGGGTGGAACTGGATGAACTCCATGTTCGCGACCCGGCAGCCGGCGCGCCAGGCCATCGCGATGCCGTCGCCGGTCGCGGTGTCGGGGTTGGTCGTATAGCGGTAGACCTTGCCGACGCCGCCGGTGGCGAGCACCACCGCCGAGGCGGGCAGGGTCTCGACATGGCCGCTCGCGATGTCGAGCGCGTAGACGCCGTAGCAGCGCGGCGGCTCGTCCCGGCCGAGGCGGTGCGAGGTGACGACATCGACCGCCATCACGCGGTCGCGCAGCGTGATGTTCGGGTGCGCCTTGGCGCGCGCGAGCAGCGCCTCGTGGATCGCCTTGCCGGTGGCGTCGGCGGCGTGCGCGATGCGGCGCACGCCATGGCCGCCTTCACGCGTCAGGTGCAGGCCGAGCGGGCCGCCGGCCTCGTCGGTGAAGGGCACGCCCTCGGCGATCAACCACTCGAGCGCGGCGCGGCTGTGCTCGGAGATGAAGCGCGCCGCGTCGGCATCGACCAGGCCGGCACCGGCGTCGAGCGTGTCCTGCACATGGGCCTGCACGCTGTCGTCCTCGGCGACGACGCCGACGATGCCGCCCTGTGCCCAGGCGGTGGAGCCCTCGAGCAGCGTGCGCTTGGCCAGCACGGTGACGCGCCGGGTATGGGCGAGGTGCAGGGCCGCGGTCAGTCCGGCCAGGCCGGCGCCGACGATGACCACGGGAGCTGGAGATTCAGGCATGACCGGGGACGGGACGACGCGAGCGGCTCGGGGCCGACGCCGTGGGACCGAGAACGAGGTGGAGGGTGCGGGGAGTGGATCGGGCCATGCGCCAGACGCGCTCGCATCGCGAACGCGAACATACCATTGCCCAACAGACGCCCGGACTGCAGGAAGCCCTGATCCGCTCGGGGCCGGAGCCCTTGGCCGGCGCGGTGCAGCAAGCGAGTGACCACTGCGGAACCCGGGCTTGCCTGCCCGACGGTGCGGGAAGGGCACCGGCCGCGACGCTTCAGGCTGGGTCGAGGCCGAGTTCGGCGCGGGCGCGCTGCTTGGCCGCGACGTAGTCGCCGCGACCGATGTAGAGCAGGTCGCCGATGCGGCGCATCACGTGGTTCTCGTGCGCGCTCAACTGCCCGTCCGCATACGCGACGCGCCACAGGTGCTCGACGATGCGCCGCTTGGCCGCTTCGTCGTAGGCCGCGTTGACGCGCGAGGTGAAGGCATAGAGGTCGGTCGAGGTGCGCGCGGTGTGCTCGGCCAGCTCGACCAGCCGCTCGAGCTCGTCGTCGGCGAGCGAGAACTTGTCGCGCAGGCCGTTCACCACCGCGGCCCGTTCGGGTGCCGGCATCTCGGCGTCCGAACGCATCACCTCCACCAGCAGCACCGCGGTGGCGAGCTGCAGCGTGTGCTCGTCGCGCGGCGCCGGCCGGCCCGAGGTGGGCGGCACGATCGCGTCGAACAGGTCCTTCAGGGTACTCAGCATGCGTGGGCGGTGTGGGACGGGTGCCGATCGGAGGGCGCGATCGGGCGGGAGTTCCCGTCCCGACACCGACCCTTGAACCTCGCGCCGCAAACGCGAAGGGCCTGCGATCGCTCGCAGGCCCTTGTGTGTCTGGTGCCGGTGAAGAGAGTCGAACTCCCGACCTTCGCATTACGAATGCGCTGCTCTACCAACTGAGCTACACCGGCGTCTTCCTTCGCAGCAAGACTGGCCGCTGCTCGGGAAAGCCGAGCATTCTAGCCGAGGACGTTCAGCTCGCCTCCGTGTGGTACTTGGTGACGCGCTCGACCTCGTTCTTCGAGCCGAGGACGACGCTCACGCGCTCGTGCAGCGTGGTCGGCGTCAGCTCGAGGATGCGGCGTCGGGCGTCGGTCGCGGCGCCGCCGGCCTGCTCGACGAGGAAGGCCATCGGGCTCGCCTCGTACATCAGGCGCAGCTTGCCGGGCTTCGACGGGTCGCGCTTGTCCCAGGGGTAGAGGAAGACGCCGCCGCGGCTGAGGATGCGGTGCACGTCGGCCACCATGCTTGCGATCCAGCGCATGTTGAAGTCCTTGCCGCGCGGGCCTTCGACGCCCTGCAGGCACTCGTCGATGTAGCGCTTCATCGGCTCGTCCCAGTGGCGCATGTTGCTCATGTTGACCGCGAACTCCTTGGTGTCCTCGGGGATGCGGACGTTCTCCTCGGTCAGCACCCAGCTGCCCTGCTCGCGGTCGAGCGTGAACATCGCGACGCCGGCCCCCACCGTCAGCACCAGCACCGTCTGCGGGCCGTAGACGCAGTAGCCGGCGGCGGCCTGGCGCGTGCCCGGCTGCAGGAAGTCGCGCTCGCCGATGCTCTCGTGGTCCGAGAGCTTGCGCAGCACCGAGAAGATCGTGCCGATGCTGACGTTGACGTCGATGTTCGACGAGCCGTCGAGCGGGTCGAACAGCAGCAGGTACTCGCCCTGCGGGTAGCGGTTCGGCACGACGTGGATGCTGTCCATCTCCTCGCTGGCCATCGCGGCGAGCGCACCGCCCCATTCGTTGGCCTCGATCAGCACCTCGTTGGCGATGATGTCGAGCTTCTTCTGCACCTCGCCCTGCACGTTCTCGCTGTCGGCAGTGCCGAGCACGTCACCGAGGGCGCCCTTGTTGACGCTGATCGCGATGCGCTTGCAGGCGCGCGCGACGACTTCGAGCAGCAGGCGCAACTGGCCGGGGATGTTGCCGTGGCGGCGCTGCTGCTCGACCAGGTACTGGGTCAGGCTGACAGGCTTGGCGGGTCGGGTCATGAGGTCGAGGCTCCGGGCACGGGTGTGGGATAGACGGTGGGCACGAGTCGGCTCTTCAGCCGGCCTGCAGCGCGCGGTCGACGACCTCGCGCACGTCGGTCGAGAGATCGGGCTTGGCCGCGACGCGGGCGATCGCCTCGCGCGCCGCGCTGCGGTAGGGCTCGGCGAGTTGCGTCCAGCGGTCCATCACGCGCGCCAGGCGCGAGGCGACCTGCTGGTTGAAGCCGTCGAGCTCGAGCACGCGGTCGGCCCAGAAGACATAGCCGGCGGCATCGGGGCGGTGGAAGCCGGCCGGGTTGTGCATGCAGAAGGTGGCGATCAGGCTGCGCGCCCGGTTCGGGTTGCGCATCGAGAAGTCCGGGTGCTGCATCAGCTTCTTCACTCGCGCCAGCCCCTGGCCGCTGCCCGCGCCGACCGGCTCCGGGGTGCGGGCCTGCAGCGCGAACCACTTGTCGATCACCAGCGCCTCGTCGCGGAAGAGCGCATGGAAGCGCTCGAGCGCCGGCGCCGCCAGCTCGAGCCGGTTGTCGACCAGGGCCGACAGCGCGCCGAGCCGGTCGCTCATGTTGCCGGCGTCCTTGAAGCGCTGGTAGGCGCGGCCCGGCCACACCGTCTCGCCGCGCTCCGCCGCGTGGCGGCACAGCATCGAGAGCGCGCGGTTGGCGAGCGCGCGCCGCCCGGCAGAGGCCGGGTCGGGCGAGTAGCCGCCGGCCACCTGGTGTGCGTCGTAGGCCCAGGCCCAGTCGTCGCGCAGCGCCTGCGCCAGCTGCCCCAGCATCGCGTCGCGCACCGCATGGATGCGCTGCGGGTCGACGACTTCGAGCTGCTCGGCGACGTAGCCTTCGCTCGGCAGGCTCAGCACCAGGTCCTTGAACGCGGCGTCGAGCTGCGGGTGGCGCAGCACCGCGCGCATGGCGTCGAGGAAGGCGGTGTCGAGCACCGGCGCCTGCTCGCCGCGCACCGCCGCGAGCAGGCGCCCGAGCGCCATGCGCTGGCCGGCCTCCCAGCGGTTGAACGGGTCGCTGTCATGGGCGAGCAGCACCGCGAGCGCCGCGTCGTCGAGGCCGTCGGCCAGGATCACCGGCGCCGAGAAGCCGCGCAGCAGCGAGGGCACCGGCTCGACGTCGACGTTGACGAAGGTGAAGAAGGCCCGCTGGTCGTCGAGCACCAGCACCCGCTCGGTGCCGACCGGCGCCGCCTCGCCCTCGAGCTGCAGCGGCAGGGCCTGGCCGTCGCGGCCGACGAGGCCCATCGCGACCGGCACCACCCACGGCGACTTGGACGGCTGGCTGGGCGAGGGCAGGCCGTGCTGCTCGAGGCCGAGGGTGTAGCTGCGGCTCGGCGCGTCGTAGCGGCCGCGCGCCGTGACCCGCGGCGTGCCGGACTGCGCATACCAGCGCTTGAAGCTGTCGAGGCGCGTCGCCAGCGGACTGCCCGGGTTGGCGTCGGCGATCGCCTGCGCGAAGTCGTCGCAGGTCACGGCCTGGCCGTCGAAGCGCTCGAAGTACAGCGTGATGCCGCGCTCGAAGCCCTCGCGGCCGACCAGCGTCTGCATCATGCGCACGACCTCGGCGCCCTTGTCGTAGACGGTGGAGGTGTAGAAGTTGTTGACCTCGATGTACTCGTCCGGGCGCACCGGGTGCGCCATCGGGCCGGCGTCCTCCGGGAACTGCATCGCACGCAGCTGCAGGACGTCGTCGATGCGCTTGACCGCGCGCGCCGATGGCGAGCCCGACATGTCCATGCTGAACTCCTGGTCGCGGAAGACCGTCAGGCCCTCCTTCAGGCTCAGCTGGAACCAGTCGCGGCAGGTGATGCGGTTGCCGGTCCAGTTGTGGAAGTACTCGTGGCCGACGACGCTTTCGATGCCCGCGTAGTCGACATCGGTGGCGGTCGCGGGATTGGCCAGCACGTACTTCGTGTTGAAGATGTTGAGACCCTTGTTCTCCATCGCCCCCATGTTGAAGTCGCCGACGGCGACGATCATGAAGCGCTCCAGGTCGAGCGGCAGCTTGAAGCGCGCCTCGTCCCAGACCACCGAGGCGATCAGCGAGTTCATCGCGTGCTCGGTCTTCTCGAGGTCGCCGCGCCGCACGTAGACCTGCAGCAGGTGCTCGCGGCCCGAGCGGGTGCGGATCTTCTGCTCGCGCCACACCAGGTCGGCCGCGACCAGCGCGAACAGGTAGCTCGGCTTCGGGAACGGGTCGTGCCACTTCGCGTAGTGGCGGCCGTTGTCGAGCGTGCCCTGCTCGACGAGATTGCCGTTCGACAGCAGCACGGGGTACTTGTGCGCGTCGGCGCGCAGCGTCACCGTGAAGACGGCCATCACGTCCGGCCGGTCGAGGAAGTAGGTGATGCGGCGGAAGCCCTCCGCCTCGCACTGCGTGAAGAAGCCGCCGCCGGAGGTGTAGAGGCCGGTCAGGCGGGTGTTCTGCTCGGGCGCGCAGGTGTTCTTGATCTCCAGCGTCACCGGCCCTTCGGGCATCGGGTCGATCACGAGCTGCCCGTCCTCCTGGCTGAAGGAGACGCTCTCGCCGTTGGCCAGCACGCGCAGCAGGTTCAGCTGCTCGCCGTCCAGGCGGAGCGGGCCGCCGGGGCCCGCGGGGTTGCGCTCGATCTGCAGCCGGCTCGTCACCAGCGTGCGGGCGGGGTCGAGGTCGAAGACGAGGTCGACGGACTTGATCCAGTAGGCCGGGGCGACGTACTGATCGCGTCTCACCGGTTGGGTCGGGCCTTCGCGCATGGGGTTCCCTTCTTGTGTTCGGGGCTGCCGCTCCGGCGCGGGCGCGCCGGGGCGCGGGCCCGCGTCAGACGCCTTGCTTGAGGCTGGCCTCGATGAAGGTGTCGAGGTCGCCGTCGAGCACCTTCTGCGTGTTGCTGATCTCGACGTTGGTGCGCAGGTCCTTGATGCGGCTGTTGTCCAGCACGTAGCTGCGGATCTGGTGGCCCCAGCCGACGTCGGTCTTGCTGTCCTCGAGCTTCTGCTGCGCCTCCATCTGCTTGCGCATCTCGTGCTCGTACAGGCGCGAGCGCAGCATCTGCCAGGCCTCGTCGCGGTTGCGGTGCTGGCTGCGGTCGTTCTGGCACTGGACGACGATGCCGGTCGGGAGGTGGGTGAGCCGCACCGCCGAATCCGTCTTGTTGATGTGCTGGCCGCCCGCGCCGCTGGCGCGGAAGGTGTCGGTGCGCACGTCGGCGGGGTTGATCTCGATCTCGATCGAGTCGTCGACCTCGGGGTAGACGAAGAGCGAGGCGAAGCTGGTGTGCCGGCCGCCGGAAGAGTCGAACGGGCTCTTGCGCACCAGGCGGTGCACGCCGGTCTCGGTGCGCAGCAGGCCGAAGGCGTACTCGCCCTCGACCTTGACCGTCGCGCTGCGGATGCCGGCCACGTCGCCCTCGGTCTCTTCCATCACCTCGGTCTTGAAGCCCTTGCGCTCGCAGTACTTCAGGTACTGGCGCAGCAGCATCTGCGCCCAGTCGCAGGCCTCGGTGCCGCCGGCGCCGGCCTGGATGTCGATGAAGCAGTTGCTCGGGTCGGCCGGGTTGTTGAACATCCGGCGGAATTCGAGGCCCTCGATCAGCTCGCGCAGCTTGCCGGCCTCGGCCTCGATCGCGCGCAGGCCGTCGAAGTCGTCGTCGGCCTTGCTCAGTTCGTACAGCTCGGTGTTGTCGCCGAGGTTGCGCTCGAGGTGGCCGATCGTCTCGACGACGGTCTCGAGGCTCTTCTTCTCGCGGCCCAGTTCCTGTGCGCGCTTCGGCTCGTTCCAGACGGCCGGGTTCTCGAGGGCGGCGTTGACCTCGTTGAGCCTCAGCGCCTTGCGGTCGTAGTCAAAGATACCCCCTTAGCGCCTGCGTGCGCTCGCTGAGGTCGGCCAGGGTGGTGCCGATGCCGTTGACGTGTTCGATGTCCATCTTGCGAATCCTTCGCGGAAGACCGGCGATTTTCTCATGAGCGCCTCCGTCCGGCCGTTCGAAGGGGCGCCGCGTCCCGCCTGGCGGGCCCGCGCCGCGCGCGGGGCGGCAGCGGCGAGCCAGGCCCGGCCGGCGCCGCTCAGGCCGCGTCGAGAAACGTCTTGATCTGGCTGGCGAGCGCCTCCGGCTGGTCGTGGTGCAGCATGTGGCCGGCCGGCGAGAGCACGCAGCGCTCGACGCGTGCGACGACTGCCAGGCGCCGGTGGAACTCGTCGAGCGAGTAGCGCCCGCCCCATTGGGCCGGCACGGCGCTGCGGTCGCCCTCGACGACCAGCACCGGTGCGGTGATCGCATGCCAGCACGCCAGGGCTTCCTCGGCGCGGTAGAGCACCGGGTTCGGCCGCTTGTGGCCGGCGTCGGCGCGCAGCTGCCAGGCGCCTGGCGTGCCCTCTGCCACGTCGGTGCGCCGCGCCCAGTGCGCGGCCAGCCAGGCAGCATGGCCGGGTTGCAGAAGCGGGTCGTTGCGCAGGAGGCGCGCGGCGACCTTGTCCAGGCTCGCGTAGCCGGCCAGCGACGGCGCCTGGCGCCAGCTGTCGAGCCAGCGCGCGTAGTGTCGCGGGGCGTCCTCGGGCGAGGTGGCCGGCATGCCGAAGCCCTCGAGGTTGACCAGGCGGCGGATGCCCGACGGCCGCACGCCGGCGTACAGCATCGCCACGTTGCCACCCATGCTGTGGCCGACGAGGTCGATCGGCCCCGGCCAGGCCGGGGCGACCACGCCGTCCAGCAGCGCCTCGAGGTCGGCCAGGTAGTCGGGGAACCAGTAGCCGCCGTCGTGCGAGGCGTCGCTGTTTCCGAAGCCGCGCCAGTCCGGCGCCAGGACCCAGCGCGCCTCGCCCTCCAACGCGGCCAGCGCGTCGACCAGGAACTGGAACGATGCCGCCACGTCCATCCAGCCGTGCAGCAGCACCAGCGGCGGGCGCCCTTCGGTCGCCTGCGCGGGCGCGCCCCATTCGAGCAGGTGCTGGCGCAGGCCTCGCGCCTCGAAGCAGCGGCTGCCTGCGCTGCGGCGCGGGCGGTAGACGGGGTCGGGTGTGCCCATCCCTGCACTGTAGAGGCCGGCCGGCCGCCGCGTGCGCAGCGGCCTCTCGCGGCCGCGCCGGCGCGGCAGAATTCGGCGATGCACCTCCCACCGCACCACGCCACGACTGCCGGGCCAGGGCCTGCCGCGCCCGCAGCCTTCCACCTGCGTGCGGCCGAGCCGCGCGATGTGGAGGCGATCGTCGGCCTGATCGGCGAGCTCGCGGATTTCGAGCGCCTGTCGCACCTGCTCGAGGTCACCCCGGACGCGCTCGCGCGGCACCTGTTCGGCGCGCGCCCGGCAGCCGAGGCCTGGGTGGCCGAGCTGGAGGCAGAGGCCGGGGCGGGCGCCGGTCTCGTCGCGTTCGCCCTGTGCTTCACCAACTTCTCGACCTTCCTCGGCAAGCCCGGCCTCTACCTCGAGGACCTGTACGTGCAGCCGGCACATCGTGGCCGGGGCATCGGCAAGGCCCTGCTCCGGCGCCTCGGCCGCCTGGCCGCCGAGCGCGGCTGTGGCCGCTTTGAATGGAGCGTGCTCGACTGGAATGCGTCCGCGATCCGCTTCTACGAGCGCATGGGCGCGACGCTGCTGCCGGACTGGCGGATCTGCCGTGTCACCGGCGAGACCCTGAGCCGTTTCGCGGCCGAGACGGGCGAGGCATGAGGACGTTGCAGCGCTCCTGCCGGGCAAGCTGGCGCGCCAGGTTCGGTGCGGGCGTGCTGGCCTTGGCGGGCGCGCCGCTCGTCCTGGCCCAGCCGCAGGCGCCGTCGGCGCCGCAGGCAGCCTCGGCCGCGCCGGCCGCCGAGGCTGCGGCGTCCTCGGCTTCTGCCGCCGAACCGGTGGCGGCCCGCGACTTTGCGGCCGAGCTCGCCTCGATGTGGGACTACGACGATCCCGCCGGATCCGAAAAGCGTTTCCGCGCTGCGCTTGCATCGGCGCAAGGCGACGAGGCCCTGATGCTGCGCACGCAGATCGCGCGGACCCTTTCGCTGCGCAATCGCTTCGCCGAGGCCCATGCCGAACTCGATGCGCTCGCGCCGCAGCTGGGCACGGCGGGCCCCGCGGCCCAGGTCTACGCGCTGCTGGAGCGCGGGCGCACCGTGCGCTCGGCCGGCGACCCGGTCGGCGCGCGGCCCTGGTTCGACCAAGCGCTGGCGATCGCCGAACCGGCCGGCCTGGAGGCACTGCAGGCTGATGCGATGCACATGGTCGCCCTGGTCGAGCCGACGCCGGAAGGGCAGGTCCTGTGGAACCAGCGCGTCGCCGCCTTCGCGCGCGGCGCGCAGGACCCGCGCGCGCAGCGCTGGGCCGGTCCGGCGCTGAACAACCTCGGCGTCACGCTGTCCGAGCTCGGCCGGCTCGACGAGGCGCTCGAGGCCTTTCGCGCGGCAGTGCCGGTGTACGCGCAGCGCGGCCGGCCGACCGACCTGCGTGTCGCGCGCTGGCAGGTGGCGCACACGCTGCGGCTGCTGGGCCGGGGCGACGAGGCCCTGCCGATGCAGCTCGAGCTCGAGCAGGAGGGCGACGCGGCCGGGCAGCCCGACGCCGAGGTCTTCGACGAGCTGGTGCTGCTCTACGAGGCCCGGGGCGATGCGTCGCGCGCAGCGCACTACCGGGAGCGGCTGCGCGCGATGCGCGAGGCCGCGGCGCGCATCGCACCCAAGTCCTGAGGTTTCTGTCTGCCGCCCGCCCGTCCGCCGTCGGCAGGGGCTCAGGGACGCTTGTCCAGCGTCATCACGTCGTTCTCGCGCTTCATCTGGAAGCGCGTGAGGAAGCTGTTGCCGAGCAGCACGTGGCTCAGCTGCGACGGGATCACCGAGGCCTCGACGTTGTAGACCTCGACGTCGCCGATGCGCACCGAGTTCAGCGTCACGCGGTGCACCGGCACGGTGCCGTTGGCCGTCTGCGCCAGGCCGGCCTGGGCATTGCGCAGGTCCAGGCCGATGCGCTGGGCGTCGGCCTGGCCGATCGCGATCGTGGTTGCGCCGGTGTCGACGACGAACTGCACGGTGCGTCCGTTGATCATGCCGCCGGTGAGGAAGTGGCCGCCCGGCCCGGCGACGAGCTTGATCTGGGTGCCGGCGCCGGCACGCGGCCCGTCGCCGACGCTGGCAGGCGCCGCGCCGAGGCGCAGCACGACGCGACGGCCCTGCACGTCGACCACCGCGTCGCCTTGCGGCTCGAGCGAGACGAGGCGCACGCCGTCGTGGCTCGCGCCCACCGCCAGCGTGCGCGGCTTGCCGTCGATCATCAGCAACGCCTTGCCGCCCATCGTGCCCGCGAGGCCGATGCTGCGGCCGATCACCTGGCCGTCCTGCGCCGCGGCCGAGGCGAGCAGCGAGGCGAGGCCGAGGCCCGCGAGCCCGGCGCGCCAGCAGGGCGCCCGCACCTCAGCGCCGACGGTCCGCGGCGCGCAGGGGGCGCCGGGCGGTCGTCGTCTCGGGTCGCGGTGCAGAGCGAGGGCGGTTCATCAGTCGCGGAAGTTCTCGAAGGCAAGCGGCAGGTCGGTCACGTCCTTGCGCAGCAGCGCGATCGCGGCCTGCAGGTCGTCGCGCTTGGCGCCGGAGACGCGCACCGTGTCGCCCTGGATCGCACCCTGCACCTTGAGCTTGCTCTGCTTGAGCAGCGATTGGATCTTCTTGGCGTGCTCGGCGTCGATGCCGGATTTCACGTTCACCACCTGCTTGACCTTGTCGCCGCCGGCCTTCTCGATCGGGGCCGATAGGTCGAGGAAGCGCACGTCGACGCTGCGCTTGGTCATCTTGGCGAGCAGCACGTCGCGCACCTGTGCGATCTGGAAGTCGCTGTCGGCGTGCAGCGTCAGCTCGCGCTGCTTCGCGCCTTTCTCGGTGAGCTCGACCTTGGCGCTCGAGCCCTTGAAGTCGAAGCGCGTGCCGATCTCCTTGTTGGTCTGGTCGACGGCGTTGCGCACCTCGACGAGGTTGGGTTCCAGGACGGCGTCGAAACTGGGCATGGCGAGGGCCTCCAGGCAGGTCGCAAGCGGACCGAGGTTTGGCGGAAGATCGGCGGAGGATCGAGGAAAATTCTGCCATGCATGTCGAAACGGGCGTCAGCCTGAAGCCGTTCAACACCTTTGCGCTGCCGGCCCTGGCCGAGCGGCTGGTGCGCATCACCGCCGAATCGTCGGTGCGCCAGGTGGTCGACCATCCCGAGCTCGGGCGCGCGCCCAAGTTCATCCTCGGCGGCGGCAGCAACATCGTGCTGACACGCGACGTCTCGGCCCTGGTGCTGAAGGTCGAGGTCGCGGGTCGGCGCCTGGCCGAGGAGCGGCCGGACGCCTGGATCGTCGAGGCCGGCGCCGGCGAGAACTGGCACGAGCTCGTCGAGTGGACGCTCGCCCATGGCTGGCCCGGGCTGGAGAACCTGGCGCTGATCCCGGGCACGGTGGGCGCCGCGCCGGTGCAGAACATCGGCGCCTACGGTGTCGAGCTGGCCGATCGCTTCGAGTCGCTCGACGCGGTCGACCTCGTCACCGGACGCACGGTGACGCTCACGCGCGCGATGTGCCGCTTCGGCTACCGCGACAGCGTCTTCAAGCATGCCGACTTCGGCGGCCTGGCCGGCAAGAGCGTGATCACGCGCGTGCGGCTGCGCCTGCCCAGGCCCTGGGTGCCGGTGCTCGGCTATGTCGACCTCGAACGCAAGGTCTATGAGACCGGTGTCACAGCGCCCGGTGCGCGTCAGATCTTCGACTGGGTCTGTGCGATCCGGCGCAGCAAGCTGCCCGACCCGGCCGCGATCGGCAACGCCGGCAGCTTCTTCAAGAATCCGGTCGTCACGCCCGAGCAGTGCCGCGACATCATCGGCCGCGACCCGGAGATCGTGCACTACCCGCTGCCCGACGGCAGCGTCAAGCTCGCCGCCGGCTGGCTGATCGACGCCTGCGGCTGGAAGGGCAAGTCGATCGGCGGCGCCGGCGTCTACGAACGCCAGGCGCTGGTGCTGGTCAACCGCGGCCGCGCAACCGGCGGCGAGGTCGTCACGCTCGCGCGCGCGATCCAGGAAAGCGTCTACGGGCGCTTCGGGATCCGGCTGGAGCCGGAGCCGGTGGTGGTCTGACGGGAAGGCCAGCCCGGCGCCCAGGCCGCGCGCCGGCCCGGAACCGGCGACCTCAGCCGAAGTGGCAGATGTAGTGGTAGGGCTCGCCCTCAACCCGGATCTGGAAGCTCGCCTGGCCTGCCACCTCGAACGACTCCCCCGGGCCGAAGCGCTGCCAGTCGTCGCGGCCCGGCAGCTGCACCTCGCAAGCGCCGGCCACGGTTTCCATGCGCTCGGGTGCGCCGGTCTCGAAAGTCAGCGTCGCGGGCAGGATCACGCCGACGCTCTTCCTCGTGCCGTCAGTGAGCACGATCGTGTGCGAGACGCACTTGCCGTCGAAGTAGACGTTGGCGCGCGTCTCGACGCTGACGCCCTCGAAGCGCGTGCTGCTCATGGCTGCCACTTCGCGACGCGGGAGCTGAAGCCGCAGAGGCCGGCGGACGCGGCAGGCACGGTGTTGCGGAGGTCCTTCGACATGGGCTGGAGGTGAGGCGAGAGGAGGGGCGGCATTGTAGGAGCCGCCCTCCTCAGCGGCCGAGGGCCTGGCGTGCCGCCGCGGCGATCGCCTGCGCGTCGACCCCGAAGAAGCGGCGCAGCGCGGCGCGCGTGTCGCTGCGGCCGAAGCCGTCGGTGCCCAGCGTGCGGTAGCGGCGGCTGGCCGGGACGTAGGCGCGCACGCTCTCGGGCAGCGCGCAGACGTAGTCGGTGGCGGCGATCACCGGGCCGGCGCCGCCCGCCAGTTGCTGCGTCAGCCAGGGCTGGCCGGGTTCGGCCGCGCCGTCGAGCTCGCGCTGCTCGCAGGCCCGGCCGTCGCGCGCCAGCTCGCTCCAGCTCGTCACGCTGAACACTTCGCTGGCGATGCCCTCGGCGGCCAGGGCCTGCGCCGCGCGGATCACCTCGGTCAGGATCGCGCCGGAGCCGAGCAGCGTCACCTGCGGCGCGGCGGATGCGACCTTGCCTTCGGGAGCGTACTGCCCGAAGCGATAGGCCCCACGCAGCACGCCCTCGCGCGCCGCCTCGGGCAGGTCGGGCTGCGCGTAGTTCTCGTTCATCAGCGTGACGTAATAGAAGACGTCGCGCTGCTCGACCAGCATTTCGCGCATGCCGGCGTCGACGATCAGCGCCATCTCGCCGGCAAAGGCCGGGTCGTAGGCCTTGCAGTTCGGGATCGTCGCGGCCACCAGGTGGCTGGTGCCGTCCTGGTGCTGCAGGCCCTCGCCGCCGAGCGTCGTGCGGCCCGAGGTCGCGCCGAGCAGGAAGCCACGCGCGCGCTGGTCGGCCGCGGCCCAGATCGCGTCGCCCACGCGCTGGAAGCCGAACATCGAGTAGTAGATGTAGAAGGGCAGCATCGCCAGCCCGTGCACGCTGTAGCTGGTGGCGGCCGCCGTCCAGCTCGCGATCGCGCCGGCCTCGCTGATGCCTTCCTCCAGGATCTGCCCGTCGCGCGCCTCGCGGTAGCTGAGCACCGAGCCGATGTCCTCCGGCGCGTAGCGCTGGCCCAGGCTGGAATAGATGCCGACCTGCTTGAACAGGTTGGCCATGCCGAAGGTGCGCGCCTCGTCGGCGACGATCGGCACCAGGCGCGGGCCGAGCGCCTTGTCCTTCAGCAGGGCGCCGAGCAGGCGCACGAAGGCCATCGTCGTGCTCATCTCCTTGCCTGCGGCCTCGACGGCGAAGCTCGCATAGGCCGCCAGCGGCGGCACCGGCACCGGCGCGCAGGCGGTCTCGCGGCGCGGCATCGCGCCGCCGAGCGCGGCGCGCCGCTCGCGCAGGTAGCGCATCTCGGGGCTGTCCTCGGCCGGCTTGTGGAAGGCCAGCGCGGTGGCCTGCGCGTCGCTGAGCGGCAGGTCGAAGCGGTTGCGAAACTCGATCAGGTCGGTCTCGTCGAGCTTCTTCTGCGAGTGCGTGGTCATCCGGCCCTGGCCGGCGCTGCCCATGCCGTAGCCCTTCTTGGTGTGCGCGAGGACGACGGTCGGCTGGCCGCGGTGCGCCGCCGCCGCGGCATAGGCGGCGTGGATCTTCACCAGGTCGTGGCCGCCGCGCTTCAGGCGGTCGATCTGCTCGTCGGTCATGCCCTGGGCGAGGCGGGCGAGTTCGGCGTCCTGGCCGAAGAAGTTCTCGCGGTTGTAGCGGCCGTCCTTCGCCGCGAAGGTCTGCATCTGGCCGTCGACCGTGCCGGCGAAGGCGCGCAGCAGCGCGCCCTGGGTGTCGCGCGCGAAGAGGCCGTCCCAGTCGCTGCCCCAGACCAGCTTGATCACGTGCCAGCCGGCGCCGGCGAAGAGCTGCTCGAGCTCGTCGATGATCCGGCCGTTACCGCGCACCGGCCCGTCCAGGCGCTGCAGGTTGCAGTTGACGACCCAGACCAGGTTGTCGAGCCGCTCGCGCGCGGCCAGCGTCAGCGCCGACATGCTCTCGGGCTCGTCCATTTCGCCGTCGCCGAACACGCCCCACACCTTCCGTCCGGCGCAGTCGAGCAGCCCGCGGTGGGTCAGGTAGCGCATGAAGCGCGCGTGGTAGATCGAGCTGATCGGCCCGATGCCCATCGAGCCGGTCGGGAACTGCCAGAAGTCCGGCATCAGGTAGGGGTGCGGGTAGCTGCACAGGCCCTGCGCGCCGTTGGCCGGCGCCGCCAGCTCCTGCCGGTAGTGCAGCAGGTCGGCCTCGCTGAGCCGCCCCTCGAGGAAGGCGCGCGCATAGACGCCCGGCGCGCTGTGCGGCTGGAAGAACACCAGGTCGCCGCCGTGCGTGGCGCTGCGGGCGTGGAAGAAGTGATTGAAGCCGGTCTCGAACAGGTCGGCCGCGCTGGCGTAGCTCGCGATGTGGCCGCCCAGCTCGCCGTAGGCCTGGTTCGCGCGCACCACCATCGCCAGCGCGTTCCAGCGCATCAGCGAGGCGAGCCGCTCCTCGACCGCCAGGTCGCCGGGGAAGACCGGCTGTGCGTCGACCGCGATCGTGTTCTGGTAGGGCGTCGCCAGCGCGGGCTGCCAACCGATGCGCTGCTCGCGCGCCAGGCGGACCAGCTGGTCGAGGATCGCGCGGGCGCGCGCCGGGCCTTCGGTGTCGACCAGCGCCAGGAAGGCATCGCGCCATTCGGCGGTTTCCTGCGGGTCCGGGTCGACGGCTGCGGGATCGGCCGGGTGGCCGGTGTCGGCTGCGGTGTCTGCCATGTGCTGCAGCGAGGCGGAGATGGGGGCGGGGAGGGGCGCGTTCATGGCGGCATTCTGCGCGGCAAGGTGCCGCATCGGTTGCTGCATTGAATGACTGGCGCCCCCGTTGAAAGCAGAATGTGCGTCGAACAGGCTGAGAACCGGCACGACATGCAACTCGACACGATCGACCTGCGCATCCTTGACGAGCTGCAGCGCGACGGCGCGCTGACCAACGTCGAGCTGGCGCGGCGCATCCACCTCTCGCCCTCGCCCTGCCTGGCCCGCGTCAAGGCGCTGGAGCAGGCCGGCGTCATCGAGCGCTACGTCGCGATCGCCAGCGCCGCCGCGCTCGGGCTGGGGCTGAACGTCTTCATCTCGATCAGCCTGACCACGCAGAGCAAGGCCTCGCTGGCCGACTTCGAGCGCCGGATCGCCGAGCACGACGAGGTGATGGAGTGCTACCTGATGACCGGCGACAGCGACTACCTGATCCGCGTCGCGCTGCCCGACATGGCGGCGCTCGAGCGCTTCATCCTCGAGCAGCTGACGCCGATCCCCGGCATCGAGAAGATCCGCTCGAGCTTCGCGCTCAAGCAGGTGCGCTACAAGACGGCGCTGCCGCTGCCCGGGGCCTGACGCTCGCTGTGCGCCGGCACCCGGCTGCGAGAATCGACGCCCGCCTTCCGACGACCTTGCCGCCGCCCTCGATGCCCGTCGCGTTCGGTCCCTTCGTGCTGGACGGCGATCGCTTCGAACTGCGCCGCGACGGCGCACGCTGCCCGTTGCAGCCCAAGGCGATGCGCCTGCTGCTGCACCTGGTCGAGCAGCGCGCGCGCGTGGTCACGAAGGACGAGCTCTTCGCCCTCGGCTGGCCCGGTCAGGCACCGGCCGACGCCGCGCTCAACACCGCGATCCGCTCGATCCGCCGCGCGCTGGGCGACGACGCGCGCGAACAGCGCTGGATCCAGACCGCGCACACCCAGGGCTATCGCTTCGTCGGCGCGCTGGCGCCGCCCCCGGCCGACGCCGAGCAGGCGGCCGGGGGCGAGCCGGCCGATGCCCTGCGGCCAGAGCCGCCAGCGCCGCCACTGCCGGCCGGACCGCCGGTGCCGGCCGCCGCCGCTGCGCCGCGCGAACACAAGCAGGTCAGCGTGCTGTGCTGCAGCTGGCACGAGACGGTCGCCCACCTCGCTCCAGCCGGCGCGGAGGCGGTCGACCGCACGATGCGCGGCCTGCAGAGCCAGGCCGACGCACTGGTCGCGCGCTTCGGCGGCACGCTGCTGCAACGCAGCGAGGCCGGCTGCACCGCGCTCTTCGGCGCGCCGCAGGCGCACGAGGACCATGCGCGGCGGGCGCTGCTCGCCGGCCTCGCGCTGGCAGGCACCCCGGCGCCCCCAGGCGCGCCACGGGCCGCCGTCGGGGTGCATGGCGGGCCGGTCGTCGTCGGCACGCTGGCGGGCGAGGGGCTCTACGTCGCCCCCTGCGAGACGCTGCGCCTGGCGCGCGAGGCGGCCGCGCAGGCCGCCGCCGGGGAGCTGTGGGCGAGCGACACGACGGTGGCGCCGCTGCGCAACGGGCTGCGGCTCGCTCCGCAGGCGGCGGCCCGGGATGCGGCCGGCGCCGAGGGCCCGGCGGCGGTCCTCTGGCAGGTGCTCGGCATCGAAGTCGTGCGCGGCGGCGTGCCGCAGGCGGCGGCCGCGGCGCGCACGCCCTTCGTCGGCCGCGACATCGAGCGCGCGCTGCTCGACGAGCGGCTCGAGGCCGCGCGCAGTGGGCGGGGCCAGGTGGTCGCGATCGTCGGCGAGCCCGGCATCGGCAAGTCCCGCCTGCTCGGCGAGTTCCGCGACGCGCTGCCCGGCGCGGCAGCGCCGCTGGAGGCGCACTGCCTGCCCTATGCGGGCGCGATCGCCTACCACCCGGTGACGGCGCTGCTGCGCGGCCTGGCGGGCGCGGCACCGGGCGAGGCGCCGGCCTTGCTGGTCGCCCGCCTGGCGAGCCGGCTGCCGCCGCGGCCATCCGGCATTGAGGCGGGCGCGACATCACCGGCGCCGGCCGGGGCGGCAGCCGCGGCGACCGCCCCCCAGGCTGTGGAGCCCGCCGGTCGCCCGCAGGTGGCGGAGGCCACCGCGCTGCTCGCCGCCTGGCTCGGCGCGCCGTTCGACGCGGCCGTGCTCGCCCACCTGAGCCCGCAGGCGCAGCGCGAGCGCGCCTTCGAGCTGACGGTCGCGCTGGCGCTGGGTGCCGGTGCGCCGAGCGTGGTGCTGTTCGAGGACCTGCACTGGATCGACCCCGAGAGCGAGGACTGGCTGCGCCGCCTCGCCGCCGGCGTGCCCGGTGCCGCGGCGCTGCTCGTCGTCACGCTGCGCCCCGAGGCGCGCCCCGCCTGGCTCGACGCGCCCTGGGTCACGCGGCTCGCGCTGCCGCCGCTGTCGCCCGCGGCGAGCCTGCGCCTGATGCGCTCGACGGCGGCGCCCGGCGCGCTGTCGCCGGCGGCCGCCGAGGACATCGCCCGCCGTGCCGCCGGCAACCCCTTCTTCGTCGAGGAGCTGAGCCGCGCGCTCGACGGCCGCGGCCTCGCGCCGGTGCCCGGCAGCGTGATGGACGTGCTCGCCGCGCGCATCGACCGGCTGGCGCCGCAGGACAAGCACCTGCTCCAGGTCGCGGCGCTGGTCGGGGCGCCGCTGCCGCTCGCGCTGTGGCAGTCGGTCGCGGGCTGCAGCGCCGAGGCACTTGACGCCGCGCTCGAGCGCCTGCAGCAGGCCGGCTTCGTCTTCGCGACCGGGGGTCAGGGCGCCAGCGGCGGCGTGCGCGGCTGCGTCTTCAAGCACGCGCTGACGCAGGAGGTGGCCTACCGCTCGATGCTCGACGAGGCGCGCCGGCCGCTGCACGAGCGCACCGCGCGCGCGCTCGAGGCCGAGTTCCCCGCGGTGGCGGCCGAGCAGCCGGAGCGCCTGGCCCGCCACTACGCCGAGGCCGGCGCCCTGCGCGAGGCGGCGCTGGCCTGGCGCCGCGCCAGCCGCCGCGCCTACGAGCGCTCGGCCCATGCGCTGGCGGCCGAGCACGCGCGGGAGGGCCTGTGCGCGCTCGCGGCCCTGCCCGCGGCGCCGGCGCGCGACGCGCTCGAGCTGCGCCTGCAGCTCGCGCTGGGCCCGGCGCTGATGAGCAGCCGGGGCTACGCCGACCCGGCCGTGCGCCCGGCCTGGGAGCGGGCGCGCGTGCTCGCGCCGGCGCACGGCGACGCGGTGGCGGGCTTCAAGGCGCTGATCGGCCTCTGGAACTACCACTGGGTCCGCGGCGAGATCGGGCTGGCGGTGGCGCGCGCGCGCGAGCTGCTCGGCCGCCTCGGCGAGGACGGCGACGCGGGCTGGCGCCTGCGCGCGCACGCGGCGCTCGGCGAGACGCTGTTCCACCAGGGTGCGCACCGCGAGGCGCTGCAGCAGCTCGAGCGCGCCACCGCCGCCGCCCAGGACATCGCGCGGCCCGGCCTGGCGAGCGGCGCGGCGCACGTGATCGGCCTCAGCTATTGCGCCTGGACGCGTTGGCACCTCGGCGAACCCGCTGCCGCGCTGGCGCTGGCGGCGCGCGCGGTCGGCCTGGCGCGGGGGCTGCGCCACCCGCTGAGCCTCGCCGTCGCGCTCAGCCTGCAGGCCGGCCTGCTGCAGTTCGAGGGGCTGGCGGCCGAGACCGCGCTCAGCGCCGCCGAGGCCGCCGCGCTCAGCCGCGAGCAGGGCTTCCCGTTCTGGGAGGGGACGGCGCTGGTGCTGCTCGGCTGGGCGACGGCCTGCCGCGACGACGGTCAGGGCGCGGACGTCGAGGCCGGGCGTCTGACGCTGGCGCGCGGGCTGGAGGTGTTCCACGCCACCGGCGCGCGGGTGCAGCTCAGCGCCTGGCTGCGCCTCCAGGCCGAGGTGCTGGCCCGCGCCGGTGAGACCGCGGCGGCGCAGCAGGCGCTCGACGAGGCGCTCGCCTGGGCCGCGCGCACCGGCGAGCGCTATGTCGAGCCGGAGATCTGGCGCCTGCGCGCCCGGGGGCTGGCGCAGGCCGGCGAGACGGCCGCTGCCGAGGCGGCCTGTCGCGAGGCCACGGCCCTCGCGCAGGCCCAGGGCGCGCTCGGCCTGGCGCGACGTACCGCGCTCGACTGGGCCGGGCTGCTGCGGGCCGCCGGGCGCGCCGACGAAGCGCAGACCCTGCTCGCGCCCTGGGCCGGCGCGGCGGCATCGACCGGGGCAGGGGAGCTGCCGCCTCCCTAATCCGAAGCCGGTCCGCGGCCTCGCGCTCAGGTTTCGCTCAGGAATCGTTCAAGCGCCCGCGGCGGCGGCCGGAGACGCTCGGTGCACGCCACGGGCCCTGCACCGACACGGGCCGGCGCGAAGAACCGGAGACGTCCATGAGCCCCCTTGCTTCCCTCCGCCCGGCCGCCACAGCGGCGGTCGGCACCTCGCCCACCCGCCGCGCGCTGCGCCTCGCGGCCGCGGCTTCTGCCGCCGGCCTGCTCGCCGGCTGCTACCGGGTCGACAGCTTCGTCGACGCGGTCGACGCCCACCCCGGCGACGGGGTCTGTGCCCGCGCGCTGACCGCGGCCGAGCGCAGCGCCGGGCTGCGCCCGCCCCCCGCCGCGGCCTGGGCGCGCCTGCGCGCGCCGTTCGCGCAGCTCGAGGGACGGCTCGACGACGCGGGCCGTGCGCGCTTGGCCGCGGGGGACGCACGCGACCTCGGCCCGACGGCGCAGGAAGCGGCGCGGGCGGCTGCGCGGGCCGCGCTCGCCTCTGCGGCGCCGGCGCCCCGGCCCGACACGCCGCCGGTGCCGCCCGGCCGCCCCGGCGGCGTGGTGATCGAGCCGCCGACGCTCTGCACGCTGCGCGCGGCGATCATGGAAGCCAACGCCCACCCCTGGAAGTCGGTCATCACGGTGCCGGCCGGCACCTACCGGCTGACGCTGCCGGCCGCCGCCGGCGGCGGCTCGTTGAAGCCGACCGCCAACATGCGCCTGCAGGGCGAGGACGCCGGCACGACGATCGTCGACGCGAACGCGCAGTCCAACGTCGTCTATATCAACGGGCCGAGCGACCTCGAGATCAACCACATGACGCTGCGCGGGGCCGTCGGCACCAGCGGCGGCGTGCGCATCGACGCGGCGCGGGTCGAGATGGAGGACGTGATCGTGCGCGACAACCGCATGGGCTCGCAGGGCGGCGGGCTCTACGTCCACTCCAACGCGCGCCTGGTGCTGCGCCGCGCCAGCGTGCAAGGCAACGTGGCCGCCTTCGGCGGCGGGATGATCAATCACGGCGAGGCCTGGGTCTACGACTCGACGATCCACGGCAACGAGGGCAACCGTGGCGGCGGCGTGATGAACCAGGGCCAGATCAACCTGCGCAACGTGACGATCAGCGGCAACTGGGTCGACTCGCCGGTCGCCGGGGTCGGCGGCATGCACCAGGGCGGCTTCGCGGTGCTGAACAACGTGACGATCACCAACAACCAGGGCATCGGCGACGCCGCGCACTCGTGGCAGGGCGGCGGCATCCAGACCGCGACCGGCGCGACCACGGTGCTGCGCAACAGCATCGTGGCCGGCAACGACGGCACGAACGGCCCGCACGACTGCGCCGGCGAGGCCTTCACGCCCGACAGCGGACACAACCTGATCGGCGACAGCCTGGGCTGCAGCTTCAGCGGCAGCACCGCGACCTGGGTGCTCGACGAACCAGCCGAGCTTGGCACGCTGGCCTACAACGGCGGCCCGACGATGACCCACATGCCCGCCAGCGACAGCCCGGCGCGCGACGCCGCCTATGCCTTCCCGCCCCCCGCCGCGCCCGCCTGCGAGGCGCGCGATCAGCGCGGCGTGCCGCGCCCGCAGGGGGCCGGCGCCTGCGACATGGGGGCGGTCGAGTACAGCCCGACCTCGATCGCGGTCTCCGGCTTCATGCTGGTCGACGCGGCGACGAACGCCGACATCCGGCCGCTGCGAAACGACGACTGGCTCGTGCTGTCGCAGCTGCCGGCGCAGCTGTCGATCCGGGCGCTGGCCTCGGGCTCGACCGGCAGCGTCGTCTTCGGCTTCGGCGGCGATCCGGCCTGGCGCACGGAGAACGTCGCGCCCTTCGCCCTCGGCGGCGATGCCAACGGCGACTATGCACCGGTGCCGCTCACCGGCGGCGCGCACACGCTGAGCGCGACGCCCTACCAGAACGACAACGGCGGCGGCGCCGCAGGGCCGGGACGGGAGATCCGCTTCAACGTGCTGGCAGTGAACTGACGGTGAACTGACGCGCGCGCACCGCGCTGGCGCACCGGGGGGCACCGCGTGCGGCCGCGCCGCCCCGCTCAGGCGGTCGTCACCTGCCAGGACGGCAGCAGCGACAGCGCCCGCTGCAGCACGCGGGCGTCGGCGCTGGCGCGATGCCGGGGCGAGCCGACCTCGCGACGCGCCTGCGCCTGGGCATCGTCCCAGGCCTCGGCATCGCCCGCGCCGAACAGCACCTGTACCGAATCGAGACGGAAGGCGGGCATCTGTCCCGTCGCGTAGAACAACCTGTGCAGCCAGACGAAGTCGTGTGCCCAGCCGTCGCAGTACACGACGCGACCGCGCAGGTGGCGGTTCAGCCAGTGCGCCACCTGCATCGCGTCGCGGCCGCGCCGTTCGAGCAGCGGGCGCGCGATGCGGTGCGACTGCGCGGCGCGCTCGTCCCAGTGCGTCCACTCGGGCAGGGGACGGATCAGCGTGCAGTGCGCCTGCCCGATCGGCAGCACGAAGCCGACCTCGATCGGGTAGCTGCCCGGGCCGAAGCCGGAGGCCTCGAAGTCGAGCACGGCCTGCAGGGCCTGCGAGTGGGGGCGCCCGGGGGCGTTGAGGGGGGTCTGCGGCAGGTCGGCCATGCCCGCGCGGCAGCAATCTGCGCGCCACGCGAGCCGCTATCGCAAATCCCCCGGGAAATCCCGCGCTGCCAGGTGAGCCCATGCCCACCGGCCCGGAGGGCGTGCCGGTGGGCACACCAACAAGGTGCGGCTCGCGCTCAGCCGCCCAGCAGCCGTTGCGGCGCGAGCTCGACCGCGTGGTTGCCGTCGCCGACCCAGACGCTGCCTTCCTGCACCGTCACCTGCAGTGACATCGAGCGCTGCGCGAGCCCGGCCAGCTCACGGCTCGCTGCCGCATCCAGGCGCCACACCGTGAGCCCGCGGGCACGCGCCAGCTTGCCGGCGATCCCCTGCCACCAGATCGGCGCACTGGCCGCGTAGCAATAGACGCTCACCTGCTCGGCGCGGCCGCAGGCCTTGAGCAGCCGCCGATCGTCGGGCTGGCCGACCTCGATCCACTGCAGGATGCGGCCGTCGTGCGCACGCTGCCAGAGGTCGGGTGCGTCGGGTTCGGACAGACCGGCGGTGAAGGTCAGCGCGCCGTCGTGATCGTCTGCCGGCGCATGCAGCGCGAAGGCGAGGAGCCGCACCATCATCCGTTCATCGGTCTCGGAAGGGTGGCGGGCGAGCGTCAGCGCATGGTCGGCATAGACCTGCCGGTCCATGTCGGCGATCTGCAGCTGGGCCTTGTATATCGTCGATTTGAGCGCCATGCGGTGCCATTCTCCCCGCCCGGGGCCGGGGCCCGCGCGGGCGGCCCGCGGCGCCCGTCGACAGGCCGCGACAGCAAGCCCCCACCAGCGGGCGAGCCGGGCCGGGCGGGTCCTTCACGGTGGCATCATGGCCTGGTCCCCAGGGCCCGCACCGCGCGCCGCCGCCAGGCGGGTGGGCCGCGTTCCTTTCCCCGGAAGCTCTCGATGACGCCCGACATCAATCCGCTGCTCGCGCCTTGGGACGCGCCCTATGGCCTGCCGCCTTTCGCCGAGATCCGGGCCGAGCACTTCGCGCCTGCCTTCGAGGCCGCCTGGCGCGCACACCGCGACGAGCTCGACCGCATCGCTGCCGACCCGCGCCCGCCCGACTTCGACAACACGGTCGCCGCCTTCGACGCCAGCGGGGAACGCCTGGCCGCGATCTGCGAGTTGCTGGACACCCTCGGCAGCTCGCACAGCAGCGAGGCGCTGCGCGCGGTCGAACGCGACCTGGCCGGTCCGATCGCCGCCCACGACAGCGCGGTCTCGCTGCACCGCGGGCTCTTCGCCCGCATCGACGCCGTCCACGCGCAGCGCGAAGCGCTCGGGCTCGACGCCGAGCAGCGGCGCCTGGTCGAGCGCATCCACCTTGACTTCGTGCGCGCCGGCGCGCGCCTGCCCGAGGCACAGCGCGCGCGCTATGCCGCGATCGTCGCGCGCCTGGCCGAGTTGCAGACGAGCTTCGCGCAGAACGTGCTGGCCGACGAGGAGGGCTTCCGCCTCGCGCTGCATGGCGAGGCCGAGCTCGCCGGCCTGCCGGACTTCGTGCGCGACGCCGCGCGCCAGGCCGCGATCGAGGCCGGCCCAGACGCCGCGGCTGCGGACCCGGGGCTGCACCT
Source organism: Ideonella sp. (assembly GCA_035911095.1). Lineage (GTDB taxonomy): Bacteria > Pseudomonadota > Gammaproteobacteria > Burkholderiales > Burkholderiaceae_C > JAMHWF01. The sequence goes on along the minus strand of JAMHWF010000087.1, from coordinate 104,150 downwards.
GGTCACGCTGTCGTACTCGCTGGTCGTGCCCTTCCTTGCCTTCTCGGCGCGGCGCGACCTGCGCGAGCAGGCCTGGCGCGCCTGGACCTCGCGCGGCGAGCACGACGGCCCGCACGACAACCGCCCGGTGGCGCGCGAGATCCTCGCGCTGCGCCGGGAGCTGGCGCGCCACCACGCCTACGACAGCTATGCCGACTACGCGCTGGCCGACACCATGGCTGGCGACGCGCGGGCGGTGCGCAGCCTGCTTGAGCAGGTCTGGACCCCGGCGCGGCGGCGCGCGGCCCAGGAGGAGGCCGCGCTGAGCGCACTGGCGCGCGAGCTCGGCGAACCCGAAACGATCGAGCCCTGGGACTGGCGCTATCTGGCCGAGAAGCTGCGCCAGCGCCGCTACGCGATCGACGAGTCCGCGATCAAGCCCTATTTCTCGCTCGAGCGCATCGTCGAGGCGGCGTTCGACTGCGCGGCGCGCCTGTTCGGCCTTCGCTTCGTGCCGCTGCCCCAGGCTGCCGGCTACCACCCGGACGTGCACATCTACGAGGTGCACGCGGTCGACGCCGAGCGAGGCGGGGACCGCGTCGTGGGCCTCTTCCTGCAGGACAACTTCGCGCGCCCCGGCAAGCGCAGCGGCGCCTGGATGGGCGGCCTGCGCTGGCAGTCGCGCAGAGGTCCGCGCGGTGCCGTGCTGCCGCTGATCTGCAACAACAACAACTTCGCGCGCGGGCGCGACGGCGAGCCGACGCTGCTGTCGTTCGACGACGCGGTGACGCTGTTCCACGAGTTCGGCCACGGCCTGCACGGCCTGCTGTCGGACGTCGGCTACCAGCGCCTGTCGGGTCCCCAGGTGCTGCGCGACTTCGTCGAGCTGCCCTCGCAGCTCTTCGAGCACTGGGTGTCGGAGCCCGAGGTGCTGCGCCGCCACGCCCGCCACGTCGAGACCGGCGAGCCGATTCCCGACGCGCTGGTGCAGGGCCTGCGCGCGGCCCGGCATTTCAACCAGGGCTTCGAGACCGTGCGCTACGCCGCCAGCGCGCTGGTCGACCTGGCGGTGCACCAGCAGGCCGACCCCGAGCGGCTCGACATCGTGGCCTTCGAGCGCGCCGAGCTGGCCGCGCTCGGCGCGCCGCAGGCCTGCGGGCTGAACCACCGGCTGCCGCATTTCCAGCACCTGTTCAGCGACGACGGCTATGCCGCCGGCTACTACGTCTACCTCTGGGCCGAGGTGCTCGAGGCCGATGCCTTCGAGGCCTTCACCGAGGCCGGCGACATCTTCGAGCCGGCGCTCGCCGCGCGCCTGCACCGCCATGTCTACGCGAGCGGCGACTCGGTCGACCCGGCGGCGACCTACCGCGCCTTCCGCGGCCGCGACGCGGGCGTCGGGCCGATGCTGCGCAAGCGCGGGCTGGTCGACGCCTGAGCTCGCCGGCGGCTCAGGGCGCCGGGGCCGGCGGCACCTTGAACAGCGCGTCGATCGAGGCGACGAAGCGGCGCAGGTCGATCGGCTTGGTCCAGTAGTCGGAGAAGCCGGCGGCGAGCGCGCGCTCGATATCCTCGGCCATCGCGTTGGCCGACAGTGCGATGCAGGGGGTCACCGCGGTTTCCGGCATCGCGCGCAGGCGTCGCAACACCTCGTGGCCGTCCATGTCGGGCAGTTGCATGTCGACCAGTATCAGGTCGGGCCGCAGCCGCTGCGCCTGCTCGACGCCCGCGGCGCCATCCTCGGCGCAGACCAGGCGCAGCGAAGGTCGCTGCCCGATCAGCTCGCGCACGAGCAGGGTGTTGACCGGGTTGTCCTCGATGTAGAGCAGGGTGCCGGCGCCCAGCGTCAGAGGTGCGGGTTCGTCCGGCGCTTCCGGCGCGGCCGGGGGCGCCTGGCTGGTGACCGAGGTGTCCAGCTCTTGCGGCGTGCGCAGATCGAGCTCGAAGACCGAGCCCACGCCCGGCTCGCTACGCACCGCGATGCGTCCGCCCATGCGCTCGACCAGCATGCGCACGATCACCAGCCCGATGCCGGTGCCCTCGATGCCCTCGCGCTCGGCGCCGAGACGGTTGAACGGCTCGAACAGGTGCGACAGCTGCTCGGCGCTCATGCCGCGGCCGGTGTCGCTGACGTGCAGCAGCAGGTGGCCGTCGCGTACCTCGCCGCGCACGCTGATGCGCCCGAACGGCCGGTTGTACTTGATCGCGTTGCCGAGGAGGTTGATCAGCACCTGGCGCAGCCGCGACGGGTCGGCCAGCGCCACGGCCTGGTCCAGGTTGCCGGCCTCGATCGTCACGTGGTGACGACGGGCCAGCTCCTGCACCATCGGCAGCGCCTCGCGCAGCACGCTGCCGACGACCACCGGGGCGAGGTCTATCCTGAGCTGCCCGGACTCGAAGCTCGACAGGTCGAGCACCTCGTCGATCAGGGACAGCAGGTGCTCCGCGCCGCCGCGGATATGCGCCAGGCGCGCCGCGCGCGCGGGCGAGGAGCCGTCCTCCTCCGCCTGCAGCAGCTGCGTGAAGCCGAGCACCGCATTCAGCGGCGTGCGCAGCTCGTGGCTGATGCGCGCGAGCAGCTGCGACTTGGCCTGGTTCTCGCGCAGCGCAAGCTCCTTCTCGCGCCGTTCGGCCTCGTTGTTCTTCGCCTCGGTCACGTCCCAGTTGACGCCGATCACGCGCTCGATGCGTCCCTGCCGGTCGAAGACGGGCGAGGCGCGCGAGGCGAGCCAGCGCCAGCTGCCGTCGGGCATCTGCACGCGGAACTCGTAGCTCACCTGCTGCCGTTCCTCCAGCGCCCGGGCATTGACCGCCTCGACGCGCGGCGCGTCTTCCGGGTGGATCAGCGCGCGACACTCGACCTCGCCGAGCGCCCCGACGCCAGGGTCGAGCCCGCGCAGGCGGAACATCTGGTCGTCCCACACGGACGACGCGCTGCCGGCCACGCGCTCCCAGGTGGCGATGCCGGCACCGCGCGCGGTCAGCGCCGCGCGCTCGTAGGCGTCGCGCAGCGCGTGCTGCGCGGCCCGCAGCGTCGTGATGTCGAGCATCACGCCGCCGATGCGCCGGCCGTTCGGCGTCGCCTCGGTGCGTGCGCGGCTCGCGATCCAGCACACCTCGCCGCCCGGCAGCACGATGCGGAACTCCTGGTCGAGCGCCGGCGCGCCGGCGTCGCGCAGCCAGCCGATCGCTTCCTTGAGCAGCGGCCTCCGGTCGTCGGGGTGCACGCAGCGTCCGACCCAACCGTGCAGGCGCGGCGGTGTGGCCTCGGGGGGCAGGCCGATCAGCGCCCACATCTGCTCGTTCCACTCGGCGGCGCTGCCCTCGACATGGCTCCACACGCCGATGCCGGCGGTGCGGGTGGCGAAGTCGAAGCGGCGCGTCAGCTCGAGCGCCTCGCGCGCGCGGCGCGACTGCTCGTCGACGTCGAGCACGATGCCGATGAAGCCGATGGGGCGTCCCTCGGCGTCGCGCTCGACGACGCGGCGCGTCAACATCTCGCGCCACCTGCCGTCAGGGCTGCGGTAGCGGCAGGTGGCGTCGACCGGGCCGTCCTGTTCCAGCGCGACGCGGGCCGAGGCGCGCAGCGCGCCCATGTCCTCCGGGTGGATCAGCGCGAGCAGCGCCCTGCGGTCGAGGCCCTCGGCGTTCGGCGGGCGCCCGATCACCGTCCAGGCGATCTCGTTGAGCTGTACCTGGCCGCTCGCGAAGGTCTGGCGCCAGACACCGATGTTGCCCAGCGCGACGGCCGTGCGCAGTCGGGTCGAAGCCTCCCGAAATGCATTTGCCTGGCGCCAGATCTCGGAGTCGTCGATCGCGATGCCGAACACACGCGCCGGTCGGCCCGCGGTGTCGGCCTCGACCTGCCAGATCGCATGGGCCCGCCCGGGCGTGCCGTCGGGCGTGCGGAAGCGCAGCTGATGCTCGTAGCGGCCCGGTTGTTGCGTCGACGCCCGGTAGGCCGGGTTCTGGCTGTCCTCGGGATACATCAGCGCGGCGACTTCCTCGTAGCTTGGCGCCTCGGTGCGCGGGTCGAGGCCATAGAGGCGAAACATCTTCGCGTCCCAGCGCCCGCGGCCCGAGGGCAGCTCGCGTTCCCAGATGCCGATCCGGTTTGCCTGGCGCGCGAGGTCGAAGAGGGTCTGGGCTTGTTCGTGCGTCTGCTGCCAGCCGCTGACGACGGCGAGCCACGCCGGGACGCCAGGGCCCGAACCTTCGAGCTGGGTCAGCACCAAGCGCAGCCGTGGGCGGGAGACCTCGACGTTGTCGGGCAGGCGGCCGCTGCGCCGCGGCGGGCTGCCTTCGTGCCGCGGTGGCTCGCCCGGCGGCACCCGCACCAGTGGCGCGGCATCAAGATCGATCTCGAAACGCCTGGGTTGTGGCCCAGGCGTCCGCAGCGCCGCGGCAAGGCGTGCCGCCACGTCCGCCGCGCAGCCGGGTAATGCTGCCAGCAGCATGCCGAGGCCGAAGCCGCTGCAGGCCTCGACCGGACGTCCGGCCTGCGAGGCAAAGGCGGCGTTGACGACCTGCACGAACCCGATGTCGTCGACCAGGGCCATCGCGTCCGATGCGGCAGCCATGATCTGCACGGCTGCAGGTGGAAGCGGTGGTGCCGAAGCAGCCCGCCCGGCGAGCGATGGCGACGAACGCAAGGTCATGGCGCACGCAAGATCGAAGGCCGGCCAGTCTAGCCCTCGACTCGCGTGTCCGGCCCGAAGCCCGTTGCTGGGAAACCCTCCTTCGCGCGGCCTTGGCGCGGGTCAGCGGCCCGGCAAGGGGCCGCGGTCTCGAGGGCCTGCTCGCGCCAGGGTTGCGGCGCTGGTGCTAGCGTCGCCGCGTAAGCGTATGTGAGGAAAAGCAATGCAGCTGTCGGTACTCGATCAATCGGCCTCGGCCGCCGGGCGTGGCGAGGACGAGGCGATCCGCGACACGCTCGAGCTCGCGGCGCTGTGCGAGCGCCTCGGCTACCGCCGCTTCTGGGTCAGCGAGCACCATTCGCTGCAGGCGATCGTCGGCACCGCGCCCGAGATCCTGATGGCGGCGATCGCCGCGCGCACCACGCGCATCCGCATCGGCAGCGCCGGGGTGATGCTGCCGCATTACAGCGCGCTGAAGGTGGCCGAGCAGTTCCGGGTGCTCGAGGCGCTGGCGCCGGGGCGCATCGACCTCGGCGTCGGCCGCGCGCCCGGCGGCGACATGCGCACCGCGCTGGCGCTGAACCCGAACGCCTACCAGGCGGCGGAGCAGTTCCCCGAGCAGATCCGCGACCTCCAGGCCTGGACGGCCGGCCTGCCGCACGGCGGCATCACCGCCCACCCGCGCGGCCCGCACGGGCCCGAGATCTGGGTGCTCGGCAGCTCGGGCTACGGCGCCCAGCTGGCCGCCCAGTTCGGCCTGCCCTATGCCTTCGCCTATTTCTTCGCCGACGGGCAGGGCGCGGAAGAAGCGATCGAGCTCTACCGTCGCCTCTACCGCCCGAGCGAGCGCCACCCGCAACCGCAGGCGATGCTCTGCGTGTGGGCGCTGGCCGCCGACACCGACGAGGAGGCCGCCTTCCACGCGCTGAGCCGCGACCGCTGGCGCGTCGACCGCCAGCGCGGGCTCTTCGGCCCGCTGCGCCCGCCGGCGGAGGTGCAGTCCGGCGGTTTCGCGCCCGAGGAGCTGCCGACCATCGAATCGATGCGCCGCAAGGCCTTCGTCGGCTCGCAGGCCACGGTCGCCCGCAAGCTCGAAGCCCTGGCTGACCAGTTCGAGATGGACGAACTGGTCGTCAACACCTGGGCGTTCGAGCCGGCGGCGCGGCGGCGCTCGTACACGCTGCTGGCGCAGGCCTTCGAGCTGGGCGGCTGATCGCCTCCTGCCCGTCGGCCGTCAGACCCCGTCCAGAGCCTCCGAATCGAGCCGACCCGACGCCACCGGCACGATCCGCTCGATCAGCCCCGCCCCCTCGCCGAGCAGAAACTCGCGAAAGGCCTGCGCCACCGGCGGCAGCCGCTTGTCGCGCCGCTGCACCAGGTACCAGTTGAGCATCAGCGGGAAGCCCTCGACGTCGAGCACCGCCAGCGAGCCGCCGCGCAGCTCCTGGCCGATCGTGTGGGCGGAGAGGAAGCCGAGCCCCATGCCCGCGATCACCGCCTGCTTGATCGTCTCGGTGCTCCGGATCTCCATCGCGACGTTGAGCTCGGCGATGCGCGCGCCGAAGGCGTCTTCCATCGAGTGCCAGGTGTCCGAGCCGCGTTCCCGCACGACGAAGGGCTGGCGCACGACCTCGTCGACCGGGACGGCCTGCCGCCCGACCAATGCATGGCCGGGCGGCGCGACGACGACGTAGGGGTGAGGCGAAAAGGCCTCGTGCACCGTGTGCGGGCTGGCCGGCGGGCGCACCATCACCGCCAGGTCGGTCAGGTTGTCGAGCAGGTGGGCGAGCAGCCCCTCGCGGTTGTGCACCGTGAAGTTCAGCCTCACGCCGGCATGGCGGCTCGCGAACTCGACCAGCAGGCGCGGGAAGAAGTAGTCGCCCGCGCTGATCACCGCGACATTGAGCTTGCCGCCGCTGACGCCGCGGAACTGCGTCATCGCCTCTTCGGCGGATTCGAACTGGCCGAGGATCGTGCGGCTTATGTCGAGCAGGTGGCTGCCGGCCGGCGTCAGGTAGATCTTCTTGCCGAACTGCTCGAAGAGGGCGATGCCCGCGTGTTCCTCGAGCTTCTTCACCTGCGCCGAGACGGCCGGCTGGCTCAGGTGCAGCTCCTCCGCCGCGCGCGAGAAGCTCAGCTGGCGCGCGACCGACTCGAACACCTTCAGCTGGCGCAGCGTCGCGTGCTTCAGCATGGGGTCGGGCCGGTGGACGCCGGCCGCTCAGGGGCCGGCGGCGCCAGGCGCAGCCGCATGCCTTCGCCGATCGGGCCACCTGCCAGCACGGTCGTCTCGGCGAAACCGGGCCCGCAGCGCTCGACGCGCAGACGCACCGTGTCGCCGAGCAGCACCTCGCAGCCCTGGCGGATCGCCGCGAAGACTTCCGGGTGCAGCAACGGCGCGCGCCGGTCGTCGCCGCTCTGCGCCTCGAGGTCGAGGCGGAAGGGCACGCCGGCCCGCAGCAACGCGCCGCCCTCGGCGAAGCGGCCGAGGCTCGGGCCCGGCGGCGGCATGTCGGCCGGCAGCACGCCGGGCACGCTGTCGTCGTCGAGCCCGGGGATCGTCACGCGGCGGCGCCGCGCGCGGCCGGCGGCCGGGTCGCGCAACACGGTCGTGGCCCGCTCGTTCCCTCCGTCGCCGGCTCAGTACTTGGCCGAGGCGAAGATCCGCGAGCCCTTCATCACGCGCAGCTCGTTGTTCACCGAGCTGACGCCGCGCACGCCGGCCACGACCTTCTCGACCTGGCTGCGCTCGTCGTCGCTGACGGTGATGCCGCGCAAGGTGATGCGCCCGTCGTGCGGCTCGATGGTCACCTTCGAGTCGCTCGTGCGCTCGTCGTTCTTCAGCGCGGCACGGATGCGCCACTCGAGCGCGAGCCGCTCGACCATCGCGACCGAGTTCGGCGTCTCGGCGAACTCGTGGCGCGCGACGAGCTGCACGATCTGCCTGGCGCAGGTCGTCACCGTCAGGCGGTCGGTGTTCAGCACCATGTCGTAGAGCACCGGGTCGCCCCAGGTGACGCCGAACTGCTCGTGCATGCGCGTGGCATGCGCGTGGTCGCTTCGGCGGATCTCGTCCTCGGCGACCTTCTCGTCGTCGATGTCGAGGTGCTGCATCAGCCAGCGCACCCGGTTCCTCATCGAGCGCGTGATGCGCACGCAGGGCACGTGCGGCACCGGACGCAGCAGGCAGGTGGCGCCCCAGCCGCGCAGCACCACGTGGCCCATCGCGGCCTGGGCGTAGACCTCCTCGGCCGAGTAGAGGGCGATGCCCTCGTTGTCGGCGCCGAAGCGCTCGAGCAGGCCCGCCTTGCCTTCGCGCAGCCGGCTGATCAGGCTGTGCGAGACGTTCAGCTTGCCCGCCACGTTGACCTCGACCTCCTGGTTCAGCAGGCGCAGGCCGAGCGCCTTGCTGACCTCGTTGGCCACCTCCTTCGCGAGCGAGCCCATCTCCTGGGTCAGTGCGATCACGGGCATGTCTGTCTCCTGGCCGTTGTTTTCTTGGGGCGGGCGTCAGTCGACCGGCTGTTCGACCGAGAAGTCGTCCTTGGCCTTCTTCGGCGCGACCGCGTTGCGGATCTTGCCGATCAGCGGCCAGAAGAGCATCAGCAGCGCCAGCGTCGTGATGGTGCCGACCAGCGGGTTGGACCACATCACCGAGACCTCGCCCTGCGACACCAGCATCGCCTGGCGGAACGAGTCCTCCGCCTTGTCGCCGAGCACCAGGGCCAGCACCATCGGCGCGAGGGGGTAGTCGAGCTTCTTGAACACGTAGCCGACGACGCCGAAGCCGAGCATGTACCAGACGTCGAGCATCGCGTTGTGCACCGTGTAGGCGCCGATCGCGCAGACCACGATGATCACCGGGGCGATGATCGAGAACGGGATGCGCAGGATCGAGGCGAACAGCGGCACCGTCGTCAACACCACGATCAGGCCGACCAGGTTGCCCAGGTACATGCTGGAGATCAGGCCCCAGACGAAGTCCTTCTGCTCGACGAAGAGCAGCGGGCCGGGCTGCAGGCCCCAGATCAGCAGCCCGCCGAGCAGCACCGCCGCCGTCGGCGAGCCGGGGATGCCGAGCGCCAGCATCGGCAGCAGCGCGCTGGTGCCGGCGGCGTGGGCCGCCGTCTCGGGCGCGACGATGCCCTCGACCTCGCCGGTGCCGAACTTCTCGCCGTTCTTCGACATGCGCTTGGCGAGGCCATAGCTCATGAACGAGGCCGGCGTCGCGCCGCCCGGGGTGATGCCCATCCAGATGCCGACGATCGAGCTGCGCAGCGAGGTGACCCAGTAGCGGCCGAGCTGCTTCCAGGTGTCGAGCACCACCCGCAGACTGATCTTCGCGCTCTTGCCCTGGAACTTCAGGCCTTCCTCCATCGACAGCAGGATCTCGCCGATGCCGAACAGGCCGATCACCGCGATCAGGAAGTCGAAGCCGCGCATCAGCTCGGCCTGGCCGAAGGTCAGGCGCAGCTGGCCCGTCACCGTGTCCATGCCCACCGCCGCAAGGCCGAAGCCGAGCGCCATCGCCGCCAGCACCTTGAACGGCGAACCCTTGCTCATGCCGACGAAGCTGCAGAAGGTGAGCAGGTAGACCGAGAAGAACTCGGGCGAGCCGAACTTGAGCGCGAACTTGGCGACCAGCGGCGCGGTGAAGGTGATCATCACCACCGCGAGGAAGGCGCCGACGAAGGACGAGGTGAAGGCCGCGGTGAGCGCGGCCCCCGCGTCGCCCTTCTGCGCCAGCGGGTAGCCGTCGAAGGTCGTCGCGACCGACCAGGGCTCGCCCGGTATGTTGAAGAGGATCGAGGTGATCGCGCCGCCGAACAGCGCACCCCAGTAGATGCACGACAGCATGATGATCGCCGAGGTGGGCGACATCGTGAACGTGAGCGGCAGCAGGATCGCCACCCCGTTGGCGCCGCCCAGGCCGGGCAGCACCCCGATCAGCACCCCGAGGATGATGCCGCCGAACATCAGCGCGATGTTCATCGGCGTCAGGATCACCGAGAAGCCGTGCATCAGCGAGCCGAGCTCTTCCATCGCATGTCTCCGATTGAATGGGTACGGCCGAGCCGGATCAGTAGCCGAGGAAGGCCAACGGCTCGAGGGCGCCCTTGTGCAGCGGCACCTTGAACCAGATCTCGAACAGGCAGAACAGGAAGACGTTGACCGCCACCCCGATCACCACGCTCTTGAACCACGCGTAGTGGCCGAGGATGCGCATGAACAGCGCGATGTACAGCGCCGAGGCGACGTAGATGCCGAGCACCTCGACGCCCAGCACATACAGCACCGCCGGCCCGAGCACCGACATCACCAGCTTCAGCTGGCCATGGGTGACGAAGACCTTGTCCGCCCCCTTCTGGTTGATGGCCTGGTACATGATCCCGACGCTCGAGACGATCAGCACCAGGCCGATCAGGAACGGGAAGTAGCCCGAGCCGGGGCCGTCGGTCGTCCAGCCCGCGCCGAGCTGCTGGCTCTCGTAGGTGACGACGACGCCGAGGAACAGCAGGATCGCGGCGACGACGACCTCGACGCGCTTGGTGCTGGGCCCGCGCTCGGCGCTGCCGGCGGCCTCTTGGGTATGTGACATGGCGGGTCTCCTCGGCGCCTGGGACGGCGCCTGTCGCGTGGCCAGCGCGCGCAGGGCACGCCGACGGCATGGCGGGGCGGTACGGGGAGGGCGCGGCGCCCGATGGCGCGGGCCTCGTGACGATGCTGGCGGTGGCGGCGCCGCGGCAGCTATTTGACCGAGATGAAGCCGGCCTCGGTCATCAGCGTGCGGTGCGCCTCCTCGGCGGCCTCGAGCCACTTGGTGAACTCGGGCCCGCTCATCGAGGTCGTCTTGAAGGCGCCCTTCTCCATGTACTCCTTCCAGTCCGGTGTCTCGCGCACCTTCTGCATCAGGTCGACGTAGTACTTCTGCTGCTCTGGCGCGACGCCGGGCGACATGAAGATGCCGCGCAGCATCGTGTAGTGCACGTCGATGCCCGCCTCCTTGCAGGTCGGCACGTCGGCCCAGGCCTCGCCCTTGTCGGTGACCTTCTCGGTGTAGGGCATGCGCTCGGTGTCGAACACGCACTGCGGCTTCAGCGAGCCGGCGCGCCACTGCGAGATCGCCTCGACCGGGTTGTTCACCGTCGAGTCCACGTGGTTGCCCACCAGCTGCACCGCGACGTCGCCGCCGCCCTTGAACGGCACGTAGATGAACCTGGTGCCGGTGGCCTTCTCGACCGCGACGGTGATGATCTGGTCTTCCTGCTTCGAGCCGGTGCCGGCCATCTTCATCTTGCTCGGCCCGGCGGCCTTGACGGCGGCGACGTACTCGCCGGCGTTCTTGTACGGCTTCTCGGCGTTCGTCCACAGCACGAACTGGTCGAGCGCCATCATCGAGACGGGCGTCATGTCCTTCCAGCTGAAGGGCACGCCGGTCGCCATCGGCGTCGTGAACAGGTTCGACAGGCTGATGATGATCTTGTGCGGGTCGCCCTTGGCCCCCTTCATCGCCAGGAAGCCCTCGGCCCCGGCGCCGCCCGACTTGTTGACCACCACCAGCGGCACCGTCATCAGCTTGTGCTTGACGATGATCCCCTGGATCAGCCGCGCCATCTGGTCGGCCCCGCCGCCGGTGCCGGCGGGGATGACGAACTCGACCGGCTTGGCCGGCTCCCACGCGAACGCGGGCACCGCTGCGCCCATCGCGACCACGGCAGCGGCAACCGTGCGGGCGAGGCCGGACTTGAACGTGAACGAGGTCATGGTGCTTGTCTCCGATGTCTGTGATGTGTGGGGATCGGTGGCGGCATGGTGGGCGATGCGACTCGACGCTGAATTGACCTCCGTCAAGTTTCGGGAAAGCACCCGGGAGCGGAAACCCTGAGCGCTCGCGGTGCGTGCGCGGGGCGTATCGCGCCGAGTGAAATGCCGTTGGCTATCCAGCTTCCCACCCGAGGGTGCGGTGGTATCCCGAGGCGCCGTGCGCTCGGGGCGCGGGCCTCCCGGAAGTGACGCATTCGGGTGCAACGGTCTGTCTCCGCAGCGGCACAGCGCGGGCCTCTCACCCGCGTCCTGGACGCCGCCGTGCACGCCCCGGACCTGGCGCACCACAATCGCCGCCCGATGCCCGCGACCCATCTGCTGCTCGCGGCGGCCGTGCTGGCCGCCTGGTTCCCGCCGATGCGGGCAAGTCCTCGACGGACGCTGCCGGCCTGGGCTGCGCTGCTCGTCGCCGCGACGGCGGCCGGGCTCGCGCAAGGCTTCGTGCAATGGCCGGGTGCCGCAGCGCTGGCCGCGATGGCGGGCGTGGGCCTTGCCGCGCAGCGCACGACGCGGCCCGCGCTGCGAGGCGGCCTGACGCTGGCGGCCCTGTGGCTGGCCCTGGCGTTCGCGCTGCATGCCGTGCCGGGCTTTCGCAACCCGGCCGTGGTCCAAGGCGCCGTGCTGGGCGAGGGCGCCGCGCCCTACACGCTGTGGCTGAACTTCGACAAGGCGGCGGCCGGCCTGCTGCTGCTCGCGTGCTTCGTGCCGCGGGCCGCGACCTGGGCCGACTGGTCGCATGTGTTTCGCACTGCTGCGCTGGTCCTGCCGCCGACGCTGCTGCTCGTCTTCGGCACGGCGGCCGGCCTGGGCATCGTGGCCTGGGACCCGAAGCTGCCGGCTTTCGTCGTCACGTTCCTCGTTGCCAACCTGCTTTTCACCTGCGTGGCGGAGGAGGCGTTCTTCCGCGGCGTGATCCAGGCGCGGCTGGCGGGGTGGTCAGAGGCCCAGTGGTGGGTACGGGTCGTGGTGGGGGTGTCGGCGGTGCTCTTCGGCCTGGCGCATGGCGCGGGCGGGCCGGAGTGGATGCTGCTCGCCACGCTGGCCGGGATGGGCTATGCGCTGGCCTTTGCGCGCAGCCAGCGGATCGAGGCGGCGGTGCTGACGCACTTTGGCTTGAACGCGGTGCACTTGCTGCTACTGACGTATCCGAGCCTTCGCGTCGTGCCGGCGTGACAGGTGGCGCCCGAGGCGAAACGTGCGATGCTTCCGTGTCATCGACACGTCGTTCGCCAGGGGGAGCCATGAACAGGGCGGCGGGCAGCGGGGCCGAGGCGTCGAGTCTGCGCATGACTCGCGCGGTGGTTCCGCGATGAGTGAGGTCTACGTTTCCTATGACCGCGCCGACGAGGCGGCCGTCTCGCGGCTCGCCCGCGCGCTCGAAGCCAAGGGCCTTTCGGTCTGGTGGGCTGGCGGCGTGGCGGACGGCGCGCACACGAGCGAACGGCTGGCGGCGGAGCACGAGGCCGCCAGTTGTGTACTCGCGGTCTGGAGCCGGGCGAGCACCGCACCGGAGTACGGTGCGGTGCTCGAGGATGCCCTCGAAGCCCGACGCCGGGGGCGGCTCGTCAGCGTTGTGATCGACGATGCGCCACCGCCGGAGGCGTTCGCCATGCCCGGCCCGATGGACCTGGCGGCATGGCGAGGCGGCAAGGACGAGGCGGCCTTCAAGCGGCTCCACACCGCTGTCCGCTCGACCTTGAAGGGGCCAGGATCGGCATGGTGGCCGTTCACTGCCCACAAGCGCGCGATCTGGGGTTTCACGCTGACCGGGCTCGGCGCGGCCGTGGTCGGCGGCACGATGACCTCGGGCCTCGACCTGCTGAAGGAACCGACACTCATCTGCACCGTGGCCGTCTGGCAGCCTCAGGTGTCAGACCTCTGCGGCACGCTCGGCCTGGGCGACCGCCCGACCTCGAAGGAGCGCCTGGCATGGGAAGCGCGACCGCCCGGCGATTGCGCCGCGCTGCGCGCCCACATCGCCCGCTTTCCCGAGGGCGCCTACCGCCAGCAGGCGGCCGACCTGCTCACCGCGCGTCGTCCGAACCCGGTCGAGACCTGGGTGCCGGCCGAGCGGCGGCTTACGCTCTACGTCGCCGAGGGCGAAGGTGTGCAAGCAGACGAGGCAGCCGCGCGTCGGGCCGCGCTGCAACGCGCGCAGGCCGGTGCCGAGCGCCTGTGCAAGGGCTTCGCCGCGACCACCCGCTTTCGCGTCGTCTCGTCCACCCCCGCCGCGCAGGCCTGGTCGTGTCACCCGCTCGCTGCGGGAGTCGCCTGCAGCTTCGAAGGCGAGGCGGTATGCGCCGTCGAGGAGCGCGGCGTTCGGGAGGAGGAAACGTGTGGCTAAGGTGGGCGCGGCGGCGCGGCTCGCCCTCGCGCTGGGCCTGTTGGCGTCCGCGCCGCCATTCGTCGCCCAGCCCGCGCCCGTTGCCGTAGCAGTCGCCGACGCACGCAGCGAGGTCGCGGCAGCGCTCTACGCAGCGTCAGCCACCCAGGCCGCGGCTGAGCGCGTCGCCGATGCCAGGCTGCGTGCGAAACGCGACGAGATCGAGGCGCTGCGCGGCCGGGTGCGTGCCGGCGAAGCGAAGCTGCGCAGCGAACTCGCCGCCGCCGAAGAACGCTTCGTCGCCACGCTGGCTGAGCGCGACCGCGCCTACGCCCAGGAGATCGCGGTGTTCCGCCAAGCGGTGCAGGACATCGCCGCCACGCCCGAGGGCGCCACCGCCCTGGCGCGCTTCAACGCCGGCGACGAGCCCGGGGCGCTGGCGACCCTCGACGACTTGCGCCGCGCTCGCGACGCCGCGCGCCGCAAGCGTGCTGATATCGAAAGCGCGGCCGAAGCCCGCCGCATCGCAACACTAGCCCTTGAAGCGCGCCTGAATGGCAAGCAGGACACGGCCCAGCTGATCGCCCGCTACGAGGAGGTAACGCGGCTGGACCCGGGCGTGCACTGGGACTGGATCGAACTGGCGCGGCTGTATCAGGCTGCCGGCAACCGCGACGCCACGCGGCGTGCGGCCGGCGAGGCCGCTAGAACTGCGTATGACGGGCGGGATGAGTCGACAGCGCTCGATGAACTGGGGGACGTCCTCGTTGCCCAGGGCGATCGCTCCGGCGCGCTGGCCGCCTTTCGCAAGAGCCTCGCGATAGTGGAGTCGCTCGCCACGCGTGACCCCACCAACACCGGGTTGCAGCGCGACATCTTGGCTTGCAACAACAAGGTCGGGGACGTCCTCGTCACCCAGGGCGACGGCGCTGGCGCGCTGGCCGCCTTTCGCAAGGCCCTCGCGATCGGCGAAGCACTCTCCGCGCGCGACCCCGCCAACACCGAGTGGCAGCGCGACCTCTCGGTCAGCCACAACAACGTCGGCGAAGTCCTCGTCGTCCAGGGAGACGGTGCAGGCGCTGGCGCGCTAGCCGCCTTTCGCAAGAGCCTCGCGATCACGGAGGCGCTTTCCGTGCGCGACCCCACCCACACCGGGTGGCAGCGCGACCTCACGATCAGCCACATCAAAATCGGCGACGTCCTGGTCGCCCAGGGCGACGGTGCTAGTGCTTTGGCCGCCTTTCGCAAGAGCCTGGCGATCGCCGAGGCGCTCGCCGCGCGCGACCCCGCCCACACCGGGTGGCAGCGCGAACTCTCGGTCAGCTACGAGAGGGTCGGCGGGGTTCTGGTGGACCAGGGCGACGGCGTCGGTGCGCTCGCCGCCTTTCGAAACAGCCTCGCGATAGTGGAGCCCCTTGTCGAGCTTGATCCCGCCCACACCGAGTGGCAGCGCGACCTCTCGGTCAGCCACGACGGGATCGGCGATGTCCTCGTCGTACAAGGGGACAGCGACGGGGCGCTGGCTGCCTTTCGCAAGAGCCTCGCGATTCGCGAGGCGCTCGCGGCGCGCGACCCCACCAACACCCAGTGGCAGCGCGACCTCTCGGTTAGCCACAACAACATCGGTGACGTCCTCTTTGACCAGGGTGACGGTGCCGGTGCGCTGGCCGCCTTTCGCGAGAGCCTTGCGATCCGCGAGGCACTCGCCGTGCGCGACCCCGCCAACACCCAGTGGCAGCGCGACCTCTCGGTTGGGCACAACAACATCGGCGACATACTCGTCGCCGAGGGCGACGGCGTCAGCGCGCTGGCCACCTTTCGCAAGAGCCTCGCGATCGGCGAGGCGCTCGCGGCACGCGATCCTGACAACACTGAGTGGCAGCGAGGCCGCTCGATCAGCCACAGCGGGATCGGCGACGCCCTCGTCGCCCAGGGCGACGGCGCCGGCGCGCTGGCCGCCTACTTCAGGGGCCACGCCATTGCCGAGACGCTCGCCACACGCGACCCCGAGAGTGCCGAGTGGCAGCGAGACCTGATCGTGAGCCACGTGAAGCTCTCGAACGCCACAGGCGATAAGCGACACGTCGAACGGGCGCTGGAGATCGCTCTGACGATGCGGCGTCGCGGCACCTTGGCGCCGCGCGACGCGTGGATCGTCGAAGACCTGCAGCGACGCGTCGGTCGATAGGCCGCGCACCACGACGACCCTCACGCCGAGGCTGCCGGGTGGCCGACGGCCGCAGGTCAAGGAGGAGCGGCGGGCGTTCAGCCTCGCCGCGGGGGACACGGAGGCCGTCGGCCACCCGGCAGCCTCGGCGCCGCTCCGGCGCCCGAGCGAGGCCCGCGCCAGTGGCAGCGAGCGCGGCCCGAATGCGAACTACGCAGCCACCGTTGTCGCAGCCGCTGCAGGCGCAGCAGTCGTCGGAGCCGCCGCCTGCTCCTCCTCGATCGTCCGCGCCAACAACCGCACAAGCGCCAGCGTCGTGTCGATATGCGGCGTCGGCGTCCCCGTCAGCCGCCCCAACTCGGCCACGGAGCCAACCAAAGCATCGATCTCCGGCGCCCGCCCCGCCTCGACGTCCTGCAGCATCGAGGTCTTGTGCTTGCCGACTTTCTCGGCGCCGGCGATGCGCTTGTCGAGCGGCACGCGGAAGCGGATGCCGAGCTTGGTGGCCACGGCCTGCGCCTCGGTCATCATCGCCGCGGCCAGGCCGCGTGTCGGGCCGAACTGGCAGATGTCGACCAGGGTCGCGCGCGAGAGGGCGCTGATCGGGTTGAAGGTCAGGTTGCCCCAGAGCTTGAGCCAGATCTCGGAACGGATGTCGTCGAGCACCGGCGCCTTGAAGCCCGCGTTGGCGAAGCACTCCGACACCCGCTGCACCCGCGCGCTCGGCTGGCCGTCGAGCTCGCCGAGCGGGAAGCGGTCGCCTTCAATGTGCTTGACGACGCCCGGCGCGATCAGCTCGCTGGCCGGGTAGACCACGCAGCCGATCACGCGCTCGGCCGGGATCGCCTTCGCGATGCGCCCGCTCGGGTCGACGCTCTCGACCTGCCGGCCCGCATGCGCGCCGCCATGCCCGTGGAAGTACCAGAACGGGATGCCGTTCTGCATCGTCACGACGACCGTCTCGGGGCCGAAGAGCTTGGGCAGCTCGTCGACCACGGCCTCGACCTGGTGTGCCTTCATCGCCAGCACCACGATGTCCTGCGGCCCCGCCTCGGCGTAGTTGTTGGTGGCCTTCACGTCGCGCGCCACCTGCTCGCTGCCGTCGGCGGCGAGCAGCTTCATGCCGTCGCGGCGGATCGCCTCGAGGTTGGCGCCGCGCACGATGAACGTGACGTCCTCGCCGGCCAGCGCCAGCTTGACGCCCACATAACCGCCGATGCCGCCGGCACCGATGATGGCAACCTTCATGACGTTCTCCAGTGTGTTGAATGGGGGTGTGTCAGCCGGGGGTCAGCCGTAGCGGTTGCTGAGGCTGCCGATGCCTTCGATGCGCACCTCGACCGTGCTGCCGCGCTTCATCGAGCCGACGCCGACCGAGGTGCCGCAGAGGATCACGTCGCCCGGCTCGAGCGTCAGGTCCTGCGAGAGGTGGCTGACCAGCTGCGCGACCGAGAAGCGCATGTCGCTGACCGGGTAGTCCTGGCGCAGCTCGCCGTCCAGGCGCGTCTGCACGACGAGGCGCTCCGGGTCGAGCCCGGTGGCGATGACCGGGCCGATCGGGCAGAAGGTGTCGAGGCCCTTGGCGCGGCACCACTGCGTGAACGACGGGTCGCGGTTGAGGATGTCGGCCACCGTCACGTCGTTGGCGCAGGTGTAGCCGAACACGTGCTGCAGCGCGTCCGACTCGCCGACGCCCGAGGCACGGCGGCCGATGACGATGCCGAGTTCGCCCTCGAAGACGACCTTGCCGCCGTCGCGCGGCGGCCGGATCGTGCCGCCGGGGGCGAGGTAGCTGTTGGGCGGCTTCAGCAGGTAGAGCGGCTCGGCCGGCAGGGCCAGTCCGAGCTTCTCGCGCAGCGCGCCGAAGTTGTTCCACAGCGCGATGACCTTGCTTGGCACGACCGGCATCTCGAGCTGCACCTGGGCCAGGCGCAGCACCTCGCCGCTCGGGTCGGCGCGGCCGAACATCTCGCCACGGCAGACCTGGATCGCGTCGCCTTCGAGGGTGCCGAAGCCGGTGTGCCCGGCGTGAGTGAAGCGGATCCAGTGGGTCATCGCAAGATTCCTCGAGAAAGGGGGTCAGTGGCCGATTTCGTGCGTCCTGGCGTTGGCCCAGGGCTGCACGGCGCTGCGGCGCAGATGGGTATTGCGCAGGGATTCCTGCATCTGGCGGCGACGGGTTTCGATCAGCTCGGAAAGAAAATCGGCGTCGTAGGCCTTCAGCAGGTGTGGTTGGTGGTTTTCGAGATAGGTACGCAAGCGGTTCTGGCCGGCGGGCAGGGCGCGCAGCGCCTCATACGTGTCGGCGTCCCAGTGCCAGCGCAGTCCCAGGTCGTAGAAGACGGCGTTGTAGGCGTGCAGCTCGAGTTCGGGCGTGACGAGATTGGTGGTGGCCTGCGTATCGGAGCGGAACATGATTGGTCTCCTCGGGTGGGCTGGCTTGAAAACCGATGAGTCATGTTATGCGGGGCCCTCGATAAGGAACAGTCGAATGTTCTTATCAAAACCATTCACGGCAGGTTATGGGTGGCGTCTCCGTTGGTTTTATTGGCGTGAGATGAGTGGGTTTTCGAGTCGGGCGTGGAGATATTTCGGCAAACACTCGCCCGCGGCGCCCGCATCCGGGCGCCGTGCGCAGGCACGCGTCGCTTCAGCTCAGCTCAGCTCAGATCACGCCGTCCGCGCGCAGCGCGGCGAGGTCGCCGGCACCGAAGCCGAACTGCGCCAGCACCTCGTCGGTGTGCTCGCCGAGCAGCGGCGAGCGGGTGACGGTGGTCGGGCTGTCCGAGAGCTTGATCGGGTTGCCCACCGTCAGGTACTTGCCGCGCACCGGGTGGTCGACCTCGACGACGGTGCCGCTGGCGCGCAGCGCCGGCTCCTCGGCGATCTCCTTCATCGACAGGATCGGCCCGCAGGGGATGTCGAACCCGTTCAGGATCTCCATCGCCTCGAACTTCGTCTTCGTCATCGTCCACTGCTCGATGCGGGCGAAGATCGGCTTCAGGTGCAGCAGGCGGGCAGCCGGGGTCTTGAAGGCCTCGTCGTCGATCCAGCCCGGCTCGCCGATCACCTTGCACACCGCCGGCCAGACTGCCGCCTGGGTGATGAAGTAGATGTAGGCGTTGTTGTCCGTCTCCCAGCCCTTGCACTTCAGGATCCAGCCCGGCTGGCCGCCGCCCGAGGCATTGCCGGCGCGCGGCACCGCGTCGGGAAAGTGGCTGTCCGGGTACTGCGGGTACTCCTTCAGCACGCCGGTGCGCTCCAGGCGCTGCTGGTCGCGCAGCTTGACGCGGCACAGGTTCAGCACCGCGTCCTGCATCGGTGCGAGCACCTTCTGGCCGCGCCCGGTCGTCTCGCGCTGCAAGAGCGCGGCGACGATGCCCAGCGCCAGGTGCAGCCCGGTGCCGCTGTCGCCGATCTGCGCGCCGCTCACCATCGGCGGGCCGTCGTCGAAGCCGGTGGTCGAGGCGGCGCCGCCGGCGCACTGGGCCACGTTCTCGTAGACCTTGCAGTCCTCGTAGGGGCCGGGCCCGAAGCCCTTGACCGACGCCAGGATCATGCGCGGGTTGAGCTGCTGGATGCGCTCCCAGGTGAAGCCCATGCGGTCCAGCGCGCCGGGCGCGAAGTTCTCGACCAGCACGTCGCACTCGCGGATCAGCGTGTCGAGCACCGCCTTGCCCTGCGGCTTCTTGGTGTCGAGCGTGACCGAGCGCTTGTTGTGGTTGAGCATCGTGAAGTAGAGGCTGTCGGCCTCCGGGATGTCGCGCAGCTGGCCGCGCGTGGCATCGCCTTCGCCGGCGCGCTCGATCTTGATCACGTCGGCGCCGAACCAGGCGAGCAGCTGGGTGCAGGTCGGGCCCGACTGCACGTGGGTGAAGTCGAGGATGCGAACGCCGGTGAGCGCCTGGGTCATGACGGGTCTCCTAGGGCTGCTGGAAAGCGTTGCGGGCCCGGCCGTCAGGCGTCGACGGTCAGGCCGGCCTGGGCCAGCCTGGCTTCGGCCTTGACGAGCCGGGTGCGCAGCGCGCGTTCCTCGGCGAAGTGCTTCGTCTCGTCGCGCACGACGGCGAGGATGGCGGCCGGCCGGCCGTCGAGCGAGCGCAGCATCGCCACCGTGAAGGCGATCGAGAGCGTGCGCCCGTCCTTGTGCAGCGCGGGCACGCGCAGCGTGTCGGTCGCGTAGCGCGTCTGGCCGGTGGCCATCGTCTTCTCGTAGCCGTCCCAGTGCCGCTGGCGCTGGCGCTCGGGGATGATCAGGTCGAGCGACTGGCCCAGGGCCTCGCTCTCGCTGAAGCCGAAGATCCGTTCGGCGGCGGGGTTCCACAGCGTGATCAGGCCTTTGGCGTCGGAGACGACGAGGGCATCGCCCATCGCCGCGACCACGGCGTCCAGATCCACTCCATTCATCATCGAATCTCCATCGTGCAGGCGACGGCGTCGCACGACACGGCCGCCGGCCGGCAGGGGCTGGTGCCAGACCCCGCACCGGGCGGCGGCCGCGGATGGACCCGGCCCAGGCCGGGTCCGCGGGGCCTCACACCGCCTGGCTCTTGTGCATCGCGTTGATCTGCTCGCGGTTGTAGCCAAGCTCTTCGAGCACCAGGTCGGTATGTTCGCCCAGCAGCGGCGAGGCGGTGATCTCGGGCTTCAGGTCCGAGAACTTGATCGGGCTGCCGACCGTCCAGTAGCTGCCGCGCTCCTTGTGCGGCACCTCGACGATCGAGCCGCTCTTGCGCAGCGACTCGTCGTTGAGCAGCTCCTTCATCGACAGCACCGGCGCGCAGGGGATGTCGAACTTGCGCAGGATGTCGACCGCCTCGTACTTGGTCTTGTTCGAGAGCCAGCCTTCGATCTCGCCGAAGATCTCCATGATGTGCGGCTGGCGCGCCTTGGGCGTGTTGTAGTTGGGGTCGGTGATCCACTCCTCGCGGCCGAGCGCCTTGCAGATCGGCGCCCAGGCGTGGCCCTGGATCGTGAAGTAGATGTAGGCGTTGGGGTCGGTCTCCCAGCCCTTGCACTTCAGCACCCAGCCCGGCTGGCCGCCGCCGCCGGCGTTGCCTCCGCGCGGCACCACGTCGCTGAAGGTGCCGTGCGGGTACTGCGGGTACTCCTCGAGGTAGCCCAGGCGGTCCAGGCGCTGCTGGTCGCGCATCTTGACGCGGCAGAGGTTGAGCGTCGCGTCCTGCATCGACACCGCCACCTTCTGCCCGCGGCCGGTCTGCTGGCGGCCGATGATCGCGGTCAGGATGCCGATCGCCAGGTGCATGCCGGTGTTGCTGTCGCCCAGCGCCGCGGCGCTGACGGTCGGCGGGCCGTCCCACCAGCCGGTGGTCGAGGCCGCGCCGCCGGCGCACTGGGCCACGTTCTCGTAGACCTTCAGGTCCTGGTAGTGGTGGCCGTCGCTGAAGCCCTTGACCGAGGCCACGATCATCTTCGGGTTCAGCTCGCTGATGCGCTCCCAGGTGAAGCCCATGCGGTCGAGCGCGCCGGGGCCGAAGTTCTCGACCAGCACGTCCGACTTGCGGATCAGTTTCTCGAGCACCTCCTTGCCTTCGGGCTGCTTGGTGTCGAGCGTCAACGAGCGCTTGTTGCTGTTGAGCATCGTGAAGTAGAGGGCGTCGACGTCGGGGATGTCGCGCAGCTGGGTGCGCGTGACGTCGCCGGAGCCGGGGCGCTCCACCTTGACCACGTCGGCGCCGTACCAGGCGAGCATCTGCGTGCAGGCCGGCCCGGCCTGGACGTGCGTGAAGTCGATGATCCTGATGCCCTCGAGCGGCTTGCTCATGCTGCGATCTCCTTGCGTTTCGGGCCGGATGGGGCCACTGGTTTGGTGGTGGGGTGTCGAGGCGCGGGTCACGCCTTCTTCATCGCCGCGGTCTGCGGATTCAGGCTGGTGATGCGGCCGCTCTCGGTGCCGGCGGTCTCGTCGATCACCGCGTTGATCAGGGTCGGCCGGCCCGAGGCGAGGGCCTCGGCCAGCGCCTTCTCGAGCTGCTCGGCGGTGGTGGCGTGCACGCCGACGCCGCCGAAGGCCTCCATCAGCTTGTCGTAGCGGGCGTCCTTGACGAAGACCGTCGGCGCCACGTCCTTGCCGCCGCCCTGGTTCCGGTCGGTGCCGCGGTAGACGCCGTTGTTGTTGAAGACGACGATGCACACCGGCAGGTCGTAGCGGCAGATCGTCTCGACCTCCATGCCCGAGAAGCCGAAGGCGCTGTCGCCCTCGATCGCGATCACCGGGTGGCCGGTCGTCACCGTGGCGCCGACGGCGAAGCCCATGCCGATCCCCATGATTCCCCAGGTGCCGACGTCGAGCCGCTTCCGCGGCTCGTACATGTCGACGATGCTGCGCGCGAAGTCGAGCGTGTTCGCGCCCTCGTTGACGACGATCGCGTCGGGCCGCGCCTTGACCGCGTCGCGGATCACCGAGAGCGCGCTCTGGAAGTTCATCGGCGAGGGCCGCGCGGCGAGGGTCGCGGCCATCTTCGACAGGTTCTTGTCCTTGCGCTCGGCGATCGCGCCCGTCCAGTCGGCGGGTGGCTTGCTCCAGCCGGCGCGCACGCCGTCGAGCAGGGCGGCGACGCAGGAGCCGATGTCGCCCACCAGCGGCGCGGCGATCGCGACGTTGCTGTCGATCTCGGTCGGTGCGATGTCGATCTGGATGAAGCGCTTCGGCCCCTTGTCGGCGCCCCAGGTCTTGCCCTTGCCGTGCGAGAGCAGCCAGTTCAGCCGCGCGCCGACGAGCACGACGACGTCGGCTTCCTGCAGCACGTAGGAGCGCGCGGCCGCCGCCGACTGCGGGTGCGTGTCGGGCAGCAGGCCCTTGGCCATCGACATCGGCAGGTAGGGGATGCCGGTCTTCTCGACCAGCTCGCGGATGTCCTCGTCGGCCTGCGCGTAGGCGGCCCCCTTGCCGAGCAGGATCAGCGGCTTGCGGGCCGACTTGAGCAGCTCGAGCGCGCGCTTGACGGCGTCGGGCGCGGGGATCTGGCGCGGTGCGGGGTCGACCACCTTGACCAGCGAGCGGCGCCCTGCCTCGGCGTTCATCGTCTGCGCGAACAGCTTTGCCGGCAGGTCGAGGTAGACCCCGCCGGGGCGGCCCGACAGCGCCGAGCGGATCGCCCGCGCGACGCCGATGCCGATGTCTTCCGCGTGCAGCACGCGGTAGGCGGCCTTGCACAGCGGCTTGGCGATCGCGAGCTGGTCCATCTCCTCGTAGTCGCCCTGCTGCAGGTCGACGATCTCGCGCTCGGAAGAGCCGCTGATCAGGATCATCGGGAAGCAGTTGGTCGTCGCGTTGGCGAGCGCGGTGAGGCCGTTGAGGAAGCCGGGCGCCGAGACGGTGAGGCAGATGCCCGGCTTGCCGGTGAGGAAGCCGGCCGCCGCGGCCGCGTTGCCGGCGTGCTGCTCGTGGCGGAAGGAGATCACCCGCATGCCTTCGCCCTGCGCCATGCGCGTGAGGTCGGTGATCGGGATGCCGGGCAGGCCGTAGATCGTGTCGATGCCGTTGAGCTTCAGCGCGTCGATGACGAGGTGGAAGCCATCGGTGGTCTGCGCCGGGGCTTCGGCCTCGGCCTTGCCCTGCCGTGCGTCGCTGACGGACGCCTTGGATTCGATGACGGAAGACATGTCTCTCCTTCAGTAGGGCGGGATCGATCGCCGCCGACCCGGTGTCAGAACCGACGCGGCCGGGGCCTGCGGGCCGTGTCCGTTCGTGGTGTCGTGACTATGATGTGGAGCCCACATTCGCCCTGTTGACCGCGGTCAAGATTCGGCAAAGTCGCGCTCCGGGAAACCCCGGAACCGACGGCAGCAGGTCCCCAGAGAGCAGCGAGGCAAGGTTGACCCGACTGGCCAGTCACCCCGAACGACAGGTGATCCACCTGCAGCTCAGGCAGAACCTGCTGCTGAAGGAACTGCCCGAGGCGGCCCTGGCGGAGCTCGAGTCGCACCTCGTCATCGAGGAGGCCCTCAAGGGCGACTTCCTGCTGGGCCAGGGCGTGCGCGAGATGGAGCAGTACTTCATCCTCGACGGCATCCTGAAGCGCGTCGTCTCGAACAGCGAAGGCAAGGAGATGATCCTGCGCTTCGCCGACAGCGGCGACATGGAGACGAGCTACGCCGCCTGGCGGCTCGGCACGCCGACGCCCTACGGCATCGTGTGCGTGATGAAGACGCGCGTCGCGCGGCTGCCGCTGAAGGACTGGGTCGACTTCCTCGGCCGCCATGCCGAGGCCAAGCAGCTCTTCGAGTACGCCGTGATGCGCGTGATGAGCGAGATCATGGCGCACACGATCACGCTGCACCTGCTCGACGCGCCGGGCCGGGTGCACCGCTTCATGCGCAAGCACCCGGACCTGGTCGACCGCATCCCGCAGAAGGAATTGGCCTCGTACCTGAACCTCTCGGCCGAGACGCTGAGCCGCCTGCGTCAGCGCGGCAAGATCTGAGGGCAGGGCCTGATCGCGGCCTTCGAGGCGGCCGAGGCGACACGCTTCGAGCAGGAGCTCCTCAGGCAGCGCACCCGCCTGGCCGATGCCGCCTCGCGGCCTGAGCCTGGCCGGTGCCGGCTGGCCCCCCCGACAGGAATCGAACCTGTATCTGTCGCTTAGGAGGCGACCGTTCTATCCGTTGAACTACGGCGGGAGAGGGCGGATTCTGTCATGCGGGCCCGGTGCCCCGCGGCGGCCCGTGGCGCCGGCTACTGCCAGCGCCAGCTCCAGATCAGGTCGAGCGAGTTGTCGAGCCCCGACTGCGCACGCACGGTGAAGCGGCGGGCGACCCGGTAGATCAGCTGCCAGGTGCCGGCGGTCGCGTTCAGGCTGCGCTCGTAGCCGAAGTACCAGCGGCTCGACAGCTGCTTGCCGAGCGCCACGACGGTTTCGCGCACACCGCTCGACTCGTCCTGGCGGATCGACAGCTCGTCGATGCCGAGGCGGGCGAGCGGGTCGCTGCTGCCGCTGTCCTCGCCCGACAGCAGCGCCAGCGCGGCCTGTTGCACCAGCGCGAGCTCGGTGCGGCCGAGCCCGCTCGACGAGCGGCCCAGCACGAGCCATGACAGCGTGTCGTTGTCGCTCATCGAGGGGTCCGAGTAGAGGCGCACGCGCGGGTTCTGCGCCGGCCCGGTGATCAGCACGCCGACCTGCGGATCGTCCTCGTCGGCGGTCGGGCTGCGGTGGCGCAGTGCCAGGATGTCGAGCTGCGGGTTGTCGATCGGCCCGGCGAAGGTCACGGTACCGTGGTCGATCGTCAGGCGCTGCGCATAGGCGGCGTACACGCCCTGCTCGGTGCGGATCACGCCGTTCAGCGCCGGCCGGCCGCCCGGCGAGGTCAGCGCCACCTGGCCGCGCAGCAGGGTGTCGATGCCGCGCCCGCGCAGCCGCAGCTGCTGGCCGAGGTCGGCGCGCAGGTCGAGTTCGAGGCCGCGCTGCGCCGGCGGCGGGGCGGTGGCCTGGCTGCCGTCGTCGTCGCCGACGTCGCGTTCGCCGACCACCTGCACGTCGTCGCCCAGGCTCGGCGCGTCGCCGCGCGAGATGTCGAACAGGCCCTCGTCGGCGGTGAAGCTGCCCGTCGCGCGGAGGCGCTCGGGCGACAGCAGCAGCTCGGCGCGGCCGCTTGCGAGCAGGCGGCGGTCGACCCGGGCGAGCGCGCGGAAGCGCTCGGCGACGAGCGTCAGCTGCGCCTGCGGCGCCTCACCGAAGGCGGCCCCGCCTTCGAGTCGCACCTGGCCTTCGCCACCGTGCAGCGTGAAGGTCTCGATCTGCGCGCGGGTGCCCTCGAGCGCGATCGCCAGCTCGCCGTCGCGCACGTCGACGCCGAGCAGCAGGTTGTTCGCGCCCAGGCCGCTGCCGCCGACGCGCCCGGTGTACTCCGGCGCGCCGAAGCGGCCTCCGAGCTGCGCATGGGCGTCGAGCTTGCCGGCGAGCCGCCAGCCGGCAGGCAGCCAGCCGCTCCAGGCGTCGAGGCTCTCGACCGCGATGGCCAGCGTGCCGTCCAGCGCCGCGTCGTCGGCCGGCCAGATGGCGTCGCGCGCCGCCTGCACCGTCTGCTCGCCGGTGATCTCGCCCAGGCTGCGCCCCGAGACGCGCTGGCTGAAGCGCCAGGTGCCGCCGCGCGCCGAGAGCGCGATGCGTGCCTCGCGCAGGCCGAAGCGCTGCGTCGCGCCGAGGTCGAGCGTGCGCGCGAGGGCGGAGCTGTCGCTGGCCGTCACCGGGATGCTGACCGCGGCCAGGTCCGGGTCGGTGGTCGTCAGGTCGCCCGACTGGCGTTCGAGCAGGGCATCGGCGACGAAGCCCTCGCCCGCGCTGCTGTGCAGCGAGACGCGGCCGGCGACCTGCAGCGTGCCGCCCCAGCCGAGCTGCGGTTGCAGCCGCGCCAGCAGCGGCGCGACCGCCAGCGGTTCGAGCTGGGCGTCGAGCTGCATCTGCGGCTCGGCGCCGGGTGCCGCCGACCACTGCGCGCCCGCGAAGCGCAAGGCGGCGTCGAGCACGCGCAACCGCGTCGCGCCGACCTCGACCGCCTGGCCCTGCGGGCTCGACGACCATTCGAGATCGAAGGGGTCCGCGCGCAGCCAGGCCGTGTCCGCCGGGAGCGTGGGGGGGGCGGGGGAGGGCGCCGCTGCGGAGGCAGGCGCTGACGCAGAAGCCGACGGCGACGCCGAAGCCGGCGAGGCGGCCCCGGCGCCCGCAGTCGCGCCCGCGGCCGGCCCGCCCGACGCGCCGGCCGGGGCGGCAGCCCCGCCCTGCGGCACGAGGTCGAAGCGGCTGACGCGGCCGCGCCAGCCGGCGCGGCCGGCCGCCTCGTCGCGCAGCCAGCTGCCCTCCGCTTCCAGCGTCGCGACCAGGCGGCGGCCGTCATCGGCCGGCGGCGGGGCGGCGGTGCCGGCGCCGTCGGTCGCGGTGGCCGTCCCCGATGCCGCCGCCGGCGGCCGTGCGTCCAGCGTCAGCTGCAGGCGGTGGGCGCGCCCGGTGCCGTCGAGCTTCGCCCGCACGCTGTCGATGCGCTGGCCGCCGACGCCGAGCGCGTCGAAGCGGGCGTCGAGGGCCAGCGTGTCGTCGGGCGAGCTGCCGAGCCGCCAGCTCGCCTGGCCCGCGTCGAGCGTGGTCGTGCCGAAGCGCAGGCGCTCGGCGTCGAGCCGGCCCTGGGCTGCCAGCCGGGGCCAGCGGCCTTGCAGCTGCGCGTCCGCCTTCAGCGCGCCCTCGAGCGCCTGCGCGGCGCCGGCTGCGGCGAGCAGTGGCGCCAGCGCCGACAGGGCCGGCGCGTCGGCGTCGAGCAGCCAGCGGTCGCCGGCGCCGGCGTGGTCGGCGGTGTCGAGCTCGCCGTCGAGCGTCAGCCGGTTGCCCTGGGTCGAGAGCTCGGCCTGCGCCCGCACGCGCCGGCGCGCCGCGTCCTCGCGCAGCCCGAGCCGCGCCTGCAGCGGCGCGCCGGCGAAGCGGCTGCTGTCGTCGATCGCGAGCTCGGCGCTGCCGCGCCAGGCCGCGAGCCAGGGCGCCAGGCCGGTGCCCTGCGGCGCCTGCGCCGGCACCTGCAGGTCGAATCGTCCGCCGCCGTCGAGCTGGGTCTGCCGCTCGCCGAGGGCGTCGGCCGCGGCTTTCGACCAGGGCCGCGGGTCGAAGGCCTTCAGCGCCAGCTCGCCGACCAGTGCCCAGCCCGGCCCGGCGCCGGCGACGTTCTCGCGCGGTTCGGCGTGGCCGCCGAGCGTCAGCTGCGGCGCGGCTTCGCTGCTGCCGAGCGTCGCGCGTCGCAGGCGGTAGTGGCCGGGGCGCAGCTCGAGGTCGAGCGTCGCGGCCAGCGGCCGGTCGGGCGCTGCGCGGGCTGCCGCGGCGCGGCCGCGCGGCATGGTGGTGGCGGCCGGCGCCGGTCCTGGCGTCCAGTGGCCAGTCAGTCGCGCCTGGAGTTCGAGCTGCGAGGCCGACGCGTTGCCCGGGGCCGCCGGGGCGGCGCCGAAGGGCAGCGAGCCTTCGCCCGCCACGGTGACGGGCCCGCTGACGACCATCGTCGGCGCGCGCGCATCGAGGCCGGCCGGCGCGAGCGAGGCCAGTTCGGCGTCGACCCGCCAGCGTCTGCCGTCCCAGCGCGCCGTGCCGTGCAGGCGCCCGGCCGGTTGCGCCGGGCCGCCCAGCTCGGCCTCGAAGCGGCCCAGCTCGGCGGGGGCCGCGAGCGTCGTCTGGCCTTGGCCGTCGACGCGCAGGCGGCGCAGCGGCAGGCGCAGCTCGTCCCAGCGTCCGGCGGCGTCGTTCTGCAGGTCGACCACCAGGTGCAGCGGGAGGCCGCTGTCGCCACCGGCGGTGCTGCCGGCGCCCGCCGCGGCCGGGTCGAGGCGGGCGTCGATCGTGCCGCTGAGCAGCGACTTGGGCGCCGCGGCATGCAGCGCCGCAAGGTCGAGCCGCTCGATGCGGGCCTGCAGTGACGAGACCGGCAAGGACGCGAACGGCGTGACCGTGGCGCTCGCGTCGACCGAGGGGCCATCGGCGCGCAGGCGCAGCTCGGCACCGAACGCCGCCAGCGGGCCGTTCGCGCTCAGCGCTGCCGTCCAGCCAACGAGAGCGGCGGGTGTCGCCGGCAGGGCGCTCGGCGGCGGGGGAGCCTCGGCCGGCGCCGGCGATGCAGGGGCGGCGCCGGGCGCCGAGGCGGGCGGCGTGGGCGACGGTGGCGATGCCGCGGGCGGCGCAGCGGCTGGCGTCGCGGCGCCGGGCTGCTCTTGCAAGGCCAGCTCGGCCTGCAGCGGCATCGGCGCCGCACTGCCCAGGCTGGCGCGGCCCGAGAGCTCGAAGCGTTCCCAGCGCAGCGTGAGCCCGCGCAGTTCGTGCGTGCCGTCGCCGTCGGCCAGCGTCAGTGACAGGCCCAGGTCGCGCAGCGGAGCGAGCTCGCTGCCTTCGAGCGCGAGCTCGCCGACGCGCAGCTGCGCCAGCGCCACGCCGACCGGCAGCCTGAGGTCCTCGGGCGGCGGCCCCGCCGGTTCTCCGCTCGGCCTGCCGGGCCGGAAGGCGACCCGCTCGGCGGCCAGCCGGTCGAGGTGCAGCGTCAGGCGCGGCAGCGGCGGCCAGGGCCCGCGGCCGGCGGGGAAGCGAAGCGCCAGGCCCTGCCAGGCAAGCGCGTCGACCGTGAGCCGCCCCTCGCGCGGCAGCGCCAGCTCGAGGCGTCGTGCCCCGAAGTCGCCGAACAGGGCCCCGCGGGGCTCGACCACGGTGAGCCCCGGCACCCAGCCGAGCAGCGCGCGCGTGCCGGCCGCGCTCTGGGCCAGCCAGAGCGCCGTGCCGCCGAGCGCCAGCAGCACGACCAGCGGCAGGGCGAGCGCCAGCGCGAGCGTCCAGCGCAGGCCGGGGCGGCGGCGCGGGCCCGCGGGCGGCGGCGTGGGCGCCGGGGCCTTCGCGCCTTCAGGCCCGGCGCCGGAGGCGCCGCGGGGCAGGTCGTCGTCTTGCGTGGTCATGGCCGTCAGAACGCGACGCCGACATTGAAGTGCAGCCGGAAGGCATGCACGTCGACGCCGTAGGCGAGGTCGAGTGAGAGCGGGCCGACCGGGCTGCGCCAGCGCGCGCCGACGCCGACGCCGACCTGCGGCGCGAAGACGTGCCAGTTGCGCGCCGCGTCGCCGACGTCGAGAAACACCGCGCCGAGCCATTCCGGCCGCTGCAGCGAGAACGGGCGCGCCAGCTCGATGCTCGCGGTGCCGAGCACCCGGCCGCCGACGGCGACGCCGCTTTCATAGGGGCCGATGTCCTGGTAGCCGTAGCCGCGCACCGAGTTGTCGCCGCCGGCGCGGAACAGCATCGGGTACGGGACGGCCACCTCGTTGGCGGCGATGACCTGGCCGGCCTCGACGCGGCCGGTCGCGAACCAGTGCTCCGCGAAGGGGACGTAGGCCGTCAGGCGGGCGCTGCCGAGCCCGAGCCAGCCGGCGCGCAGGCCGGTGCTGCCGAAGACGCCGAAGGACCGCCCGGCGGCGACCTTCGCCGACGCCGAGATGCCGCGCGTGGGCATCACGATGCTGTCGAGGTTGCGCCAGACCCACTCGTAGTTGCCGGTGAGCGCGCCGACCCCGAGCCGGTAGCCGCTGGCCTCGACGGTCGAGTTCTGCAGTTCGGCGTAGTAGGTGCGGTAGATGCGCTCGGTGTCCTGCGTGCGGCCGATGCGCAGCTGCGATTCCTTCACCAGCAGGCCGGCCGCCTCCTCGCGCGAGACCAGGCCCGAGACGAGGTTGCGATAACCGCGCGGCTGGGCGTGCGAGATCAGGTCGAGCTGGAACTTGCGGTTCACGCGGGCGAGCTCGAGCTTGGTCGTCGCCTGCCAGTTGAGGCCGAAGGGCCGGCGGGCGATGTGCTCGAAGGTGACGCGCGGCCCCTGGTCGGTGCTGGCGCCGATGCCGACGGTGGCCTGATGCGCCTGCAGCTCCCGCACCGCGACCTGCACCGGCACCGCCTCGGCCTTCTCCGGGTCGGCGTCGATCGTCACCGAGACACCCTCGAACAGGCCGGCCTGCGCCAGGCGCTGCTGGTAGTCGAGCAGCAGCTTCTCGCTGTAGGCCTCGCCGGGGTCGAACGGGGCCAGGCGCAGCACCGAGCTGAGCTCGTAGCGCTCGAGGCCGGTCACCTCGACCTCGCCGAAGCGGTAGCGCGGGCCGCTGTCGGCGACGACGAAGATGCGCACGCCGTGGGTCTGCGGGTCGATGCGTGCCGTCGTGCCGACCCAGGCGGCCGACGGGTAGGCGTCGGCGCGCAGGCGCGTCAGCAGCCGGGTCTTCGCGCTCGACCAGGCGGCGTCGGTGAAGGCCGCGCCGACAGGCAGCGCCCACTCCTGGCGCAGCGACTCGACCAGCGCGCGTGCCGTGCCGTCGCCGCTCTCGGCGCGCTCGGCGACCTCGCCCTGCACGTCGACCGTCAGGCGGTTGACGTGCGCCTGCGGGCCGGGCGTGACGACCAGGTGCACGACTGGCGGGGCACCGGGCGGCGCGTCGAGACGCGCGTCGACGCGGGCGGCGAAGTAGCCCTGGGTCTGCAGCAGCTCGCGCGCCTGGGCCGGCGCGGCGGCGACCAGGCGCGACAGCTCGCTGACGGTGATCTTGTCGTCCTCGGCCGCGCTCTGGAAGCGGGCGACGTCGAGGTAACGCGCGAGCAGCGTGCGCAGGGCATCGGGGGCGTCGATCTCGAGCTTCCACTCCGCCGGCACCTGGCGCGTGCGGGTCTCGCGGGCCGCGGCGCGGCGGGCGGCGCGTGCGGCATCCGTCGGCGCGGCATCGGCGCCGGGTGCGGAGGCAGGGGGGGCGGCAGCCGGTGCGGCCGACGCGGCCGCTGCCGGGGCGGGCGCCGGCCCGGCGTCGGCCGGCTGGGCCCAGCCGTGGGCCGACAACAGGCCGGCCAAAGGCAGCAGCACGGGCCAACGAGGCCGCGGCTTCAACGGGCGCCGCGGCCGGCGTGCCGTCATTTGCTGAGCAGCCGCATCGCCCCCTCGAGCCCCGCCAACGTCAAAGGAAACATGCGCTGGTTCATCAGCTGCTGGACGATCGAGATGCTCTGGCGGTAGCCCCAGACGCCCTGCGGCTCGGGGTTGATCCAGGCGTGCTTCGGGAAGGCGTGCGTCAGGCGCTGCAACCACTCGGCGCCGGCTTCCTCGTTGTGATACTCGACGCTGCCGCCGGGCTGCAGGATCTCGTAGGGGCTCATCGTCGCGTCGCCGACGAACACCAACTTGTAGTCGCGGTTGTAGGTGCGGATCACGTCCCAGGTCGGGGTCTTCTCGCTGTGGCGGCGGCGGTTGTGCTTCCACACGTGGTCGTAGACGCAGTTGTGGAAGTAAAAGAACTCGAGGTGCTTGAACTCGCTGCGCGCGGCGCTGAACAGTTCCTCGGCGCGGTGCACGTGCTCGTCCATCGTGCCGCCCACGTCCATCAGCAGCAGCACCTTCACCTTGTTGTGCCGCTCGGGGACCATCTTGATGTCGAGCCAGCCGGCGTTCGCGGCGGTGGCGCGGATCGTGTCGTCGAGGTCGAGCTCCTCCGCGGCGCCTTCGCGCGCAAAGCGGCGCAGCCGGCGCAGCGCGAGCTTGATGTTGCGCGTGCCGAGCTCGCGCGAGTCGTCGTAGTCCTTGAACTGGCGCTGGTCCCAGACCTTGACCGCGCTCTTGTTGCGGCCCTTGTCCTGGCCGATGCGCACGCCCTGCGGGTTGTAGCCATAGGCGCCGAAAGGGCTGGTGCCGCCGGTGCCGATCATCCGGCTGCCGCCTTCGTGGCGCTCCTTCTGCTCCTCGAGGCGCTTCTTCAGCGTGGCCATCAGCTCGTCCCAGCCCATCTTCTCGATCGCGGCCTTGTCCTCGGGCGAGAGCTCGAGCTCGAGCGT
This sequence comes from Ideonella sp., assembly GCA_035911095.1. Classification (GTDB taxonomy): domain Bacteria; phylum Pseudomonadota; class Gammaproteobacteria; order Burkholderiales; family Burkholderiaceae_C; genus JAMHWF01. Next base: position 71,891 of record JAMHWF010000087.1, on the reverse strand, counting down.
CTTGCGCAGCCACTCGATCGGGATCTCGCCGCCGAAGTCGGTGAGCATGTCGACGCCCTTGAAGTACGCGGCGAAGGCGCGGTCGTAGCGGTCGAAGTGGGCCTCGTCCTTCACCAGCGCCGTGCGCGCGAGGTAGTAGAAGCGGTCCACCGTGGGGCCCGACTCGTCGTCGAGCACGCCCTCTCGCAGGGCCTCGCACAGCGTCAGGTACTCCTTGACGGAGACCGGCAGCTTCGCCGCGCGCAAGGTGTAGAAGAAGTTGATCAGCATGGTGTCGGCAGCTGCGGCGCGGCGAGCTGTCCGCGCCGGCCCGGGAGGGCCCGGCGCGCCTCGGCAAACCGCTGGCTATTGTGGCCGACTGCCGCGACAAAGTTCACTCGGGCCGGCGTTGTCGCCGCGGGCCGGCGCTCCCTGCGCCGCACATGGCCGGACACTCTGCCGCGCCATGAAGACCTCCGCCCGACGTTCGCTCGCGACGCGCCTGCTGTGCGCTTGCGCCGCCCTCGCCGCCGCGCCGGCCTTCGCCGTCTGCCGCCTCGAGCCTCTTCGCCACGACGCCGCCGCGGTGCGCGCCGAGGCGGTGCGCCAGCGCTGCTTCGGCTCCCAGGTCAACTATGGCTTCGACGTCCCGCGCGCCCACGTCATGCGCTCCTATGTCGACGGCCTGTTCGTCGAGCGGCTGACGTCGACGCTCGAGTCGGGCCTGCGCCTGAACTGGGCCGGCCACTATGACGAGTCGACGCGCCATACCCGGACCGAGGAGGCCGTGCTCGCCTCGGCCTGGCGCTGGCGGGTCGACGAGCGCGTCAGCCTGAACCTGGGCGTCGGCCGGGAGCTGTTCGGCGCCTTCGGCGAGCGGCTGTCGTTCTCCGGCCTGTGGCAGCCGAGCCGGCGGGGATCGATGTTCGCCGGCTGGTCGGGCACGCCGACCGGGACGGGGCTGTATCACGTCGGCGCGCGCCTGTGGCTGATCGGGCGCAAGCTGGCGCTCGAGGCGGGCGCCCAGCACCGTCCCGGCGGTGTCGGCTGGACTGACGGTCGCGTCCACCTGACGTTCGACCCTTTGCGGCGCTGACGCCGCGCGCCGCGTGTGAGCGACGGCGTGCAAACCCCTAGGGCACCAGGCGGGACGGCGTCCCCTGCGCCTCGCGCATACTCGCAACCCACCGCGAGGGCGCGGTCAGGGGTGATGCGAGCGACGGGGGCTGCCGAGTGACGACGATCCTCGTGCTGATTGCGCTGCAGCAGGGCCTGTTCGCGGTTGGCTGGTGGCTTGCCGGATGGCGGCTGGGCATGTCCCGCCGGGCCGCCGCGCACTGGATCGTCGCCACCATCGCCAGCGCGATCGGCGTCAGCTGCGTGCTGACGCGCGGGTCGTGGTCCGACCTGATCGGCTACGGGCTGGCCAACCTGATGGCCATGCTGACCTTCACGGCGATGCGGCGTGGCGTGCAGATCTTCCTGCGCCTGCCCCGTACCGATCGCGAAAGCTGCTGGCTGTTCGTGATGCTGATGGGGGTGTTGGCGGCGGGCCTCGGGCGCATCGAGTTCCGGCCCTACATGACCGTCTTCACCTCGGCGTTGATGGCGTGGACGCTGCTGCTGACGGCGCGCGAGGTCTACGGGGCCCTGAGCCGCGCGGGCGACCTCGTCTCGGCGCGGGTCATCGCGGCGCCGATGGCCGTCCTGGGCGTCGTCTACGCGGCACGGGTCGTGGCCGCCTTCTGGCGCCCCGATCTCGCGGCGCGCCCACTGCACGAGGGCAACGCGGTCAACCTGGGCCTCGGCGTGCTGCTGGTGATGGTCGGCCTGGTGCTCAACCTGATTCTGGGCTACATGGTCGCGAGCCGGCTCGTCGGCCGCCTTCACCGGTTGTCGCAGCGCGATCCCCTGACCGGCCTCCTGAACCGGCGCGGCCTGAGCCCGCACCTGGCGCGCGAAGTCGGTCGCCTGCGGCGCTACGGCCAGGCCTACGCGATCCTGATGGTCGACATCGACCACTTCAAGCAGATCAACGACCGCCACGGCCATGCGGCAGGCGACGACGCCCTCGTGCTGCTGGCCCGCGTGCTGCGCCATGTGGCGCGCGAGGTCGACCAGGTCGCCCGCGTCGGCGGCGAGGAGTTCTGCCTGCTGCTGCCCACCAGCGACCTCGACGGCGCGCTGCGCCTGGGCCAGCGGGTGCAGCAGGCGGTGCGTGAGGCGCCCTGGGACGAGCTGCGTCGCGCGCTCGACGGCCCGCTGACCGTGAGCATCGGCGTGGCCATCGCCGCCGATGCCGAGGAGACTTCCGAGTCGGTGCTGGCCCGCGCGGACAGCGCCCTGTACCGCGCCAAGTCGCTCGGTCGCGACCGGGTGGTGCTCGCTCAGCCCTGGCGCATGCCGGTCGTGCCGGCCTGACATCCCTTCGGTGGCGCCGTGTCGCGCGGGTCGCCCGGGGCCTCAGCGCCGCCGCCGCGACGCCTGCCGGCCCGGGTCGTGGCGCGCCAGCCAGGCGAAGAACTCGCCGTACCAGAGCTGGCTGTTGCGCGGCTTCAGCACCCAGTGGTTCTCGTCGGGGAACCAGAGCAGCCGTGCCTCGACCTGCAGCGCCTTCAGGGTGTTGTAGTAGGCGAGGCCCTGCGCGTCGGGCACCCGGTAGTCGAGCGCGCCGTGGATCACCAGGGTCGGCGTGCGCATCGCCGCCGCCGCCGCATGGGGGCTCTGCGCGTCGATGCGTTCGGGCGCGTCCCAGTACCAGGCGCCGAGCTCCTTGGCGTGCCAGGTGTGGGCGTCGTCGGCGAACATCGCGCGCCAGTCGAAGCAGCCCGCGTGGCAGACGTAGGCGGCGTAGCGGCCGGTCTTGGCGTGCCCGTTCATCCAGGCCGCCAGGTAGCCGCCGTAGCTGCCGCCGGAGAGGAAGACGCGCTTCGGGTCGGCCCAGGGGCGGCGCAGCAGCTGGTCGGTCGCGGCCTCGAGGTCCTGCGACTCGAGCTGGCCCCAGCGGTGGGTGATGCTGTCGAGGAACGCGTAGCCGAAACCCGAGGAGCCGTGGTAGTTGACCTCGGCGACGACATAGCCCTGGGCGGCGAAGGCCTGGGCATTCCAGCGGTAATGCCAGGTGTCGGCCGCCGCCGCATGGGGGCCGCCGTGCACCACGTGCAGGATCGGCCAGCGCCTGCGCTCGCGCGCCGCGGCGCCGGCCTCGCGCCGCCCCGGGCGCTGGCCGCCCACCGCGCCGTCGAAGCCGGGCGGGTAGGTCAGCCAGACCTGCACCGGGTCGCCTTCGTCGCCCTCGGCGGCGGCACCGGTGATCACCAGCTCCTCGCGGCGGCCAAGGTCCAGGCCGGCCATCAGCTCGTCGTTGAAGCGCTCGATGCGGCGCGATCCGTCGCCCGCCCAGTGGGCCTCGAGCCGCGCCGGGTACAGCGCGCTGTCGGCCAGCGTCACCAGCGTGCCGGCGCGCTTGTCGAAGCCGTGCACCCAGCCTCCTTCGACGACGACCTCGGCGCGCCGGTCGGGCAGGTCGAAGCGCCACAGGTGGCGGCGGCCGCGCTGCTGGGCGGCGAAGAGCAGGGCCTGGCCGTCTTCCTCCCAGCGCAGCGGGGCCTCGACCTCATGGTCCCAGGCCGCGCTCTCGACCTGCCAGGCGCCGGTCTCGCGGTCCCACACCGCGAGCTGCTGCGGCATCGTGTGCTTGCGCCCCTGGTTCGCCGCGATGAAGGCGACGCGCCCGCCGTCCGGGCTGTAGCGCGGCGCGGTCATCGTCCATTCACGGTCGGTGGCCAGCACCGTGCAGCGGCCGCTGCGCAGCTCCATCTCGACCAGCTGCATCGGGTTGTCGAGGCGCTTGTCGGCCTGCGGGTCGAAGGCGAACACGACGCGCCGGCCGTCCGGCGAGATGTCGAAGCTGTCGGCATCGGGCTCGGCCCGCTCGAGCTCGTAGGCGCTGCCCTCGAACAGGTCGCGGAAGCGGCCGCTGTCGGTGTCGAGCACGTGCAGGTGGGCGACGCGCCCCATCGGCAGCGTGTGGTCCCAGTAGCGGTACTGGCTCTCGCTGGTCACGTAGCCGGTTTCCTTGCGGGCCTCGAACGCCTGGTGGCGCCGGGCCTGGGCCTTGTGCCCCTTCGCGTCGGGCCAGACCCAGGAGACGAAGGCGATGCGGCGTCCGTCGGGAAACCACCGGAAGCCCTCGACGCCGGTGGCGACGCTCGCCAGGCGGGTCGCCTCGCCGCCGTCGGGCGCGATCGCGTAGAGCTGGGGCGTCTCGTCCTTCTTGCCCTCCTGCTCGCGACGCGCCAGGAAGGCGATGCGCTCGCCGCGCCCGTCGCGGTGCGGGCTCCACTGCGGCTGGCCGTCCTTGTCGCCGCAGTGGGTCAGCGCGCGCGGTTCGCCGCCGAGCGTCGACAGCAGCCACAGCGCGCTGCGCGCGTGGTTCTCCTCCATCGAGTGGCGGGTGAGGCTGGCGACCGCCGAGGCACCATCGGGCGCGAGCGAGGGCTCGCCGAGCCACTCGAGCTTCCACAGGTCCTGGACGGTCAGCGTGTGGTTCTTCTTTGCCATCGTGCCTCCGGGAGCGGCGCCGCGGCGGCGCGCCGAACGTCAGGTCTTACCTCAGGTGCGCATCAGGGGCGCGGCCTCTCGAGCTGCCACAGCAGCTGTGCCTTCACCTCCGGCCATTCGCCGGCCGCAAGGCTGTACATCACGGTGTCGCGCACCGTGCCGTCGCGGCGCAGCGCGTGATGGCGCAGGACGCCGTCGCGCCGCGCGCCGAGACGCTCGATCGCGCGCTGGCTTGCGAAGTTGAAGTTGTCGGTGCGCCAGCCGACGAGTTGCGCGCCGAGCGTCTCGAACGCGTGCTGCATCAGCAGCAGCTTGGCCGTCGTGTTGACCGCGCTGCGCTGGCGGCTCGCGGCGTACCAGGTCCAGCCGATCTCGAGGCGCTCGACCGCGGGGACGATGTCGTGGTAGCTGCTGCTGCCGATGACCTCGCCGCTTTGCGCGTCGAGCACCGCGAAGGCGAGGCGGTGGCCCTCGGCGCGGCCCGCGAGCGCCGTCTCGATGTAGGCACGCGTCTGCGCGGGCTCGGGCACCGAGGTGATGCGCAGGTTCCACAACTCGCCGTCGGCGGCGGCGCGGGCGAGGCCGGCCTCGTGCTCGAGCGCCAGCGGCACCAGGCGCACCGGCGCGCGCTCGAGCACGACCGGCGCGACGGGATTCATCAGCGGTTGTGGCGCTGCATGAAGACGAGCTTCTCGAACAGCGTCACATCCTGCTCGTTCTTCAGCAGCGCGCCGACCAGCGGCGGCACCGCGACCTTCTCGTCCCGGCTTTGCAGTGCCTCGAGCGGGATGTCCTCGGCGACGAGCAGCTTCAGCCAGTCGAGCAGTTCGGAGGTCGAGGGCTTCTTCTTCAGCCCGGGCAGGCCGCGCACCTCGAAGAAGGTCTTCATCGCCGCGCCGAGCAGCTCCTTCCTCAGCCCGGGGAAGTGCACGTCGACGATCTGCTGCATCGTCTGCGCATCGGGAAAGCGGATGTAGTGGAAGAAGCAGCGCCGCAGGAAAGCGTCGGGCAGTTCCTTCTCGTTGTTCGACGTGATGAAGACGAGCGGCCGGTGCCGCGCCCTGACCAGCTCGCGCGTCTCGTAGACGTAGAACTCCATGCGGTCGAGTTCGCGCAGCAGGTCGTTCGGAAACTCGATGTCGGCCTTGTCGATCTCGTCGATCAGCAGCGCCACCGGCTGCTCCGAGGTGAAGGCCTGCCACAGCACGCCCTTGACGATGTAATTGTGGATGTCCTTGACCCGCTCGCCGCCATCGATGCCGGCCAGCTGGCTGTCGCGCAGGCGGCTCACCGCGTCGTACTCGTAGAGGCCCTGCTGCGCCTTGGTCGTGCTCTTGACGTGCCACTGCAGCAGCGGCAGTCCGAGCGCGCGCGCGACCTCCTCGGCGAGCATCGTCTTGCCGGTGCCGGGCTCTCCCTTGACGAGCAAGGGGCGCTTCAGCGTGATCGCCGCGTTGACCGCGAGCATCAGGTCCTGCGTCGCGACGTAGCTGTCGGAGCCTTCGAACTTCATCGGAAGAGCCGTGTCGGGAGGGGGCGGGAAGGGTGTCGGGCCAGTATACGGGCGCCCCTATAATCGTCCGCGCATGCCACCGCACAACACCATATACAGAGACAAATGAAGACGCTTGCCAAGTTGCCGCTGGTCGCCGCCCTTGCAACGATGACGACGCTCGTCTTCATGCTGCCCGCCGCGCATGCGCAGGACGCCCAGGCCGGCGAGAAGAAGGCCGCGATGTGCATCGGCTGCCACGGCATCCCCGCCTACCAGGCGAGCTTCCCCGAGGTGTACAAGGTGCCGATGATCTCGGGCCAGCCCGACAAGTACATCGCCGCCGCGCTGACCGCCTACCGCAAGGGCGACCGCAAGCACCCGACGATGCGCGGCATCGCCGGCTCGCTCAGCGACAAGGACATCGCCGACCTCGCCGCCTTCTATGCGACGCACGGCATCGACAAGGGCGCCAAGGCGCCGGACGAAGTGCCGCCGCCGCAGGGTGTCGCGGCGCAACTGCTGACCAAGGGTGCCTGCGCGGCCTGCCACGGTGCCAACTACAGCAAGCCGGTCGACCCGTCGTATCCCAAGCTGGCGGGCCAGCACGCCGACTATCTCTACATGGCGCTGCGCGAGTACGCCGTCGCCAACAACCCGCTGGTCGGCCGCAATCACGCCATCATGGGCGCGCAGGTCAAGGCCTTCTCGCACGCCGAGTTGAAGGCGATGGCCGACTACCTGTCGAGCCTGCCGGGCGAGCTGCACGTCGTGCAGCAGTCGCGCTTTCGCGTCGACTGACGGTCGATGCCCGGCCGGCGGCGTGCGCCGCCGCCGCCGAGCGGATCCCTGCGCGGTCCTGTCGCGCCAGCCCCCTGCGCCAGCCACGCGCCACCAAGTCAGGACGGTCGGCAGCCTGGTGCGCCTGCAATCGGGCCGGCTTGCGGTCGTCGTCTCGCAGAACGCGAGTTCGCTGCTCACGCCGAAGATCAAGGCCTTCTTCAGCACCAAGTCGAACCTGCGCATCGCGCCCGAGGCGATCGACCTCGGCGGGCCGTGGTCGCAGGACAAGATCGTCGCCTGCGAGTCGCTGCAGGACTGGCCCTTCAACGATCTCGGGCAGCTCTGGGGCGCGCCGGAGCGGCGCTGAGGCGCCGCGCACCGGGCTCAGGCCGGCGCCCGGGGCCGCGGCGTGCCGGCGCTCGCGCCCAGGTCTTCCGCGCTGCCCGACACCGTGGTGGCGACGGGCGTGCCCTCCGCGGGTCGCCAGCGGCGCAGCAGCAGCGCGTTGCCGATCACGCTGACGCTCGACAGCGCCATCGCCGCGCCGGCGACCACCGGGCTCAGCAGGCCGAAGGCGGCCAGCGGCAGGCCGACGACGTTGTAGACGAACGCCCAGAACAGGTTCTGCCGGATCTTGCGCGAGGTCGCGCGCGCGATCGAGAACGCATCGGCGACGAGCGCGATCTCGCCGCGCATCAGCGTGACGCCGGCGGTCTCCATCGCGACGTCGGTGCCGCTGCCCATCGCGATGCCGACGTCGGCGGCGGCCAGGGCCGGCGCGTCGTTGATGCCGTCGCCGACCATCGCCACCCTTGCGTGAGAGCCACCGGCCGCGCGCAGCGAGGCCACCAGCGCCGCCTTGTCCGCCGGCAGCACCTCGGCATGCACTTCGTCGATCCCGACCGTGCGGGCCAGCGCGTTCGCGCTGCCGGCGTTGTCGCCGCTCACCAGCACGCAGCGCAGGCCTTGGGCGCGCAGGCGGGCGATCGTCTGCGCCGCCCGCGGCTGCGGCGCGTCGCCGAAGGCGAGCAGGCCGACGAGGCGCGGCGCGGCGTCTGTCGCACCGGGCACCGTGCCGTGCCCCGCGGCCCCGTCGGCCGGAGCTGCTGCGAGCCAGGCGAGGCTGTGGCCCTCGGCCTGCAGCGCCTCCGCGGCGGCCGCGAGCGGGCCTGTCCCGACCCTCAGCTCGGCCATCCAGCGCGTGCTGCCCAGGCGCAGCAGACGGCCGCCGACGCGGCCCTCGATGCCGCGGCCCGGCACGGCGCGCACGTCCTCGGCCGCGGCGACGGGCGCAGCTTGCGGCAGCGCCGCGAGCACGGCGCGCGCGAGCGGATGTTCGCTGCCGCGTTGCAGCGCCGCTGCCAGCGCCAGCAGCGACTCGCGCCCGGCATCCTCGTCGGCGGCCAGGGGGTCGGTGCCCTGTCCGGGCGCGACGCCGCCGGCGTCGCAGGCACTTTCGCGCGGGCCGTCCCCGGCCCTGTCGCCGCGCTCGCCCGCGTCGCCGGCCACGGCCAGCGCCTCGATCAGCACCGGCCGGCCGAGCGTCAGCGTGCCGGTCTTGTCGAAGGCGACGGTGCGCACGTCGCGCAGCGCCTCGAGCGCCGCCGCATCGCGCACCAGGATGCCGTGGCGCGCCGCCGCCCCGGTGCCGACCATGATCGCCGCCGGCGTCGCCAGGCCGAGCGCGCAGGGGCAGGCGATCACCAGCACCGCGACCGCGTGCAGCAGCGCCTCCGACCAGGGCGCCCCGGCCCAGACCCAGCCCGCCAGCGTCGCCAGCGCAAGCGCGACGACGGCCGGCACGAAGACCGCCGCGACGCGGTCGACCAGCTGCTGGATCGGCGCCTTGCGCGCCTGCGCCGACTCGACCAGGCGCACGATGCGCGCGAGCTGGGTCTCGGCGCCGATCGCGTCGGTGCGCAGCAACAGCCGCCCTTCGGCATTGATGCTGCCGGCGGTGAGGCGGTCGCCGGGCCCCTTGGCGACCGGCAGCGGCTCGCCGGTCAGCATCGATTCGTCGACATGGCTGCGACCCTCCAGCACCGTGCCGTCGACCGGCAGGCGCTCGCCGGGGCGCACGACGAGGCGGTCGCCGACGCGCACCTCGCCCAGCGGGCGTTCGCGCTCGGCTTCCTGCCCGGTCTCGCCGACTTCACGTTCCAGCCGGCGCGCGGTCTCGGGGCGCAGCGTCTGCAGCGCGCGGATCGCGCCGGCGGCGCGCCGCTTCGCCCGCTGCTCGAGCCACTTGCCGAGCAGCACCAGCGTGATCACGACGGCGGCCGACTCGAAGTACAGCGCCTCGCCGTGCCCGCCGCCGCCAGCGAAGAACAGCAGGTAGACGCTCAGCCCGTAGGCGGCGCTGGTGCCGAGCGCGACCAGCAGGTCCATGTTGCCGGTGCCGGCGCGCAGCGCCGCCCAGCCGGCACGGTAGAAGCGCGCGCCGAGCCAGAACTGCACCGGCGTCGCGAGCGCCCATTGCCAGAGGCCGGGCAGCATCAGGTGGCTGCCCCAGAGCCCGGCGACCATCGGCGCCACCAGCGGCAGCGAGAGCGCCGCGGCGAGGGCGACGCGCCAGGCGTCCTTGTCCGGCCGCGGCCGGGCCGACGCGCCGGTCGCGCCCGCGGCGCCCGTCTCGCCGCCCACGCGGTGCCCCTGGTAGCCGGCGCCGGCGAGCGCGGCGAGCAGCGCCGCGTCCGACGCCGGGCCTGCGGCGCCATCCTCGCCGAGGCGCAGCACCCGCGCCTGCTCGGTCGCGAGGTTGACCTCGGCCTCGAGCACGCCGGGCACGCGGCGCAGCGCGCGTTCGACGCGGCCGACGCAGCTCGCGCAGCTCATGCCCTCGACGGCCAGCTCGACGGGCGCGGTCGGCACCTCGTAGCCCGCACGGCGGACGGCCTCGGCGACGGCGGCCGCCGTCACGCCGGCGTCGGCGACGACACGCGCGTTCTCGGCCGCCAGGTTGACCTCGACCTCGCGCACGCCGGGCAGGGCGCGCAGCGCGCGTTCGATGCGCGTCACGCAGGAGGCGCAGCTCATGCCCCGCACCGGCAGCACAACAACGGCGGCAGCCGGGGAGCGGGCGGCGGGCGCCGCGGGGGCGCTTGTGGGTCGGGTCCCTGTGTCCATGCCCAGGACGATAGACCTTGCCACGAGGGCAGGGTCAAGCCCGGCCCGGCACGGCCGTGGGGGCGTGGCGGGTATCGTGGCCAGCCAGAATGCGGCCGCGCCGGCGTCGCCGGAGCCGCACGCCGGAGGAACCTGATGATCGAACTGAGCCTGCCTACGATGAGCTGCGGCCACTGCGTGCGCAGCGTGACCGAGGCCGTGCTGCGGCTGGACCCGCAGGCCCGGGTCGAGGTCGACCTCGAGGCGCGCCGCGCGCGCATCGAGACCAGCCAGCCGGTCGAGGCCGTGCGCGCCGCCCTCGCCGAAGAGGGCTACGCGCCGGCCTGAGAGCCTGAGATTCTTTCGTCCATGCCCGCCTTGCACGCCAAAACACCCCGGCTCGTCGTTGCAAATGCTCGCCATAGCCCGAGCTATGGCTGCGCTTTGCGCCTAGATCCGGGCCGTTTTGACGCGCCTTTCGGGCACGGCCGAAAAAATCCCAGACTCTGAGCCGTCGGCCAGGCTCGCGGCGCGCCGCGTGCCTGCGCCGGTCAGGCCACTGCCGGCGCCTGGACCTGCGCCGTCCCGTCGAGGGCCGCCGCCAACTCGTCCGCCAGCGGCCCGAAGGCATAGGCGTCCATGCCGACGGTGCCGAGCGTCGCGCCGGCGAACAGGCGCCGCGGCACGGCCGCGGGGTCGAGCACCTCGCCGGCGCCGGCCGGCACGAACCAGGGCAGCAGGTGCTCGTCGGTCGGGTGCATCGCGGTCGCGTGCGGTGCCTGGCGCCGGTAGTCGGCCAGCGCCGCCAGGTCCTGCTGCAGCGCGCGGCGCCACCACCAGTCGCGGAAGGCGGCGCTCTCGGGCGCCTCGGGCACGTCGTCGGCGGCCATCCGCCCGCCGCGGAAGGCCCCGCGCAGGTTGTGCGTGATGCTGCCGCTGCCGAGGACCAGTACGCCTTCGGCGGCCAGCGGCGCCAGCGCGCGGCCGATCGCCAGCAGCGAGTCCGGCGTCGCGTGCGGCGGCCAGGCGAGCGGTAGCACCGGCACGTCGACCTGCGGGTACAGGTGGTGCAGCACGGTCCAGATGCCGTGGTCGAGGCCGCCTTCGTCGAGGCGATGCACCGTGATGCCGGCGGCGCCGAGCAGCGCGGCGGCCCGCTCGGCCAGTGCCGGGGCGCCCGGCGCGTCGTAGCGCATGCGGAACAGCGCCTCGGGGAAGCCGCCGAAGTCGTGCACCGTGCTGTGGCGGGCGGCGCCGAGCAGCACCGGCTCGCGCGTCAGCGAATGCGCCGAGATGGCGAGGATCGCGCGCGGGCGGCCGAAGCGGGCGTCGATCGCCGGCCCCAGGCGCTGCATGAAGACGCCGGCGGCGCCGGGCTCGAGCGCGATCATCGGCGAGCCGTGCGAGAGGTAGAGCGGGGGCAGGGGTTGCGGGGTCATCACGTTTCCTTCCTGTGCCGCCGGCCAGCGGAGCCTCCAGCAGGGCCGCGGCGGGGCTTGACGTGATTGCAGCACCCGCGGGCCGCCGCGCCGTTCGTGCAGCTTGCACGCAGGATTCAAGCGGGCGCCTGCCGGTGCCCGCCCCTGCGGCCGGGTCGGGGCGCGCTTTGGGATGAAACTCGCGCGCTTGCGCCGCGCTCCAAGCCGCTCCCCCGGCTGCGGCGGCGCTTCTGCCCGGCCGTGCCGGCTCCCCGTCCGCCCGGCGGACGCTTGGCCCCCGCCGCCCGCGGCGGCTCCCGCTCGCTCCGGCGGCACCTTTCACCGGCATCGGCGCCGCGCCGCGACGCTGAGCCCTCCGCCGAACCCTCGCGATGACCGACGCCACCCTGCCTGCCACGCCGCCCGCCGCCCCCCCGCCCGTCGCCGGCCAGCCCCGCACGTCCGCGGCCCCCTGGCGCCAGCTGGCCTGGCGCCAGGCGCTGCGCGACTTCCGCGCCGGCGAACTGCGCCTGCTGATCGTCGCGGTGATGCTCGCGGTCGGCGCGCTGACCGCGGTCGGGTTCTTCGCCGACCGGCTGCAGGGCGGCCTCTCGCGCGACGCGCGCCAGCTGCTCGGCGGCGACGCGCTGGTCGCGAGCGACCACCCGGTGCCCGACGAGGTGGCCGCGCTCGCGCGCGCCGAGGGCCTGCGCACCTCGCAGATGACGACCTTCCCGAGCATGGCCCGCGCGCCGGACGACCAGGGCGGCGCCACGCGCCTGGTGGCCGCGAAGGCGGTCGACGCGGCCTACCCGCTGCGCGGCGGCCTGCGCGTCGCGCCCGACATCGGCGCGCCGGACGCCGACGCCACCGGCGCCCCGCCGCCCGGCACCGCCTGGGTCGAGGCGGGCCTGCTCGAGGCCCTGGGCCTGAAGGTCGGCGACACGCTCTGGCTCGGCGACGCCGACCTGCGCATCCACCGCGTCGTCACCGTCGAGCCCGACCGCGGCACCGGCTTCTCGACCTTTTCGCCGCGGCTGCTGTTCAACCAGGCCGACCTCGAGCGCAGCCGCCTGGTGCAGCCGTCGAGCCGCATCACCTGGCGCCTGGCGGTCGCCGCACCGGACGGCGGCACCAGCCGCAGCGCCGGCGAGGCGGCGGTCAAGCGCTTCTCGGACGCCGTGCGCAGCCGCATCCAGGCCGGCGGCACGATGCGCGGCGTCAGCGTCGAGTCGCTAGAGGAAGGGCGGCCCGAGATGCGCCAGACGATGGCGCGCGCCGAGAAGTTCCTCAACCTGGTCGCGCTGCTCGCGGCGCTGCTCGCCGCGGTGGCGGTGGCGATCGCCTCGCGCGACTTCGCCGACCGCCACCTCGACGACTGCGCCATGCTGCGCGTGCTCGGCCAGCCGCAGCGCGCGATCGCGGCCTCGTACGCGCTCGAGTTCGGCGTCGTCGGGCTGATCGCGAGCTTCGCCGGGGTGCTGCTCGGCTTCCTGGTGCACCACGGTTTCGTGCTGATGCTGGCCGGCCTGGTCAATGCGACGCTGCCGCCGCCCACGCTCTGGCCGGCGCTGTTCGGCCTCGGCGTCGGCTTCACGCTGCTGGTCGGCTTCGGCCTGCCGCCGGTGTTGCAACTGGCCAAGGTGCCGCCGCTGCGGGTGATCCGGCGCGACGTCGGCGCGCTGCGCCCGGCCTCGCTGGTGGTGCTCGGTGCCGGCACCGCCGGCTTCGTCGCGCTGCTGATGGCGGCCTCGTCCGACCTGACGCTCGGGCTGATCGCGGTCGGCGGCTTCGCCGGCGCGGTGCTGCTGTTCGCCCTCTTCGCCTGGCTCGCGGTGCAGGCGCTGCGGCGCGCGGTGCCCGAGTCGCGCGCGCCGCGCTGGCTGGTGCTGGCGACGCGCCAGGTCGCCGCGCGGCCGGCCTTCGCGGTGCTGCAGGTCACGGCGCTCTCGATCGGCCTGCTCGCGCTGGTGCTGCTGGTGCTGCTGCGCACCGACCTGATTTCGAGCTGGCGCGCGGCGACGCCGCCGGACGCGCCGAACCGTTTCGCGATCAACCTGCAGCCCGACCAGGCGGAGGCCTTCCGCCAGCGGCTCGACGCGGCCGGCGTCACCGGCTACGACTGGTACCCGATGATCCGCGGCCGCCTGGTCGAGGTGAACGGCCGCCCGGTCGGCCCGAACGACTACACCGAGTCGCGCGCGCGCCGCCTCGTCGACCGCGAGTTCAATCTGAGCCATGCGGCGCAGATGCCCGGGCACAACGAGCTGGTCGGCGGCCGCTGGACGCCGGAGGAGGCGGATGCGATCAGCATCGAGGAGGGCATCGCCGAGACGCTCGGCCTGAAGCTGGGCGACCGCCTGCGCTTCGACATCGCGGGCCTGCCGGTCGACGCGCGCATCACCAGCGTGCGCAAGGTCGACTGGGGCTCGATGCGGGTCAACTTCTTCGCGATGTTCCCGCGCAGCCAGATGCCCGACCTGCCGGCGAGCTACATCTCGGCCTACCGCGCGCCGGCCCAGCCGGGCTTCGACAACGCGCTGGTGCGCGACTTCCCGAACATCACCAACATCGACGTCTCGGCCTCGATCGGCCAGGTGCAGCGGGTGCTCGACCAGATCATCCGCGCGGTCGAGTTCCTGTTCGGCTTCACGCTCGCGGCGGGGCTGGTGGTGCTGTTCGCCGCGGTGACCGCCACGCGCGAACAGCGCGCGCGCGAGTTCGCGATCATGCGGGCGATGGGTGCCAGCGGGGCGCTGCTCGGCAAGGTCCAGCGGGCCGAACTGCTCGGGGTCGGCGCGCTGGCGGGCTTCCTTGCCTCGCTGGCGGCGGTGGCGGTCGGCTGGGGGCTGGCCCGCTATGCCTTCGAGTTCAGCTGGAACGCCTCGCCCTGGGTGCCGGCGATCGGCGCCGTGGCAGGCGCGCTGCTGGCGCTGGCGGCCGGCTGGTGGGGGCTGCGCGAGGTGCTGCGCAGGCCGGTGGTGGAGACGTTGCGCCGGGCGGCGCAGGTTTGAACGGCGGCGGAGCGGCCTGAGGCTCTTCTCGCGTCCTTGTGGAAGAAGAACCCTCAGCGCGTTCGCGGCAGGCGGCCCGCGGCCCCGGCGCCGACGGTGTCGGTCGGCCCTGGGGGCCGACTGCCCTGCGGTGCTCGCCTCGGGACGGCGCCGCATCACTCACTGCGCTCGCTCCGTTCAGACAGATGCGGCCCGAGCACCGCAGCGCAGTCGGAGCGCAGCGACGACCGCCACCGTCGCACGCCGGCAGCGCCACGCCCGCGCCTGGGCCGCGCCTGGGTCGCGCGGAAGAGACTCAGGCCGACAGGTGGTCGATCAGCCCCATCTCGGCGCTGCTCATCAGCTCCTCGATGTCCATCAGGATCAGCATGCGGTCGTGGTCGTCGGCCCTCAGGCTGGCGATGCCGGTGATGAAGCTCACGTCGACCGCGGCGTTCATTTCGGGCGCCGGCTTGATCGCGTCCTGCCCGAGCTGCAGCACGTCGGAGACCGAGTCGACCACGGCGCCGACCACCCGGCCGCGCACGTTCAGCACGATCACGACGGTGAAGCCGTTCACCTCGGCCTCGCAGCCCAGCTTCAGGCGCAGGTCGACGATCGGCACGATCACGCCGCGCAGGTTGACCACGCCCTTCATGAACGACGGGGCGTTGGCGATGCGCGTCGGCGCCTCGTAGGACCGGATCTCCTGCACCTTCAGGATGTCGATGCCGTATTCCTCGGCGCCGAGGCGGAAGGTGAGGAACTCGCTCCCGGCGGCGGGGACGGCCGCTGCCGCCGCGTGGCGGCTGCCGGCGTCGGGGCGTGCGACTTTGGGGCTCTCGGCGATCATTTGCATGCTTGTGCTCCGCTCGGGTCGGAAGGATTCGGGCCCCATGGCCCGTTGAGGGGTTATCGGGCCGCGGCCCTGGGTCTTGAGCGTTGCGCCCGGCGTCCGCGTTCGTCGCTTGGCGCCGTGCACAGGAGGGTCAGCGCGGCTCGATGCGGGCGGCCGTCGCGCCTTCGGTCAGGCGGAAGCCGCCGACGACGTCGGCGAGCCGCGAGGCCTGGTCGCGCAGCGACTGCGCGGCGGCGGCCGATTCCTCGACGAGGGCGGCGTTCTGCTGCGTCATCTGGTCGAGCTGCGAGACCGCGGTGTTCACCTGGCCGATGCCGCCCGACTGCTCGGAGGCGGCGGCGCTGATCTCGCCGATGATGTCGCTCACGCGCTGCACCGAGGCGACGATCTCGGCCATCGTCGAGCCGGCATCGCCGACCAGGCGCGAGCCGGAGGCGACCTTGTCGACCGAGGTGCCGATCAACGCCTTGATCTCCTTGGCAGCCTCGGCCGAGCGCTGGGCCAGCGAGCGCACCTCGCCGGCGACGACCGCGAAGCCGCGGCCCTGCTCGCCGGCGCGCGCCGCCTCGACGGCGGCGTTGAGGGCCAGGATGTTGGTCTGGAACGCGATGCCGTCGATCGTGCCGATGATGTCGGCGATGCGGCGCGAGGAGGCGTCGATCTCCTGCATCGTCGAGACGACCTGGGAGACGACCTCGCCGCCCTTGGCCGCGACGGCCGCGGCCGACGAGGCGAGCTGGTTGGCGGTGCGCGCCGCGTCGGCCGACTGGCGCACGGTGCCGGTGAGCTGCTCCATCGACGAGGCGGTCTGCTGCAGGTTGGCGGCGGTCTGCTCGGTGCGGGAAGACAGGTCGGCGTTGCCGGTGGCGATCTCGGCGCTGGCGGTGCCGATGCTGTCGACCGACTGGCGCACCGAGCCGACGGTGCGGCGCAGCGCGTCCTGCATGCCGCCCAGCGCCCGCAGCAGGTCGCCGAACTCGTCGCGGCGGTCCGAATCCAGGCGTTGCGTCAGGTCGCTGCGCGCGATCGCGGCGGCGGCGGCGACCGCCTCGGCGACCGGGCGCGTCACCGAGCGCGAGATCATCCAGGCCATGCCGGCGCCGACGGTCAGGCAGGCCAGCAGCATCGCGTACAGGATGGTCTTGGCGCGCTCCAGGTCGTGCTCGGCGAGCTCGCTCTTCTGCTTCATCAGCCGGTCCTGGTAGGCGGCCAGCTTGCGCATCTCCTCGAGGTACGCCTGCGACGCCGGCAGCATCTGCCGCTCGACCATCTCGGCCATCGCTTGCGGCGACTCGCCCGCGGCCGCACGCTTGTGGGCCTCGCTGCGCACGGTCAGGTACTCGCTGCGCAGCGTGCCGATGCGGCTCAACAGGGCCTTGCCCTCGTCGGAGGAGATCGAGGCCTCCAGGTCCTTCTGCAGCGTCGAGATCTCCGACGAGGTCTGCGCCATCATCGGCTTGAACTGCTCGGCCAGGCCGGCATGGGCCGGCGTCTTCGCGATCGCGACGGCGCGCACGATGTTGAGCTCGGTGGCCGCGCGCCAGCGGGTCATCATCTCGGCCCGGCGCGAGTACTCCACCGCCGACGCATGGTCATCGAGCGCGACGTTGAAATTCACGTGGGCCGTGGCGACGAGGGCGCCGGTCAGGGCGAGCACGCCGCCGAAGCCGAGCGCAAGCCGCTGACCGGTGCGGAGGTGGTTCAGGTTCATCGTGGGGCGGCTGGTCGACGAGGGTGACGGGGGGCGGCGTCAATGGCGCGACTGGCGCACCAGGCTGCCGACGTCCAGGATCAGCGCGACACGGCCGTCGCCCATGATCGTGGCGCCCGAGACGTTGTCGACGCGGCGGTAGTTGGACTCGAGGTTCTTCACGACGACCTGCTGCTGGCCGAGCAGTTCGTCCACGAGCAGCGCGATGCGCCCGCCTTCGGCTTCGACGACGACCATGATCGTGCCGCCGGCGCTGCCCTCCGCGCGCGGCACCTGGAAGGTCTGCTCGACGTCGATCACCGGCATGTACTCGTCGCGCACCTCGACGACGCGCGCCGCGCCGCCGATCGTGCGGATCTTCCCGGGCTCGACCTGGAACGACTCGACCACCGAGGCGAGCGGCAGGATGTAGCACTCCTCGCCCACGCCGACGGACATGCCGTCCATGATCGCCAGCGTCAGCGGCAGGCGCACCGAGACGCGCATGCCGTAGCCCTCGGCCGAGTCGATCTCGACCGTGCCGCCGAGCGAGGTGATGTTCTTCTTCACCACGTCCATGCCGACGCCGCGGCCGGAGACGTCGGTGACGGTCTCGGCGGTCGAGAAGCCGGGCGCGAAGATCAGGTTCCAGACCTCGGCGTCGGTCAGCGTGTCCGGCGCCTCGATGCCCTTCTCGCGCGCCTTCTTCAGCAGCTTCTCGCGCGAGAGGCCGCGGCCGTCGTCGCGCACCTCGATCACGATGCTGCCGCCCTGGTGCGAGGCGACCAGCGTGATCGTGCCGTGCTCGGGCTTGCCCCGGGCGACGCGGTCGGCCGGCATCTCGATGCCGTGGTCGCAGCTGTTGCGCACGAGGTGGGTCAGCGGGTCGGTGATCTTCTCGACCAGGCCCTTGTCGAGCTCGGTCGCCTCGCCCTGCGTCACCAGCTCGACCTTCTTGCCGAGCTTGCTCGCCAGGTCGCGCAGCATGCGCGGGAAGCGGTTGAACACCATCGACATCGGGATCATGCGGATCGACATCACCGCTTCCTGCAGGTCGCGGGTGTTGCGCTCCAGGTCGGCGAGACCGGCCGACAGCTGCTGGTGAAGCGCGGCGTCGACGCTGCCGCTCTTCTGCGCCAGCATGGCCTGGGTGATGACGAGCTCGCCGACCAGGTTGATCAGCTGGTCGACCTTCTCGACCGAGACGCGCAGCGTCGAGGCTTCGAGCGAGGCGGCGCCGCCCTTGTCGGCCTTGGCCGACTGGCGTGCGGCCGGCTTGGCGGCAGCCACGGCCGTGGACGATGCGGCAGGCGTGGCGGCCCCTGCCGGCTCGGCCGGCGCCGGCGGCGAGCCGGGGGCGTCGTCGAAGAAGCCGTAGCCGGCGTCGGCGGCGGCCGGGGCCGCGACTGTCGGCGCGCCCGGCGCGCCTTCGTGGAAGCCGTAGCCTGGCCCCATCGGCAGCAGGCGCACCTGCTCGCGCGCGACGTGGAAGGTGAACAGGTCCAGCAGGTCGTTGTCGCTGCTCGTCGTCACGACCTTGTAGCGGCGCATGCCGTCGGCAGCGCGGCCGCCGTCGATCGGCTCGATCGTGCCGAGGTCGGTGATCTCCTTGAACAGCTCGACCAGGCAGTCGGCCTGGGACGGGTTGTCGAGCGGGCCGACCTGCAGCTCGAGCACGCGGCGGCCGTCCGCGGCGGCGGGCGCCACCACCGCCTCGGGGGTGGGCGCCGGGGCCGGCGCGGGGGTCGGGGCGGGCACCGGCGGGGCGGGTGCCGGGGCGCGGGCCTGCGCCGGCGCGCCGCCGGAAACCAGGCTGCGGATGTTCGCCAGCAGCTCGCTCGTGTCCGGCTCCTCGCCGCCCGAGCCCTGGTGGCGTTCGAGCTGCGAGCGCAGCGCGTCGCCCGAGGCGAGCAGCACGTCGACCATCGCGGCGGTCGGCTCGAGCTCGTGGCGGCGCAGCTTGTCGAGCAGCGTCTCCATCTGGTGCGTGAGCTCGGCGACGTCGGCGAAGCCGAAGGTCGCGGCCCCGCCCTTGATCGAGTGCGCGCAGCGGAAGATCGCGTTCAGCTCCTCGTCGTCGGCGGCCTGCACGTCGAGCTCGAGCAGCAGCTGCTCCATCTTCTGCAGGTTCTCGCCGGCTTCCTCGAAGAAGACCTGATAGAACTGGCTCAGGTCGATGCCGGCGCCTGCGCTGGCGTGGTCGGTGTGGGTGTCGGCCATGTCGGCGTGCTCTCGTGTGCTGCGCTGGGAAGGGGATGGGTCAGCGGACGACCTTGCCGATCACCTCGATCAGCTTGTTCGGGTCGAAGGGCTTGACCATCCAGCCGGTGGCGCCGGCGGCGCGGCCGGCCTGCTTCATCTGGTCGCTCGACTCGGTGGTCAGGATCAGGATCGGTGTCGCCCTGAACTTCGGGTGGCCGCGCAGCTTCTGCGTGAGGCCGATGCCGTCCAGGCGTGGCATGTTCTGGTCGGTCAGGACCAGGTCGAAGTCGTGGCCGGCGGCCTTCTCCCAGGCGTCCTGTCCATCGACCGCCTCGACGACCTGGTAGCCGGCGTTCTTCAGCGTGAACGAGACCATCTGACGCATCGAGGCGGAATCGTCGACGGCGAGGATCGTGTGCATGGGGTTCTCCGGGGATCTCTGGTTCGGGTGATGCGGTTCAGAAGAGCTCGACCGAGCCGGCGTCCATCTCGGCCTGGGTGACGGGGTTCGGGCGCAGCGGCGGCGCCTCGACCACCGCCTCGCCGTCCTCGTCGGCACCGAAGGCGTCGCGTGCCAGGCGGTCGCTGCAGTTGCGCAGGCGGCGCTGGGTGTGGGCGATCAGCTGGGAGGCCATGTCCTGGAACTGCAGCGCGGTGACGGCGCGGCCCAGGTGCTCGCGGGCGCGGTCGCCGGCGTCGAGCGCGTGGCCGCTGCCCAGGCGCCCGACCTGCTCGGTGGCGCCGTAGAAGCCGGCCAGCAGCGTCTCGCAGGCGTCGGCCAGCAGGGCTTGCAGGCGGTCGAGGTCGTTCGATGCCGTCAGCAGGTGGTCCTGGACGTCGGTCGCCGTCAGCATCGAGAGCACGGACGGCAGCTCGGCGTCGCCTCCGGCCAGGGGCGGCGGGTCTTCCGGTGCGGGCGGGTAGGGCGTCGTCGTCATGCGATGGGCGCGGCGTTCGGTCGCGGATCAGGCCCGGGCGCCGGCGTGAACCGGGCGGGCCGGGCCCAGCGGTGATGTCGCGTTTTCGGCAAGCAGCCGGCGATCTGGAGGTGGCCGGGCCGGAGTCGGCCCTTCACCGGAAAAGCGCACGATTTCCAGCCGGGGGGGCGGGCGATACTCAGGCATGTCTTCCGCCCTGCATGCCGCGCCCGAGGCCGGCACCACCAGCCGCGTGCTGAAGGTGCTCCACCTCGAGGACTCGGAACTCGACCACCTGCTGACCCTGCGCCAACTGGAGCGTGAAGGGCTGCACACGCGCTGCGTGCGGGTCGACACGCGGGAGGAGTTCGCGGCCGCGCTCCAGGGCGACTGGGACGTCGTGATCTCCGACTACAACCTGCCGGGGTTCTCGGGCCTGGCCGCGCTCGAGATCCTGCGTGCCAGCGACCGCCTGGTGCCGTTCATCCTGGTCTCGGGCGAGATCGGCGAGGACACCGCTGTCGCGGCGATGCGCAACGGCGCCAACGACTACCTGCTCAAGAGCAACCTGACGCGGCTCGCGCCGGCGATGCTGCAGGCGATCGAGGCTTGCGAGAGCCGCCGCGCGCGCCTCTCGGCCGACCGCGAGCTGGCCGAGTCGAAGCGCCGCACGAGCGAGCTCGCGCGTCACCTGCAGACCAAGATCGAGGAGGAGCGCGCGGCGATCGCGCGCGAGATCCACGACGACGTCGGCGGCGCGCTGACCGCGCTCAAGTTCGACCTCGCCTGGATCACCCGCCACGCGGCCGGGCAGCCGGCGATCGTCGACCGTGCCCACCAGGCGCTGGAAGCCGTCTCGCACGCGATCGAGGCCAGCCAGCGCGTGATGCACAACCTGCGCCCGGCGATCCTCGAGCAGGGGCTGGTCGCCGCGCTGCAGTGGATGACGAGCCGCTTCGAGCGGCGCAGCAGCGTGGCCTGCCGCTTCCGCACCAGCCATGAACGCATGAACCTGCCGGCCGACGTCTCGCTCGTCGCCTACCGCGCCGCGCAGGAGGCGCTGACCAACATCACCAAGCACGCCCAGGCCTCGCGCGTCTCGGTCGACCTGACGCTGGCGGGCGGGGTGCTGACGCTCGAGGTGGTCGACAACGGGCGCGGCCTGTCCGACGCCGACCTCGCGAAGGCGCGCAGCTTCGGCATCCGCGGCCTGCACGAGCGCGCGGCCACGGTCGGCGGCTGGGTCGAGCTGCTGAGCAGCAGCGGCGGCACCGAGCTGATCCTGTCGATCCCGCTCGGCCGCGACGCCCCGCAGGCCGGCGAGCGCGAGGACTTCACGCGCTCGCAGACCTTCGACCCGACCTCCTGGGGCGGCATCTGACGGCCGGCGCCGTCGCCACGCCGACCCGACAAGGAACCCGACGATGTCCACTCGCGTGATCCTCTGCGACGACCATGCGCTGATCCGGCGCGGCATCCGCGACACGCTCTCCGACGCCGCCGACATCGAGGTCGTCGGCGAGGCCGGCGACTACGGCGAGCTGCGCACGCTGATGCGCGACCACGCCTGCGACGTGCTGGTGCTCGACATCAACCTGCCCGGGCGCAGCGGCCTCGACGTGCTGCACGTGCTGAAGGACGAAGGCTCGCCGGTGCGCGTGCTGGTCGTCAGCATGTACCCCGAGGACCAGTACGCGATCCGCGCGCTGCGCGCCGGCGCCAACGGCTACGTCAACAAGGGCGGCGACCCGGCGCTGATCGTCGCCGCGGTGCGCACCGTGGCCCAGGGCCGCAAGTACGTGACGCCCGACATCGCGCAGATGCTCGTCGAGAGCCTGACCGCGCCCGAGAGCGGCACCGCGCACGACAAGCTCTCGGACCGCGAGATGCAGACCCTGGTGCTGATCGCCTCCGGCAAGCGCCTGTCGGACATCGCCGAGGAGCTGACGCTGAGCCCGAAGACCGTGAGCGTCTACCGCGCCCGCGTGCTCGAGAAGCTCGGCCTCGCCAACAACTCCGAGCTGACGGTCTACGCGATCCGCAACGGGCTGGTCGGCAGCTGAGGCCCCGGGGCCGATGACGGCCCTGCGGTAGCCTCGCGGGCGTCACTCTTGCGCCCGGAGCTCCCTCATGCCGCTGTCCCGTCGTCGCCGCTGGATCACGTCCTGCCTCGCCCTTGCCGGCGCCTTCGGTGTCGCCGCCGGCGCGGCGGCGACCGAGGGCGGCAAGCCGATCCGCCTGCTCGTGGGCTTCCCGGCCGGGGGCGGCACCGACGCGATCGCGCGCCTGCTCGCCGAACAGCTGCGCCACGAGCTCGGCAGCACGGTGATCGTCGAGAACAAGCCCGGCGCCGGCGGCCAGCTCGCGGCGCAGGCGCTGAAGGCCGCGCCGCCCGACGGCAGCACCTGGTTCCTGTCGCACGACCACACCGTCTCGATCCTGCCGCTGGTGGTGAAGCACCCGGGCTTCGAGCCGGCGCGCGACTTCGTGCCGGTGGCCGGCTTCGCGACCTTCGTCAACGCGCTGGCGCTGTCCGGCGCAACGCCCGCGAAGACGCTGAACAGCTATGTCTCGTGGCTGCGCCTGCAGGGCGGAGGCAAGGGCGCGATCGGCGTGCCGGCCCCGGCCTCGGTGCCCGAGTTCCTGGTCAAGGTGCTGGCCGAGACCTACAAGCTCGACCTCGTCGCCGTCCCGTACCGCGGCAGCGCGCCGATGATCGGCGACCTGCTCGGCCACCAGATCGCGGCCGGCATCGGCTCGGTGCCCGAGTTCCTCGAGCAGCACAAGCAGGGCAAGCTGACCGTGGTCGCGGTGCTCGGCGACCGGCGCCAGAAGGCGATCCCCGAGGTACCGACCTTTGCCGAGCTCGGCGTCAAGGGCTTCGAGGACGTGCCCTATTACGGTGTCTTCGCCCCGGCCCGCACGCCGCAGCCGGCGATCGACCGCTTCTCGATCGCGCTCGCCAAGGTGGTCGCGACCCCGGCGGTGCGCGACCGGCTGACGGCGATGGGACTCACGGTGCAGTTCATGCCACAGCCTGACCTGGCGCGCGTCGAGCGGGCCTACTCGAAGACCTGGGGCGAGATCATCCGGCGCAGCGGCTACACGCCACAGTGATGGCGGTTGGCGGGCGTGGGCGAAAGACACGTCTGTCGGAGGACCGGCGCGGCGGAGGGCATTGGGCGGTCGCCGCCCTCCATGTCCCCCGCGGCGAGGCTGAACGCCCGCCGCTCCTCCTTGACTTACGGGCGGCGACCACCCAATGCCCTCTTCGTTGCAGCGGGTTCCACGAACCGGAACCCAAATCCCCTCGCGCGCCCCGGGGCACAAGATCGACAAGGCTGGCGCGCGATGCATCGCACGCAGCCGACCGTGCTTGGCCGAGGGTGTCGGGTGTCCGTCGACCGCAGGTAAAGGAGGAGGCGGTCGCGCAGCGACCGCTGGGGGACACGGAGGGCGACGGACACCCGACGCCCTCGGCTCGCCTCGGCCTCCCGCGCTCGGGACTTCAAGCCGAGCGGCGGGACCGAACGACAAGCGGCCTACCGGAACTGCTCGAGCATCCGCTCCAGCGCCACCGTGAACGGCACCTGCATCAGCGGCAGGGTCAGCAGCACGCCGACGAGGCCGACGCCCATCGTGATCGGGAAGCCGATCGAGAACACGTTGAGCTGCTGCGCGACGCGCCCGATGATGCCGAGCACGAGGTTGGTGAAGAGCAGCATCGCGACGATCGGCAGCGCGATCCACAGGCCGAGGCGGAACACCTCGGCGCCCCAGGTGTGGGGCGCCATGCGATGCAGGAAGTCGAGCGGCGCCTCGCCGACCGGGAAGGCGTCGAAGCTCTGCACCAGCGCCGCGATCACCAGCAGGTGGCCGTTGATGACGATGAACAGGAAGGCGATCGTGGTGCCGAAGAAGCGCCCGACCGCGTTGCCTTGGCCGCCGCTCATCGGGTCGAAGAAGGCCGCGAAGCCGAGGCCCATCTGCAGGCCGATCAGCTCGCCGGCGAACTCGACCGCCGCGAACACCAGGCGCACCGAGAAGCCGAGCACGAGGCCGATCAGCACCTGCTGCACGACCGCGGCGAAGGCCGCCGACGAGTCGAGCGCGATCGCCGGCACGGGCGGCAGCGAGGCCTGCGCCGCGAGCGCGATGAAGAAGGCCAGGCCGACGCGCACCCGCGCCGGCACGACGCGCTGGCCGAGCACCGGCAGCGCGGTGAACAGCGCCAGCGCGCGCAGGAACGGCCAGAGGACCGGGGCGAGCCAGGCCGTGACCTGGGCGTCGGTGAAGGTCAGCATCAGGGGCGGCCGCGCGAACGGGCGCGACGGGCGGTCAGCCGACCACCGTCGGGATCGACTGCAGCATGCGCTGCAGGTACTCGACCAGCGTCGTCACCATCCACGGCCCGGCGACGACCAGCGTCGCCACCGCCGCGACGATCTTCGGCACGAACGAGAGCGTCGACTCGTTGATCTGCGTCGCGGCCTGGAAGATGCTGACCGCCAGGCCGACCACCAGCACCACGATCAGCACCGGCGCCGAGACCGTCAGCAGCAGCATCATGCCCTGCTGGCCGAAGGTGAAGACCTGTTGCGCTTCCATCGTGGGCTCGTGTCGGGGTCGGGTGGCGACCTCAGGTGGCGAAGGACGCGGCGAGCGAGCCGAGCAGCAGGTTCCAGCCGTCGGCCAGCACGAACAGCATCAGCTTGAAGGGCAGCGCGACGAGCACCGGGCTCAGCATCATCATCCCCAGCGACATCAGCACGCTGGCCACGATCATGTCGATGATCAGGAACGGGATGAAGATGAGAAAGCCGATCTGGAAGGCGCTTTTCAGCTCGCTGGTGACGAAGGCCGGCACCAGGACCTTGAAAGGCACGTCCTCGCCGCGCACCGCGGGGTCGAGCTTGGCCAGCCGCGCGAAGAGCATCACGTCGCTCTGGCGGGTCTGCTTCAGCATGAACTCGCGCATCGGCACCTCGCCGCGCCGCAGCGCCTCGTCGAAGGCGATGCGGTTCTCGGCGTAGGGCCGGTAGGCCTCGTCGTAGACGCGGTCGATCGTCGGCCCCATGACGAAGAAGGTGAGGAAGAGCGACAGGCCGATGACGACCTGGTTCGGCGGCGCGGCCTGGGTGCCGATCGCCTGGCGCACCAGGCTCAGCACGATCACGATGCGGGTGAAGCCCGTCATCAGCAGCAGCAGCGCCGGCAGGAAGCTGAGCGCGGTGAAGAACAGCAGCGTCTGGATCGGCACCGAGTAGCTGGTGCCGCCCGCGCCCTGGCCGATCACCAGCGGCAGGCCGGGGCCGCCCGCCGCGCCGCCGGCCTGCGCCGCGGCCGCCAGCGGCAGCGCGGCGAGCGTGGCGGCGGCGAGCCAGCGGCCGATGCGCGGCGCGGCGCGGCGCCGCGGGGGCGCTTTCGCGGGTCGGGTCATCGCGGCGTCCGGGGCGCGTCGACCGGGCATCGCGTCAGGTCGCACCGGGGCCTCCCGCGTCGCGGCCGGACGGCCGCTGCAGCCGGCCGAGGAGCTGCGCGAACGGCGGGGTCGCGGGGCCGCCACCGGCCCCTTCGGCGCCCGCCTGCGGCGGCATCGTGTGCAGCGTCGTGATCTGATGGGCGGTCACGCCGAGCACCAGCCAGCGCCGGTCCGCGCCCTCGCCGACCTCGACGGTGACGATGCGCTGGTTCGGCGCCAGCGGCAGCGCGGCCACGGTGCGCAGCGTGCCGCGCGCGGCAGCGCCCGCGCCGAGCGGCGTGCGCTTGAGCATCCACAGCACGAGCGGGATCGCCGCGACGATCGCGACGAACCAGACCAGCGGCAGGCCGGCGTCGGACATTGCGCGTGCCTCAGCTGGCCTTGCTCAGCCGGCGCATGCGCTCGCTGGGCGTGACGATGTCGGTCAGACGGATGCCGAATTTGTCGTTGACGACGACCACCTCGCCCTGCGCGATCAGGTAGCCGTTGACCAGCACGTCCATCGGCTCGCCGGCCAGCGCGTCGAGCTCGACGACCGAGCCCTGGGCGAGTTGCAGGATGTGCTTGATCGGGATGCGCGTGCGTCCCAGCTCCACGGTGAGCTGCACCGGGATGTCCAGGATCATGTTGATGTCGTTGCCCGCGCCCCCTGCGGGCCCGGCGCCCGACGAGAAGTTCGCGAACTGCACCGGTGCGACCGTGTCGGTCTGCACCTGCTGCGCGCCGGGCTTGGTCTCGGCGAGTGCGGCCGCCCACTCGGCGGCCATCGCGTCCTCTTCGGAGGAGGCGGCGTTCTCTTCAGACATTCGATTCTCCGATCCAGTTCGCGGTCGAACCGGTGAGCATCTGCACGACCTTCAGCGCGTAGCGCCCCTTGGAGGTGCCGTACTGGCATTCGATGACTGGCACGCCGTCGATGTTGGCCTCGATCGACGGGGTGAGGTCGAGCTCGATGAAGTCGCCCGGCTTGAGCGCGAGCAACTGCTCGACGGTGGCCGGCGCCGTCGCCAGCTGGGCCACCAGCTCGACCTCGGCGGCCTGGATCTGCTGCGTGAGCAGCTTCACCCAGCGCCGGTCGGTCTCGCCGGCGTCGCCCTGCACCGCGCTGTAGAGCACGTCGCGGATCGGCTCCAGCGTCGAGTAGGGGATGCAGAAGTGCAGCGTGCCGGTGGTGTCGCCGATCTCGAGCGTGAACGACGACGAGACGATGATCTCGCTCGGCGTCGCGATGTTCGCGAACTGCGGCTGCATCTCCGAGCGCTGGTACTCGAGCTCGATCGGGTAGACGCCGGCCCAGGCCTTGCGGTACTCGATCAGGATCACCTCGACCAGGCGCGAGATGATCCGCTGCTCGGTGGGCGAGAAGTCGCGCCCCTCGATGCGCGTGTGGTACTTGCCGGCGCCACCGAAGAGGGCGTCGATCACCGCGAAGACCAGCGTCGGGTCGCAGACGATCAGGCCCGAGCCGCGCAGCGGCTTGACGCTGACGATGTTGAAGTTCGTCGGCACCACGATCTCGCGCAGGAAGGCGCTGTACTTCTGCACCTTGATGCCCGAGAGCGACACCTCGGGGCTCTTGCGGATCAGGTTGAACAGGCCGATGCGGATGTTGCGGGCGAAGCGCTCGTTGACGATTTCCATCGTCGGCATCCGCCCGCGGACGATGCGCTCCTGGTTCGCGATGTTGTAGTCGCGAATGCCGCCCTGCGGCGCGTCCTCCTCCTCCAGCTTCTGGCTTTCGCCGGTGATGCCCTGCAGCAGGGCATCGACCTCGTCCTGCGAAAGGATCTGTTGATTCATCTCGTGTTCTGCCCGGCGTAAGTCGCGACGCGATCAGCCACCAGTGGTCACTGGATGATGAAACTCGAGAACAGGACGTGGCGGATCGGCCCGGAGACCTTGGCCTTCCGCTTCTTCTTCGGCCTGTCGTCCTCGTCCTCGTCGTCCGCATCGGCCTTCGGCGCGGCGACCCGGTAGCCCATCGCGCGCGCCGTCTCGCGGCGGACCTCTTCGGCGAGCTGTTCCTTGCCGCTGCGCTCGAGCAGCTCGGTCGAGGACTTGTGCGCCAGCACCATCAGCAGCGCGTCGCGCACCGCCGGCATGTAGAGCTTCAGCTCGTCGGCGACCTTCGGGTTCCCGAGCTCGAGCGTGATGCCGATCTGCGCGAAGCGCTCGGCGTCGCGGTCGGCCAGGTTGACCGTGAAGGGGTCGAGCGCGACGAAGGTGGGCGGCGTCTTGTGGCTGCTGTCTTCCGCAGCCTCGGCATGGTCCTCGTCCCCGCCGCCGTCCTCGTCGGCAAGGGTGGCCGCCTGCGCGGCGCGTTGCTTGAGGAAGAGCACCGCGCCGCCGCCGGCGAGCGCCAGCACGAGCAGCCCGACCAGCCCGAACACGAGCAGCTTCTTCTTTCCCTTCTTGGGCGTTGCGCCTTCGGCAGCGGCGGCGGACATGGAGACTCCTCGCAAGGCGACGGCGTCCGGCGCGCGGGTGCGCGTCGTGCCGTGGCATGGCGACGATTATTCGAAGCCGACCCGGCCCCCGAAGCCTGGAAAAGGGAGCGGAAAGCAGGCCTGCAGCGGGCTTGCGGCGCGCCGTGCGCAGGTCCGGGCGTTGCGCATCGGCGCCCAGGCATCGGCGCGGGGCCACGCCGCCACGCGGCGAGGCGCCAGGCGGCGGGGCCGCCCGCCGGGGGACGGCAGGCCTTGCGGCGGTCGCCTGCGATCGCTCCGCGGGCGCTCGGGCCGGCGTTCCGGCCGCCGATGTCAGGCGTAGAGGTCCACGCCGCCGGGACGCAGCTCGATGCGGCGCGCCACCGGGGCGGCGGCCTCGGCCGTCGTCCCGGCGCCGCCGCCGGGCATGCCGCGCGACGTGCCTGGCGGCGCCGGCGCCGCGTCGCCGCGCCCGGGGTCGCGCGGCTGCTGGAACACGCCCCCGCCGGCGAGGGTCAGGCCCGCTTCGCGCAGCGCGCCGGCCAGCTCGGGCAGGCCGGCCTCGATCGCCTGTCGGGTCTGCGCCGCCTCGGCATGGAAGTCGATGCGCGCCTGGCTGCCGTCGACCGCGATCTGCACCGCGATCGGGCCCAGCTCGGCCGGGTGCAGCTGGAGCCGCGCGTGTTGCAGCCCGTCGCGCGCGAGCGTCGTCACGCTGGCCGCGAGCGACGGTGCGAAGCCGGGTGCCCCGGGGCCGGTGCCGAGGTCGCGGGCGGCGACCGGGCGGGCATCGCTGCCGTCGGCAAGGCTCGCTCCCGCCGTTGTTGCGCTGCTGGCGGGGGCCCCGCTGCCGGTCGGGGCGGGGGCTGCGGCCTGCAGCAGCTCGGCAAAGCCGGCGCCACGGGCGGCGCCCGTGGCTTCGGCGCCCGACGTGCCGCCGGCGGCGGCCGGCAGGGCAGCCTCTGCACGGCCGACGGTATCGCCTGCCGCGCCGCTCGCGGACAGGCGTGCCGCACGCTCGGCCCCCACCGCGGCGATCGCGGCCGTGGTGCTGGCCGGGGTGCCGGGCGTCGTGCCGGGTACGTAGGGGATGCCGGGCGAGAGCGCGGCGGCCGACACCGCGGTGTTCGCGTCGGTCGGGGCGCCAGCCGTGGCCGTGGCCGCGGCCGCAGGGTCCGTCGGGCCTGCCGCCGTGGCGGTGGCGGCCGGCGTGGCGGCCGCGGGCTCCGGCCGAGCGGCGCGGCCGGCGGCCTCGGCCGGTGCAGTGTCACGGCCGTCGCCTGCGGCGGCCTCGGGGGCGCCGGCTGCGGCCGGATCGCGCGCACCGCGCGTGGCGCTGAGCTCGTGTGCCGCCGCGTCGGTCACCGCCGGCGGCGTCGTGCTCGCGGGTGGCGCCCCCGCCGGCGCAAGGCCCGCGTGCGCACGGCCTGGCGCGGCAGCGGAAGGCGCGCCCGCGGTGCCGCCGGGTGCGGCCGCGCCCGGCGGGCGGGCCTGGCCGACGCCCTGCAGCGGGTCGCTGCCCGTGCCTGCGTCCTGGCCGGTGTCGGTGGGCGTGCCGGCGGCGGCCTGGCCACCGGCCGCCGCGGCGGCGGCCGCTGCAGCGGAGGCCGCGGCCTCGCCGGTGAGCGCGGACCCGGCCTGCGCCTGCGGCTCGGCAGCCTGCGGCTGCGGCTGCGGCGCGATCGCCTCGCCCGCGCGGCTGTCGGTGTCGGTGGCCACGGCCGCTTCGCCCTGCGGCGCCGGGGCATCCGCCTCGGGCCGGCCGGCGTCGCCGCGGGTGGCAAGGCGGGCAGCCTCGGCCTCGCGCCGGCGCGCCTCGCGCGCGCTGGCACTGCGCGCCTCGCTGCGCTCGCTGGCGTCACCGTCGCCGGCCTGGCGCCGGGCCGACTGCTGCGTCTCGCGCTGTTCGCTGCTGCGCCGCTCGGCCGCCTGCTGCGTGGCGGCACGCTGCTCGGCAGCGCGGGCCTGTGCCGCGCGTGCCTCGGCGGCGCGGCCTTCGGCGCGCGCCTGGGTCGCGCGGCTGGCGGCCTGGCGCTCACCGGCGTCCGGGCTGCGGGTGGCGGCCTGGGCCGGCGACGCCTTGCCGGCGCCGTCGCCGGCGGCGCTGCGTTCGCGGCCGAGCAGGCGGGCGAAGTCCTCGCGGTCGCCACGCGTCGCGGCGGCGGCCTGGCCGCGCGGCGTCCCGACAGCCGTCAGGGTGGAGAGCAGGGTCGACGGTGTCGTCAGCGGGGTGGCGGGCATCGGCGGGTTCCTGGGCAGGGAGACAGGGGTGTCGGAGGGGCGCGGCTCGAGCGGGAACGGGTCTGCGCTGCGGGCGCCGCGTCAGTGCCGGGTGTCGAATGCGCTGAGTTCGGAGGCGCGCGGCCGGCGCCGCCGGCCGGCGTCGCCGTGCGCGGACCCTTCCGTGGTGGCCTGCGCGTCTGCCTGCGCTTGCGCCTGCAGGTCCTCCTGCGCGGCCCGGGCGGCGGCGATCCGCGCGGCGGCCTCGTCGCTCGCGCGCTGCTGGCGCCGCTCGTCGGCACGGCGCTGCTCGTCGACGCGGCGCTCGATCAGCTTGCGCACCGAGGCGACGCGGGTCTCGCGTTGCTGCAGCGATGCCCGCGCCGGCTCGATGCGCCGCTCCAGCTGCTGCAGCGTGCCGGCCTGCTGCTCGATCGCCTGCGACAGCCGCTGCATGAAGTCCTGGTAGTTGCGCAGCGTCTGGATGCTCTGGCCGGGCTGGCGCATCTGCACGACGTAGCGCTCCTCGTACTCGCGCCGGTAGTCGAGCAGCTGCTGCCACTGGCGGCGCGCGCCCTCGCTGTCGGCGAGGCAGCGCTGCAGGGCGCGCTGCGCATCGTCGCGTTCGCTTTCGGCCTGTTCGAGCAGGGTCGAGAGGGAGGCGGTCGCGTTCATCGTCGGTGGGGGTGTGTCAGCCGCGGGTGGCGAGGCCGAGCAGTTCGACGCTCTGCGCCAGCGGGGCGCAGTCGTGCATGTCCTGCTGCAGCAGCTGGGTCATCGGGCCGTGGGCGCGCACGGCGAGGTCGAGCTCGGCGTCGTGGCCCGGCGCATAGGCGCCGAGCTGGATCAGGTCGCGCGCCTTCGCATGGCGCGCCCAGAGCTGGCGGAAGCGCCGCGCGGCATCGATATGGGCGCGCGTGGCGACGTTGTTCATCACCCGCGAGGCCGAGCGCTCGATGTCGATCGCCGGGAAGTGGCCCGACTCGGCCAGCTCGCGCGAGAGCACGATGTGGCCGTCGAGGATCGCGCGCGCCGCGTCGGCGATCGGGTCCTGCTGGTCGTCGCCCTCGGCGAGCACGGTGTAGAAGGCGGTGATCGAGCCGCAGCCGTTCAGGCCGTTGCCGCTGCGCTCGACGAGCTGCGGCAGCTTGGCGAAGCAGCTCGGCGGGTAGCCCTTGGTGGCCGGCGGCTCGCCGATCGCCAGCGCGATCTCGCGCTGCGCCATCGCGTAGCGGGTCAGCGAATCCATCAGCAGCAGCACGTGGCGGCCCTGGTCGCGGTAGTGCTCGGCGATCGCGGTGGCGTAGGTCGCGCCCTGCATGCGCACCAGCGGCGGCGCATCGGCCGGCGCGGCGACGACGACCGAGCGGCGCAGCCCTTCCTCGCCGAGGATGTCCTCGATGAACTCCTTGACTTCACGGCCGCGCTCGCCGATCAGCCCGACGACGATCACGTCGGCCCGGGTGTAGCGCGCCATCATCCCGAGCAGCACCGACTTGCCGACGCCGGAGCCGGCGAAGAGGCCGATGCGCTGCCCGCGGCCGACCGTCAGCATCGCGTTGATCGCGCGCACGCCGGTGTCGAGCGGCTCGCGCACCGGGTCGCGGTCCATCGCGTTGATCGGCCGGCGTGCCATCGGCTGGTTCTGCACCGCGACGAGCGCGCCGTTGCGGTCCATCGGCACCCCGTGCGGATCGACCACGCGGCCGAGCAGGCCGTCGCCCATCGGCAGGTGCAGGCCGCGGTCCTCGCTGCGCCGCCACGGGTGGTTGACCTGGCCGAAGCGCGGCGGCACGGCCGGCGACGGGCGCGGCACGACGCGCGCGCCGCTGGCCAGGCCATGCACCTCGCCGGTGGGCATCAGGTAGGCGCGGTCGCCGCTGAAGCCGACCACCTCGGCCTGGATCGGCGGCTGGCCCGCCATGCGTACCTCGCACACCGAGCCGACCGGCGCGCGGATGCCGGCGGCCTCGAGCACCAGCCCGGCGACGCGCACCAGCGTGCCCTGCGTCTCGAAGGGCACCGGCGCGGCGGCGAAGGCCTGCAGGTCGGCCAGGTAGCGCAGCCACTTCTGGTCGGAGCGCGGGGCGGGCGCGCTGCCGGCGCCCGGGTCGGAAGAAGGAATCATCAGCTCAGGGTCGGAAAGGCGTCGACGGCGAAACGGCCGCGGCGCAGGCGGGGTGCGGCGGGTACGCCGGCGGGCAGGGCGCGCCGGCTCGGGCGCGCCTGAGGGGGGAAAGGGGCAGGGCGGAGGGCCGCGGCCGGGCGGGCGGCGTCATGCGAGCCCCTCGCCGCGCAGCACCAGCGGGTCGGCGCCGCTGTCGCCGGCGGCCAGCGGGGTGTCGTCGCCGAGCGCACTCGACGCGCGCTGCCAGCGCGCCTCGATGCCGGCATCGACGGCGCCGACGTCGCTCTCGACGAGGCAGCCCCCGCGCGCCACCTGGGTCGAGGCGACGAGGCGCGCGCCGCGCCGGTCGAGCTCGTCGCCGGCGCCCTCGGCCACCAGCGGCAGGTCGTCCGGGTGCACCAGCACCGTCACGTGGCGGGCCGACAGCGTCAGGCATTCGACCGCCTCGTTGGCGACGGCGGCGATCAGCTCGGGCTGGGTCTTCAGCTCGCAGCGCACCACCTGGCGCGCCAGCTGCGTCGCCGCCTGGGCCAGCGCCTGCGCCATGCGCGCCTCGAGCCCTTCGAACTGGGCGTCGAAGGCGGCCACGAGCTGGCCGAGCTGCTGCGCCGTCTGGCGCGCGAAGCTCTGCTTGAAGGCCTCGAGCGCGGCCAGGCCGTCTCGGTAGCCGTCCTGGTAGCCGGTCTGGCGCGCGGCCTGCTGCGCGGCGCGCTGCTGCTCCGGCGTCGGGGGCGGGGGCTCGGCCTCGGCGGCGGCCTGCGGGCCGCCGAAGCTGTCCGGGTTCCAGGCGGCGAAGCTGTGCACCTCCTCGCGCGGGATGAAGCGCGCGTAGGGGGCGGGCGTCGGGGACGCGCCGCCGGCGGGCGGCGGCACGTTGCGGATGCCCGGGCGGCCGCCGCGCTCAGACGAATTCGTCGTCACCGCCGCCTCCGAGCACGATCTGGCCTTCGTCGGCGAGGCGACGCACCACCTTCAGCATTTCCTTCTGCTCGGCCTCGACCTCCGACAGGCGCACCGGGCCGCGCGAGTCCAGGTCCTCGCGCAGCGTCTCGGCGGCGCGGGAGGACATGTTGCGGAAGACCTTGTCGCGCAGCTCGGGCGAGGCGCCCTTCAGCGCGACGACGAGCGACTCGCTCTGCACTTCCTTCATCAGCGCCTGGATGCCCTTGTCGTCGATGCGTTCCAGGTCGTCGAAGGTGAACATGTTGTCCATGATCTTCTGCGCCAGATCGTTGTCGGCCTCGCGCACGTAGTCGAGCACCGCCGTCTCGACGCTGGAGCCCAGCATGTTCAGGATCTCGGCCGCGGTCTTGACGCCGCCGAGCGTGGCCTTGCGCATGCGCTCGCCGCCGGCCAGCACCTTGCCCATCACGTCGTTCAGGTCCTTCAGCGCCATCGGCTGGATGCCGTCGAGCGTGGCGATGCGCACCATCACCTCGTTGCGGTGGCGCTCGGTGAAGCACTTGAGGATCGAGCTGGCCTGGTCGAAGTCGAGGTGCACCAGGATCGCCGCGACGATCTGCGGGTGCTCGTTGCGCAGCAGCTCGGCCACCGAGCTGGCGTCCATCCACTTCAGGCTCTCGATGCCCGAGATGTCGCTGCCCTGCAGGATGCGGTCGATCAGCAGGTTCGCCTTGTCGTCGCCGAGCGCGCGGCGCAGCACCGTCTTCACGTACTCGTCGTTGTCGGCGACGAGCAGGCTCTGCTCGCTGGCCTCGGTCGCGAAGCGGTCGAGCACCTTGTCGACGCGCTCGCGGTTGACCGACTTCATCTTCGCGATCGTCTCGCCCAGGCGTTGCACTTCCTTCGGCGCCAGGTGCTTGAAGACCTCGGCGGCTTCCTCCTCGCCGAGCGACATCAGCAGGATCGCCGCGTCCTCGAGGCCGGCTTCGTCCAGGTTGCCGCTCATGACTGCCCGCTGCCCACCCAGTTGCGCACCACCGCCGCGACCGCGGCCGGGTTCTCCTTGGCGATCGCGCGGGCGTCGTTCAGGCGGTCGTTGGTGCGCGGCGCCGGCAGGGCGGGTGGCGTCTCGGGCGCGGGCAGGGCCTCGGCGTCGTCGACCACCGCGTCGACCGTCTGGCCGACCACCGGCGCCGGCGGCGCCAGCATCGCCTTGAGCGCCGGTCGGACCATGCCGAAGAAGACGAGCAGCGCGACGAAGGCCAGCGCGCCGGGCACCGCGGCGCTGCGCAGCAGGTCGAGGATCTCGGGCTGCTTCCACATCGGCAGCTCCTCGACCGGCGGCACGGGCTCGACGCGGAACGGCGTGTTGATCACCTTGACCGAGTCGCCGCGCTTCTCGTCGAAGCCGACCGCCTCGCGCACGAGGGCGGTGAGCTTTTCCATCTCCTCGGCCGAGAGCGCGACGGTCGTCGTCTTGCCCTTGGCGTCGGTCCCCGTGCGGTGGTTCACGACCACCGCGGCGTTGAGCCGCTTGACGGTGCCGGTCGCGTTGCGCGTCACGCGCACCGTCTTGTCGATCTCGTAGTTGGTCACCGCGTCGCGCCGGCTGCTCGAGCTGCCGCCGCCGCTGCCGTTCGGCGCGCCCTGCAGCGGCTGCGTGGCGCCGGTGAGCGACGCGGTGGCCGGCACCGGCGGCTGGTTCGAGGCCGCGCCGGGCACGCCGGAGG
Source organism: Ideonella sp. (assembly GCA_035911095.1). GTDB lineage: Bacteria > Pseudomonadota > Gammaproteobacteria > Burkholderiales > Burkholderiaceae_C > JAMHWF01. The sequence goes on along the minus strand of JAMHWF010000087.1, from coordinate 37,001 downwards.
GCGCCGCGCCGCTGCCGCCCGACATCTCGCTCGACTGCTGGCTGCGCACGCTGGCCTGGGCCTGCGGGCCCTGGTTCGGCGCATAGGCCTCGGAGGTCGATTCGGTCTGCGAGAAGTCGACCTCGGCGGTGACCTGGGCGCGCAGGTTGTCGCGCCCGACGATCGGCTCGAGGATGTCGCGGATGCGGTTGCCGTAGCCGCCTTCGACCTGGGCCACGTACTGCAGCTGCTGCGCGTCGAGGCCGCCGTTGGCGTAGCCCTCGCCGGGCCCGGAGATCAGCGCGCCGCTCTGGTCGACAACGCTGACCGCCTTCGTGTTCAGCTCGGGCACGCTCGACGAGACCAGGTGCACGATGCCCGCCACCTGCGCGCGGTCGAGCGAGCGGCCGGGGTAGAGCGTCAGCACGACCGAGGCCGAGGGCTTCTGCTGCTCGCGGAAGAAGCCGTTCTGGTTCGGCAGCGCGAGGTGCACCCGCGCGCTCTGCACCGCGGCCAGCGCCGTGATCGATCGCACGAGTTCGCCCTCGAGGCCGCGCTGGAAGGTCAGGCGCTCCTGGAACTGGGTCTGGCCGAAGCGGGCGCTGTCCATCAGCTCGAAGCCGACCACGCTGCCCTTGGGCAGGCCGGCCGAGGCGAGCTTCAGGCGCGCGTCATGCACCTGGGTGGCAGGCACCAGGATCGCGGCGCCGCCGTCGGCGTGGCGGTACGGGATGTTGAGCTGCGACAGCTGGGCGATGATCGCGCCGCCGTCCTTGTCGGACAGGTTGGCGTACAGCACCTTGTAGTCGCCGCCGTCGCTGCGCCACATCGTGAGCGCGAGCGCGACCGCCGCCAGTGCGGCGATGCCGAGGCCGAGCTTGGCCTTGGCGGCCGCGGGCAGCGCGGCGAGCTTGCCCAGCGGGCCGGCAGCCTGCGCATCGACCGGCACGAGGGTTTGAGGCTTGACGGGGACGACGGCTTGATCCACGGGATCGGGGGGCGCAAGGCGCAAGGCGGCCCATAGCGAGCACTGACCGGATTATTCGAAGTGCCGCCCGCGAGGGTGCCCCGAACAGCCCGGCCAAACGCCGTCATCTCGCACCATCGCCGGGCGGCCGCCTCCCTAGCATCCGCCCATCCGAATCCTCGCCTTCGTGCGCCCGGTCACGGGTGGACACGGCGCCAGACGCCCGATGGACGTGCAGCTCAAGCCCTTCAACTTCGCCGACGCGGTCGCCCGCGCCGGCCTGGGCCTGGACGGGCGGCCCGTGGTGCGCAAGCCGGCCGAGGGCGGCGAGGGCTTCTCGACCGCGCTCGCGTCGGCGCTGAAGAACGTCAGCAACCAGCAGCTGGAGGCGAGCCGCTTGCAGCGCGAGGTGACGCTCGACAACCCGACCGTCAGCCTCGAGGAGACGATGGTCTCGATGCAGAAGGCCCAGCTCGGCTTCCAGGCGACGCTGCAGGTGCGCAACCGGCTGGTGCAGGCCTACACCGAGATCATGAACATGCAGGTCTAGCGGCATGCACCGCGACCCCCCGTTGCTCAGCCTCGTCGAGCCCGACCAGGCCGGGGCCGAGGCGTCCGCGCCGCAGGCCCTGCGGCTGCTCGGCGCGGTGCTGGCCGCCGGGCCGGGCGCAGGGGCCGCCGCCGCACGCCTGGTCGGAGCCCTGGTCGCCGGCCACGGCCTGCGCCGGGCGGCGTTGGGCCTGGTGGCCGAAGGCAAGCCCGGCACGCTGCCGCGCCTGCGGGCGGTGTCCGGGCTCGACATCGCGAACCTGCCCCGCGCGAGCGAGGCCACGCACGGTCTGGCCGAGGCGATGCAGGAGGCAATGGAGCAGGGCGAGGCGCTGCAATGGCCGCCGGCCGACCCCGTCGCCACGAACGGCCACCCCGCGACGGCCCCCACCCCCAGTGCCGCCACCGCGCCCCGGGCGGCCGGGCGCGCGACGGACGTCACGCCCTGGGGCCCCGTCCGGCTGGCGCAGCGCCTGCTGCAGCAGCGGGTCGGCGGCAGCGTCGCCAGCCTGCCGCTCGCGATCGAGGGGCGCCTCGTCGGGGCGCTCACCATCGAGACCGAGGAGGCGCCGGCCGCGCTCGCCGCCCGGCTCGGGCCGCTGCAGGACGCGCTGCTGCTGGCCGCGCCGATGCTCGCGCTGATGCAGCACGACGAGGCCTCGCGCTGGCGCCAGCTGCGGCGCGCGCTCGGCCCGCGGCCGCCGGCCGCCCCGACCGGGCCGCTGCAGGCCGCCGCGCCGCGCCGCTGGGGCCGCTGGGCGCTCGCCGCGGTGCTCGCGGGGCTCGCGCTCTGGCCCGTGCCCTGGGAGGTCGCGGCGCGCGCGCGCGTCGAGGGCGAGCTGCAGCGGGTGCTGGTCGCCCCGGCCGAAGGTTTCATCAAGGCGGTGCATGCGCGCCCGGGCGACCGCGTCGCGCGCGGCGCGGTGCTGGCCGACCTGGTCGACGAGGACCTGCTGCTCGAGCGCCAGCGCTGGCAGAGCCAGCTCGCCCAGTTCGACGACGCCTACGCGAGCGCACTCGCGCGCGACGGCCGTGGCGAGGCGGCGATCGCGCTGGCGCGCCGCGCCGAGGCCGAGGCCCAGCTCGCGCTGGTCGACGAGCGCCTGGCGCGGGTGCAGCTCACGGCGCCCTTCGACGGCACGGTGATCGCCGGCGACCTCGCGGCCTCGGTCGGCGCGCCGGTGCGCCAGGGCGATGCGCTGCTGACCCTGGCCGCCGACGGCGCAAGGCGCGTCGTCGCCGAGGTCGACGAGGCCGACATCGCGCGCCTGGCGCCGGGGCAGCTCGGCGAGGTCGCGCTCTCGGCCTTGCCCTGGGACACCCTGCCGCTGCGCGTGCGCCGCGTCTCCCCGCTGGCGCAGACGGCGGGCGGCGCCAACGTGTTCGAGGTCGACGCCGAACTGCTCGGCGACGACCCGCGCCTGCGCCCCGGCCTGCAGGGCCATGCGCGCTTCGAGACCGGCCGCCGGCCGCTGCTGTGGACCTGGCTCGGCCGCCTCGCCGACCGGCTGCGGCTGCTGTGGTGGCAGCGGTGACCCCGGACTTCAGCCCGCACTGGCACCGTGTCGCCGGGCGTCGCCCCTGTCTGCGCGCCGGGCTGCGGCTGTCGCGCCTGACGCAGCGCGGCCAGCACTGGATCGTGCTGGCCGACGAGCGGGGCCGCGGCTGCCGGCTCAACCCGGCGGCCTACGCGGTGGTCGGGCGCTTCGACGGGCGCTGCACCGTGCAGCAGCTGTGGGACGCCGCGCAGGCGCATGCCGACGCCGGGGCCGACGCCGGCACCGAGCCGATCGGCCGGCCCGAGCTGGTCGAGCTGGTCGGCCAGCTGCAGGCCGCGGGCCTGCTCGATGCCGAGGCCGGCCCCGCCGCAGCCCCGCCGCCGTCCGCGGAGCCGGCCGCGCCACGCGACCTGCTCGCCTGGCGCATGCCGCTCGGCGACCCCTCTCGCGCGGTGGCGGCGCTGCACCGCGCCCTCGCGCCCTGGCTCGGGCCGCGCAGCCTCGCGCTCTGGGCGCTGGCGGTGGCCACGCTCGCCGCCACGGCGCTGGTGCAGGCGCCGGCGCTGCAGGCGCATGCGGCGCTCTGGATGTCGACGCCGCGCTACCTGTGGCTCGCGCTCGCGGTCTACGTGCCGATCAAGCTGCTGCACGAGCTGGCGCACGGCCTGGCGCTGCAGGCCTGCGGCCTGGTCGCGCACCAGGCCGGGCTGACCTGGATGGCCGGCCTGCCGATGCCCTATGTCGACGCCTCGGCCGCCGCCGCGCTGCCGCGCCGGCGCGACCGCCTGCTCGTCTCGGCGGCCGGGATCATGGCCGAGCTCGGCATCGCCGCCGCCGCGATGGCGCTCTGGTGCCTGGCGCCGGACGGCGGCCTGCGCGACCTCGCCTTCGTCGTGCTGTTCACCGCCGGCCTGTCGACCCTGCTCTTCAACGCCAACCCGCTGCAGCGGCTCGACGGCTACTACCTTTTGTGCGACGCGCTCGAGCTGCCCAACCTGGCCACGCGCAGCGCGCGCTGGTGGCGCGACGCGCTCGGCCGGCGCTTCGGCCTCGTCGAGCCCGGGGGCGCCGCGCTGGCGCTGGCGCCCGGCGAGCGCGGCTGGCTCGTCGCCTATGCGCCGGCGGCGCTGGCCTGGCGCCTCGGGATCGGCTTTGCGATCGTGTTCTGGCTCGGCGGCGTCTCGGCCTGGCTCGGCAGCGCGGCGGCGGTCTGGCTGCTGCTGCAATGGGGGCTGCGCCCGCTCTGGGCCGCGCGGCGCTCGCTGCGCCGCCTCGCGCTGCGGCGCCCGGCGCGCCTGGCCGCGCTGGGGGCGGCCGGCCTCGCCGTGCTGGGCGTGCTGGCCTTCGTGCCGGTGCCCCGCACGACGCTGGCCCCGGGCGTGGTCTGGCTGCCGGAGGACGCACAGCTGCGCCCCGCCAGCGAGGGTTTCGTCGAGGCGGTGCACCGGCGCGACGGCGACCGCGTCGAGCGCGGCGAGCTGCTGCTCAGCCTGCGCAACCCGGCGCTCGAAGCCGAGTGGCGCGAGCGCCGGGCACAGCGCGAAGCGCTCGAGCACCGGCTGTTCGCCGCGCTGTCGCTCGGCGCCCAGGCGCCAGGCGTGCAGGCGCAGGACGCGGCCGAGGCCGAGCACCTGCAGCGCGAGCTGGCGCGGGCGCAGTCGGCGCTGGAACTGGTCGAGGCGCGCCGCGCCGGGCTCGAGCTGCGCGCCGGGGCCGCCGGCCGGCTGGCGCTGCCGCGCGCCGACGCGCTGCCCGGCAGCCACGTCGCCCGCGGCCAGCTGCTCGGGCACCTGCTGACGGCCGAGCCGGTGCGCCTGCGCGTGGCGCTCGACGAGTCGCTGGCGCCGCGGCTGCGCGACGGCGCAGGTGGTGCAGGCGGAGCAGGCGGCGCCGGCGCCGACGACCCGATCGAGGTCGAGGTCTGGCTCGCCGACGAGCCCGGGCAGGGCCCGCGGCCCGCGCGCCTGCTGCGCGACGCGGTGGCGGCGGCGCGCCAGCTGCCTTCAGCCGCGCTCGGCAGCGGCTTCGGCGGGCCGATCGCCACCGCACCGGACGACCCCGAGCAGCTGCGGCCGCTGACGCCGGTGGTGCTGGTCGACGTCGAGCTGGAAGGGCTCGCGCCGCAGCGCCTCGGCGCGCGCGGCTGGGCCCGCCTGCGCCACGGCCACGCGCCCTGGCTCTCGCAGCTCGCCGAGCGCCTGCGCCAGGCGGTGCTGCAGCGCTTCGCGGCCGTCTGAACGCACGGGGCAGGGCGAGGCTGGCGTGACGCAACCTGACTTCGCGACGCTCGTGCGGCCCGGGCCGGTCTGGGGCCTGGCCCCCGAGCGGCGCACGCCGCGCCGCGCGCCGCGCTTCGAACGCTCGCCGGCGCGCCGCGCCGTGCAGGCGGTGGCCGCGGCGCGGCGCCTGCCGGCCTGGCCCGCCCACGGCAGCCCGGCCTTCGCCGAGGCGCTGGCGGTGCTGCGCGCCGCGCTGCGGCGTGAGGGCTTCCAGGGCGAGCCGCTGGCGCGCGCGCTCGCCGTCGCCGCCCAGGGCGCCGAGCAGGCGCTCGGCTGGCAGCCCTACGACGTCCAGCTGCAGGCTGCCGCGCTGCTGCTCGACGGCCGCCTGGCCGAGATGGCGACCGGCGAGGGCAAGACGCTGGCCGTCGCGCTGGCGGCGGTGGTCGCGGCGCTGGCCGGCGTGCCGGTGCATGTCGTGACCGCGAACGACTATCTGGCCGGCCGCGACGCCGACGCGATGCAGCCGCTCTACGCCTGGTTCGGCCTGCGCGGCGCGGCGCTGGCGCCGGTGGCGCAGCTCGACGGCGGCGCGCGGCAGGCCGCCTACGCGGCCGACGTGCTGCACGCGAGCGCCAAGGAGCTCGCCTTCGACGCGCTGCGCGACGAGGTCGCGGTCGGCGGCCGCCGTCACGAGCTGGCGCGCCGGGCCGCCCGCCTGGCCGCTCGCCTGGACGGTACCGGCGCGATGGCGGCGGCTCCGGCAGGGCCGGCACGACATATAGAGACAGAGGCAGGGCCAGGCGCGGGCCTGCAGCGCGGCTGGAGCCTGGCGATCGTCGACGAGGCCGACAGCGTGCTGATCGACGAGGCCACGCTGCCGCTGCTGCTGTCGCGCCCGGCGCCCGACGCGGCGCGGCGCGCCCGCCACGTGCAGGCGCTGGCGCTGGCGCGCCGGCTGGAGGCCGGGCGCCACTGGCACGACGACCCCGCGCCCTGGCCCGGACGGGCGCCCGCCCCGCTGCTGACGCCCGAGGGCCGGCGCGAACTGGCCGCGCTGGCCGCACCGCTCGGGCCGCGCTGGCAGCGCCCGCAGGCGCGCGAGGCGACGGCCCAGGCCGCGCTGCTCGCGCTGCACGGCCTCCAGCGCGACCGCGACTACCTGGTGCGCGGCGGCGCGGTCGAGCTGCTCGACGCGATCACCGGCCGTGCCGCGCCGGGCCGGGTCTGGTCGCGCGGGCTGCAGGCGCTGGTCGAGATCAAGGAAGGCGTCGGCGTCAGCGCCGAGACCGAAACCCTCGCCCAGACCAGCTTCCAGCGCTACTTCGCGCGCTACGGCCACCTCTGCGGCCTGAGCGGCACGCTGCGCGAGGCCCGCGCCGAGCTGCGCCGCGTCTACGGCCTCACGGTCGTGCCGGTGCCGCTGCACCGGCCCTGCCGTCGCGTCGTCGGCCCGCTGCGCGGTTTCGCCGACGAGGCGGCGCGCCGCGCCGCGGTCGTGCGGCGCGCCGCCGGGCTGCAGGCGGCGGGCCGGCCGGTGCTGGTCGGCACCGACTCGGTCGAGGCGGCCGGCCTGCTCGCGCAGGCGCTGGCGCAGGCCGGCGTTGCGCACCGCGTGCTCGACGCCCGTCACGACGCCGACGAGGCCGCGGTCGTCGCCGAGGCGGGCCGCGCCGGCCGCGTCACCGTGGCCACGCGCATGGCCGGCCGCGGCACCGACATCCAGCTCGACGAGGCCGCCCGCGCGGCCGGCGGCCTGCACGTGATCGTCTGCCAGCGCAACCCCTCGCGGCGGCTCGACCGCCAACTCGTCGGCCGCGCCGCGCGCCACGGCGACCCCGGCAGTTGCGAGACATGGGTCACGCTCGACCGGCCCCCGCTCAAGCCCGCCGGTGCCGCACCGATAAGCCGACATGCAGTCCCCGCGCCCGTCCGCTGGCCGGGCTGGCTGCTGTGGATTGTTTCGGCCTGGCCGCAGTGGCGCGACGCCCGTCGCCTGGCGGCCGTGCGCCGTGAGCTGCTGGAGACCGATCAGGAATGGGAACGACGCTTGCCTCCGGCCTGCTGAGCCGACGGCCGAACCGGCGCCAGCCGACCGCCCTCGCGAACGCCGCGCCGCATGCCGCGGGCGCCCCGGGCGCCGCCGCCGGCGCGTTCGCCCGCCAGGCCGGCGGGCTGGCGCTCGGCGTCGCGCTGTGCGCGCTGTCGGCCGCCGCCGCCGCACAGGGCACGGCGCAGGCGGCCGTCCCGCCGGCCACGCCGATGACGCCGCTGACGCTGGTGCGGCCGCCGGCCGCACAGGCGGCCGCCGCGCTGCCGCGCCCGGTCGGCTGCCTGATCGAGCCGGACCGCATCGCCGAGGTCGGCACGCCCGTGGTCGGCGTGATCGAGCGCTTCGAGGTCGACCGCGGCGACCTGGTCAAGGCCGGCCAGCCGCTGGTGCGCCTGCGCGCCGGCGTCGAGCGGGCGAACCACGGCGTCGCCGAGGAGCGGGTGCGCATCGATTCCGACGTGCGCGCCGCGCTGGCGGCGCACGAACTCGCGCAGCAGAAGGTCGAGCGCGCCCAGCAGCTGATCGCCGAGAACTTCCTTTCGCCGCAGGCGCTCGAGCAGGCCAAGGCCGAGGCCGAGGTGGCGCGCCAGAAGGTGGCGCAGGCGCAGGGCCAGCAATCCGTCTGGCGGCGCGAGCGCGACGTGGCCGAGGCGCAGCTCGAGCAGCGCACGCTGCGCAGCCCGTTCGAGGGCGTCGTCGCCGAGCGCTACATGAACCCGGGCGAGCGCGCCGAGGAGCGGCCGCTGCTGCGCATTGCGGTGATCGACCCGCTGCGCGTCGAGCTGATGGTGCCGGTGGCGCAGTTCGGCAGCTTCGCGCCCGGCGACGCGGTCGTCGTGCAGCCGGAGCTGCCCGACGCCCCGCCGGTGACCGCCCGTGTGCGCCAGGTCGACCGCCTGATGGATGCGGCCAGCAACACCTTCCGCGTGCGGCTGACCCTGCCCAACCCGCAACTGAGCCTGCCCGCGGGACTGCGCTGCAAGGTCGAGCTGCCGGCCCGCGTCGCCCAGCGCGCCGCCCGATGAGCCCGCTGGCGCGACCGCCTGCAGGCGGTGCTCGCGCGCTGCGCGGAGCGTTCGCGCCCGGCGCGGAAGGGCCTCGGTGACGCCGCGGGTCGCCCGCGCCTGGGGCCAGGCGCGCGCCGCGCTCGGCGCCTGGCGCCGCCGCCGCGACGCGGCGCGCGAGGCAGGGCACGCGCTGCGCCCCCTGTGCGAGGCGCTGGAGCCGCGTCTGCTGCATTCGGTCGACCTCGGCGTGGCCGCCTTCGGCGGGGCCGAGGCCGGCGCCGCGCTGGTCGCGACGACCGCCGCCGGCGAGATGCGGCACGACGAGGCGGGCCTCGAGCTCGTCGTCATCGACGCGCGGGTGCCCGAGATCGAGACCCTGCTCGCCGACCTCGAGGCGCAGCGCGCCGCGGGTCGCCAGATCGAGGTGCTGCGCCTGGACGCCGACGAGGACGGCCTGGCGCGGATCGGCGAGGCGCTGGCCGGCGCGCGCAACCTGTCCGCGGTGCACCTGATCGCGCACGGCGAGGCGGGCGCGATGCAGCTCGGCAGCGCGCGCCTGGACGCCGCGAGCGTGCTCGCCCGCGCCGACGAGATCGCCGGCTGGGGCGCGGCCTTCGGTGCCGACGGCGACCTGCTGCTCTACGGCTGCGACGTCGCCACCGACGCGACCGGGCGCCAGCTGATCGCCGACCTGGCGGCGCTGACCGGCGCCGACGTCGCCGCGAGCGACGACGCCACCGGCGCCGCCCTGCGCGGCGGCGACTGGCAGCTCGAGGTGAAGAGCGGCGCCATCGAGGCGCGCAGCATCGCCTCGGCCGCCTTGCAGGCGGGCTGGGGCGGGCTGCTGGCCGACCCGAGCGGCGTCAGCGTCTGGCTCGGCGCCTCCGGCACCGGCACCTGGGCGGGCTCGGGCGGTGCGTCGCCGGCCGCCGTCAACGACCAGCGCCTGCTGGGCCTGGTCGACAACACCAGTCTCGGCAGCGACTCCACCGGCCGCTTCGAGGCGCGCTTCTCGCTGTCGAACTTCGGCTCGGCCGCTGGGCTCGACGACGTGGTGCGCGTCTCGCGCGACGTGGCCTGGTCCGGCGGGCTGCTCGGCTTCCTGTTGACGCCGATGGACCAGCGCAGCGTGGTGGCGGGCGACCTGCTGTTCACCGTCGATTCGACGACGACGCTGACCGGCAGCAACAGCGTGAACGCCGGGGCGGGCGACGTCGTGCGCTTCCGGCCGACGACAGCCGGCGACTACAGCGCCGGCAGCTTCAGCGTGTTGATGAAGTCGATCGGCGACGTCTTCGGCGGCGCCGCGGTCGGCGACGTCCGCGGCCTGGCCCTGGTCGAGACGCAGACGCAGGTCGGCGGGGTGACGCTCGCTGCCGGCACGCTGCTGTTCAGCGGCGACGACGGGGCCGGCGGCCAGGGCGACATCTTTGCCTTCGTGCCCTCGGCGGTCGCGGCAGGCTTTACGCCGTCGGGCACTACCGTGCGCCTCGTGGCGGGCGCCGATCTCGGCATCACCCAGCCGATCCTCGGGCTCGAGCTCGTGTCGACCGCGACCCAGATCGGTAACCAGACGCTCGCCGCCGGCACGCTGCTGGTTACCCTCGGCGGCAGCGCCACGGTCGGCTCGAACGGCCTCGCCGTCGACACCGGCGACGTCGCCGCGCTGACGCTCACGCGGGCCTGGTCGCCGGGCCTGCCGACGCAGGGCACCGCGAGCCTCTTCCTCGACGCGAGCGACCTCGGCATCGGCGCGCCGGTCGACGGCCTCGCGCTGCGCGTCCAGGGCGGGCCGGTGATCCAGACCGATCCGCTGGCCTTCGCCCACGACGAGAACCAGCTCGTCGTCGCCGACCTCGCCGTCTCGGGCAGCGGCGCGCTGGCCTGGTCGATCACCGGCGGCGCCGACGCGACGCGCTTCGAGATCGACGCGACGAGCGGCGTGCTGCGCTTCAAGACGGCGCCGAACTTCGAGGGGCCGGCCGACGCCAACTTCGACAACGTCTACCAGCTGACGGTGCAGGTCGCCGGCGCCGAGGGTTACAGCACGCGGTCGGTGACGGTGACGGTGCGCAACGTCAACGAGGCGCCGATCATGCTCGGCGGCAGTTCGGTGGACGTGTCGGTCGCCGAGAACACCGTCGGGGTCGCGGTCTCCGGCGCGGTCGACGTCGACGCCGGCGAGCTGCACACCTGGTCGCTCTCGGGGCCCGACGCGGCGCGCTTCTGGTTCAACACCACGAGCGGCGCGCTGGGCTTCCTCGTGCTGCCGGACTTCGAGCGCCCGACGGACCAGAACGCCGACAACGTCTACGAGGTGGTGCGCACCGTGACCGACCGCGGCGGCCTGACCGCGACGCAGGCGCTGCGGGTCACCGTGACGAACGTCAACGAGCCGCCGCGCATCGTCAGCCACGGCGGCGGCGTGTTCGCCTCCGTCGTCGTCCAGCAAGGAACGCTGGATGTCGGCCTGGTGCGCGCCGAGGACCCGGAAGGCGCGCCGCTCAGCTACACGCTGGCCGGCGGCGCCGATGAGGCCCTCTTCACGATCGACGCCGGCACCGGCGCGCTGCGCTTCATCGCGCCGGCCGTGCCCGAGGCGCTGCCCTACATGGTCACCGTGCGGGCCAGCGACGGCGGCATGAGCGTGACCCAGACCCTGTCCGTCAGCGTCACGCCGGTCAACGCGCCGCCGGTCATCGTCAGCGGCGGCGGCATGCCGGTGGTCATGCACAGCATCCCGGAAGGCACGTCCGCGGTGACGACCATCATCGCAATCGACCCGGAAGGCACCGTCCCGTCCTACCGCATCGTCGGCGGCGTCGACGCCGCCCGCTTCCGCATCGACGCGGTCAGCGGCGCGCTGAGCTTCGTCCAGGCACCCGACTACGAGGCGCCGATCGACGGCGACGGCAACAACACCTACTACGTGACGGTGCGGGCCAGCGACGGCCCGCTCGACTCCACGGCGCAGGACATCGTGGTGATGGTGACCAACGTCGACGACGAGCCGGTCGGCCCGGTCGCCGACATCGACGCCACCACCGAGCGCGTCGACGAGAACGCCGCGAACGGCACGCTGGTCGGCATCACCGCCCGCGCGGTCGACCCGGACACCGCCCTCGTCAGCTATTCGCTCACGAACGACGCGGGCGGCCGCTTCGCGATCAACGCGGCCACCGGCGTGGTCACGGTCGCCGACGGCAGCCGGCTCGACTTCGAGGCCGCGACGAGCCATGCGATCACCGTGCGCGCGACGTCCGGCGACGGCAGCTTCACCACGCGCAGCTTCACGATCGCGCTGCGCGACCTCAACGACAGCGCGCCGGTCATCGTCGCCCCCGCCGAGGTCGTCGTCGGCGAGAACCAGCAGGCGGTGACCACCGTGACCGCCAGCGATGCCGATGCCCCCGGCACGCTCGTCTGGGACCTCGACGGCGGCGCCGACGCCGGCCGCTTCACGATCGACGCCGCGAGCGGCCAGCTGCGCTTCCTGGTCGCGCCGGACTTCGAGCACCCGACCGACAGCGGCGCCGACAACGTCTACGAGGTCCGCGTACGGGTCAGCGACGGCGTGCAGACGGACAGCCAGCTGGTCCGCGTGCGCGTCGCCGACGTCGACGAGTTCGACCTCGGCCCGGTCGTCGACCTGAACCCTGCCGCCGACCGCGTCGCCGAAGGCGCCGCCACCGGTACCGCGGTGGGCATCACCGCGCGGGCGGTCGATGCGGACGGCAGCCTCAACACGGTGACCTACACGCTGAGCAACGACGCCGGCGGCCGCTTCGCGATCGACGCAGCGACCGGCGTGGTCACGGTCGCCGACGGCAGCCGGCTCGACTTCGAGACCGAGCGCAGCCACACGATCCGCGTGCTCGCGACCTCGGCCGACGGCTCGACGAGCGCGCTCGACTTCGACATCGAGCTCACCGACGTCAACGACCGCGCGCCGGTGGTCACCTCCGGCGGCGGCGGGCCGATCGCCTCGCTCGCCGTCGCCGAGCACACGCGCGCGGTCACCACCGTCACCGCGGCCGACGAGGACGCCGGCACGGTGCTGCGCTACGCGATCGTCGGCGGTGCCGACGCCGCCCGCTTCACGATCGACGCGACGAGCGGCGCGCTGGCCTTCGCCGTCGCGCCGGACCATGCGCAGCCGGGTGACAGCAATCGCGACAACCTCTACGTGGTGGTCGTGGAGGCCAGCGACGGCCTGCTGAGCGCGACGCAGACGATCCGCGTGACCGTCACGCCGGTCAACGCGCCGCCGCACGGCGCCGACGCGACGATCACGATCGACGAGGACGGCCGGCGCACGCTGGTGGCGGCGGACTTCGGCTTCGACGACCGGGACGACGGCGGCGCCAATGCGCTGCATTCGGTGCAGGTCGTCGCCGTCGAGGGCCGGTTCCTGCTGCACGGCAACGCGCTGCGGGCCGGCGACACGGTGACCGCGGCCGAGCTGGCGGCGGGTGCGCTGGTCGTCGCGCCGCCGGCCGATGCCCACGGCCCCGGCCTCGCCCGGCTCGAGTTCCGCCTGCGCGACGACGGCGGCCGCGCCGGCACGGGCAACGACCTGGAACTGGCGACGCATGAGCTGCGCATCGACGTGCGGCCGGTCAACGACGCGCCGCGCGTGCTGGCCCACGAGCTCGCCGTCGTGCAGGGCGGCAGCGCGCTGCCGCGCATCGAGGCGATCGACGTCGAGCAGGGCGCATCGCAGCTCGAGCTGCGCGTGCTCGCGGTCACCGGCGGGCGCTTCGAGCTCGTCTCGGCGCCGGGTGCCGCGCTGGGCAGCTTCACGCTGGCGCAGGTGCAGGCCGGCGAAGTGCGCTTCGTCCACGGCGGCGGCGCCGACGCGCCGAGCTACCGCCTCGAGCTCGACGACGGGGCCGGGGGCGTCGTGACGCTGGGCGATCCGCAGCTGAGCTTCACGCCGGCCGCGGCCCCTCCGGCGCCGGCGCCTTCGCCCACGCCGACCCCCTCGCCTTCTCCCACCCCGTCGCCGACGCCGCCCCCGGCACCGACGCCTGCGCCCGCACCGACGCCGGCACCGACGCCGCCACCCGTCCCGGCGCCGGCCCCCACGCCTGCTCCGGCACCGTCACCGGCGGCCGTGACGCTGCCCGTGCTGCTCGACCTGGCGCCCGCGCCCGCGCCTGCGCTCGCCGCAGAGCCGGCGCTGGCGCTCGTCTCGTCGGTGGCCCGCGAGCACGCCGCCACCGTCACGGCCGCGGGCACCGAGGCGGGCGTGGCGCCGATCGTCCAGGGCATCGGCGACACCGGGTCGTCGGCGCCGCCCTTCGCCGTGTCGTCCGGCAGCGAGGGGTTCAGCCCCGCCTCGCGGCCGGGTGCGCCGGCCGGTGCCGCCACCGAGCGCCTGCGCTCGGACGCGCCGGCGGCCCCGGCGCTGGTCGCGGCGCTGGCCCCTGCCGACGTGGAGACATCGGCCGCGCTGGCCGCCTGGTACGAGATGCTCTCGAGGTCCGGCTCCGGCACGCCTTTCGACGAGCTGCGCAGCCGGCTTGAAGAACAGGCCCAGGCCGAGCAGCAGGTGCAGACGGCGGCCGTCGCCGTGACCACCGGCCTCTCGGCGGGCTATGCGATCTGGCTGCTGCGCGGTGGCGTGCTGGTCGGCTCGATGCTGTCGGCGCTGCCGAGCTGGCAGACGCTCGACCCGCTGCCGGTGCTCAACCGCGCGCGGCGCAGCGCCGCGGCCGGCGGCGACGACGACGAGCCGGAAGACGACGTCGAGCGCCTGTTCGACGCCGAGGCGCCGGCCCCGCGGCCGTCGCCCGCGCCGTCGCCCGTTTCCCTTTCCGCCGCCGTCCTCGCGGCGGCCAAAGGCGCCGCTGCCGCGCCGGCCGGCGCTGCCGCAGGCGCAGCGCCGCCGGGCGCCCGCGCGCAAGCGCCGCTACCCGCCACCGAGGAATCCTCATGATTCGCCGCCGCTGGGTGATGTCGACGCGCGTCTATCTCGTGCTCGGCCTGTGCTCGCTGATGTGCTGCCTGGTGCTGGCCTCGGGCCTGCTCGGCCTGGTGCCGGACGGCCAGGCGCTGGTGCGCGAGCAGCGCGTCGCGCTGGCCGAGGCGCTGGCGATCGGCGCCGGCACCGCGCTCGGCGACGGCGAGGACGCGAGCACCGCCGCCCGCCTGCTCGCGGCGGTGGCCACGCGCCACCCCGACCTGCGCTCGATCGGGCTGCGAGGGCAGGACGGCGGGCTGTGGGTCGACCACGGCGACCACGCCGGGCGCTGGCAGGCCACGGCCTCGGGCGAGCCGGCCGACGGCCAGCTGATCGTGCCGGTGCACCGCGACGGCCTGCCCTGGGGCCAGCTCGAACTCGGCTTCGAGCCGCAGCGGCGTGCCGGCTGGCAAGGCTGGCTCGACCATCCGCAGGCGCGGCTGCTCGCCTTCCTCGCGCTCGGCGGTTTCGTCTCGTTCGGCTTCTACCTGCGCCGCATGCTGCGCCACCTGGACCCGGCGAAGGTGATTCCCGGCCGCGTGCGCAGCGCGCTGGACACGATGACCGAAGGCCTGATGCTGATCGACCGCGGCGGCTTCGTCGTGCTGGCCAACCTGTCGCTGGCGCGCGCCCTGGGCCGCACGCCCGACGAGCTGATCGGCCAGCCGGCGGCCGGCCTGCCCTGGCGCGACGAGGCCGGCCGGCCGCTCGCCGAGGCGCAGCTGCCCTGGCTGCCGACGCTGCGCCAGGCCGAGGCGCAGCACGACCGGCCGCTGCAGCTCGAAGGCGTCGACGGCCTGGCCGTGCTGCGCGCCAACTGCACGCCGATCCTCGGCGCCAAGGGCCGTTCGCAGGGCGTGCTGGTGAGCCTGCAGGACATCACCGAGCTGCAGCGCAACAAGGAGGCCCTGGCCGCGGCGCGCGACGCCGCCGAGGCCGCGAACCAGGCCAAGAGCGCCTTCCTCGCCAACATGAGCCACGAGATCCGCACGCCGATGAACGCGGTGCTCGGCTTCACCCAGGTGCTGCGGCGCTCGGCGCGCGCGGGCAGCGCCGAGGCGCGCCACCTGCAGACGATCTACGGCAGCGGCCAGCACCTGCTCGCGCTGATCAACGACATCCTCGACCTGTCGAAGGTCGAGGCCGGGCGGCTCGACGTCGAGCGCATCGCGCTGCGCCCGCACGAGCTGGCGGGCGAGGTGCTGCGCGTGATGCAGATGAAGGCCGCCGAGAAGGACCTGGCGCTCGACATCGAGGCGCCGGGGCGCCTGCCCGAGACGGTGCAGGGCGACCCGGGGCGGCTGCGCCAGGTGCTGACCAACCTGGTCGGCAACGCGATCAAGTTCACCGAGCGGGGCGGTGTCACGCTGCGCCTCGCCGCCGAGGTCGCGGACGGGCGGCTGCGCTACCGCGTGGCGGTGGCTGACACCGGCATCGGCATCGCGGCCGACAAGCTCGCCAGCGTCTTCGAGCCCTTCACCCAGGCCGAGTCGTCGACGACGCGCCGCTTCGGCGGCACCGGCCTGGGCCTCACGATCAGCCGCGCCTTCGCGCTGGCGATGGGCGGCGACATCGTCGTCGCCAGCACGCCCGGCGCGGGCAGCGTCTTCGAGCTCGCGTTCGACGCCGGCCCCGCCGAGGGCCTGCGCTGGCTCGAGCCGGCCGAGGCGCTGGCGGCGATGACCGCGCCCGAGGCGGCGCCGCTGAGCGCCGCGGCCTGGCGCTTCCCGCCGCGCCACGTGCTGGTGGTCGACGACGGGCAGGAGAACCGCGAGCTGGTGCGTGTGCTGCTCGAGGAGACCGGCCTCGTCGTCAGCGAGGCGGGCGACGGCGAGCAGGCGCTCGAGCGCGTGGCGCGCGGCGACGTCGACCTGGTGCTGATGGACATGCAGATGCCGCGCATGGACGGCACGACGGCGACGCGCCGACTGCGCGAGGGCGGCGCCCGCCTGCCGGTGCTGGCGCTGACCGCCAATGCGATGAAGGGCTTCGAGCGCGAACTCGAGGCGGCGGGCTTCACCGGCTTCCTGACCAAGCCGATCGATGCCGATCTGCTGCTCGCGACGCTGGCGCAGTGGCTGGGCGGCGAGGCGACGGCGCCGGACGCCGTGGCCGATGCGGGCGGTACTGCCGGTACTGCCCGTACCGCCGGGACTGCCGGGACTGCCGGGACCACCGATGCGGTCGTCGGGGCGACGCCGCCGTTCGCACCGCCGGCGACGGCGGTCGACCTCCCGCAGGCCGCCGCACCCGTTGCGGCTTCCGCCGCCAGCCTGGCGGCACCGGCCGCCGGCCCGGCCGCGTCGATGCCGCCCGAGGCGGCCGCGGCGCCGCTGGTCTCGCGCCTGTCCCGGCACCCGAAGCTCAAGCGCGTCGTCAACCGCTTCGTCGACCAGCTGCCGCATCGCCTGCAGGCGATGCGCGAGGCGCTCGACGCCGGCCGCTTCGACACGCTCGCGGCCGAGGCGCACTGGCTCAAGGGCGCCGGCGGCAGCATCGGCTTCGACGACTTCTTCGAGCCGGCCGCCGCGCTCGAGCGCGGCGCGCTCGAGTCCGACGCCGTCGCGGCCCGCGCCTGCATCACGACGCTGGTCGCGCTCGGCGCGCGCGTGCAGCGCGCCGACGACACCAGCGCGCCGGCCCCCGGCCGCACGCGCGACGACATTCCGCTGGAGACCACCGCATGAACGCGAGGACCGACTTCACCCCGCTCGCCGAGTTCGCCGTCGACGACGCCTGGGGCGGCGGCGAGCCACCGCTGGCCGGGGCCGTCGTGATGATGGTCGACGACGAGCCGATCATGACCGACCTGATCGAGTCGCATCTGTCCGACGGCGGCTACTCGCGCTTCGTCGGCTGCAACGAGCCGGCCCTGGCGATGACGCAGATCCGCCTGCTGCGCCCCGACCTGCTGCTGCTCGACCTGATGATGCCGGGCATCTCCGGCTTCGACATCCTGGCCGAGCTGCGCGCCGATCCCGACCTGAAGTACACGCCGGTGATCGTGCTGACCGCGGCGAGCAATGCGGCGACCAAGCTGCGCGCGCTCGAGCTGGGCGCCTCCGAGTTCCTGGCCAAGCCGGTCGACGAGAGCGAGCTGTTGCTGCGCGTGCGCAACACGCTGGCCTTCAAGCGCTACCAGGACCGGCTGGCCAACGTCGACGCCGCGACCGGGCTGCCGAACCGGCAGTCGTTCATCCGCCACATCGAGCCTTCGATGGCGCGGGCCGACGGCTCGGTGGCCGTGCTGCAGCTGCAGTTCGACGCGGTGCAGCAGGTGCGCGAGACGCTCGGCGAGGGCGCCGCCGACCGCCTGCTGATGGCGATCGCGCGCCGCCTGCACGGCGGCTTGCGGCGCGGCGACTCGTCGACCGAGAAGGGCCCCGCGCTGCGGCGCGACCTCGTCGGCCGGGTCGGCCAGGACGAGTTCGTCGTGCTGCTGTGCGAGCTCGCGCATCCCGACGACGCGGGCCATGCCGCGGCGCGCCTGGTCAAGCTGCTCGGCGCGGCGGTCGATGTCGACGGCCACCAGATCTTCGCCCCGCCATCGATCGGCATCGCCGTCTCGCCCACCGACGGTCCCGACGCCGAGACGCTGATGAAGAGCGCCGCGCTCGCGACCTCGCAGGCGCGCGGCCTGGGCCGCGGGCGCTACGCCTACTTCGCGCAGGAGCTGAACGCACGCTCGATCGAGCGCCTGACGCTCGACATCCAGCTGCGCCAGGCGGTCGAGCAGGGCGGCCAGCTGCAGCTGCACTACCAGCCCAAGTTCGGCCTCGCCGGCGGCCGCATCATCGGCGCCGAGGCCCTGCTGCGCTGGCAGCACCCGACGCTCGGCTGGATCGCGCCGCCGCGCTTCATTCCGCTGGCCGAGGAGAGCGGGCTGATCGTGCCGATCGGCGAGTGGGTGCTCGGCGAGGCCTGCCGCCAGGCCGCCGAGTGGGGCCGGCGCGGGTATCCGGTGCAGATCGCGGTCAACGTCTCGCGCTGGCAGCTCGACGGCGGCTTCGTCCAGGTGGTGCGCGACGCGCTCCAGCGCTCGGGGCTGCCGCCGGCGCAGCTGGTGATCGAGCTCACCGAGAGCGCGCTGATGAACCTGAAGCTCGCCGCCCCGCTGCTGGGCGATCTGAAGGCGCTCGGCGTGATGCTGTCGATCGACGACTTCGGCACCGGCTACTCGTCGCTGAGCTACCTGAAGCGCTTTCCGGTCGACGAGCTGAAGATCGACCGCTCGTTCGTCAGCGACCTGCCGGGCGAGCGGCGCGACCTGGCGATCGTCGAGACCATCGTGCGCCTGGGCCACAGCCTCGGCATGTGCGTGGTGGCCGAAGGCGTCGAGACCGAGGCCCAGCTGGCGGCCGTCGCCGGTGTCGGCTGCGACGGCTACCAGGGCTACCTGCTGTCGCCGGCGGTGCCGCCGGACGAGCTGCTGCGGCGCATGGGCTGAGCCTGCCGCTTGCCGTGCGGGCCCCGTTGGCCCGCCGCCGCCCGCAAGCCCACGCCGTGTCAAGCGGCCGTGTGCGTTTCCCGACAGACGGGGCGAGACCCGGTGCGCCGCGCCGGGGTGTCCATGCCAGACTGGCCCGCATGTCGATGGGACGCTGGGCGAGAGGTGTCGTCGCAGCCGCCTGGTTGTCGGCGGCCTGCACCGTGGCCCTGGGGCAAGGCGAGGACCGCCCGATGCCCAGCTTCGCCGAGCTCGAGGCCGCAGGCGCGACCGTCGGCGAGGTGCGCATCGTGGCCGGCGAGATCTTCGACCTCGACGATGCGCGCGAGCGCAAGCGGCTCTTCGCCTGGGCCAACGCGCTGCACGTGCGCACGCGCGAGGAGGTCATCGCCCGGGCGCTGCTGTTCCGCACCGGCGACCCGGTCTCGGCGCGCCTGATCGAGGAGAACGAGCGCCTGCTGCGCAGCATGCGCTTCCTCTACGACGCGCAGTTCAAGGTCGTCGCGGTGCACGACGGCGTGGTCGACATCGAGGTCTCCACACGCGACACCTGGTCGCTCGACATCGGCGTGCGGGCGGGCCGCTCGGGCGGCTCCAACTCGAGCGGTATCGGGCTGCGCGAGTACAACCTGTTCGGTACCGGCACCACGCTGTCGATCGGCCACTCGACCGACGCCGACCGCTCGGGCACCGAGATCGGCTTCGCGAACGACCACGCCTTCGGCGGCTGGACCGCGCTCTCGGTCAGCCATGCCACCAACAGCGACGGGCGCAGCGACGCGCTGTCGGTCGAGCGGCCGTTCTATGCGCTCGACACCCGCTGGGCGGCGGGCTTCTCGACCTCGCGCGACGACCGCATCGAGTCGATCTACGTCGCCGGCGACGTCGCCGGCCAGTACCGCCTGCGGCGCAAGCGCGCCGAGGTGTTCGGCGGTTGGTCGCCCGGGATCGACGAGGGCTGGATCCGGCGCTTCAGCGTCGGCGTCGGCCTGCGCGACGACGCCTACGAGGTCGCGCCGGGGCGCACCCCGCCGGCGGCGGTGAACCCCGACGAGCGCGACGTCGCGCCGTTCCTGCGCTACGAGCTGATCGAGGACCGCTTCGAGCGCCAGCACAACCGCAATGTGATGGGCCGGCCCGAGTTCTTCGCGATGGGCCTGGTGGCGCGGGTGCAGCTGGGCTGGGCGGCGAAGGGCCTGGGCTCGAGCCGCGAGGCGCTGCTCTACAGCGCCTCGGTCAGCCGCGGCTTCGAGCCGGCCGAGGACCGGACATTGCTCGCTTCGGCCAACCTCTCGGGCGAGGTCGTGAGCGGGCGGCTGCAGCGCCAGCGCGTCGGCGCGAGCGTCCAGTACTTCCGGCCGCAGGGCGAGCGGCGGCTGTTCTACGCCTCGGCCGAGGCCGACGTGCTGAGCCGGGCAGCGCCGCTGGACACGCTGATGCTCGGCGGCGACAACGGCCTGCGCGGCTACCCGCTGCGCTACCAGAGCGGCCACCGGCGCGCGCTCTTCACGCTCGAGGAGCGGGTCTACACCGATGTCTACCTGTGGCGGCTGTTCCGCCTCGGCGGCGCCGCCTTCGCCGACATCGGGCGCGCCTGGGGCGGGCCCTATGCGAACCCGGTCAACCCGGGCTGGCTGGCCAACGTGGGTGCCGGGCTGCGCATCGTCAACACCCGCTCGGCCTTCGGCAACGTGATCCACGTCGACCTGGCGTTCCCGCTCAGGGTCGACGACGACATCAGCCGGGTGCAGCTGCTGGTGAAGGCGCGGACGAGCTTCTGAGGCGGGCCCTCAACTGGCACGCCGGTAGAGCGCCAGCGAGCCGGCCATCGCCAGCAGCGTCGCGCCGCTCACGCGGTCGAGCCACAGCGTGCCGCGCTCGCGCAGCAGGCGCACCGCGCGCGCGCCGACGGCGGCATAGCTGGTCATCACCAGGCCGTCGATGAGGCAGAACAGCGCGCCGACCGCGAGCCACTGCGGCCATTGCGGCTGCGTGGCGTCGACGAACTGCGGCATCAGCGCGGAGATGAAGAGGTAGCCCTTCGGGTTCGTCACCGCGACGAGGAACGAGCGCATGAAGAGGGCGCGGGCCAGGGTGCTGCCGGGCCTGGCGCGCGGGGGGCCCGAGGTGTCCGAAACGCAGGGCGCATCGCCGACCGGCGGCACGAAGGCGCCCTTCGAGCGCAGCAGCTGCACGCCGAGCCAGGCGAGGTAGGCGACGCCGACCCACTTGACGATGCCGAACGCGACCTCGGACGCCGCCAGCAGCGCGCCGAGCCCGAGTGCGGCGGCAGAGACGAGGATCACGTCGGAGGCGATCGCCCCGGCGACGCCGGGCAGCGATCGCCGCAGGCCGTGGCGCGTGCCGTTGCCCAGTGCGAGCAGCACCGTGGGGCCGGGCGTGGCGATAGTGACCAGGGCGGCGAGGCAGAAGAGCGCGAGGCTGGCGAGGGTCATGCAGGGCTGCGCAAGGTCTTGGAAAGCGGGCCGGCATTGTGCGGGGCCGGCCGCACCGGGAGAAGCCGGCTTCGCCCGCGAGGCTGGAACGGCGGCCCGGAGGCCGGGCCCGCCGGGCGGGGCGCCGACAATCGCGCCATGTCCCGCCGCTCCGAACCCCTGCGCGCACCGTCCGCCTCGCTGCGGCGCTACGCCGGCGCCTACGAGAAGCATGCGCACGACCATGCCCAGGTGCTGCTCGGTCTGGACGGGCAACTGCAGCTCGAGGTCGAGGGGCGGCCGGCCTTCGTCGACCCGAGCTGCGCGCTGATCGTGCCGGCGGGCATGGCGCACGAGTACTTCGCCGAGCGCCGGGCCAGCGTCTGGGTGATCGATGCGCCTGCCGGCCAGGGCCTGGAGCGCCTGCGGCGCGTGGCCGCGGCGCCGGGGCTCGCGACCGCGCAGGGGCGTGGCGACCCGGACGCGCTGCTGGCCGCGCTGGCCGGCGCGCGCACGCTGCTGCCGCGCCGGCGCCTGGTGCTGTCGACGCTCGAGCAGCGCATCGCGCGCGGGCTGCACCGGCGCTGGACGGTCGCCGAGATGGCCGCGCTGTCCAGCCTCAGCCCGCAGCGCTTCCATGCCCGCTTCGTCGAGCTGACGGGCCTCGCGCCGATGGCCTGGCTGCGCCGGCAGCGCCTGGCCTGCGCGCAGGCGCTGCTGCGCGAGGGCCTGACGCTGGAGGCCGCCGCGGCGCGGGTCGGCTATGCGAGCGCCAGCGCGCTGGCCTATGCGCTGCGGCGCGACCGCGGCCTGGACACGCGGCAGATCCGCGCCGGGCGCTGAAGCACCCTCCGCCCGGCTGCCCGTCGGTCGCGCCGTCGTCGGCGCGGCCAGGGCCGCCACGCAGGTCGAGAGTTTCTCGACAAGCGCCGCCGCCCGCCGGGCGACGATGCGCGGACCATGCAAGCCCATCCCCGTCCCGCCGTCGGCGTCGCGCTGGTCCTGGCGGCCGCCGTGCTCTGGGGCACCACCGGCACCGCACAGACCTTCACCTCGGGCGCCCTCTCGCCGCTGTGGTTCGGGGCCCTGCGCCTCGCCGTGGCGGCGGCCTTCTTCGGCCTGTGCGTCCTCTGTGCGCAGCGGCTGGCGGCGTCGGCCGCCGCCACCTCGGCGGCGATTGGGCCGGGCCGCGAGGCGGGCACCGTCTCGATCCTGAGCGGGCCGGTGCTCGGCGCCGGTCTGTGCATGGCGGTCTACAACCTGGCCTTCTTCGCCGGCGTGAAGCAGACCGGCGTGGCGGTCGGCACCGCGGTCGCGCTCGGCAGCGGGCCGCTGTGGGCCGGCGTGTTGCAGGCGCTGATCGTGCGGGCGCTGCCGCGCCCGGCCTGGTGGCTCGGCACGCTGGCGGCGGTCGCCGGCGGCGTGCTGCTGGCCCTCGGTGGCGACGACGCCTCGGCCCGGCTCGACGGGTCGGGCCTGGGGCTGTGCCTGCTCGCCGGCCTGTCGTACGCGGTCTACACGCTGCTCGGCAAGCGCGTCGCGCCGCACATGCCGGCCTCGCGCTTCACCTTCGGCGCCTTCGGCCTCGCCGCGCTGGTGGCGCTGCCGGCGGCGGCGATCGCCTCGGGCCTGCCGCGGCTGTCGAGCGTCTCGGGCCTGACGGTGGCGGACGGCGCTGCGGTGCTCTACGTCGGCGTGGTCACCGCCGGAGTGGCCTACCTGCTGTTCAGCCTCTCGCTGCGCCACATCTCCGCCGCGGCGGCAGTGACGCTGGCCCTGATGGAGCCGGTGACGGCCTGCGTGCTGGCGGTGGTGGTGGTCGGCGAGACGCTGTCGACCGCCGCGCTGGCCGGGCTCGCGCTGGTGCTGCTGGGGGTGCTCGCGGTGGTGCGCGACGAACTGCGCGACGGGCAGGCCGCCGGGCCCGAGCCGGAGGCCGCCGGACCCGGCTTGGCGGCTGCGGCGGGCGGCGGGCGGCGGCCCTGACCCGCGCCGCCTGCACGGTGCCCCGCGAGGGCGAGCACCGAGCCCGCCCCCGCCCGCGGCGGCGCGGCGGCGCGGCGCAGGCCTTACTCGATCCTCACCTTGGCCTCGTCGACGAGGCGCGCGAACTTCGCCGTCTCGTCGGCGATCTGCCGTCGCATCTCGTCGGCGCTGTTGCCGACCGGCTCGGCGCCGATCTCGTCCATGCGCTGGCGGAACCCGGGTGACCGCACGATCCGCACGACTTCGGTGTTGAGGCGCGCCACGATCGCTGGCGGCGTCGCCGATGGCGCGAGCAGTCCGAACCAAGTGCCGATGTCGAAGCCCGCGAGGCCGGACTCTGCGAGCGTCGGCACCTCGGGCAGGACCGCGGCCCGCTGGCCGGTCGTCACTGCGAGCGCCCGCAGCTTGCCCGCCTGGAGGTGCGGCAGCACCGGCGTCAGCGTGTCGAACGACATCGTCACCTGGCCGCCGAGCAGGTCGGTGGTCAGGGGGCCGCTGCCCTTGTACGGCACGTGCAGCAGCGGCGCGCCGGTCATCTGGCTGAACTGGGTGCCGATCAGGTGCTGCGCGGTGCCGTTGCCGTTCGAGCCGTAGCTGAGCTCGGGCTTCGCCGCCTTGGCGGCCGCGACCAGGTCGGCGACGCTCTTCACCGGGCTCGCGGCCGAGACGACGAGCACGTTGGGCACCAGGGCCACGGTCGAGATCGGCGCCAGATCCTTCTGGAAATCGTAGGGCAGCTTGCGGTAGACGGTGCTGGCGATCGTGTGGTGCACCGCGCCGACGAGCAGCGTGTAGCCGTCGGGCTTCGACTTGACGACGAAGTCGGCGCCGATCGTCGCGCCGGCGCCCGGCTTGTTCTCGACGATCACCGTCTTGCCGAGCGTCTGCGTCAGTCTTTCGGCCAGCGCGCGCGCCAGCACGTCGGTCGTGCCGCCGGCGGGGAAGGGGACGATCAGGCTGATCGGTTTCGCGGGCCAGTGCTCGACCGGGGTCTCGGCCTGCACCTGTGCGCCACCGAACGTCGCGAGGGCGAGCACCAGGGCCTTCAGGCCCAGGCGACGGGGGAAGGGCATGGACATGGTTTGTCTCCTTGCGGTCGAGCCCGACCGCTCAGGCGGCCTTGCGGGCGCCGGACGTGGCGGCGACGAGTTCGCAGACGGCGCGGGTGACCTGCTCGGTGGTGGCGTTGCCGCCGAGGTCGCGGGTGTGCAGCGAGGCGTCCGCGGTGACGCGCTCGATGGCGGCCATGACGGTCTTGGCGGCGTCGGGCTCGCCGAGGTGCTCGAGCAGCATCACGACCGACCAGAAGGTGCCCACCGGGTTGGCCAGGCCCTGGCCCATGATGTCGAAGGCCGAGCCGTGGATCGGCTCGAACATCGACGGGTAGCGCCGCTCGGGGTCGATGTTGCCGGTGGGCGCGATGCCCAGGGAGCCGGCGAGTGCGGCGGCCAGGTCGGAGAGGATGTCGGCGTGCAGGTTGGTCGCGACGATGGTGTCGAGCGTGGCGGGCTTGTTGACCATGCGCGCGGTCATCGCATCGACGAGCTCCTTGTCCCAGGTGACGTCCGGGAAGTCGCGCGAGACCTCGCCGGCGATCTGGTCCCACATCACCATCGCGTGGCGCTGGGCGTTGCTCTTGGTGACGACGGTGAGCTGCCTGCGCGGGCGGCTCTGGGCCAGCTTGAAGGCGTAGCGCAGGATGCGTTCGGCACCGACGCGGGTCATCATCGAGACGTCGGTGGCGGCCTCGATCGGATGGCCCTGGTGCACGCGGCCGCCGACGCCCGAGTACTCGCCTTCGGAGTTCTCGCGCACGATGACCCAGTCGAGATCCCCGGGCCTGCAGCGCTTCAGCGGGCCGTCGATGCCGGGCAGGATGCGCGTGGGGCGCACGTTGGCGTACTGGTCGAAGCCCTGGCAGATCTTCAGGCGCAGGCCCCACAGCGTGATGTGGTCGGGGATGTGCGGGTCGCCGGCGGAGCCGAAGAGGATCGCGTCCTTGTCCTTCAGGGCCTGCAGGCCGTCGTCCGGCATCATTTCGCCGTGGGCGCGGAACCAGTCGCCGCCCCAGCCGAAGTGCTCGAACTCGAAGCGGAAGCGCTCGCTGGTGGCGGCCACGGCCTCGAGCACGCGCTGGCCGGCGGGCACGACTTCCTTGCCGATGCCGTCGCCGGGGACGGTGGCGATCCTGTAGGTCTTCATCGCGAATCTCCTGTGTGCTGTGGTGGGGCAAGGGCGAGTCTGGGCACTCGACGCCCTCTCGGTTGACGCCTAGAGTCGATCCATCGTCAACCCAAGGTGAACGATCGGAGACGCGATGACGAGCGGCATCCAGCCCGCGGAACTGGGCTTCTTCGTCGCGCTGGCGGGCTGCGGCAGCCTGAGCGCGGCGGGGCGTGAGCTGGGGGTGTCGAAGGCGGCCGTCAGCAAGCGGCTCGCGCAGATGGAGGCGCGCCTGGGCGTGCCGCTGGTCAACCGCACGACACGGCGCATGAGCCTGACGCCGGAGGGCGAGGCGATCGCCGAGGGCGCGCGCCGCATCCTGGGCGAGATCGACGCGCTCGACGAACTGCTCGGCAGCGCGAAGCGCGTGCCCAAGGGGCTGCTGCGGGTCAACGCGACGCTCGGCTTCGGCCGCGGCCACGTCGCGCCGGTGGTCTCGCGCTTCGCCCGGCGCTACCCCGAGGTCGACGTGCAGCTCCAGCTGTCGGTCAACGCGCCGGCGCTGACCGACGATGCCTTCGACGTCTGCGTGCGCTTCGGCGAGCCGCCCGACGCACGCGTGATCGCGCGCCGCCTGGCGCCGAACCGGCGCCTGCTCTGCGCCTCACCGGCCTATCTGCAGCGCCGCGGCGAACCGAAGGCGCCCGGTGAGCTTTCGCGACACAGCTGCATCGGCATCCGCCAGGGCGACGAGGCCTATGGCGTGTGGCGCCTCACGAGTGGCCGCGGGCCGCGCCAGCGCAGCGAGACGGTGCGCACGCGCGGCAACCTCGCCACCAACGACGGCGAGATCGCGGTGCGCTGGGCGCTCGACGGGCACGGCATCCTGAAGCGCGCCGAATGGGACATCGCCGAGCACCTGCGCAGCGGGCGCCTGGTGCAGGTGCTGCCGCAATGGGACACGCCCGATGCCGACATCTACGCCGTCTACCCGCAGCGCCTGCAGCTGTCGACGCGGGTCAGGGTCTTCGTGGACTTCCTGGCCGCCTCGTTCGCGACGCCGTCGGTCGAGGCTTGATACGCACGCGTCTGAAATGCAAAGGGCCGCCTCGCGGGCGGCCCTTGCCGGTGGCGGGGCCAAGGCCCCGCACGCCGTCAGATGCGCTGCTGACGCAGCGTCCGGTTGACGCGCAGCGCGATCAGCGTGCCGGCGACGCCCGACAGCAGGTAGAAGGTCACCGCGACGAGGCCGAAGCGCGACGACAGGCCGAGCGCCACCAGCGGCGCCAGCGCCGCGCCGATCAGCCAGGCGAGGTCGGTGGTCATCGCCGCGCCGGTGTAGCGGAAGCGCGGCAGGAAGTTCGACGTCACGGCACCCGCGGCCTGGGCATATGACAGCCCGAGCACGACGAAGCCGATCAGCACGAAGGCGCGCTGCCCGCCCGGGCCGCCACCGAGCAGGAACGGCGCCGCGATCGCGAAGAGGCCGATCAGCACCGCCAGCCAGCCGAGTGCCTTGCGTCGGCCGATGCGGTCGGCGAAGAGGCCCGAGATCGGCATCGCCGCCGCGGCGAGCACCGCGCCGAGCACCTGCACGCCGAGGAAGCCCGGCACCGATTCCTCGGTGAACAGGTGGATCCAGGACAGCGGGAAGATCGTGACGATGTGGAAGAGGGCGTAGCTGGCGAGCGGGGCGAAGGCGCCGATCAGCACGTTCGGGCCCTGGGCCGAGAAGAGCTCGCTCACGCTGCAGGGTTGCAGCTCGGCCTCGGCCATTCCGCGCTCGTACTCATGGGTGACCACCAGGCGCAGCCGCGCGAACAGCGCCACCACGTTGATCGCGAAGGCGGCAAAGAACGGATAGCGCCAGCCCCAGGAGTAGAAGTCGTCGGCCGACAGGTTGGCGTAGAGGTACGAGAACAGCGCGGCAGCGACCAGGAAGCCGAGCGGCGCGCCGAGCTGGCCGAGCATCGCGTACCAGCCGCGGCGGTTCTCCGGGGCGTTCATCGCGAGCAGCGACGGAAGGCCGTCCCACGAGGCGCCGAGCGCGAGGCCCTGCCCCATGCGGCAGATGGCGAGTGCCGCCACGGCCCAGGCACCGATCGAGTTGTATCCGGGCAACGCCGCCATGCAGACGGTTGACACGCCGAGCAGGAAGAGCGCGGCGGTCAGCCGGGTGCTGCGGCCGAAGCGCCGCTGGATCTCGTTGCCGGCCAGCGAGCCGAGCGGTCGCGTCAGGAAGGCGAGGGCGAAGAGAGCGAACGATCGCAGCGTGCCTTCGAGCGGATCGGCAAACGGAAAGAACACCGTCGGAAAGACGAGTGCCGAGGCGATGCCATAGACGAAGAAGTCGAAGTACTCCGACGAACGTCCGATGACGACGCCGACCGCGATATCGCTCGGCGCTACTCCCGGATCGCCGTGAGCGCCGTTAGAGTGTCGGCCGTTCGAGGAGGATCGTGCGCCGACGGCGTGTTGATCGTGAGAGAGAGAGCCACTGGCGGATGAAGTCATGGTGTTTTGTTTGCCCTGCGAGCTGGAGTGCCCAATCGTTGCGCTCGGCCAATACCGCTACAGTGTCGCGCCTCGTGCAACTATAGTAGTCGCAAAGCACCGGTGAGCACGATGTACCGTACTTCCAAAACTGACAATAGGCTGACGCGGCGGGCGCGTGTGGCGGCATTCGCGGCGACCCTGCCGCTGGCGGCGTGCAATGGCGTCGTGATGAAGCCTTCGGGCGACATCGCCAACCAGCAGGCCGATCTCATCGTCACATCGACGATGTTGATGCTGCTGATCATTGTCCCGGTCTTGCTGCTGACGCTGTTCTTCGCGTGGCGCTACCGCGCCTCCAACCGCGCGGCGACCTACGACCCCGACTGGGACCACTCGACGAAGCTCGAGCTGATCATCTGGGGCGCCCCGCTGCTGATCATCATCGCGCTCGGCGCGGTGACCTGGATCAGCACCCACAAGCTCGACCCGTTCCGCCCGATCGAGCGCCTCGACGCCCAACGGCCCTTGCCCGCGAACGTCGAAACGCTCGAGGTGCAGGTCGTCGCGATGGACTGGAAGTGGCTGTTCGTCTATCCGCAGCACGGCATCGCGACGCTCAACGAGCTGGCGGCGCCGGTGGACCGGCCGATCAGCTTCAAGCTCACCTCGCAGTCGGTGATGAACGCCTTCTACGTGCCGGCACTGGCGGGCATGATCTACGCGATGCCCGGCATGCAGTCGATGCTGCATGCGGTCATCAACAAGCCAGGCGTCTACGACGGCTTCTCGGCCAACTTCAGCGGCGACGGCTTCTCGCACATGCGCTTCAAGTTCCACGGCTTGTCCGAGGCCGACTTCGAGCGCTGGGTGGCCGAGGCCAAGAGCCAGGCGAACCTGCTCGACCGCGCCGGCTACCTCGCGCTCGAGAAGCCGAGCGAGCGCGAGCCGGTGCGCCGCTACGCACGCGTCGAGGAAGGGCTGTACGACGCGATCGTCAACCGTTGCGTCGACCGCAACCGCATGTGCATGAACCAGATGATGGCGATCGATGCCAGCGGCGGCCTGGGGCCCCTCAACATCGGCGGCATCGGGCGCGAGCGCTGGGGCAACGGCGAGCGGCGCTACGTCGCCGCCGCGCTGTGCACTCCCGAGAACCCGTTCGGTTCTCCGCTCGTCGCCGCCGTCACTGCCGAACCAGTCGACGGCGCATCGCGGGCTCCCTGACCGCGGCACCCGCCCGCACCGCCCGCGCCGCATCGCACACCCGAGACGCCCGAACCGATGGCTGCCACCCCGACTTCCGAATCCCTGCTCTTCGGCCGCCTCGGCTGGGAGGCGATCCCTCTACACGACCCGATCCTGCTCGGCACCTTCGCCGGCTCGGCGCTCGTCGGCGCCGCGGTGCTGGTGCTGCTGACGCGCTACCGGCTCTGGGGCCCGCTGTGGCGTGACTGGATCACCAGCATCGACCACAAGAAGATCGGGATCATGTACATCGTGCTCGGTCTGGTGATGCTGCTTCGCGGCTTCGCCGACGCGATCATGATGCGCGCCCAGCAGGCGGTCGCCTTCAACGGCAACGAGGGTTTCCTTCCGCCGCATCACTACGACCAGATCTTCACCGCCCACGGCGTGATCATGATCTTCTTCGTCGCGATGCCGCTCGTGACGGGCTTCATGAACTACGTCGTGCCGCTGCAGATCGGCGCGCGCGACGTCGCCTTCCCGTTCCTCAACAACTTCAGCTTCTGGATGACCGCCGGCGGCGCCGGGCTGGTGATGATGTCGCTGTTCGTCGGCGAGTTCGCGCGCACCGGGTGGCTTGCCTATCCGCCGCTGTCGGGCCTGATCGGCAGTCCCGGGGTCGGGGTCGATTACTACTTGTGGTCACTCAACGTCGCGGGGGTCGGCACGACCTTGTCGGGCATCAACCTGATAGCGACCATCATCAAGATGCGCGCGCCGGGCATGACGATGATGCGCATGCCGGTCTTCACCTGGACCGCGCTCTGCTCGAACATCCTGATCGTCGTCTCGTTCCCGGTGCTGACCGCGGCGCTGGGGCTGCTCACGCTCGACCGTTACCTCGGCACGAACTTCTTCACGAACGATCTCGGCGGCAACGCCATGATGTACGTGAACCTGATCTGGATCTGGGGCCACCCCGAGGTCTACATCCTGATCCTGCCGGCCTTCGGCATCTTCTCCGAGGTGGTCGCCACCTTCTGCCGCAAGCGCCTGTTCGGCTATGCGTCGATGGTCTATGCGACGGTCGTCATCACGATCCTGTCGTACCTGGTGTGGCTGCACCACTTCTTCACGATGGGCTCGGGGGCCAGCGTCAACGCCTTCTTCGGCATCACGACGATGATCATCTCGATCCCGACCGGGGCGAAGATCTTCAACTGGCTGTTCACGATGTACCGCGGGCGCATCACCTTCGATGTGCCGATGCTGTGGACCATGGGCTTCATGGTCACCTTCATCTTCGGCGGCATGACGGGCGTGCTGCTGGCGGTGCCGCCGGCCGACTTCGTGCTGCACAACAGCCTGTTCCTGATCGCGCACTTCCACCACGTGATCATCGGCGGCGTGCTGTTCGGCCTGCTGGCCGGCATCACCTACTGGTTCCCGAAGGCCTTCGGCTTCAAGCTCGACCCGTTCTGGGGCAAGTGCTCGTTCTGGTTCTGGCTGATCGGTTTCCACCTCGCGTTCATGCCGCTCTACGTGCTCGGCCTGATGGGCGTGACCCGGCGCATGAGCCAGTTCGACGACCCGTCGCTGCAGATCTGGTTCCAGATCGCCGCCTTCGGCGCGTTCCTCATCGCCCTCGGGATCGCCAGCTTCCTGATCCAGATCGCGGTCAGCATCCTGAAGCGCGACCAGCTGCGCGACGTCACGGGTGACCCCTGGGGCGGCCGCACGCTCGAATGGTCGACCTCGTCGCCGCCGCCGGACTACAACTTCGCCTTCACGCCCGTGGTCCATGACATCGACGCCTGGCACGACATGAAGCAACGCGGCGCGCAGCGCCCGCTCGGCGGCTTCAAGCCGATCCACATGCCGAAGAACACCGGCGCCGGGTTCGTCCTCTCGATGCTCTCTACGCTGCTGGGCTTCGCGCTGATCTGGCACATGTGGCCGGTGGCAGCGGTGACCTTCGCCGCGATCGTCATCGGCAGCATCGTGCACACCTTCAACTACAAGCGCGACTACCACATCCCGGCCGACCAGGTCGTGCGCACCGAGGCCGCGCGCACCCAGGCGCTGGCGGTTGGCGGCGCGCGCGCCTGACAGGCCCGGAGACCTGTTCCCATGCAGACCTCGACCACGCTGACCGCCGGCGCCGCGACGCCGGACGTCTTCTACGACAAGGGCGACCACCATCCGCAGCAGGGCACGCTGTTCGGCTTCTGGCTGTACCTGATGAGCGACTGCCTCATCTTCGCGGTGCTGTTCGCCGTCTACGGCGTCCTCGGCCGCAGCTATGCGGCCGGCCCGTCGGGCGCCGACCTGTTCGACCTGCCGCTGATCGCCGCCAACACGGCGATGCTGCTGTTCTCGTCGATCACCTACGGCTTCGCGATGATCTCGATGCTGCGCGGCAAGAAGGGCGGCGTGATCGCCTGGCTCGCCGTGACCGGGCTCTTCGGCCTCGGCTTCCTGGGGATCGAGCTGTACGAGTTCCACCACCTGATCGCGCAGGGGGCGGGCCCGCAGCGCAGTGGCTTCCTGTCGGCCTTCTTCGCGCTGGTGGCCACGCACGGGTTGCACGTGACCTTCGGCATCATCTGGCTCGTGACGCTGATGGTGCAGGTCAGCCGGTTCGGTCTGATCGCCGCCAACCGGCGGCGGCTGATCTGCCTGTCCATGTTCTGGCACTTCCTGGACGTCATCTGGATTGGCGTCTTCACCTTCGTCTACCTGATGGGAGTGCTGCCATGAGCGGCCACGATCACGACCCGGGCCACGACGCGCACGCGCATGGCGAGCACGGCCACGACGACCACGGGCATGACGACGGCACGCACTACCACGCGACCGTCGGCGGCTACGTCGTCGGCTTCCTGCTGTCGGTGGTGCTGACGGCGGTCCCGTTCTGGCTCGTGATGGACGACGTCTTCCCGTCCTCGCTCGCGACGGCGATCGTCATCCTCGGCTTCGCCGTCGTGCAGATCTTCGTCCACATGGTGTACTTCCTGCACATGAACACCAAGGTCGAGAGCGGCTGGTCGATGCTCGCGCTGATCTTCACCGTGACGCTGGTGCTGATCATGTTCTTCGGCTCGGTCTGGGTCATGTATCACCTGAACACGAACATGATGTCGGTGCACGACATGCGCACCATGCCTTGAGCACGGCCGTCGCCGACACCCACGGGCCGCGCCGGCCCGGCGCCTTCGTGGCGCTGATCGCCGGCGCGGCCCTTGCCTTTGCCGCCTTCGTCGCGCTGGGCGTCTGGCAGGTGCAGCGCCTGTCCTGGAAGGAAGCCCTGATCGCGCGCGTCGACGCGCGGGTCCACGCGGCGCCGGTCGAAGGGCCGGGCCCGGCGGCCTGGCCCGGCATCGATCGCGAGTCGGCCGAGTACCTTCGCGTGCAACTGCGCGGGCGCTACGACCACGCGCGCGAGACGCTGGTGCGTGCGAGCACCGTGCTCGGCAGCGGCTACTGGGTGCTGACGCCGCTCGAGACCGAAGCCGGCTGGTGGCTGTGGGTCAACCGTGGCTTCGTGCCGCCGGCACAACGCGAGCGGGCGAGCCGGCGCGACGGCGAACCCGAAGGCGCGACGACGGTGATCGGCCTGCTGCGCCTCAGCGAGCCCGGCGGCAGCGTCGTGCAGGACAACGACCCGGCGTCAGGCCGCTGGGTCTCGCGCGACGTGCAGGCGATCACCGCGGCGCGTGGTCCGGCCGGGACGACCCGTGTCGCGCCGTATTTCGTCGACGCTTTCATCGAGACGGCGGCGAGCGGGGCGACGAACGCCGTGGCACACGGTGCGCCGGATGGCCAGACGGCGCCGGCGGCCGGCGACGCTCGCGCGCCGCACCCGGGGCTGACCGTGATCAGCTTCCCGAACAACCACCTGGTCTATGCACTGACCTGGTTCGCCCTCGCTGCAGGGGCGGTGCTCGCCTTGACCCTGCTGCTCCGCTCGCGGCCCGGGCGGGGCACGGAGCCAGACTAGGCTGGGCGCTCGGGGAGGGCGCCGGGGAAGGCGTCGGCGCGGGCGAAGCCGCCCGCGGCCCCGGGTCTAGGTCGTGGCCTTCGGCTGCACCGCTCCGTCGGCCGTGACCTCCAGCGACTTGAACGGCGCCGCCAGCTGTCGGCGCATCCGCTGCACGTCCTTCTGGTAGCGGCGCGCGAGCGTCGCCTTCTGGCGATCGTCGAGCAGCCGGCCGGCGACCTTGAAGAACTTGCGCTCCTCTTCCTTCAGGTGGTGTCGCACCTTGTCCGCGAGACGCTTCGCGGTGTCGAGCCATTCGTCGTCGCTCTTGTCCGGCGTGCTCAGGTCCTCGCAGAGCTCCTCGATCGTGTGGTGCTCGGCCAGCGCGTGGCGTGAAGAGGAGAGGCCCGCATCGATCATCAGCAGCGGCACGTAGAGAAAGCGCTCCTCGGCGGCGGCGTGCGCCTCGAGCTCGACCTTCAGCTGCAGGAAAAGCGGTTCGCGCTTCGCGACGACGCGCGTCGTGGTCAGCCGGCGGCACAGGCTGCGCTGCGTCTCGTGGCTCTCGTGCAGCAGGTCGAAGAGGTTCATCGCTCGCGCTCCGTCGGGGTTGCGAGCTGGCTTATATCGTGGCGACGGCCCTTCGATCAATCGGGCATGACGCCCCTCGCGGTGTCGGCAAGGGGCGCGCGGAGGTGTCAGCCGCCGGCCGCGCGCCAGCGGCGTTCCACTTCGGCCCAGTCGACCACGCGGTAGAAGGCGGCGATGTACTCGGGCCGCTTGTTCTGGTAGCGCAGGTAGTAGGCGTGCTCCCAGACGTCGAGCCCGAGCACCGGCGTGTTGCCGTGCATCAGGGGGCTGTCCTGGTTGGCCGAGCTCTCGACCACCAGCTTCTTCTCGGGCGTGACGCTCAGCCAGGCCCAGCCACTGCCGAAGCGCGAGACGGCGGCCTGCGTGAAGGCCGTCTTGAAGGCCTCGAAGCCGCCGAGGTCGCGCTCGATCGCCTTCAGCAGCGCCGGGCTCGGCGCGCCGTCGAAGGTCGGCGTCATCACGGTCCAGAAGAGCGTGTGGTTGGCATGTCCGCCGCCCTGGTTGCGCACCGGCACCTTCAGCTTCTCGGGCAGGTTCTCGAAGCGCGAAAGCAGCGAGTCGACCGGCTCTTCCTCTAGGCCGGTGCCGGCGAGCGCCGCGTTGAGGTTGTTGATGTAGGTCTGGTGATGGCGGTCGTGGTGGATCTCCATCGTCAGCGCGTCGATGTGCGGCTCGAGAGCGTCGAAGGCGTAGGGCAGGGGGGGCAGGGTATGGGGCATGGTGCGGATCGGTTGAGGGTCGACGTGTCGGTGAAAGGTGCGCGCCCGCGGGGCGGGTGGGGCGGTGGCGAAAGGGGGTGAGCGGCGAAGGTGACGGTCGAGGACTGGGCGGCGGCGCCCGCGGGCGGTCGCTCAATGCAGGGTCTGGCCGCGGGCGGTGCTGACGAGGAAGGCGTCCGCGCCGGCCGCCGGGACAGACGCCGCGTCACCGTGCAGCGCGCCCTCGACCTGGGCGCCGAAGGCGAGGCCGGCCGGGTCGCGCTCGCTCTGGAATTGCACGATCGCGGCGTAGGTTTCGCGCAGATGGCGGGCAGCGGCGAGGCGCATGCCGGCGTCGGCGCTGGCGCAGTCGCGCAGGCGCAGCAGGCTCGCGTGCATCGCGCACAGCACATCGGCCGCGCGCTGCAGGCGGCCGCTCTGGGCCAGGGCGTCGCCGAGGTTGAGGCTGCAGACGACGACGGCCGCCAGCGCGTCGCCAGGGCGCTGCCACTGGGCCGCGCGGCCGACGGCCACGCGCAGGGCTTCGTCGTAGGCGGCGGCGGCGCGCGAAGGGTCGTCGCGGTCTGACCAGGCACGCGCCTGCTCCATCCAGGCACGCCAGGCGGCCTCGGCGGGCTGGGTGTCGGGGCCGTCGTCGATCGCGGGGTCGTGCGTCATCGGGCGGGCCTCCGCTGCCTCAGGCCAGGGCCGTGTCCAGGGTCATCATCAGCACGAAGCCGAGCAGCAGCCCGAGGGTCGCGTGGCGCTCGTGCCCCTGGCGGTGCGACTCGGGATCACCTCGTGGCTGACGACGAAGAGCATCGAGCCCGCCGCGCAGGCCAGGCCCCAGGGCAGCAGCGGGGCGCTGTAGGCGATCACCGAGGCGCCGAACACCGCGGCCACCGGCTCGACCAGCCCCGAGGCCGCGCCGATGGCGGCCGCGCGCCAGCGGCCGATGCCCACGCCGTGCAGGGCCAGCGCGACGACCAGTCCCTCGGGCACGTCCTGGATCGCGATGCCGGTGGCCAGCGCCATCGCCCGCGCCGGGTCGGTGCCGGCGGCAGCCGCGCCGATGGCCAGGCCCTCGGGCAGGTTGTGCAGCACGATCGCGAACACGAACAGCCACAGCCGCCGCACGCGCCGCGTGCCCGCGGTGCCGGGCCCGCCGAAGAAGTGCTCGTGCGGCAGCAGCCGCTCGATCACCATGATCAGCCCGGCCCCGATCAGCAGCCCGGCACCCGCGGTGAGGGCCGCTCCCCAGGGCCCGCGGCCGAGCGCCTGCGCAGCATCGAGCGCAGGGATCAGCAGCGAGAAGCAGCAGGCGGCCAGCATCACGCCGGCGCCGAAGCCGAGGAAGGTGTCGTGGGTGCGGGCGCTGGGCGCGCGCGAGAGCAGCATCGGCAGCACGCCCAGCGCGGTCGCGAGCGCGGCGATGCTGCCGCCGCGCAGCGCGGCGCGCACCTCGGGGGTGGTGTGCACCGCCTGCCAGCCGGCATGCGCCAGCACCGCGACGCCGGCGAGCACGATCGAGAGGCCCAGCAGTTGCCGCATGCGCCAGCCCGGGCTGCTGTCCTGCGACGCCTCGAGCGGCGTGTCGCCCATCGGACCGCGCGGCGAGGCGGCGGCGCGCCTGCGGCCGGCGGTGCGCGCGCGGCGGCCGCGCCAGCGGTGGGTGCGGTGCGCGCTCGCGCCGTCGTGGCCAAACGGCCAGCGACCTGGGCGATGCGCGGCGGGGGCAGGGGCGCGCCGGTGGGGCAAGGCGGTCGACTCCAGGCTCTGGGGCGCAGGAGCTGGCCGATTGCTGGCGTGCTGCGTGGAAGGGCGTTGCCGCGACGGACCCGGGCTCGTGAGCCCGCGGCCGTGCGGATCGGCGCGATTACATCAGGAACAGTTCTCGTTCGCAACGGAGGGCCGATTCGGCGGCCGGCCCAGGCCGTTCCCAAGGACGGGAAAACCCGGTTAGTCGAACCTCCAATGCTTGCCTACATTCTTGCATACAAGCTTGTGGTCCAGTGTTGACGGCTTGTCGTCTGACAGACAAGCCAGCACTTTCTTGCCCATCCCCGGAGGTCCCCATGCCCCGTTTCCTGCGCTCCCTGTTCGGCCAGGTGGTTCTGGCACTCATCGTCGGCATCGTGCTGGGCTTCGCCTGGCCCGAGTTCGCGGTCCAGCTCAAGCCGCTGGGCGACGCCTTCATCAAGCTGATCAAGATGATCATCCCGGTGCTGGTGTTCTGCGTGGTGGTGCACGGCATCGCCGGCGCGGGGGACTTGAAACGCGTCGGGCGCGTCGGCGTCAAGGCGCTGATCTACTTCGAGGTCGTCACCACCATCGCGCTGGCCCTCGGCCTGGTGCTGGCCTTCGTCTTCCAGCCCGGGGTGGGCATGAACGTCGACCCCAAGGCGCTGGACGCCTCGGCGATGAGCGCCTACGTGGCCAACGCCGACAAGCTCACCGGCGGCGGCACGGTCGAGTTCCTGATGAAGCTGATCCCCACCACCGTGGTGGCCGCCTTCGCCAACGGCGACGTGCTGCAGGTGCTGCTGTTCGCGGTGCTGTTCGGCTGCGCGCTGGCGATGCTTGGCGAGCGGGCGCGGCCGGTGTCGGAGTTCGTCGACACCCTGAGCCACGTGCTGTTCAAGATCATGGGCATCATCATCAAGCTCGCCCCGCTGGGCGTGCTCGGGGCGATCGCCTTCACCGTGGGCAAGTACGGCCTGGGCTCGCTCAAGCAACTGGGCATGCTGGTGGTGCTGTTCTACGCGGCCGTGGCGATCTTCGTC
>JAMHWF010000086.1:0-1172 GCA_035911095.1 Ideonella sp. | reverse complement strand
GCGCGCGTGCCGCGTTCAGCGCTTCATATTCGGGGCGCGGATGGAAGTAGACGGACCGGCGCTTCTCCTTGGCCGAGGTGCACAGCTTTCGAACGCCGCAGGCGCCGCAGTCGGTGCGGCTGAACACCGCCTGGATGCGCGGGGAGCCGACCTCGTCGCGGCCAGCGCGCCAGGTCACCGAGACCTTGCCTTGCGGGCAGGTGACCTGCTCGCGATCCCAATCGATCACGAAGCAGCGCTGCTTATAGGCTTGCTCCGCCTCGCTCGATCGCCGTGGCATCGCCCTGACTGGCCCTTCGAGCGAAACCTCATGATCACGCTGGCTGTCGACCAGCAGCGCCGCGTCGACATAGGCGGCGTCGACGAAGTGCTCGGCGGGTAGCAAGCCCTTGTCCGCCAGGCGCTGGTGAATATCCGCCGTGCTCGCCATGTCAGGCCGCATCGCCGGGCAGGTCAGGACATGCGTGACCAGATGCGCGGCATCCTCATCGCAGGTTTCGGTGACGTGCGCCTTGTAGTCCGACCATTGCATCCGCCGCTTCGTGCTGTAATGCCCCTCGGGGTCGTAGGGTGATCGCGGCCGCTCGCCAACCGGCGGCAGTTCGGCCCCGGTTCGCCAGCGCGGTCCGCTTTCCTCGCGAGCATAATGGACGCGCCAGACATCGCGCGGCGTCGCCACCATCGGCGTCGCGCCGGCCAGGGCGGGCGCGTCAGGGGCATCCAGCGCGTCGAGCAGGGCAAAGCCGTCGGCGCCGACGGCGAGGGCGAGTTCCTCGCGCTCCTGTCGGCGCTTGGGCGGCCGATAGTCCTCGACGCGGCGCCCGTACCGCTCAAACCAGTCCGGCCGGGTGATGCCACGCAGCCAGTTCGGCACGACGGCTGCCAGATCGTCGAGCGCGGCACGCAGCGTCTCGGCCACAAGCTCAAGCAGGTGCAGGTCGTGTACGGCGGCGAGCACATGGGTGCTGTCGGTGCGCTGCCTACCGCGTGCCCGGACGAGGCCACGCGCCTTGAAGCGCTCAAGCATGCGATCAAGAAGCAGGTGCTCGGCGCCGCCGGCGACGAGACGGGCACGGAACTCCGTCAGTACGCTGAAGTGAAAGCCGGGATCGGTCAATTCGAGCCCGAGCGCGTACTTCCAGTCGATCCTCGCCCGCACCGCATCGGCGGCC
>JAMHWF010000085.1:0-1339 GCA_035911095.1 Ideonella sp. | reverse complement strand
AAGCGGCAGCTCAGCACCTACCGCAACGGCGAGATCAAGGCCCTGCTGGCCGATCTGCTGGGGCAGGAGGACATCCGCGCGCTCGGTCAGAAGGCGGGCGAGACGGCGCGGCAGTTGAAGGCGGCGCTGGCGGCGTTGCGCGCCGAGGGAGCCGCGTTCGATGCCGAGCGCCAGCGGTTGGAGGATGACGCCCGTCGATGGCACGGCGTAGACGAGAGGGTCAAGGCGGCGCAAGCCAGCCGGCAGGCGGCCCACGAACAACGGGAGGCTGCGCGAACGCACGAGGCGTCGTTGATGGCCCTGCAGGAGCAGGCGAAGGCTGTCGAGAGCCGGCGAGCGCAGTTGGTGGAGGAACTGGCGGGCGCCCGTGCCGAGGGTGATCGCACCCTGCAGGACCTGCGCACGCAGGATCGGGAGGCAACGGAGCAACTCGCACGACTCGACGGTCGTGTGGCGCAGCGTGTCGCGCAGGCCAGGGCGCAGCGCGAACGACTGGAGGCCCGCATCCGGTCCCTGCAGCGGGCGCTGGCGGACGAGGCCGTGGTGGCTCGAGCCGGCCGCCGTCTGCCGCAGGCGACAGAGGTGGTGCGTCGCCGCGCGGACCGCGTGCTGGCGCGTCGCGATGCCGTCCAGGACCTTGCGCGTCGTCGCGATGCCGTCGCAGGAATCGGGCAGCGGCTGGCATTGCTCGAGCGCGAGGCGGGGCAGGCCGCGCTCCAGGCGGAGGACCTGAGTCGCCGCCTTGCCATGAGCAACCGCGTGCCGTGCAGCGGCATGCCCATGCAGGGTCGATGCACCCTGCTGTCGGACGCACGCGAAGCGGCCGCGCTGGCGCCGAGCGCCCAGCAGCGGATTCGTCAACTCGCTGCGGAGCGGGACAGTCTTCGGCTTGAACTGCAAGCCCTGCAAGAGGCGGTGAGCCTCAACGTCGGCGCACCGCAGAGCCTGAGCCGGGCCGAGTGCCAGTCGAGGCGAGCCCTGGCCCGTCAGACGGCCTATGCCGCCTTGGCTGCGCGCGAGGCGGAGATGGGCCAGGCGCGCGCGGGTCTTGTCGAAGCGGAGGACGAACTCGCCGCTCTTCCTCCAACTCAAGACCCGTCGGCCGGGGCGGACATCGCGATCGACACCGACTCCGAAGCGGCCGAGCGCCAGCAGATCATCGCCAGCCGGATGCGCGTTGCCGAGCGTGTCTCGCTTCTGGAAGCTCAGACACAGGCGGCCATCCAGCGACTTCAGACCGCGATCGACGCACTGCCGGCACCGCCAGTCGCTGCGCGGCTCGCACATGCTCGAGCCCAGGTGGAGCGCTGGCATGGTGTGCTGGATGAGGCGGAGCGCT
>JAMHWF010000084.1:0-28551 GCA_035911095.1 Ideonella sp. | reverse complement strand
CGGAGGCGCAACATCAATTTCCTAGCTACGTCTCTGGCTACAGATTCTAGCTACAAACCTGGCTACAAATCCAGTCCGACATGCCCTGAAACGGAGTGGTACGTAGTGGCAAAAAGTTATGCGGTGACAACGGCTTATCTAGTTGTCGACTGGGATGCCTTGATACGTGTTGATGTTGCAGTAGGCATTGCAGGTGGCGAGCTTCAAGGCGGGGGCGGGGCCACGCGGGCCCAACGGCTGTGCGGGGGGATCGCCGGATCTTAGTGTCCCGCGCCGCGCGCCCCAGCGCCGCAACTGGAGGCAGTGCTCGTAGAAGCCGTTGCAGGCGGTCTTGTCGGCGTCGATGAAGGCGAAGTCGTACTCGCCGGTCTCGTCGAGCTCGCAGGGCAAAGGCCGGCCGTCCTCGGGCTGGGCCAGCGAGGCGCGAAGCGCGCTGCAGCCGGTGAAGACACCGACCTGCTAACGCCCGAGCTCGTCGTGGAAGGCGACGGCGCCGCGCTTCCAGTACGCGGCGACGCGCATCGCCTCGCGCGGGTGCGCCTTGCCGTCGAGCAGGATCTGGCGCAGGCGCGCCATCACCGACGCCTCTCCGGCGCACCACGCATAGCCTTCGCCGGGCGGCAGCGTGAGCGCGTCGACCGCGGCGACCACTTCGTCCGCCGTCGCCACCTGGTGCCAGTCGACACGCGCGGCGCTGCCGGCGGCGGTGAGCAGCGCGAGGTCGGTCAGTTGCGCGACGACGATCGCGTGCGCCTGCGACGGCAGTTCCGACAGGCGGCGGGCCATCGCCGGCGCCGCAGTGGCGTCGCCGACCAGCAGGTGCCAGTCGTAGTCCTTCGGCACGACCATCGAGCCGCGCGGGCCGCCGATCACCGCGCGCTGTCCCGGGGTGGCGGTGCGGGCCCATTCCGAGGCGGCGCCGTGCCCGTGCAGGGCGAAGTCGACCGTCAGCTCGCGGCGCGCGGCGTCGTAGTGGCGCGGCGTGTAGTCGCGCCGCACGGGCTCCTCGCCCTCGGCGCCGTCGAGCATGAATTTGACGTGATCGTCGAAGCCGAGCGAGGTGAAGCCGTCGAGCTGCTCGCCGGAGAAGACGACGCGCACGAACTCGGCGCCCAGGGGCTCCACCCGGGCCACCGCGACATCGCGGAAGCGCAACTCGTGCCTGACGCGCTCCACGCGGCGGCCGGTGCCGAAGAGACTCATGTCGGATCCAAATGGTTGATAATGTCTCCTACTATGCGTGAATCAATTGACCATGTCAACCAAATGGCCGCCGCCGCCGAGCCCAAGGGCGAGGATGTGTTCGAGGCGGTCCACGCGGTGATGCACCTCTACCGCTCGGAGCAGTTCCGCGCCGTGCGCGAGGGCCCGCAGGACCTGACCCCCATGGACGGCAAGGTGCTGGGCTTCTTCGCGCGGCATCCGGGGGCGACGCAGAAGGACCTGGCGCTCCACTCCGGCCGCGACAAGGGC
Organism: Ideonella sp.; assembly: GCA_035911095.1. Taxonomy (GTDB): domain Bacteria; phylum Pseudomonadota; class Gammaproteobacteria; order Burkholderiales; family Burkholderiaceae_C; genus JAMHWF01. The sequence goes on along the minus strand of JAMHWF010000084.1, from coordinate 27,078 downwards.
CAGCTGGCGCGCCTGATCGGCGGGCTCAAGGAGCGCGGCCTGCTCGAGGCGCGCGTCGACGAGGCGGACCGGCGCAACCTGCGCATCGAGTTGACAGCCGAGGGCCGCAGTGCCCAGCAGGCGCTGCGGCGGCGCTCACGCCGGCTGCTGGAGCTGGCGGTCGCCGATTTCAGTGTCGAGGAGCGCCGTCGCCTGGTCGAGCTGCTGCTGAAGCTGCACGCCAACCTCGATCAGCTGCGCCGCGGCGGCTGACACCGCATCGCCGGCCCTCAGCCGGCCGGCGTGCGCAGCATCGCGTCGAGCTGGTCGACCAGCTCGGCCCAGTCGGCGTCTTCCGACACTTCCTCACGCAGCAGCTGCGCCTGCGCCGGTGTCCAGAACGGCGCATCGACAAGGCGCAGGCTCTCGGGCAGCGGGCCGTGGGTCGTGATGAAGCGGTGGATCTCCTGCCGCGCGCTCGGCAGGCCGAGCTGGTCGAACAGGTCCTTCAGTGCGTGGTTCGGAAGTTCCATGAGGGTCCTCGGGGCAGGTCGTGGTCGCGGGGTACCGGTGGGGGCGGGCGGTGCCTGCAGGCTCGCCGGCCAGATGGGCCGGGCCCCTGGTGTAACGGCTTCGGCAACGCCTGCACACAGTAACGCCTCCGCAGGCATGGCTTTGTGGGGCCGCGTGCCGGCGGCCGCCTCGCTCCTCGGGTCACCGGGCGGCTGGCCCCGCGCCCAGGATTCCTGAAGCTGGCCCGGCCGGCGCTGGCGGGGGCAGGGCTGCGTTCCGGCCGTCCGCGCGAGGCGCCGGTGCCCCGCGGCGGGGTGCCGTTCGCGCCGCCGGCGCCGATGGCCGACACTGCGGCCCGGAAGCTCCCCTCGCGTCATGACCCTCAACTTCCGCCTCGACGACCTGCCCGCCTTCCGCGCCGTCGCGGAACCGGCCGGCTTTCGCCATGACGGCTTCGTCGAGATGAAGCCTCGCGCCCGGCGTGTCGCCACCGGGCCAACGGGGACCGCGGGGGCGAAGGGCGGATGACCGCGTGGCCGAAGGCGCTCGCGCTCGTCGGCCTGCTGGCGTTGGCGGGCGTTGCGTCGACGCATGGCCGTCTTTGGACACTGCCTGATCGATACAACCCCTCGGCGCCGCTGGCCTTCGACGAGTCGGCCGGCTGGCTCACCGGCCACAAGTTGCGCCGCCTGCGCGACCGGCCCGCCGAATGCCTGTCGCTGCTGGCGACCACGCCGCTGCGCTTCGAGCCGGTGGCCGACCGCGAGACCGGCCCGGGCTGCGGCTTGCGCGACGCGGTGCGCATCACGCGGACCGCCGTGTCGGTCGGCACGCCCTTCACGTTGAGCTGCCCGGCCGCGGCCTCGCTCGCGCTGTGGGAGCGACATGTGCTGCAGCCGGAGGCGCAGGCGCGCTTCGGCGTGCCTTTGGCGCGCCTCGAGCACTTCGGCAGCTATGCCTGCCGCAACGTCTACGGGCGCGAGGAGGGGCGTCGCAGCCGGCACGCGACCGCCGACGCGCTGGACGTCGCCGGCTTCGTGCTGCAGGGTGGTCGCCGCGTGACGGTGGCGCGCGACTGGTCAGGCGATGGGCCGGAGGCGCAGTTTCTGCGTGCGGCCCATGCCGGCGCCTGCACCTGGTTCGACGGCGTGCTGGGGCCGGACTACAACGCGGCGCATGCCGATCACTTCCACCTCGATCGCGGCAGCTTCGGGCTGTGCCGGTGAGCCCTCGCCTGGCCTGCGAGGCTTCTTTCCACGCGGCGAGTGTGCGGCCCAGCTTCGGGCGAATCGGGTGCAGGCCGCCTCCGCCGCCCGCAGCGCTGCGATGCCCGTGGCGTCCGCTCCGAGCTCGCCGAGGATCTCGACGGTGTGCTCGCCGGTGCGCGGCACCGTCGCGTCGTCAGGGCACCGGGCAGGGTGATGGGGCGCATCGGCCCATCGTGCGAGTTCGGATCGATGGATTCGCGAACCACATCCATCGCGCCTATCGCGCGTCGGCCCCTGGTGCGCCGCGGAGGCGCGCGGCACGGGGTGCCGGGGCCGCGGCACCGAGCAGTGGCAGCAGCACCGGGTTGTCGACGTCGGCAATCAACAGCCTGGCCGCCGCCTCGCTGGCGCGGTCGCCGAGCGCGGCCCAGTGCATCAGCGCACGCGCCACGAGCTCGCGCATGCCGCTGCGCGCCGCGAGGGCGTGCAGCTCGCCGACCCAGGCCTGCGCCCCGGGCATCCGCTGTGCGACCGCGACGCCGCACAGCGCGTCGAGGGCGTAGGCCTTGCCCCAGAGGTAGGCGTCGGGCAGGCGAACCGAGCGCGCGATCGCGTCGACCAGGATCTCGACGGCGCGCTGCGGCTCGCCGCGCGCGAGCGCGATGCAGCCGAGGCCGCGGCCCGCGATGCCTTCCCAGCAAGGGTCGCCGAGCTGGCAGCCGAGGGCCCAGGCGTGTTCCAGGCGCTCGGCCGCGGCGTCGACCTCGCCGCGCTGCAGGTCGACCTCGGCGCGCAGCGCCTGCGGCCAGGGCAGGAAGGCGGTCCAGTGGCGCTGCGCCAGCGCCACCGAGCGCTCGAGCGCCTCGGCGGCTGCCGGCAGGTCGCCGCAGAGCAGCAGGGCGCGGCCGCGCATCGACAGCGCGTAGGCGAGCTGCTTGAGGTCGCCGACCGCGTCGGCCAGTGCTTCGGCCTCGAGCAGGGCGGCGAGGGCCTCCGGATAGTGCGCGCCGTCGCTCAGGGCCGCGCCGCGCAGCGTTGCGAGGCGGGCCTGCTCGCCGCGATCGCCCGCGGCCAGCGGCAGGGCCCGGCCGACCCACAGGGCGGTGCGCTCGTAGCGGCCGCGCAGGAACTCGACGTAGCCGAGTTCGCGGCAGGCCGCCGCGGCCACCGCTGGTGCGGCGCTGAGGCCGACCGCCAGCGCCTCGTGCAGCGCGGTCGCGCCTTCTTCGTCGTGGCCGCGTGCGGCATGCACCAGCGCGCCCCCGAGCGCGACGCGGCTGCGTCCGCGCAGCACGGGGTCGCCGGTGGCGTCGGCCTCGACGATGGCGCGGCGCAGGCATTGCAGGCCGGCTTCGAGCGCGCCGGCGCCGATCGCCGCCTCGCCGGCATCGAACTGCGCCAGCGCGGCGGCGCGGCCGGTGGCGGGGCGCGCGGTGGGGGCGTCGGTGTGGGTCGAGATCGCGGCCACCAGTGCCGGGCCGGGCGGCACGCCGAGTTCGCGCAGGAAGAGCTCTCGGCAGGCCGCCGCCTGCCGCGCGGCGCCGACCCCGTCGCCGGCGGCCGCCAGGCTGCGCACGAGCAGGGTCTGGAAGTTCTCCTCGAGCGGGTTCAGGCGCACCAGGCGCCCGGCCAGGTCGGCCGCCTCGCGCGCCGCACCGCTGGCCAGGCGGGACTGGGCGGCCTCGCGCAGGAGGGCCTCGGTGTCGGCCTGCAGCCGGCGTCGCTCGGCTGCCAGCCAGACCTCGAACGCCGGGCTGCCCGCGAAGCGCAGGCCTTCGAGCAGTTCGTGGCCGAGGCCGGGCAGCGGCATCGCCTCGGGCCAGCTGCCGTGCGAGACGAGCCGGATGTCGATCGAACTCGTCGCGGCCAGGGTCAGCGTGAGCGTGTCGCCGCGTGTCTCGCCTTGCCAGGCGTCGCCGAGCAGGCGCCGCAGCTCGCTGAGGTTCCAGCGCAGCGTGGCCAGCGGGTCCTCGGCCTCTTCGAACAGCAGCGCGGCCAGGTGGGCGCGGCTGGCCGCGGCGTTGCGGCAGGCCAGGTAGGCGAGCAGGCCCCAGACCTTGCGGCCGCGCGGCGCCGGCAGCGCGATGCCGTCGCGCTCGATGCGCGGCGGGCCGAGCAGCTGGATCGCAAGGCCCATCAGGCAGCGTCGCAGGGGTCCGCGGCCGGTCGGGGCTCAGGCTCTCGGGTCCGCTCTCAGGTCTCGGCGGTCGTCGGGTCGATGACCGAGGTGACGCGGGCGACGCTGTCGGCCGGGAAGCCGCCCCGGCGGGCGTGTTCGCGGACGAGCTCCTCGTTCTCGGCCACGTAGACGCAGTAGACCTTGTCGCCGGTGACGAAGCTCTGGACCCATTGGACGTCGGGGCCCAGCGCCTGCAGCACGCTGTTGGACTTCTGCGAGATGGCCTGCAGCTCGGCCGCCGACGAGGCGCCGATCTGGGGAATGGACCGTTCGATCACGAACTTGGGCATGGCTGACTCCGCAGGAATGAAGGGAGCGGCCACGATGCGCGGCCGGCGTGTGAGCAGGCGTGTGAGGCCGCGGGCCAGTCTGCCTCGTTCCCGTGCTTGCCGCTTCAACCCTCGGCGCGCAGCGACGCGAAGCGCCGCTCCAGCTCGATGCGCATCTCCTTGCGCACGACGGCGGCGGCGTGGCGCCGCATCTCTTCGGGTGTCGAGGGCGCCAGCGGCGGCACGCGCACCGGCTTGCGGTCGTCGCCGACCGCAACCATCGTGAAGAAGCAGCTGTTGACGTGGCGCACGACCTGCGAGCGGATGTCCTCGGCGATCACCTTGATGCCGATCTCCATCGACGAGTTGCCGGTGTGGTTGACCGAGGCGAGCAGGGTCACCAGCTCGCCGACATACACCGGCTGCCGGAACATCACCTGGTCGACGCTCAGGGTGACCGCATAGGTCCCGGCATAGCGGCTCGCGCAGGCGTAGGCGGCCTGGTCGAGCAGCTTGAGCAGGGTGCCGCCGTGCACGTTGCCGGCGAAGTTGGCGGTGTCAGGCGTCATCAGCACGGTCATCGTGAGCTGGTGGCTGGGCAGTTGCACGGCATTCTCCTGAGGTCGGCGGCGAGAGACTCTCCCGCACGATACTCGCGCGGCCGCGCTGGCGCCGCCGCGACCGTCGCCTAGACTCGCGCGTCGCCCAGAGGGCCATCCGACGCCACAGGAGTGCGCGCCTTCCCCCGCATCCGCCTGCCGAAGCTCGCCGAGCGCGCGCCGGCGCCTGCACCGCGTGGCAGCAGCCACACGCGGCTCGGCCGCGCCGTCGAGGCGGCCGCGCGCTCGCACGAGGGCGAATCGGGCATCGTGACGCTGGCCGAAAGCCGCGAAGCCTTCGCGGCGCGCGCGCTGCTGGCCGACGCGGCCGAGTCGACGCTCGACCTGCGCTACTACATCTGGCGCGGCGACACCTCGGGCATGCTGCTCTACGCTGCGCTGCTGCGCGCCGCCGAACGCGGCGTGCGGGTGCGCTTGCTGCTCGACGACAACAACACCGTCGGCCTCGACCCGCTGCTCGCGGCGCTCGACGCGCACCCGAACATCGAGGTGCGGCTGTTCAACCCCTTCGTCAACCGGCGCTGGCGCGCGCTCGGCTACCTGGTCGACTTCGACCGCCTGAACCGGCGCATGCACAACAAGTCGTTCACCGCCGACAACCAGGCAACGATCGTCGGCGGGCGCAACATCGGCGACGAGTACTTCGGCGCCAGCGACGAGACGGCCTTCGTCGACCTCGACGTGCTGGCCGTCGGCCCGGTGGTGCAGGAGGTGGCCGAGGACTTCGAGCGCTACTGGGCCTGCGAGTCGGCGCGGGCGGCGGCCGATGTGCTGAAGCGGCCGGAGGCCTCGGCGCGCTCGCTGGTCGAGCAGCGCGTCGCCGCCGCGCAGCAAGGCGACCAGGCGCGCGCCTACACCGAGGCCCTGCACGACCTGCCGCTGGTGCGCGACCTGCTCGATTCGCGGCTCGACTTCGAGTGGTCGCCGGTGCGCATGGTCAGCGATGACCCCGCCAAGGGGCTCGGGCGCGCCTGCGACTCGACGATGCTCCCCGCCCGGTTCATCGAAGTGCTGGGCAAGCCGGCGCACGAACTGCTGCTCGTCTCGGCGTACTTCGTGCCGATGGAGGCAGGCGTGCGCGCGCTGGCCGCGATGGCCGGGCGGGGCGTGCGCGTCTCGGTGCTGACCAACGCGCTGGAGGCGACCGACGTCGCGCCGGTCCACGCCGGCTACAGCAAGCACCGACGCGCGCTGCTCGAGGCCGGCATCGCGCTGTACGAGCTGAAGCGCGAGGCCAGTGCCGACGACGGCAACGGCGGCAGCGGCCCGCTCGCGCTCACGGCCTGGAAGTCGGGCTGGAAGGACGGCTGGCGCCAGGCGATGAAGGCCCCGTGGCGCGCCGGCTCGACGGGCGGCGGCACCGTGGGCGCCACGCGCGGGCAGCGCCGGCGCCTGCGCGCTGCCGAGCGGCGCCAGGCGCGCCGCGAGCGCCTGCGCCGCTGGACGGGCCACGGCGGCGACCGCGGCCTGACCGGCAGCTCGGCCTCGAGCCTGCATGCGAAGACCTTCGCCGTCGACGGCCGGCGCGCCTATGTCGGCTCGTTCAACCTCGACCCGCGCTCGGCGGAGCTGAACACCGAGATGGGCTTCGTGATCGACAGCCCGAAGCTCGCGTCCCGCATCGGTGCCTTCTTCGGCCAGCGCCTGCCACAGGTCGCGTACCAGCTCGAGCTGGACGCGGCGAGCGGCCGGCTGGCCTGGCGCGAGCAGCGCGGCGGCGCCACGCTGCGGCACGAGGTGGAGCCGGGCACCGGCCCGCTGCTGCGGCTGGCGGTGCGCCTGATGTCCTGGCTGCCGATCGACCACCTGCTGTAGCCGGGGCGCGCCGACCCCGCGCGCCGATCCTGTGCTCGGCTCGTGCCGAACCCGCGCTCAGCCCGCGCGCAGCTCCTCGAGCAGCGGTGCCGTCACGGCGCCCGGCACGATCGCCCCGGGGTGCTGGATGACGACCGCTGCGAGCCGGTTGCCGAGCTGCGCCGCGGCGCGGCCGTCGCGCCCGGCCAGGCGCGCGCCGATGTAGCCGGCGGCGAAGGCGTCGCCGGCCGCGGTGGTGTCGACCACCTGCGCGACCGGCGTCGTCGCGACTTCGAACGGTGCCTCACCGGGCAGCCGCAGCACCACCGGCTGCGCCCCGCGCCGGACGACCACCTCGGCCGCCGGCAGCGCGAGGCAACGGTCGAGCGTCTGCGCGGGTGTGGCGGTGCCGTGCAGCAGGGCCTCGTCGTCGAGGGTCACCAGCGCGATGTCGGCGCCGGCGCAGGCGCGCGCATGGCAGGCGACGGCGTCGGCGGGCGACTTCCACAGCCGCGGGCGGTAGTTGCTGTCGAAGCAGACGCGGCCGCCCGCCGCGCGCACGCGACGCGCCACGCCGAGCAGCCGCTCGCGCGAGGGCGCGTCGAGGATCGCCAGGCTGATGCCGCTGAAGTAGAAGGCATCGAGTGCCGGCGCGGCGCGCTCCAGCGGCGTGGTCTCGTCGGTGCGGAAGTAGTCGCGCGCCGCGCTTTCGCCGCGCCAGTAGGCGAATCGACGCTCGCCGTTGGGGTCGAGGTGGATCGCATACAGGCCGGGCAGGCGTTCGGGCAGGCGTCGCACGAGCGAGGTGCCCACCTGCTCGGCCTCCCAGCGCGCGAGCATCGCGTCGCTGTAGGGGTCGTCGCCGAGGCCGGTCGCGTAGCCGGCGCGCAGGCCGAGCACCGTGCCGAGGCGGGCGAGGTAGACGGCGGTGTTCAGCGTGTCGCCGCCGAAGCCCTGGCGCAGCTCGCCGAGCGGCTCGCCCCGCAGCTCGATCAGGCATTCGCCGAACAGCGCGATGCGCCGGGGGCCGTCGTCGCGGCCGTTACCGCCGTTGGGGTTGGCCGGGCGGTTCAGCGGATGGTTCATCGTGGTCGCGTCGGGTGCGGTGTCGGCCGGCGTGTTGTCCGTTTCGTGCGGGCCGCGAGTATGCGATGCCGCAGGCCCGTGGCGCCCGGTGCTGCGGTTGTTCTGATTGAGAGGCATTCTCACTCATCCGGTATCCTGCCAGCCATGCACACGCCCGACAGCCCGCTGCACGAGTTCCCACGGAGCTACCAGGCGATCGTGCATTTCCTGCGCCGGCGCATGGGCAACATCGAGGACGCGCGCGAGGTGGCGCACGAGGCCTGGCTGCGGCTCGCGGAACGGCAGCTCGAGCGGCCCGCGGAGCCGGCGCAGGCGTCGTCGGCATCGGCGTGCGCCGCGGCGGTCGACCCCAGGGCCTATCTCTACGCGGTGGCAGCCAACCTGGGCACCGACCGCCAGCGCCGCGCGCAGTGGCTGCAGGGGCACCTGTCGCAGCGCAGCGAGACCGGGGCGGGCGCCAGCCACGAGCCCGACGTGGCCGAGGGCTTGATGTACCGCCAGGCGCTGGCCGCGATCGACGCCGCGCTCGCCGCGCTGCCCGAGCGCGCGCGCGAGGTGTTCATCGCGCACCGGGTGCACGACGAGCGCCAGGCCGACATCGCCTCGCGGCTCGGCGTGTCGCTCAACACCGTCGAGCGCGACCTGATCGGCGCGAACGACCGCGTCGAGGCCGCGTTGCGTCGCTGGCGTGGCGAAGACGCGCGCCACGGCGGCGTCAGCAAAGGGCGCCGCACGAAGCTGGCCTCGCTGCTGGGCCTGGGGGGCCTCGGCCTGCTGGGCGCGGCCGGCGGCTGGCAGCGCTGGCGCCACGAGGCCCTGCGCTGGCAGGCCGCCCTGGCCGCGCCGCACGGGCAGCGGCTGCGGCAGTCGCTGCCCGACGGCTCGACGCTCACGCTCGATGCCCGCAGCCGCGTCGAGCTGGCGTTCGACGCCCGGCGCCGCGCGGTGCGCCTGCTGCAGGGCGCCGCCTTCTTCGACGTCAACGGCGATGCCGGCCGGCCCTTCGTTGTCGACGCCGGCGCGGTCACGGTCACCGTGCTGGGCACGCGCTTCGGCGTCGAGGTCGGCGCCGGTGGTGTCGTGCTGGTGCAGGTCGAACACGGCCGGGTGCAGGTGGCGCAGGGCGATCGGACCGAGCGGCTGGTGGCCGGGCAGGGCTTGCAGCTGACGCCCGATGGCGCAGCCCGCGCCGTGGCCGGCCCCGCCGCGACCTGGCGCGAAGGGCGGCTGCGCTTCGAGGGGGTGTCGCTGGGCGACGCGGTCGATCGCCTGTCGAGCTACGCCTCGTTCCCGTTGCGCGTCGACGGGCGGGCGGCGCAGCTGCGCGTCAGTGGCACGGTCGAGATCGCCCGCATGGCCGACTGGCTCTCGGCCCTGCCGGCCGCGCTGCCCGTCCGCCTGGTGCGGGAGGCCGACGGCGGGGTGCTGCTGGCGGCCCGCTGAGCCGCGAGGAAGGAAAGTCTCAGGGTTCAGGCCGCTCGCTCGTCCAGTGAAGGAACGCCTTCCTTCCACCGAACCCTGGACGACCTCGCATGACTTTCCTCGTTTCCCTGCCCGCGCGCCGCCGCGCCGTGGCCCGGGCCGCCCTGGCCCTGGGGCTGGCGCTGCAGATCCAGGCGGCCGCCGCGCAGCCGGTGCCGTTCGACATCCCGCCCGACCAGCCGCTGGCCGCCGCGCTCGAGAGGCTGGCCGAGCAGGCCGGCCTGCAGCTCGTCTTCGCGCCCGAACTCGCCGAGGGGCGGCAGGCCCCGGCGCTGCAGGGCAGCCACGAGGTCGCCGACGCGCTGCGCCTGCTGCTGGCCGGCAGCGGGCTGCAAGGCCAGGTGCGCGGTCGCACGCTGGTGGTCGAACGCCCGGCGCAGGCAGGGGACCAGGCCACGCTGCCCGCCGTGACCGTCAAGGCCCAGGCCGACAGCGACGGCACGACGGAACACAGCGGCAGCTACACCACCGGCTCGAGCAACGCCGCCACCGGGCTCGGCCTCTCGCTGCGTGAGACGCCGCAGTCGGTCAGCGTGATCACGCGCCAGCGCATGGACGACCAGGGCCTGGTGCAGCTCAGCGACGTGATCCAGCAGACGCCCGGCCTGACCTTCTCGCGCGGCGGCAGCGGCGCCTCGGTGGACACCGACGTCTACTCGCGCGGCTTCTCGGTCGATACCTTCCAGATCGACGGCGTGAGCCGCATCACCGACACCGCCTCGTCGCTGTTCTCGGTGAGCGATGTGTTCCTCTACGACCGGGTCGAGGTGGTGCGCGGCGCGACCGGCCTGATGAACGGCGTCGGCACGCCGGGCGCCTCGATCAACGCGGTGCGCAAGCGGCCGACCTCCGCGTTCCAGGGCGCGCTCAACCTGTCCGTCGGGCGCTGGGACAGCTACCGCGGCGAGCTCGACCTGTCGTCGAAGCTGACCGAGTCCGGCGGCCTGCGCGGGCGGCTGCTGGCCGCCTGGCAGGACAACGCCTCGCAGCTCGCCTGGGGCAAGGAGAACCGCAAGACCGTCGCTGCGTTCCTGGAGGCCGACCTCGCGCCCGGCACGCTGCTGAACTTCGGCGCCACCCTCCAGCAGTACCACTCGGACGGCGCCAACCGCACCGGGCGCCCGCTCTTCGACGCCAATGGCGCGCGGGTGCGCTGGGCCTTGTCCGACTCGGCCGGCGCGCGCTGGGCCTCCGCGGACCGCGACGACTACACGGTGTTCGCCCGCCTCGAGCAGGCGCTGGGCAACGAATGGCAGCTCAGGGCCACGCTCGAGTTCGACCGCAGCACCGCCGACAACTGGATCGGCTACGCCAACCGCGGCAACCCGGACCCGCTGACCGGCGCCGGCGTCGGCCTCTGGGCCGCGCGCTGGAAGTACCAGCCCGACCAGACCACGCTCGACCTCTCGGCGCGCGGGCCCTTCCAGCTCTGGGGCCGCCGGCATGACGCGGCGCTGGGCGTGACCTCGGCGCGCACCTGGGACGAGCACCCGACCTACCGCTGGTGGTCGTTCGACGACTGGGACCCGTGGATCGGCAACATCTACACCTGGGACGGCCACACGCCGGGCCGGCCCGACAACCCGAGCACCGGCACCGAGTCGAGCGACGAGCGTCGCACCAGCGCCTTCGCCTCGGTGCGCCTGCGCGCCACCGACAGCCTCTCGGCGATCCTCGGCACGCGCGTCACCAACTGGCAGGAGGAGAGCTGCAGCCGGCCGACCGGCGAGGCCCCCGACTGCGACAAGCGCGAGGAGACGGGCGAGCTCACGCCGTACCTCGCGTTGGTCTACGACATCGACCGCCACTGGTCGGTCTACGGCAGCTACACCAACATCTTCAAGCCGCAGAGCTACAAGGAGCCGGGCGGCCGCTTCCTCGACCCGCTGCTGGGCGACAGCTACGAGCTCGGCGGCAAGGGGGCGCTGCTCGACGGCCGGCTGAACCTGGCGGCGGCGGTCTACCTGGTCAAGCAGGACAACCTCGCGGTCGCGATCCCGAACGTCTTCGTCGAAGGCACCGACCAGCAGGCCTACCGGCCGGTTTCCGGCACCCGCACCGAAGGCTTCGAGCTGGAGGCGAACGGTGCGCTCAGCGACCGCTGGCAGCTCGGCGCCGGCTACTCGCACAACCTGGTGCGCGACCGGGACGGCGCGGCGCTCAACACCCAGGTGCCGACGACGGCGGCCAAGCTGTTGAGCAGCTACAGGCTCGGCGAGGGCCTGAAGGGCCTGACGGTGGGTGGCGGCCTGCGCTGGCAGAACCGCAGCTGGTCGGACTTCGGCTGGCTGGAAGGCTCGCCGCGGGTGACGCAGGGCGCCTATGCCATCGTCGACCTGAGCGCGCGCTATGCCTTCAGCGAGCGGGTGGCCGTGCTGGTGAACGCCTACAACCTGTTCGACAAGCGCTACCAGGCGGTCTCGTCCTCGTCGTACTACGGCGAGGCACGCAACCTGCGCGCGACGCTGCAGCTGAGGTTCTGAGCGTCACGCCCCGGCGTCGGCTGCCCGCCGCCGCCGGTAGCGGTTGAACGCCAGCGCCCAGCCCTGGGCGCTGGTGAGCGGCTCGTGGCCGATGCGCTGGAAGTCCTCGCGCCGCCACGCCGGAAAGCGCACGCGGCCTTCGGCCTCGATGTCGATCTCGGTCAGCAGCAGTTCGTCGGCCTGCGCCAGGGCCTCGGCATAGAGCTGCCCGCCGCCGATCACGAAGAGGCGCGTCGCGCCGGGCACAGCGGCGGTGGCCGCGGCGACCGCCTGGTCGAGCGAGCCGGCACGTTGCGCGCCGGCCGCGGCCCAGCCCGCATCGCGCGTGACGACGAGGTTCACCCGCCCCGGCAGCGGCCGGAAGCGTGGCGGCAGCGAGTCCCAGGTGCGGCGGCCCATGATGACCGGGCAGCCCATCGTCTCGCGGCGGAAGTGCGCCAGGTCTTCGGGCAGGTGCCAGGGCATGCGCTCGCCGTCGCCGATCACCCCGTTGCGGGCGACGGCGGCGATCAGCGTCAGCAGCGGGCGGCCCGTGGCGGGCGCGCCCTCGTGGCGTGTCGGCGCCTCGGCCGTCACACCGCGACCGGCGCCTTGATCGCCGGATGGGGCTCGTAGCCGACGATCTCGAAGTCCTCGTAGGCGTAGTCGAAGATCGACGGCGGCCGGCGCTTGATCTCGAGCGTGGGGTAGGGCCGCGGTGCGCGCGAGAGCTGCAGCGCGACCTGCTCGACGTGGTTGTCGTAGATGTGGCAGTCGCCGCCGGTCCAGACGAAGTCGCCGACGTCGAGGTCGCACTGCTGCGCCAGCATGTGCGTGAGCAGCGCGTAGCTCGCGATGTTGAACGGCACGCCGAGGAAGATGTCGGCGCTGCGCTGGTACAGCTGGCAGGACAGGCGCCGCTTCGCGCCCGGCGTCTCGGCCGGCGCGACCCAGAACTGGAAGAAGGCGTGGCAGGGCAGCAGCGCCATCTGCGACAGCTCGGCCACGTTCCAGGCGCTGACGACGATGCGGCGCGAGTCGGGGTTCTCGCGCAGCTGCTTCACCACCTCGGCGATCTGGTCGACGTGGCCGCCGTCGGGCGTCGGCCAGCTGCGCCACTGCACGCCGTAGACCGGGCCGAGGTCGCCGTCGGGCCGGGCCCACTCGTTCCAGATCGTCACGCCGCGCTCCTGCAGCCAGCGCGCATTGCCGTCGCCGCGCAGGAACCACAAGAGCTCCAGCACGATGGACTTCAGGTGCACCTTCTTCGTCGTGACGAGCGGAAAGCCCTCGCGCAGGTCGAAGCGCATCTGGTGCCCGAAGACGCTGCGCGTGCCGGTGCCGGTGCGGTCGGCCTTGCGCGCGCCGTGCTCGTACACATGGCGCATGAAGTCTTCGTACTGGCGACGCACGGGGTGCGCCGGGCGGTCGGCCGCGGAGGGCGTGGCGGAGAACGTCTCGGGGAGGCCGGCTTGCATGGGGCGGGATTCTCCGCGAAAGCCGCCGTCCCTCAGCCGCCGAGTGCCTTCAGCTCTAGCGCGTGCGAATGCCCGATCCACAGCGCGCAGTCGCGGTGGTCGCGCAGCGCGTCGTCGGTGTTCGGGTGCACGAGCACGTCGAGCGCACCGTGCCTGAGCGCGAGCCAGCTCACCACCGGTGCCAGCTGCTCGGGCGCGAAGGCCAGCTGGTAGCTCCACTTCGGGTGCGGGCCGACTGGCTTCTCGTGGAAGCGGCCGACGGCGACGCGCCCGCCGAGCGCCGTCTCGATCTCGCCGCGCAGCTGCCAGGCCGCGTCGCGGCTGTCGGCATCGAAGTAGACGTGGGCGTGCCAGCTCGTGATGGCGGCGGGGTCGAGGGGCATCGGGCAGGGCGTGTCGCGGGGGAAGGGGCGATCCTACGCCCCGGGCCTGCTGCCGAGACCCCGGCGTCTCGAGAGGCGAGCGCGGTCAGCGCTGGTCGGGCGCGCGCCAGACGATCTCGGCGACGTCGAGCTTGCGCGGGATGATGCCGAGCGAGAGGAAGCTGTCAGCCAGTTGCTGCTGCTGCTTCACGTGGGCGGCCGTCACCGGGCCGAACGAGAAGCTCGCGCGGGCGAAGGCGGTGGACCAGGTGCTGGCGTCGATGCCGGTCGCCTCGGCGGCGATCGCCGCAAGCTCTTCGCGGTGTTCGCCGGCCCAGCGCGTGACGCGGCCGATCTCGTCGAGCACGGCCGCCAGCACCGCGGGGTGCTTGGTCGCGAAGTCGCGGTTGGCCATGTAGTACGAGGCGCTGGCCAGGCGCGGGTCCGAGGTGTCGGCGATCACGCGCGCCTGGTAGTGCCGTTCGGCGATCGCGTAGTACGGGTCCCAGACGACCCAGGCGTCGATGTTGCCGCCGTTGAAGGCGGCGGTGGCGTCGGCCGGCGCCAGGTAGGTCGGCGTGACGTCGTTGAGCGTCAGCCCGCCCAGCGCCAGCGCCTTGATCGCCACGTTGTGCGCGCTGGAGCCCTTGCCGAAGGCGACCCGCTTGCCCTTGAGATCGGCCAGCGTGCGGATGGTCGAGCCGGCAGGCACCAGCACTGCATGCTGCGCGGACGGCGTGGCGGCCGCATAGACGAGGTTCGAGCCGCCAGCCTGCGCGAAGATCGGCGGCGTGTCGCCGACCGAGCCGACGTCGACCGCACCCGCGCCGAGCGCCTCCAGCATCGGCGGGCCGAATTGAAACTCGACCCACTTCACGCTCTGGACGCCCAGCTGCTTCAGCCGTGTCTCGATCGCCTGCTGCTTGCGTGTCAGCGTCAGGATGGCCGCGCCCTTCTGCGTGCCGATGCGCACCTCGCTCGGCAGGCCCTGCGCCCGGGCGCCGCCGTTCCAGGCGGCGGCCACCAGCACGCCCGCCAGCATCGCCCGCCCCGCGGCACGCCTCGAATGACCCGGACCCATCGCTGCACCCCCTCTGATTCGCAGCCGCGCAGGGTAGGCTCGGGTGGGCGGCGGTGTCGAATGCGACATCCGAGGATGCTTATGTCGGCGCCGCTGCCGCCGGGCCGGCGCCCGTTTCGCAGGCATTGGACGCAGATCAGCAGAGGAGGGCAGCAGACCCATGGCATACGACGAGGTCTTCGGGGCGCTGGGGCGGGGCTTCCTGTTCGCCATCGCGACCCTGCTGCCGATCCTGAACCCCGCGGCCTGCGCGCCGATCTTCCTCGGCCTCACCGAGGGTGCGTCGCCGGAGACGCGCGCGCTGCTCGCGCGGCGCATCGCGCGCAACGTGGTATGGCTGATGCTGGGCGCGATGCTGACCGGCGTCTACGTGCTCGACTTCTTCGGCATCTCGCTGCCGATCGTGCGTGTCGGCGGCGGCCTGATCGTCGCGGCCAACGGCTGGCGCCTGCTCAACACGAGCGACGCGACGGCCGACCACCGCAACCGCCTGGCCGATGCCTACACGCCCGAGATGGCGCGCCGCCAAGCCTTCTATCCGCTGACCTTCCCGCTCACCTGCGGGCCGGGCACGATCTCGGCCGCGATCACCGTCGGCGTCTCGCTGAGCGACGCGCAGGCGGGCCTGGCACTGGCGCGCAGCGGCGGCGCCCTTGTCGCGCTCCTCGCCCTGGGCCTGCTGACCTATCTCGCCTTCCGCTATGCCGAGCGCCTGCTGAAGCCGCTCGGCGAGGTCGGCTCGATCGTCTTCCTGCGCCTGTCGGCCTTCATCCTGCTGTGCCTGGGCGTGCAGATCATCTGGGACGGCGCGAGCGAACTGCTGCGCGGCCTGCCGCTGGCGGTCGCGCCCGCGAGCTGACGCTCGGTCGCCCGGGACGCCCGTTCTGGATATCAGCCCTGGGTTTCGGGCTCGCGCAGGAAGATCTCGACCCGCCGGTTCTGCGCGCGCCCCGTTTCGGTCGCGTTGTCGGCGACCGGCTCGTGCGAGCCGCGCCCGGCGATGTCGATGCGGGCGGCCGGCACCCCGCGGTCCTCGAGGTAGCTGCGCACGCTCTCGGCGCGGTGCAGCGAGAGCGGGTCGTTGACCGCGTCGCTGCCGGTGCTGTCGGTGTGGCCGACGATGCGCACGCGCGTCGTCGCATCGAGCCCGTGGGCGAACTGGTCGAGCACCGGACGCAGGTCGGGCCGGATGTCGGCGCGGCCGACGGCGAACGAGATGTCGTTCGGCACGCTGACCTTCAGCTGGTTGTCGTCGGTGCGCGCGACCTCGACCCCGGTGCCCTGCGTCGCCTCTTCCATCGCGCGGCGCTTGTCTTCCATGCGCTTCGACCAGAGGTTGCCGGCGATCGCGCCGACCGCCGCGCCGATCACCGCGCCGGTGCCGGCCTTGCCGCCGGTGGTCGCGCCGATCACCGCGCCGACGCCCGCGCCGGCCCCGGCGCCGACGGCGGTGCCGCGCTGGCGCTCGCTCATGTTCTCGCAGCCGGCGAGCAGCGCGGCGGCGATGGCCAGCGCGACCAGCGTCGTCGCGTGCCGGCGCAGGCGCCGCGGCGCAAGGGGCTGCCTGCCGGCAGCCGCGGAGGAGAAGAGGGCGTAGGGGTTGTCGTTCATGAAGGCTCCTGCGACACGGTAGCGGCCGGACGTGGCCGCGCCATCGGCGCATCGACGAACTGGCCAGCGGCGAGCCGGGCGTAGAGCCCGCTGCGGCCGAGCAGCTCCTCGTGCGTGCCGGTGTCGACCACGCCGCCGCGGTCCATCACGACGATGCGGTCTGCGTGTTGAACGGTTGCCAGGCGGTGCGCGATGACAAGCGTCGTGCGTCCGCGCATCGCGGCGTCGAGCGCGGCCTGCACGGCGCGCTCGCTTTCGCTGTCGAGGGCGCTGGTGGCCTCGTCGAGCAGCAGCAGCGGCGGGTTCTTCAGCAGCGCGCGCGCGATCGACAGGCGCTGGCGCTGGCCGCCCGAGAGCCGCACGCCGCGTTCGCCGAGAAAGCTCTGGTAGCCCTCGGGCAGCGCGCGCAGGAACTCGTCGGCATGCGCGGCGCGGGCGGCGGCGCGCACCTCGTCGTCGCTCGCCTCGGGCCGGCCGTAGCGGATGTTGTCGAGTGCGCTGGCCGAGAAGACCACCGCGTCCTGCGGCACGATGCCGATGCGCCCGCGCAGCGCGTCGAGCGCCAGCATGCCGAGCGGCACGCCGTCGAGCTCGATGTCGCCGGCCTGCGCGTCGTAGAAGCGCAGCAGCAGCTGGAAGACGGTGCTCTTGCCGGCGCCGCTCGGGCCGACCAGCGCCACCGTCTCGCCCGGCCGCACCTCGAGCGAGAAGCCGTCGAGCGCCGCCTGCGTCGGCCGCGACGGGTAGTGGAAACGCAGGTTCCGCATCGAGACGGCCGAGCCACCCTGCACCGACGGCAGCGCGGCGGGCCGCGCCGGCGAGGCGATCGGCGAGCGCGTCTCGAGCAGTTCCATCAGGCGCTCGCTCGCGCCGGCGGCCCGCAGCAGGTCGCCGTAGATCTCGGCCAGCACCGCGACCGAGCTGACGAGGATGATCACGTAGACCACCGTCTGCCCCAGGTGGCCGGCGGTGATCTGCCCGTTCAGCACCGCCTGCGTGCCCTGGTAGAGGCCCCAGAGCAGCGCGCCGAAGGTGGCGCCGATGATGAAGGCGACGAGCAGCGAGCGCAGGCGCGTGCGGCGCACCGCGGTCGCGAAGGCCGTCTCGGTGGTGCGGTCGAAGCGCTCGGCCTCGCGCCCTTCCTGGGTGTAGCTCTGCACCACCGGGATCGCGTTCAGCACCTCGGCGGCGATCGCGCTGGAGTCGGCGACGCGGTCCTGGCTGGCGCGGCTGAGCTTGCGCACGCGCCGCCCGGCGTAGATTGACGGCAGCACCACGAGCACCAGGATGCCGAGCACCTGTGTCATCACGACCGGGTTGGTGACGATCAGCATCAGCAGCGCGCCGGCGCCCATCACCGTGTTGCGCAGGCCCATCGACAGGCTCGAGCCGACGATCGTCTGCACCAGCGTCGTGTCGGTCGTGAGCCGCGAGAGCACCTCGCCGGTCTGCGTCGTCTCGAAGAACTGCGGGCTCTGGCGCAGCACGTGGCCGTAGACCGCGTTGCGCAGGTCGGCGGTGACGCGCTCGCCGAGCCACGAGACCATGTAGAAGCGCGCCGCCGAGAACACGCCGAGCGCGACGCCGACACCGAACAGCGCGAAGAAATGGTCGCGCATCGCCATCACCCGCTCGCCGGGGTCGGCGGCGACCAGCCCCTGGTCGATCAGCGCCTTCAGGGCGACCGGCAGTACCAGCGTGGTCACGGCGGCCATCACGAGGAACAGCGCGGCCAGCGCGATGCGCCCGCGGTACGGGCGGAGAAACGGCAGCAGGCCGCGCAGCGGCGTGACCGAGCGTGCGGCGGGCGGGGGCGTCGACATGCGCGGAGTCTAGGCGGGGCGCCGCCCCGTTCGCGACGGACGCCGCGGCGGCCGCACCTTGACCCTGGCGCCTCCCCGGGATTTATTTGCCACGACAAAGGTTGCCTAGGCAGTCATATCATGCCGCCCATGCCCACCACCCCCGACCGCCAGCGAGCCGGCTACTACCGGCCCGACCGGCTGAATGCCGACAACAGCATCGGCTACCTGATGCGCAACGTCCTGTCCGGCCTGCGTCGCACGATCGACAGCCAGTGCGTGGCGCTCGACCTGACCCACGCCCAGTGGCTGCCGCTCTACAAGCTGTGGCATGGCCAGGGTGGCACGCTGGCCGAGCTTGCCCGCAGCTGCGACACCGACCCCGGCGCGATGACGCGCATGGTCGACCGGCTCGAGCAGAAGGGTCTGCTGCGGCGCGAGCGCTCGACGAGCGACCGCCGCGTCGTGAACCTGGCGCTGACCGAGGAGGGCATGCACGTTGCCCAGCGCGTCCCCGGCGTGGTCGCGGCGGCGCTCAACCAGCGCCTGACCGGGTTTCGCGAAGACGAGGTCGAGGCGCTGATCGACTACCTGCGGCGGATGCTGGCCAACGCGGAGGCCGACCCGGCGTCCGCACCCGCCGGCCCGGCCGCCCGTTCCACGCCCGCGGAAAGGGCCTCTGCATGACCCCTTGTCTACGTCCACCGGTCCGCACCCCTCGTCGACGCGCCGTGCCGGCAGGCCTGGCCCTCGCGGCCGCGGCTGCGCTCGGGCTCGCCGGCTGCGCCAACCCGGGCGGCATCGCGCCCGAGGCGCGGCTGATCGCGCCTTCGGCGTTCGGACTGGCCGAACCCGCAACAGCGGGCGCGGGGCCAGAGGCCGGCGCGCCGGCCGCCGGCGTCGAGGCCGGCTGGGCCAGCGCTGAGTGGTGGCGCGCCGCTGGCGACCCCGAGCTCGACGCGCTCGTCGCCCGCGGCCTCGCCGACCACCCGTCGCTGCGGCTGGCGGCGGCCCGCCTGCGCTCGGCCGCGGCGTACGCCGACGACGCACGTGCGGCGCGCCTGCCGCAGGTCGGCGCCGAGGTGCAGGTCTCGCGCCAGCACTTCACGGCCAACGGCCTCTACCCGCCGCCCTACGGCGGCGGAGACTTCACCAACGCGACCGCGCAGTCGACGCTGAGCTACGAGCTCGACTTCTTCGGTCGCCATGCGGCCGCGCTGGCCGCGGCGATCGGCGCCGAGCAGGCGGCCGCGGCCGACGCGGCCTCGGCGCGGCTGCTGCTCGCGAGCAGCATCGCGCAGGCCTATGTCGACCTGGCGCGCGCGCTCGCCTCGCGCGAGGTGGCGCTGCGCACCCTCGAGCAGCGCGAGTCGCTGCTCTCGCTCACCCGCGAGCGCGTAGGCGCCGGGCTCGACACCAAGGTGGAGCTGCGCCAGGGCGAGGGCTCGATCCCCGACGCGCGCACGCAGATCGAGGCCTTCGACGAACAGGCGGTGCTGGCCCGCCATGCGCTGGCCGCGCTGACCGCGCAGCCGCCCGACGCGCTGGAGGCGCTGAGCCCGCGCCTCGAGACGGTGACCGCGCTGGCGCCGCCGACCAGCCTGCCGGCCGACCTGCTCGGCCGGCGGCCCGAGATCGTGGCCGCGCGCTGGCGCGTCGAGGCTTCGCTGCAGGGCGTGGCGCGGGCCCGCAGCGACTTCTACCCCGACGTCAACCTCGTCGCCTTCGCCGGCTTCTCGAGCTTCGGCCTGAGCAAGCTGTTCGAAGCCGGCAGCCGCAACACCGGCATCGGCCCGGCGCTGACGCTGCCGATCTTCGACGGCGGCCACCTGCGCGCCGCCCTGCGCGAGCGCAGCGCCGAGGCCGACGCCGCGGTCGAGAGCTACAACGAGGCGCTGCTGCAGGCGGTGCACGACGTGGCCGACCAGCTCGCCTCGCTGCGCGCGATCGAGCGCCAGCGTGCGATGCAGGCCGAAGCCCTGGCCGCGGCCGAGAGCGCCTACGACCTCGCGGTGCAGCGCTACCGCGCCGGCCTCGGCACCTACCTGGTCGTGCTGAGCGCCGAAACCTCGGTGCTGGCCCAGCGGCGCGCCGGGGTCGAGCTGCAGGCGCGGTCGCTGGCCACCCAGTTCTCGCTTTCGCGGGCGCTCGGCGGCGGCTACCAGGCCCGGGCGCTGCCGGCGCCGGCGGCTGCCCTGTCGACCCTTCCTTCTTCTTCGTTCGCTCAGGCCGATGCCGTTTCGGCCTCCGCAGCCGCCCCGGCGCTCGGCACCAGCCTGCAGCGGGCCCGCGAGGCGACGTCCACCGTGGCCACTGGCCGAGCACCACATGCCTACTGACACCACTCCCTCCAACCCGACCCGCCGCCGCGGGCTGATCGGCCTCGCCGCGCTCGTGCTGCTCGGCGGCATCGCCTACGGCGCCTGGGCCTACGCTGTCGGCCGCCATTACGAGAGCACCGACAACGCCTACGTCCAGGGCAACCTGGTGCAGATCACGCCGCAAGTCGGCGGCACCGTGCTGGCGATCGACGCCGACGACACCGACCTCGTCAAGGCTGGCCAGCGCCTGGTGAGGCTCGACCCCGCGGATGCCCAGCTCGCGCTCGACCAGGCCGAGGCCCAGCTCGCACAGACGGTGCGCGAGGTGCGCACGCTGTACGCGAACAACGCGACGCTGAAGGCGCAGGTCGCGCTGCGCGAAGCCGACGCCGCGAAGGCGCGCACCGACGTCGCGCGCGCGCTCGACGACGTCGCCCGCCGCCGCCCGCTGCTGGCCAGCGGGGCGGTCGGCAAGGAGGAGTTCGACCACGCGACGGCCGAGCTCGCCGCCGCCAGGAGCGCCTCGGCAGCGGCGGTGCAGGGCGTCTCGGCGGCGCGCGAGCAGTTGCGCGCCAACCAGACGATGACCGACGGCGTCGACGTCGAGCAGCACCCGAACGTGCAGCGCGCGGTGGCGGCGGTGCGCGAGGCGGCGCTGGCGCTGCAGCGCGTCGAGCTGCCTTCGCCGGTCGACGGCGTCGTCGCGCGGCGCAGCGTGCAGCTCGGCCAGCGGGTGCAGGCGGGCGCGCCGATGATGGCGGTGATCCCGCTCGACCAGCTCTGGGTCGATGCGAATTTCAAGGAAGGCCAGCTGCGCCAGCTGCGCATCGGCCAGCCGGCCACGCTGGTGGCCGACGTCTACGGCGACAAGGTCGAGTTCCACGGCCGCGTGGCCGGCCTGGGCGCCGGCACCGGCTCGGCGTTCTCGCTGCTGCCGGCACAGAACGCGACCGGCAACTGGATCAAGGTCGTGCAGCGCGTGCCGGTGCGCGTCCTGCTCGACCCGGCCGAGCTCGAGAAGCACCCGCTGCGCGTCGGGTTGTCGATGACGGTCACGGTCGACGTGGCCGACGGCAGCGGCCGCAGCCTGCCCGACGCCCGCACGCCCGCGATCGGCGCCGCCCGTGATGGCGCGGCGGCCCCGCCCGATGCGGTGACGGTGGCGCTGGCCGCCGGGGCGGCGGGCCCGAACGCCGGCGCCCAGCGCACCGACGCGTTCGACGGCGCGACCCGGGCCGCCGACGAGCGCGTGCGCCAGGCGCTGGCGCGCAGCCTCGGCCACGCGCCGCTGCCTGGTGCCGGGCCTGCCCCTGACGGCAAGCCCGGCGGCGGGGCCGACCCGGCGCCGCGCCTGCACGCGACGGACCGGACGCCGGGATGAACACCGCCGCGTCATCGGGCCCGCTGCCGGTACCGGCCGGCGGGCCGGCGGGAGCCGTGGCGCCGCCGCCCGCCGCGCCCGCGGCGGGGCCGGTGGAACACCCGCCGCTGCAAGGCACGGCCGCGATCGTCGGCACGATCGCCCTGTCGCTGGCGACCTTCATGAACGTGCTCGACACGTCGATCGCCAACGTCTCGCTGCCGGCGATCGCCGGCGACCTCGGCGTCAGCCCGAACCAGGGCACCTGGGTCATCACCAGCTTCGCGGTCGCCAATGCGATCTCAGTGCCGCTCACCGGTTGGCTGACGCAGCGCGTCGGCATGGTGCGGCTGTTCACCTCGAGCGTGCTGCTGTTCGTCGTCGCCTCGTGGCTGTGCGGGTTGGCGCCGAGCATCGAGACGCTGATCTTCCTGCGCGTGGTGCAGGGGGCGGTGGCCGGGCCGATGATCCCGCTGTCGCAGGCCCTGCTGCTGGCGAGCTACCCGAAGGCCAAGGCCGGCTCGGCGCTGGCCGCCTGGTCGCTGACGACGCTGATCGCGCCGGTGATGGGGCCGCTCCTCGGCGGCTGGATCACCGACAACTTCTCCTGGCCCTGGATCTTCTACATCAACGTGCCGGTCGGGCTGGTCGCGGCCGCGGCCACCTGGTCGATCTACCGCAAGCGCGACACGCCGAAGCGCAAGCTGCCGATCGACGCCGTCGGCCTCGGCCTGCTCGTGATCTGGGTCGGCTCGCTGCAGCTGATGCTCGACCTGGGCAAGGACGACGACTGGTTCCATTCGTCGCGCATCGTCGGGCTGGCGTTGGTCGCGGTGGTCGGCCTGGCGGCGTTCCTGATCTGGGAGCTGACCGAGAAGCACCCGATCGTCGACCTGACGCTGTTCTCGCGCCGCAACTTCTGGGTCGGCACGCTGTCGATCAGCCTGGCCTACGGCGTCTTCTTCGGCAGCCTGGTGCTGATCCCGCTCTGGCTGCAGCAGTTCATGGGCTACACCGCGACCGACGCCGGGATGGTGATGGCGCCGGTCGGGCTGTTCGCGATCCTGCTGTCGCCGCTGGTCGGGCGCAGCGTCGGGCGCGTCGACCCGCGCTGGCTGACGACCTTCTCGTTCGTCGTCTTCGCGATCGTGATGTGGATGCGCAGCCGCTACAGCACGCAGGCCGACCTCTGGCATGTGATGCTGCCGACGATCGTGCAGGGCATCGCGGTGGCGACCTTCTTCGTGCCGCTGACGGCGCTGACGCTGTCGGGCCTGCCGGCGCACCGCATCCCGGCGGCGTCGGGGCTGTCGAACTTCGCCCGCATCACCGCGGGTGCGATCGGCACTTCGGTCGCGACGACGGCCTGGGAGACGCGGGCCAGCCTGCACCACGCCCAGCTGGCCGAGCACTTCCAGCCCGGCAGCCCGGTGGTGGCGAGCGCGATGGCGCAGCTCGGCGCCGGTGGTCTCAGCCCGGCCCAGGCCACGGCCTCGCTGAACCGGATGGTCGACCAGCAGGCCTTCATGCTGGCGGCGAACGACGTGTTCCTGGTGTCGACCGTGCTCTTCGTCGTGCTGATCGTCGTCGTCTGGTTCGCGCGGCCGGCGGCGGGTGATGCGGCGGCGGGCGCGGGGGCGGGCGGGGCGCACTGAGCGCCGGGCGGCGCGGCTCGGCGAGGGCCTGGCGGCACGCGCCGTCGCACAAGTCAAAAGCGGTCACCGGCGGACACAACTGGTGACCCCCCGCGAACGGCGCATCCTGATACTTCGGTCCCTGTTGGGTCGGATGCCAGTGCATCCGCATCGAGTGCCGTCACCCGCAGGACAAAAAAGAACATGGTCACTCACACCTTGGCGCAGCCGCGCCGGAGCTCGGCCCCGCCTGCCAGCCACACCGAAGCGATCCTCGACCTCGCGGTCGACCTGTGCCATCCGACACGCATCCTCTTCGTCGGTTGCGGCAGCGGCGTCGAGGCCGGAAAGTTCTCACGCGTGTTCGACGCGCAGGCGATCGGTATCGACTTCGGGCCCGACTCGAGCTTCGACCGCGAGCATTCGGCTCCTGCCGTGCTGCTCGACATGGCGCCGCATGACCTGCAGTTTCCGGACGGGCACTTCGACCTGGTGTGCAGTTTCAGGTCGTTCGGCGGCACGGGCGCCGGGACGATGCCGGTGCTGCGCGAGATGGCGCGCGTGCTGTCGCGCGGTGGCCACTTCCTGATCGCCGCGCCCCGGCGCCACCGGCTCTTCGGCTGGATGGCTGCGATGCCGGCGCGTGCGGGCGGTGTCGCCCATACCGAGGCGGAGCTGCTGGCACTGGCGCACAGCGCGTTCGGCGAGGCCCGGCCTCTCGCGGCGGCGTACTACCGTCGCCTGTACGGGCCAGCGCTCGCGGCATGGTTCGAGCGGACCGGCCTCGACCGCCTCGCGTACTCACGGGTCCTGGTCGGCGGCCGCAAGGCCTGAGCGCCGAAAGCACGCTCAGGCGCTGGCGCGGCGCAGCACGTCGCCATACCAGGGTGGAGCGCCGCGGCGACGCGGCGCCGGGCATTCGCCCCGGGTGGTGAACGTGGCCTTACGGTTTCAGCAAACGGTCACAAGTTGTGACCGTGTCCACGCCCACTCGCCCCCAAACTGGGGAACTCGCCACTGGCGCCATCCGGACCCGCAAGCCGCCGCGCGTGCGTCGTCCACAGACCGAGAGGGGGTCGCATGGCAGCACACGCCACCGCCGCTGACGTCGCAGAGGGCTCGCTGCAGCGGCCCAGCAAGACCGGGGTGATGATCGACATCGCCGCCGGGATGTGCACACCGAGCCGGATCCTGGTCGTCGGCTGCGGCAGCGGGGCCGAGGCTGGGCTTTTCGCCCGCGCCTTCGGCGCCGAGACGATCGGCATCGACATCGGCGAAAGCTTCGCGTTCGACCACGCCAGCGCCGCGCCGGCGCGGCTGATGCAGATGGATGCGCGCGAGCTGAAGTTCCCGGACGGGCACTTCGACTTCGTCTACAGCTTCCATGCGCTCGAGCACATTCCTGGGCCCGAGAGGGCGCTCGCCGAGATGGCGCGCGTGCTGCGGCGTGGCGGGCACTACCTGGTCGGCACGCCGAACCGGCACCGCCTGCTCGGCTACCTCGGCTCGACCTGTTCGCTGCGCCGCAAGGTCCTCTACAACTGGTGGGACTGGAAGAAGCGCCTGCAGGGCCGCTGGCGCAACGAGCTCGGCGCCCATGCCGGCTTCGGCGAGCGTGAGCTGCTGGGCCTGACGCAGAAGGCCTTCGGCGGTGGCGAGGTCGTAACCGACGACTACTACCGCCGCCTGTACAGCTCGGCCCTGGTGCCGGTGCTGCAGCACTCCGGGTTCAAGCAGATCGTCTATCCCTGCGTCTACGTCGGCGGGCGCCGGCACTGACCCGCGCGCCTCCCGGCGCCCCACTCACGGCCGCACGGGCCCATCGGATCTCGCGGGCGCTCGTCCCCAGGATGAAGCCGGGTGTCAGCGGCCGCAGGCGGGCGCCGAGCACCCGGCACACCGTGCCCGCGGCGCGGGCCCGGGGTGCGTGCGCCGCGCCTGACGGGGGCCGTCAGCGGCCCGGCAGCGCGGCCGGTGCCTGGGGCGTGCCGGTGGCCGGCAGCGTCGCCGCAGCCACCATCGGCGCCGGTGCCGCCGCGTCGGCCTTGGCGATGCCGCCGGCGGCCGGCAGCAGCGGCACGATCAGCAGCGCCACGATGTTGATGATCTTGATCAGCGGGTTCACCGCCGGGCCGGCCGTGTCCTTGTAGGGGTCGCCGACGGTGTCGCCGGTGACGGCGGCCTTGTGCGCCTCGCTGCCCTTGCCACCGTGGTGGCCGTCCTCGATGTACTTCTTCGCGTTGTCCCAGGCACCGCCGCCGGTGCACATCGAGATCGCGACGAAAAGACCGGTGACGATCGTGCCCATCAGCAACCCGCCGAGCGCGGCCGGGCCGAGCAGCAGGCCGACCAGGATCGGCACCACCACCGGCAGCAGGCTCGGCACGATCATCTCCTTGATCGCGGCCGAGGTCAGCATGTCGACCGCACGCCCGTACTCGGGCTTGGCCTTGCCTTCCATGATGCCCTTGATGTCGCGGAACTGGCGCCGCACCTCTTCGACCACCGCGCCCGCGGCACGGCCCACGGCCTCCATTGCCATCGCGCCGAACAGGTAGGGGATCAGCCCGCCGATGATCAGGCCGACGATCACCATGTGGTTCGACAGATCGAAGCTCACGTGCAGGCCGCGCGCCTCGAGCGCGTGCGTGTAGTCGGCGAACAGCACCAGCGCGGCGAGGCCGGCCGAGCCGATCGCGTAACCCTTGGTCACGGCCTTCGTCGTGTTGCCGACCGCGTCGAGCGGGTCGGTGATGTCGCGCACGCTGTCGGGCAGCTCGGCCATCTCGGCGATGCCGCCGGCGTTGTCGGTGATGGGGCCGTAGGCGTCGAGCGCAACCACGATGCCGGCCATGCTCAGCATGGCAGTGGCAGCGATGGCGATGCCATAGAGGCCAGCCAGCCAGTAGGCCACCATGATGGCCGCGCAAACCATCAAGACGGGCCAGGCGGTGGACTTCATGCTCACTCCCAGGCCGGCGATCACGTTGGTGCCGTGGCCGGTGGTCGAGGCCTGCGCCACGTGCTGGACGGGCTTGTAGTCCGTGCCCGTGTAGTACTCGGTGATCCAGACCAGGCCGGCCGTCAGCAACAGGCCGACGGCGCATGCGCCGATCAGCTTGCCGTGCGTGCCGGCTCCCAGGGCGTCGGCCGGCATCACGGCCATCGTCACCCCGATGAAGGCAATGAACGACAGCACGCCAGCGACGATGAGTCCCTTGTACAGCGCAGGCATCACGTTCTTCATGCCCGGGGTCGCCTTGACGAATCCGCAGCCGATGATGGATGCAATGATCGACACGCCACCCAGCACCAGCGGGTAGACCACGGCGGCCATGGGGGCCGATGCGACCATCAGGGCGCCCAATGCCATCGTGGCAATCAGCGTGACGGCGTAGGTCTCGAACAGGTCGGCAGCCATGCCTGCACAGTCACCGACGTTGTCGCCCACGTTGTCTGCAATCACGGCCGGATTGCGCGGATCGTCTTCGGGGATGCCGGCCTCGACCTTGCCTACCAGGTCGGCACCGACGTCAGCGCCCTTGGTGAAGATGCCGCCGCCCAGTCGGGCAAAGATCGAGATCAGCGACGATCCGAAGGCCAGGCCCAGCAGCGGCTTGAGCACCGTGGACAGGTTCTTGTCCGGTGTCAGGTTGCCATTGCCCGTGATGAACAGGAAGAAGATGCCGACGCCCAGGAGGCCCAGCCCCACCACCAGCATTCCGGTGATGGCGCCGCCCTTGAAGGCAACGTCGAGCGCAGGGGCGATGCCCCGGGTGGCTGCCTGTGCCGTGCGCACGTTGGCCTTGACCGACACGTTCATGCCGATGAAGCCGC
>JAMHWF010000083.1:0-4233 GCA_035911095.1 Ideonella sp. | reverse complement strand
TGCTCGATCACGTCGCGTCGTGGGTCGAGCGGCGGTTCCGCTGACCGCGCCGGCGCTCTTGCCGAGGCCGACGCCGCGCGGTACTACCGGCGCGTGTTGCGCGCGCAGATCAAGACGATGGCCCAGGAGGTCCTGGTCCGGGCCACGCGTGGGCGCATCGTCTGGCACGGGCCGCGCACCGCCCGCCGCGTCGCGATCACGTTCGACGACGGCCCGGGCGATCTGACCGACGAGTACCTGGCGCTCCTGTCCGAGCTGGACGTCGCCGCGACGTTCTTCCTGATGGGCAACTACGTCGAGCAGCTGCCCGGCGCGCTGGGCGCTTACCTGCGCGGCGGCCATCAGGTCGCCGGCCACGGCTACTACCACAACCGCTTCACCAACCTCGGCGCGCGGGCGCTGCACGCCGAGCTGGCGCGCATGGACGCCGCGATCGGCCCGCTGCCGTGGGGCAAGTGGGTGCGGCCGCCGCACGGCTCGATCGGCGCGCGCGACGCCGCGGTGATGCTCGGCCTCGGCTACACGGTGGCGATGTGGTCGTTCGACAGCCGCGACTACGACGGCGCCGACGCCGCCACGCTGATCGAGCGCTGCGCGCCGGCCAACCTGGCGCCGGGCGACGTGCTGCTGTTCCACGAGGCCTCGGCCCCGACGCTGGCGGCGCTGCCGACGATCGTCGAGCGGCTGCGCGCCGACGGCTACGAGCTGGTCACGATGGCCGACCTGCTGGTCGCGTAGCCGGACGCCGCGCGGCGCTCACCGGCCCGAGCCGACCGACAGCATCAGCCCGACCGTGCCCTGGCCGTCGCGGATCGCGCCGAAGCGGAGGCTCGCGGTGGCGACCAGGCCGAACGCCAAGGTCTCGACGCCGATCGCGCCCCACGGGCCGAGGTAGCTGCGATCGCCGTCGGCGAACAGCGCCTCGTTGGTGCGGATCAGCGCCGCGCCGCCGCCGACGAACAGCACGGTGCGCCGGCGCGGCCCTGGCATCATCCGGATCCGCGCGCCGGCGTCGAACTCGACCATCTTCAGCTCGTCGACGATGCGCGCGCTGCCGCTGCCGTGGCGTGACCACAAGAGCGACCAGGTCAGGCCCAGGCCGATGGTCTGCGGCGCGCGCAGCGGCGCGTACTGGGCCTCGAAGCCGTAGACCGCGCCGGTGCCGATCGAGCTGTACAGCGAGCCGGTGCCGGTGCGGACGCCGCCGACGAAGCTGACCCGGCCGGCGGGCAGCGGCTCGGCGGTCGCTGTCGCGGTCGCGGCCAGGGCCACGGCGGCCACGATGCACGCGCACGCCACCAGCCGCATCGCTAGAACTTCGACGTGGTGGCCAGGAACGTCATCTTGTCGTTGGTGGCGCGCAGCCGCCGCGACAGCGTGCGGACGAAGTTCCACAGGAGCTCGTAGGCCAGGTCGCGATCGACGAACAGCAGGTCCTCGAGGTCGCGGCGGTTGACGACGAACAGCCGGCACTTCTCGTGGCACACCGCGGTCGCCGAGCGCGGCGCGTCGTCGATCAGCGACATCTCGCCGAAGTACGCGCCGGGCCGCAGCACCGCCAGCGCCTCCTCGCCCATGCCGGGCACGAACCGGCTGATGCGGACCGCGCCCTCGAGGATCTGGTAGAACTTGTCGCCGGCCTCGCCCTCGGAGAACACCGTCGCGCCGGACTTGTACTGCTCCTCGACGCCGATGTCGACGACGCGGCGCAGGTGCACCGGCGGCAGCCCGGCGAAGATGTCGATCTGCGCCAGGATCTCGAGGGTGGACTTCCCGGCGAGGTCGAGGGGCGCGGGCGCGGCGGCGTCGTCCGACATGCGAGAGCGCAGCGTCCCACGGCCGGCCCGGGCCCGCAAGTTCCGGTCCGGCGCGTCCGCGGCCGTCGCGGCGGCCGAAAATGCCAACGGCCGCCCGAGGGCGGCCGTCGACGACGCTCCGTCGCGTTCGGGCAGTGATCAGCCGATCTTGCCGAGGAGGAGGAAGGCGACGATGAGGGCGTAGATGACCAGCGACTCGATGAGCGCGAGGCCGAGAATCATCGGGCCGCGGATCTTGTCGGCGGCGCCCGGGTTGCGGGCGATGCCGTCGAGGGCGGTGGCCGCGGCGCGACCCTGGCCGAGCGCGCCACCGAGGGCGGCGATGCCGAGGCCGAGCGAGGCGCCCAGCGCGATGAGACCCGAGTTGGCGGCGACCGCCATCTTGGTGCCCTCGTCAGCGAACGCGACGCTGGCGAAGCAGGTGACGATGAGGAAGGTGAGGAACGAGGCGAGCTTCTTGGTCGAACGGTGGCTCATGGTCTTTCTCCTTGTGTCCAAACGCGCGGAGCGCGGGATACCTAGCGTGATTCGTGGTCGAGGTGAAGGGGCTGCGTCGAGAAAAGCGGCGGTGCGATCACCCGCCGCGCCGGTTCTGGATGTCTGGTCGTCTCGCGTATCGGGTGGGGGCCCCGCGGGGGCATGACCCCGTGGGGGAGGGTTTGTCGACAAACCCTCCCAGGAACTCAATGCTCTTCGTGCTCCACCGCCATGCCCAGGTAGACCATCGTGAGCGTGCAGAACACGATTGCCTGGACCAGACAGACGAGCAGGCCGAGCAGCATGAACGGGATCGGCACCAGGATCGGCACCAGCATGAAGAACGAGAAGACGACCTTGTGGTCGGCGACCATGTTGCCCATGAGGCGCAGGGTCAGCGAGATCGGGCGGGCGATGTGGCTGACGATCTCGATGGGCAGCATCAGCGGCGCCAGCGCCGGCGTCGGGCCGAGGAAGTGCTTGAAGTACGCCAGGCCGTGCTCGCGGATGCCGTAGACGTGGGTGAGCACGAAGACGGTGCCGGCCAGCGCGAAGTTGGTCTTGATGGTGTCGTTGGGCGAGATGAAGCCGGGGATGAGGCCGATCAGGTTGCCGAACAGGATGAACAGCCACAGCGTGCCGACCAGCGGGAAGAACCGCGGCGCGTTGTGCGCGCCCATCGCGCCCTCGACCATGCCGTAGACCGACTCGGCCATGGTCTCGAACACGTTGCGGATGTTCATCTTGCGCGGCGGCACCAGGCCGCCGTCGGCGCCGGCCAGGCCGGCCTTGAACTGCAGCGCGCCGTAGATGACGAAGCCGAGCACCAGCATCGTCACCAGCACGTGGGTGAGCGTGAAGTGGCTCTCCTGGAACACCAGGAGCATCGGCTTCTTGCGGCCGAGCAGGTTGTCCGCCTTCTCCATCAGCGTCTGCCAGAAGGAGAAGCGGTTCAGGAAGTCGAACCAGGTTCCGTGTTCACCCATGAGCTAGCTCGAGGACGTGGGAGTGGAGGACTCGCCCGAGGGCGCGTCGGGAGCCGGGGGAGCCGGGCGCAGCACGCTCAGCACTCCCTCGACGACGATCGACACGATGAAGACCGAGTAACCGATGACGAAGAACACCGCGTCGATCGGCAAGAACTTGAGGCACAGGACCACCGCCACCATCAGGCCCACCATCTTGGGCATGATCAGCGCGACCCGGGTCGAGCCGACCCCGTCACCGCGCTTGGCGTCGTCGATCCACCGGCCGATGAGCCGGTTCATGAACGCGAAGTTGAGGCAGGTCAGCGCGACGCCGACCGCCGCGCCCAGCGCCTGCGCGCGGTGGGTGGTCAGCGCGCACACGATGATCAGCACGCCGCCGAACAGGTAGTTCAGCCGCTCGATGCGGGGCATGCTGGCCATCGTCATCACGGCTGCGATGCTCCGGTGAGGTCGCGCGCTTCGGCCTCGGCGAGGGCGGCGTCGCGATCGGCCTGGCGCACGAAGCGGTAGATCGACTTCAGCCCGGCGGCGAAGCCCAGGCACAGGAACAGGATCATCATCCACGGCGCGGTGCCGATGCGGCCGTCGAGCCAGCGCCCGAAGAACAGGCCGATCATCACCGACACCGCCAGCTCGATGCCCACCGAGCTCGCCGACACCGAGCGGTAGTAGTCCCGGGTCCGGGCCGCGTAGGGCGCCGCGCGACGCACCGCCGCCGGGGCCGGGGCGGCGTGCGCCATGGCGTCCGGGGTCGTGGTGCTATCCTGGCGAAGTCCCATGGGAATCTGCTGAGAAGCGGGCCGCGTGTAACACGGCCGGCCGATGGGGTCAATCGGCTTCGGCCGAAACGCCGACGCCGCCGGGGCCGAGATCGCCCATATATACGGTGCGCCACGCCCAGATGCGCGCCGCCGCGGGCCGGGCCTGTGGCAACTGGTCGCAGGGGGCCG
>JAMHWF010000082.1:0-1005 GCA_035911095.1 Ideonella sp. | reverse complement strand
ATCACCGCCGCGCCGACCTTCGTGCTCCTGAAGGCGGGAGCCGTCGCAGCGCCGTGCGCCGCCGGAACGTGCTTCCCGGCATCGAGCTTCGTGGCGGCCGCCGGCGACGTCAGCATCGACTACGCGCTCGAGTACTTCAGACGTGCGGCGCCCTCGTTCAGCCGCGATGCCGGGGTCGTGCTCGCCGCACTGAAGAAGGGGGGACCATGAAATTCAGACGCTTCGTCGTGTGGCTGATGATCTCCTCGTTCCTCCTCGCCCGGATCGAGGTCTTCGCCCAGTCGCATGACCAGGGCGTGGCCGCCGGCACTGCCGCCAATGCGGTGATCCGTGGACTGGTCAACGCCCCCAGCGCCACCGCGGTCGTGCCCGGCTACACGAATGCGCCGCCGGAGACCGCCTACGCCGGCAGGCCGAGCCTGGGCGCCGACGCCAATGCCAAGCTCGCCGCGTGTGCACTGACACCGAACGACCCGACCTGCCAGGCGCTGCGCAACGCGGTCAACTCGGCCAACACACCCCGCCCTGCCATCGGTGCGAACGACCCGGCCGTGGCCGCCGCGAGTCGCATCGCGCGCAATCCTTCGATCGATCTTGGCAGCCTGGCCGCGTACTACAGCGGGTGCACCACCAGCGAAGTCGCCACGCCTGCCGGCACGACCACGAAGCTCTGCCAGATCTACAGCGGCATCGGCAACTTCACGACGCGGCGTGATCTGAGCGTCGAGGTCGAACTCGTGCCGAGCTGCACCGCCGGCGACTGGTTCGCTCATGGCGAAGCCCACCGCAACGGCGCCGACTACATGGTTGCCGACGCCCAGTGCCGTATCCGCGCCGACAACCAGCAGCGCTTCCGGCTCTACGCTGCCGGTGGACGCGGTGCCTGCATCGGGTGGCAGGAGGTGGACCTGCCGACCGATCCGATCGCCAGCCCCCGCTTCGTCACGGACCTCTCCCCCCACTGGGCCGGCTACTGCTGGAGTCCGTTCAAGGTCGTGCTGGCCG
>JAMHWF010000081.1:0-2000 GCA_035911095.1 Ideonella sp. | reverse complement strand
CGCGTCAGATCACCGCACCCATGATCGCGCCCGCGATCACGAGGCCGACCGCGGCAAAGATGGCCAGCCCGACATAGAACAGCACCGGGCCGAAGTTGCGCAGCGCGGCCAGCGAGATGAGCGCGACCACGAAGCCGACGAAGCCGACCAGGGCCTTGATGCCCGGCCCCAGGCTCGCGATCTGCGTCAGCGCCGAGGTGAGCGGGCCGGTGATGCCGGTGAAGGCGACCAGGTCGAGGGCGTAGCCGGGAAAGGCGACGCACAGGCCGAGCGCAATCAGCACGAAGAGCGAGACCGGCGACAGCAGGCGCTTCGAGCGGCGGCTGCCGGCGAGGTGGGCCGTACCGGGGTCGTCGGCGCCGTCGGTTGCGAGGGAGCCCGTGGCACGGGCGGGATGCACAGAGGCGAGAGCGGTGTTCATGGGAGTCCTCCGAGGGTTCAGGGCTGGGAGACGAAGGTGGATGGCGGTGGCGGTCGGGTCGGGTGCGGGTGATCAGCGGGTCGGTGGCTGGGTTCGGGCCAGTGCGGGCAGGGCCGGGTGTGCAGATGAGGGTCGGGCGACTGCAGGCGCACTACAGGTCGGAGGAAGCACGCCGGAAGGCGATCTCGACCCGCCGGTTGCGCGCACGGCCTTCCGGGGTGTCGTTCTCGGTGGCGTAGCAGCAGACGCCGCGTCCACCGAGCTTCACCTCCGCGCCAGCCAGGTGCGGGTGGCGCGCCCGCAGGTACTGCGCGACTGCTGAAGCGCGCTGGCGCGCGAGGAGCTCGTTGGCAGCCGCAGGACCGACGTTGTCGGTGCGGCCTCGGATGTCGATGCGCTGGATGCCGTCGCCCGTGGCCGCGGCATCGATCGAGGCGCGAGCAGAGGCCGTGAGCATCGCGCTGCCGAACGGAAAGCTCACGACGACCTCGGACACCAGCGGTTCGCCCGCGTCCTCGGGCGCGGTCGCGGTTCGCTGCGCAGGGGGCAGCGATTCGTGCGGTCCGGCGATCACCACGGTCTCGCCGGGGCTCAGCGACTGTGCAATGACCGCATCCGAGCCCGGGGTGGAGTCAGCTCGCGCTTCAGCCGCTGCTGCACGCGGCGGATCGACGACCAGCGTCTTCGGCGTGACGACGGGGCAGGCGGGCGGCGCGCACGTGGCGAACCGAGCCTGGCGGCCGTGGTCCAGCTGGGCGATCGACAGCCCAGCTGCGGGGCGAGCCAAAGTGGCGGGCGGTTGAGCGGCCTCTGGCCGCGAAGGGAGGGCGCCAGTTCGGGGTGTGCTACACGACGACG
The DNA here is from genome assembly GCA_035911095.1 of Ideonella sp. Lineage (GTDB taxonomy): Bacteria > Pseudomonadota > Gammaproteobacteria > Burkholderiales > Burkholderiaceae_C > JAMHWF01. Next base: position 721 of record JAMHWF010000081.1, on the reverse strand, counting down.
CGGCGCCAACGGCCGTCACCGCGAGCACTGGCACGGCCAGAAGTCGAAGCGCACGTCGCGTCATGGCGCCACCCTCGCAGACAGGAGGATGGGCGCCGATTGCGACGGTTGCGCCGGTTGCGCCGCCTGCACAGGCCGCTGCGACGTCGCCACAACGGGACGTGTGGCCGCTCCGCCGGCGGAAGGCAGCCGGCGGTAGACCTTCCAGGCGTAGCTGGCACGCGCCGCCGTGCAGGCCTCGCCCTTGAGCTGGCTGCAGGCGGCGTTGTAGGCGCCGACCGCGTTCCAGGAGGCACCGTGCCGAGCGAACGCGTCGGCCAGCAGCCACGCGCCGACGTGGATGTTCGTGCACGGGTCGTAGAGCTGCGCCTCGCCGATGCCATGCCGCGCCAGCGTCGGAAGGTGGGAGCTGTTGATCTGCATGAGCCCGATGTCGTAGGAGCCCGTGCGCTGCAGATGCGATCGGTTCACGGCGCGCGGGTCGAGGTTGGACTCGACACGCGCCACCGCGACCAGCAGTTGGGGCGACAGCCCGTAGCGCTGCGCCGCCTGCTCCCAGCAGGCCTGGGCCTGCAACGGCGCCCAGCCGGTGGCGAGCGCTGCCAGCAGCCAGGGTCCTGGCATCGGCCTGGTCAACGACCTTCGCGCGGGGAACAACAGCGGCACCTGCATGGATCGACCCGTGACGTCTTGGTGGACAGGGCGACGCCGTTGATGTCGG
>JAMHWF010000080.1:0-2157 GCA_035911095.1 Ideonella sp. | reverse complement strand
CCAGCGGCCGTGCCGCTCGCGTGGGCTCGAACGATCGGCGGCGATGCGTTTGGCCCGCCGCAGGGCCCGCCACGCCGCCTTGCGCAGCTCCTCGTCCTCGGCCTCGGTGGCGCCGAGCTTGCGCAGGGCCGCCATCGCCGGCTCATCGGCGATCTTGCCGAGCGCCTCGACCAGGCCGAGGCGAGCGGTCTCATGTTGGGTATCGGTCAGCGCCTTGACCAGTCCGGCGCTGTCACCCAGCGCGACCAGGTGCGCGAGCACAGTGCCCTGGCGGTGGCTGTCGCCGGCCGCGGGGCGCAAGGCAGGACCCGAATCGGGGCCGACCAGCCGCGCGAGGCTGGGGCCGTCGTCGAGCACCAGCGACACCAGCTTGACGGCTCCTTTCGGGTCCAGAGCAGCGAGGCCGGCGGCGGCGATGCTGCGCAGCTCGGCGTCGTGGCTGTCTTTAAGGACAGCCTTGAGCGCCTCGACCCCAGGCTTGCCACCCGCGCCGGCGGCGAGGCTCTGACCGGCCTGACGACGCAGCGCGCGGGCGCGGGCCGGGAAGGTCGTGCCGTCCGCGAGGGTGAGCGCGGCGACCAGCTCGTCGCCAGCGACGTCGAGGCGACCAGCGGCCCACAGGGCGCTGCGGTAGGCGGGCTCTTGCTCGTCGATGCGATTCGCCTTGCCGTCCGAGAGGCGGGCGTACTCGGCGAGCCAGGTCTCGCGGGCGGCCTTGAGGACCTCGGCGAGCTTCTTGCCGTGGGCCTTCGCAGCGCCGGCGCCGGCGCGGCCGACGATCTCCGCGGCGATGGCCGCGACCGACGGATGCACCGATCCGAGGTGGGCGACGGCGGCGTCGACCGGCAGCGGCGTGCGCGTGAGCAAGAGCCGCGCGGTCGCCTTGGCGAGCTCGGCCCGCTTGATGCGCGGCATGAGCTCGAGCAGTCGCGCCGGGTCGCCGCGCTGCTTGAGGCGCTCGAGGGTGTCCTTCTCGAGGTTGGCCTGTTGCGCCTGCAAGAACGCGTAGTCGGGCTCGAGCGAATCGGCGCCGTGCAGCTTGCGCAGGCTGTGGGCGAGGGCCGTGGCGATCGCGCTGTAGCCCTCGTCGCGCAGGCGGCCGGCGATGAGCGCCGGGGTGTGCGGGTCTTTGTCGTACTCGAGCAGGCGGGCGACGCTCTGGCGGACGTTCGAGTTGTCGTCCTTGATGCGCTCGCGGATGATCTTCCACGCCGCCTGACCACCGAAGTGACGCAGGCCGACGAGAGCGCGCTGCGCCGCGGTGCCGGCCCCTGCGGCCAGCTTGGCGAGGATGGTGAAGATCTTGTCGGACTGGCCCGGCGTCTGCTCGCTGACCTTGCCCATGTGACCGAGCGCCTCGGCGGCCTCGTCCTGCAGGGCGTGTGCGTCCTCGTTGACGAAGCGCAGCAGGGTGTCGAGCGCACGGATGTCGGCGAGGGCGCCGAGGGCCCGCACCGCGCGGCGGCGCAGGTTGAGGTCCGGCATCAGGTCGACGCTGGTGAGCAGGACGCTGACGCCGTCGCCGCGACCGGCGAGCGCGAGGCCCTCGGCGGCGTAGAAGGCGAGGTCGGCGTCCTGCGACTTGAGGGTCGCGACCAGCGGCTCGGGTGGGCCGCCGCGCTTGCGCAGGCGCCAGCCGATCGCCTCGGCCGCCTTGCGGGCGATCTCCGGCTTCGGGTAGGTCAGCAGCGGGGCGAGGGCGCCGTCGAGGTCCTTGCTACGAGCCCAGCGCAGCGGCAGCGCGATCGCTTGCAGCTGGCGGTCGTCGGACAGGCGGCGCGCGGCCTCGGCGATCTGCACGAGCACCGAGTCGTGACGCGGGCGCTGCTTCTTCTCCCAGTCGGCCTGGAAGGCCGTCGGGGCGGCGCCGTCGTCGTCGTCGTCGTCACTGATGTCATCGTCGTCATCGTCATCGTCGTCGTCGCTGATGTCATCGTCGTCGTCGTCGTCGTGGGCGGGGCTGGCGAGCGCGCCCTCATCCTCCGGGTCCTCGATGCGCTGGTCGTGGCCGGAGATCGCCATGAGGGCGGCAAACGCAGCGGCGCGGCGCTTGGGGTTGTCGAGGTGGACGCTGACGCGGGCGGCGTCGGCGACCTGGGCGAAGCTGCCGACGGCCTGGAGCAGGTCGTCGACGCGGGCGCTGCCGGCCGGATCGTT
>JAMHWF010000079.1:0-2970 GCA_035911095.1 Ideonella sp. | reverse complement strand
CGCAAGTTCGACGCTGCGTCCGGGTTCCGCCTGTCGCGTCGCGCTCGCAGAGTAGTTGACGAACGCAACGCAGCGTTCAAGGCCCTGCGGAGCGCGACGGAGGCAGAGGCTGCCGCCTGCAACGCGCGGTACCGTGCGCTGCGCGAGGCCGCCAAGGCGGCCGTGCGCGCGGACGCGGAAGGCCGGCAGGCGTCCGCGGTGCGCCATCGCATTAACATGCTCAGAAAGCATCGCGGTGGCGGGCGCGCCTACTGGCACAACATCGCTGCCCTGCGCGTCTCGCCCGAGGGCAAGCCCGCTGCCGCCCTCGCCAGGGGGGTGCCGATCCGGAACGAGGACGGCGCCCTGATTCTCGACCACCACGGCGCCGCCCGCGTGTGGAGAGGACACTTCGTCGCACACATCGGATCTGCGCCCGCGCCGGCCGCCGGCGCGCCCGACCCGTGTGCTAATATCCCGCACAGACGCGATGAGCTCCGCGGCGCCGACGGCTCGACCCTGGACGCGGCCTTCACCGTGCGGGAGCTGATCGGGGCGCTCCGCGCACTGAAGCCGCAGAAGGCGCCCGGGCCCGACGGCGTGCCCGTGGAGATCCTACAGCTCGCCGACATCGGCGGCGAGGAGGGGAAGACCAACACGTTCGGTGAGGCTCTGCTCCGCGCGTGTAACACGATGTTCTGCGAGGATGTGAGCATGGACGGGGAGATCCTCAACGATAAGGCTGCCACCGCCAGCTGGCACACCGTGCGGCTGTGTCCCGTCGCCAAGAAGGGCGGCGACAGCACGCTCGTGGGGTCCTACCGCGGCATCGGCATCCAGTCGGCCGTCGCGCGGCTGGTGGCGATGCTGGTGCTGCGGCGGCTTGGCCCCGCGGTGGAGCAGGCGGGGTTGCTCAGCCGTGGGCAGTCTGGCTTCCGCAGCTTCGAGGAGGCGGTGGCTCAGGCGGCGACGCTGCTGAGATCTGCGGTCGTAGGCGCAGCTCTGGCCTCGCCACCTACCTGCTGTTCATCGACTTCGCGGCGGCGTACGACACGGTGCCGCACGACGTGCTGCTGCGCAAGCTGTGGCGCCAGGGCGTGCGGGGCCAGCTGTACACCTTCATCGAGCGCTCGCTGCGCTTCAACAACGCGCAGGCTACGGTGGGCGCCGTGGCCACCGAGAGCTTCCCGGTGCGGCGGGGCCTCATCCAGGGGTGCCCGCTGTCGCCACTGCTGTTCAACCTCTTCATCAACGACCTGTTCAGCGAGCAGCGGGGCGTGCTCGTGCCCTGCGCGGCGGGCCACGCTGCGCTGCGCATCGGCGACCTCAAGTTCGCTGACGATGTGGTGGCCCTGGCGCCGCACGTCGAGGGACTCGGTCAGCTGCTGGAGAGCGCGAGCCGCTGGAGCATCGCCAACGGCATGCGGATCGGCGCGGCCAAGTGCGGCGCCATGGTGGTCGGCTCCGACGCGCAGAGCACGGAGGGGCGCCACGCGGAGCTGCTGGCCGCAGCACCGCGCCTGCGCGCTGCCGAGGGCGCGTATGCGGGCACGACGGCTCACGTGCCCGTGGTGGCGACCTACCGCTACCTCGGCATCGAGGTCAACAACCAGCTCGACACGGCTGCCATGGCGAAGGCCAAGGCCGCCGCCGTCGAGCGAGCGCTGGCGGCGTGGACGCCGGCGCTCAGGGACAAGCGTCTGCCGCTGTCCGAGCGCGTCACCCTCGTGAAGGCCTTCATCGCGCCCATGCTCAAGTTCGGCGTGGAGCTCTGGGCCGGTAACGTAGAGGTGGTGAAGCCGCTTGAGCTGCTGCTCAGCACCGTGTGGTGCACTGTGCTCGGTGTGCCGCGCACCTCGTCCCTGTTCTGTGTGCGGCGCTCCGTGTGCTACAAGTCTGTCCGTGCTGCCTCGCTTGTCGCGGCGGCGCGCGCGGCGGCCAAGTGGCGCGCCTCGCGCACGTGGATCGGCGCGCTGCTGCAGGCGCCGGCCCCTGCCACCATGGCGGCGGCGACCGTGTGGTCGCGCCGCGTGGAGGCGGCTCTCTCGCGCCTTGACCGATCGGGAGAGTCGCTGGCCGCCGCCCGCGCAGGCGACGTCGGCGAGGCCAAGAAGCTGACGGCGGCCGCGGCGGAGGAGAACGAGGCCAAGCGCGACAACAGCCTGGCCGGCCGCAACTGGCGCACCTACAACCTCAGCGCCACGTCGGCGGAGGCGCGGCGGGTTGCCCTGGCGGGCGGTGCTCGCGATGTTACGCCGTGGATGGTGTGGCAGCTGAACCGCATGCGCGTAGGCGTGTTCAACACGTACCAGCGCCTCGCCCGCGCCGAGGTGACCGACGCGCAGTGGGAGCACCGCTGCCCGTTCTGCCGTGCCCGTCGCCCCGAGGACCTGGCGCACTTCCTTCTGGAGTGCCCGACGTGGGCTCGGCAGCGCGGCACCTTCATCGTCCCCATCCTCCGCAAGAGCAAGGTCCACGGCTGGCTCGGCAACCCGGCGCGCCGCAACGACCTCGTCCACATCCTCGTCGGAGGCAACGTCGGCCGGCACCACGCCGTGTCGGCCGCGCGCAAGGACAAGAAGGACAAGCAGCAGCGCAACGGCGGCGGCGCCCCCGCCCCCGCGGCTGCTGCGGCGGTGGCTGCGGCGGGCCCGGCACCCGCCGGACCGCCCGCGGCCCCCGCTGCGGCGGCTGCGCCCCTCCCTCCCCTTCCCCCCAATCTCCGGGTGCCTGTCCCTGACGTGCCGGGGCACGTCGCGCCGCCCGCCCGCCAGTTGTCCAAGTGCCTTTGCACCTCTGGGCTGAACTGGCTGGTCGGTGTCGGTCGCTACCTCGCTGCAGTGTGGCCCCAGCGCACTGCAGAAGGGCCCCCCCTGAGCCGAGGTCGTCTTCCCGATGACATGGCAGCGCTGCACGCGCCTGGCGGGGGCCCTGCGGGGTGAGTGGGTGAGTTTTAGCGGGTCAAAGCCCGCATCACCAGCTTAGCGCGAG
>JAMHWF010000078.1:0-3100 GCA_035911095.1 Ideonella sp. | reverse complement strand
ACCTTGGCCAGCACCTGCTGCTCGTCGCAGACGTTGGTGACCTCCTCGTAGTGGGTCAGCCAGCGCTTGAGGTCGTCGTCGAGCGACGCCTTGCTGCCCTCGCCGATCGCGCTGATCGTCGCGCCGATCTCGGCCAGCGCGCGGATGAACTGCTTCTGGTTGGCGGGGAACCGCGGCTCGATGAAGACGACGTGCATGGCGGGGCTCTCTCTCTCGGAATCAACGGTCGCGGCTGACCAGCTTGTCGTACAGGAACTCGTAGCGGCGAGCCTGGCGCTCCCACGAGAAGTCGGCGGCCATGCCGTTGTCGACGAGCCGCGCCCACGCCGGCTGGTCGCGGTAGGTCGCGAGCGCGGCCTGCATGGCCCAGCGCACGCCGGCGGCGTCGTGGTGCTCGAAGACGAAGCCGGTGCCAGTGCGGGTGCGCGGGTGCCACGGCCGCACGGTGTCGGCGAGGCCGCCGGTCTTGTGGACGATCGGCACGGTGCCGTAGCGCAGGCTGTACAGCTGGTTGAGGCCGCACGGCTCGTAGCGCGACGGCATCAGGAACATGTCGGCGCCGGCCTCGATCTGGTGCGCGAGCTTGTTGTTGAAGCCCTGGAAGAAGCAGACCTGGCGCGGGAACGCTCGCTGCAGCCGCGTGAACATGTCCTCGAGGCCGGGCTCGCCGCTGCCGAGCACGGTGAGCTGGAAGCCGTTGCGCTGGAGCAGGCCCGGCATCACCTCGCCGAGCAGGGCGAAGCCCTTCTGGCTGGCGAGCCGCGACACGATGCCGACCACCGGCGCGCCCGGTACGTAGGGCAGGCCGAGGCTCTCGACCAGCGCCTGCTTGCACACGGCCTTGTTGCTGCGATCGGCGGCGGAGTAACGCGCGGGCAGGTAGCGATCGATCTCGGGCGACCACTCCTCGTAGTCGACGCCGTTCAGGATGCCGACGACGGTGGTCTTGCGCGCGCGCAGGAAGCCGTCGAGGCCGGCGCCATGAGCGGGGGTCTGGATCTCCTGCGCGTAGGTGGGGCTGACCGTCGACACGCCGTCGGCGTAGAGGATGCCCTGCAAGAGGAAGTTGACCCGGCCGGCCTTGAGCAGGTCCTGATGGAACAGGTGCGCGACGTGGGTGAGGTTGGTGTCGGGGCCGATCGAGTCGGGGAACCCGCCCTGGTAGTTGAGGTTGTGGATGGTGAGCAGCGAGCGGGCGCCGGCGAGGTGGCGATCGCGCGCGTAGGTGGTCTTGAGGAAGAGCGGGATGAGCGCGGTCTGCCAGTCGTGGCAGTGGACGACGTCGGGCGCGAAGTCGAGCCGGCCGCACAGCTCGAGGGCGGCGTACGACAGCGCCAGGAACCGGCGGTGCTCGTCGGCGTCGTGGGTGTAGAGCCGGCCGCGGGCGTAGAGCGCGGGGCAGTGCAAGAAGTAGATGGTGGGCCCGGCGCCCAGCGCCAGCACCCGCACCTGATAGCGGTGCGTGCCGAGCGGGATGGTGAGCTCGGCGACCTGGGTGAGGGTCAGGCCGTCGAGCTTGGCGGTGTCGTACAGCGGCACGACGACCCGCACGTCGTGGCCGGCCCGGGCCAGCGTCTTGGGCAGCGCGGCCAGCACATCGGCCAGCCCGCCGGTCTTGGCGAAGGGCGCCAGCTCAGAAGCAACGAACAGCAGCTTCACGAGCCCCCGACTATATCCGAGTGGGCGGCGCGGCGCGCCGGGGCGGGGCGGCTTGTTACCACCAGGCGGCGACGGCCTCGGCCAGCGGGGCGGCGAGCCGCGCGACCTGCGCGTCGCCGATGCGCATCTCGGCGAACGGCGACCACGGATCGGCCAGCAGATCGCGGCGCACCTCGAGGCACAGCGTGCGCCCCGGCATCGCCAGCACGTGGGCGTACGCCTGGGTGCTGGGGTGCAGCGGATAGGTCGCGCCGCCGGCGACGTCGAGGCCGAGCGCGGTGGCCGCGGCGGTGAGGGCCACGACGACCGCCGGCGGCGCGTGCTCGACGCCGTCGAGGGTCTTGCCGATGACGTCGAGCGCGGGGCGCAGCGGCCAGGTGTCGGCGCGGTCGGGCGCGTAGGCGCGGTGCAGGCTGGGGACGATGTCGTGATCGACCTGGACGTCGACGGTGCGCGGCGCGTAGGTGTGCAGCATCAGCATCGCGCCGTCGGCGGCTAGCGCAGCGCGGGCCGCCATGACGGTGGCGACGTAGGCGTCGAACGCGGCGCGCAGCAGCGCGCGATCGGCGTCGGTCGCGATCCACGGCATCAGCCCGGGGCCGACCTTGCCGGTGCGGAAGTCCTCCGGCGACGCGTCGATCTGCCGGTTGCAATCGATGAACGTGCGCGGCACGCGGCAGCGCAGGATGAGGACGCTGCGCGTCGGCTGCGCCGCGACCAGCGCGTGGGCGGTGGCGACCGCGAGCTCGGGCGCGCCGGCGTCGGTGTTGACGTGGAAGAAGTCGGCGAGGTCCGGCGGCAGCGGGCTGGTGAGCTGCGCCGCGTAGTGCTCGTAGTCGGAGGTGCGCGTGGCGCCGTGCGGGATCTCGATCAGCAGATCGGGCGCCGGGCCAGCGGCCGCGCCGCGGATCAGCTCGACGTCGACGATGTGCGGGAGGGACGACGGCAGCGAAGGCACGCGCGCACGTTGCCACGGATCGCGAGGGAGTTGCGCGGTTGGGTCGAAGACGCGAGTGATCGCGAGCGGTTGGGACCCAGGATCCTGTCCCCTGTTCCCGCTGAGCCCCGGGGCCGCGTGGGGCCCGTCGAGTTCCGCTGGATGTCGATCCGCGTGGCAGCAGGCTGGCAGCGCCGCGTGAGCGAGAAGGTGAGCCACCACGCGCGCGGGCCGCGTGTGCTCGTCGGGGCAAACGGGGCGAGGACCAGCCGCATCGTCGCCGCGCGCTAACGCGCCGGCGCGGCTGTGGCGCGAGCCGCGCCGGCGGGCGACTTGGGGATGGACACGGAGATGGCGGTTCCGCGGCCGCGCGCGGACGTGACGGCGAGTTGCCCCCCGAGGCGGCGCACGGCAGCCTGGACCGCGGACATGCCGACCCCGCGCCCTGAGATGTCGGTCACCTCTCGCGCCGTTGAGACGCCGTCGAGAAACGCCAGGTCCACG